>JANXSX010000008.1 GCA_025356475.1 Isosphaeraceae bacterium | reverse complement strand
TCTCGACCGTCCGGAGTTGACCGCGAAGGTGCTTGTTGACGGCTGGTACATGACCGGCGACCTCGGATTCGTGGATGACGATGGGTTTCTGACGATCACGGGCCGGTTGGGCCGGTTCGCCAAGATCGCTGGCGAGATGGTGCCTCACTTTGGAGTTGAGGTGGCCGTCGTAGAAGCGACCTTGGTCAGCGAAGGCTCAGTGGTCGTCATCAGCATCCCCGACCTCAAGCGAGGCGAGAAACTGGCGGTCATCCACATCGGCCTCAACGGGATGACCCCCGAAGAGACGGTCAAGAAACTAAACAGTACGAACTTACCCAAACTCTGGATTCCCGGACCGGAGTGTTTCATTCAAGTCGAGTCGATTCCGATCCTCGGTACAGGCAAGCTCGACCTTCAGTCCGTGAAAGCGCTAGCAGCCGAGCGACTGACAAATGCGTGATTCTCGCGAGATCTCCGGGTACGGTCGGTGCGGTGCAATCCATCGAAGCTAGATCCGAAGCCCAGGGCGATTAGGCTTTGAGAGCTTCTACTGCATTGCGAAAGATCCGCAGCCCATCCCCTTCAGTGCCCGGCCCGCGCCGGGTCCACTTAGGGTGATGGAGTGGGTCGATGTTACGCTCAGGGTGCGGCATTAGTCCAAAAATTTGGCCGGTCGGATCGCAGAGGCCGGCAACACCCCCCATGGAACCGTTTGGATTCGCTGGAAAGGCGTCGGTGGGATGGCCCGACTCGTCCACGTACGTCAATACGACCTGGCCCGCCTCTTGCAGCGTTTGCAGCGTTTGTGGATCGGTCAGGAACTTTCCCTCGCCATGTGCCACAGGGAGATCAATCGGAGTATCGTCGGCTAAGAACGGAGTCCTACCCGGTTTGGGAGCGAGTCTCGACCAACGCGACTCATAGCGTCCCCGATCATTGTTCGTGAGTGTCGCGTTACCAACCCCCGAACGACCGGGGAGCAAGCCCGCCCTTACGAGCACCTGGAACCCGTTGCAAATCCCCAGGATCAACCCACCTCGATCGCGAAATCGGGTCAAGGCATCACCAAGTGCTTGATTCAGTCGCGCGGCGAAGACCACGCCAGCGCCGAGGTCATCTCCATAAGAGAATCCCCCGGGGATGGTGAGGATCTGATAATCATCGAGTCGGCTGGGTAATTCGAGCACGCGACCGACGTGAAGGGTCTCGGGATCAGCCCCCGCGAGTTGCCACGCGAGGGCGGTCTCCTCGTCGCTGTTCGTACCTGGAGCCCGGAGGATGAGTGCGCGGGGGGTGGCCATCGTTCGGGCTCGCAGGCGGATTCGGAGATCAATAATGACTGTCGGACGACATATATGGCGAGGGAGACATGTAATCTGTCTCTGACCGATAAGCGAGGTTGCGGCGAATCAGGTCAGCCTCATAGATCTGAACCACGAAATCGGCCGCGATCTTGAGCCGGGACGAAGCCCCCTTGTTGGGGAAGTCGGCCGCCGAACCCCGGCGGAACTCGACCACACCGACATGCTTCGAGTGCCCCTTCACATAGTTGATACCGGGAATGCCATCGGCATCACCGGAAATCAGCAGCGCGATATCATAGGTTGAGTGCAAGGCCACCATGTCGACCGCGAGGCTGGTATCGAGCCCCTTCTCATTCAACGAATGGTTCAGAAGGTCCACCTTCCAGTGTCCCTCTTGGCGGATCTCGACAAAGTCGGTCGCCGACTGCACCCCATGGTAAAACCGCTTCTTTCGCTCGAGAGCCCGCCGCTTATTCTCATACCATTCGCGGGTCTCGCCATAACAGATCGCCCAGGCTTCTTCGCGGCGACGGTCAGGTAAAATGTCCGGCAGACGGCGTTCCACCTCATCAAGATAGTGAGACTGGATGCGCGTATTCATGTCGAAGCGGCTCTTCAAGCGGGCTTCGGCTTTGGGATCTGCAAGATCCCACTCGTCCATCTTGCCAACGACGTACCAATAGATCCGCGAGTGTTGGGCAGTCGGCCACTCCGCACCGTCGGCGAATGTTCGGCCCCAGTATTGCACCGATTGTTCGAAGACATGGCGATAAAACGCCCCATAGTCATCGACACGAAGGTTCAAGTGTTTTAGGACACCGTCGAGATTTGAACCATCGACGAACGTTATGAATCGAGACATACCCATGGAAGAAGCTCCCATCCATGATAGAGAGACTGTTTGTTATTACCACTTGAGCGGACGTTGCCAGTCGGCCTTGAGTTCGGCCACAGGGGCGGATAGCACTTCCGATTTCCCGAGACCACGAATCGTGACCCTCGGTTCGGCTGTGACCTCGCCCAGACGCCCCACGGGGATCTCGGCGAAAATCGCGGCCAGTTCATTTGCATTCTCAGGCTTACATTCAACGATAAGTCGAGTCGGAGATTCAGAGAACAACAGAACGGCGTCTTCAGCGGCCTCATCGGCACACGGAACGTCTCGGAGCGATACATCAACACCAAACCCGCCCGCCAAGGCCATTTCGGCCAAGGCGACGGCCAATCCCCCTTCACTGAGGTCGTGGCAGCTTCGCACCAAGCCGGCCTGGATGGCTGCGAAAATCGCTCGATAAAGCGGGGGACCCGCCTCGAGATCGACTTCGGGGACAAAGCCACCTGACCTGCCGTGAACCAGGAGCCAGTGCGACCCGCCCAAATGGTTGCCGGTTTGGCCGACAATCCAGAGCAGGTTCCCTGGCTCTTTCAGATCCATGGTCACGCACTTCGTCACATCTGGCACTTGACCCATCGCACTGATGAGCAAGGTCGGGGGGATCGCCAGACTCTGACCTTCGTGGGTGTACTCGTTATTCAGGCTATCCTTGCCCGAGATGAAAGGCGTTTTGTAGGCCAAGGCCATGTCGCGACAGGCCAGGGCGGCCTCAACCAACGAGCCAAGAGTCTCGGGTCGCTCACAATTTCCCCAGCAGAAATTGTCAAGGATCGCGATCCGACCGGGGTCCGCCCCCACGGCTACGCAGTTGCGAACCGCTTCGTCGATCACGCAGCAGGCCATGGCATAGGGGTCGAGCCGTCCATAGCGGGGGTTGATCCCGCAAGAGACGGCAAGCCCCCGGTTTGAGCCGTAGACCGGACGAACGACCGAAGCATCGCCAGGCCCATCACTCTCATTACCGACAAGAGCTTTGATGACACTCCGGGCCTGATTCTCGTGGTCATATTGGCGAACGATCCACTCCTTGCTGGCGACGTCCCAGGTCTGAAGGATTGCCTTCAAGTCCGGGGTGTAGTCCTGACATTCCGGGAGCGGAACCGCTGAGGCGAGGATCGGCGGCCTGGTCGCCTTTCGCACGACAGGGGGGCGTCCCTCGTGCAGTAAATGCATCGAGAGATCCGCAACAGTTTCGCCGTGGTAGGTTAGGTGGAGCCGCCCGGTGTCGACAAACTCCCCGAGATCGGTCGCTTCGACCTGTTCGCTTTCGCAGAGCGCCTTCAGAGCGCTCCAATGCTGAGGGGGGACGGCAAGGACCATGCGTTCTTGGGCTTCACTGATCCAGATCTCAGTATAGCTAAGTCCGTCGTATTTCAGGGGTGCCCGACTCAGCTCGACGGAGGCACCGAGATTCGCCCCCATTTCACCCACCGCAGAACTGAATCCGCCTGCCCCACAATCGGTGATCGAGCGGTACAAACCGCGATCTCTCGCTTGGAGGACAACGTCAAGGACCTTCTTCTGGGTGATCGCATTGCCAATCTGGACGGAGGCACCCGAGTCGATCTGACTTTGGGCTGTCAGTTCGGTTGAGCTGAAGGTCGCCCCGTGAATTCCGTCGAGACCGGTGCGACCACCGATCGCGACGATTCGGTCGCCAGGCGCAACCGACTTGGACGACATCCCGCGAGGGAGCACACCAATCGTCCCGCAAAACACGAGCGGGTTCGCCAGGTATCCGGGATCGACCACGAGTGCCCCATTGATCGTGGGGATGCCCATGCGATTTCCATAATCGCGAACACCTGCGACAACCCCCTGCAAGATGCGCTTGGGATGAAGCACATTCTCAGGCAAGGCTTCGAACGGGTAATCGGGAGGCGCGACACAGAAGACATCGGTGTTGCAGATCGGCTTGGCACCCAACCCCGTCCCCATCGGGTCGCGGATCACACCGCCGAGCCCGGTGTTCGCTCCTCCGTATGGATCGATTGCGGAAGGGTGGTTATGTGTTTCGACTTTGAAACAGATATCGACCTCATCATCGAAACGAACGACCCCGGCATTGTCTTCGAAAACACTGACCAACCAGTCGAGATTCAGGTCCTTCGTGGCCTTGAAGATGGTCTGCTTGAGAAGGTTGTCGATCTGCTCCCCCTCATAGTCGATCTTGCCTCTCAAGGTCTTATGCGAACAATGTTCGGACCAGGTCTGGGCCAGCGTCTCCAACTCACAGTCCGTCGGGTCGCGACCGATTTCGCTGAAATGGGCCTGAATGGTCTTCATCTCGGCCAGGCTCAAGTGGAGATGCCCGGACTTGCTCAAGTGAAGAAGAGAGGCGTCGTCAAGGGTGCGGATCGGTAGAGTAATCAACGAGAAGGTATAACTTTTCCCTGTCGCGAGCCGATCGAACGGGAGTGGTCCGATAATCGATTGCTCAACTGCGTCATTGCGGAGCAGGCGTGAGATCAGCGTGGAAATCAGATGTGCTGGGCCGTCAATTTGGTAGGTCTTAATCGTTCGGATGGCGTCGAGCTTCAGGCCCAGATCGGTCAAGAGAGTGAGTGCAGTCTCGGCTTCGGCGTCCGTCACTCCCGTTTTCGGAAAAACATGCACCAGCGTGCCGCTGAGTGTGGCGGGGCTAGACCCAGCGGGCTGGAGGCTCCAGATCTCGGCAACCGGGTCGGCGAGCAGTCGCGCAGCAACTTCGGCGAGTTGCTCATGGGTCGCCTGACCCTGAATCAAGAAGCCTCGCGCGGCCGAAACGGTCCATGGTCCGTTGAGTCCGAGATCGATCGCCTCTGCGGCAATGCGCGCTCCGACACGGTCGGGTTGATGAAGATGTGGACTAATGGAGAGATGCCAGAGCATAGTGAACTCAAAGATGATTCGTAAGCTTGTCTGTGCGTCGTTTCACAAGTGAATCTAAAGTCGTTTTGACGAAAGAACAGGATTCTCAGGTCAGATTTCGAGTCTCAGATCGGAAAGTTTGTGACGACCGTCTTCGAATGCGGTCCGCCGTTCTTTGGCTTCAATCCACCAGGTCATCAACGCGGAATCATCGTCGGCTTCGAGGGCTCTACGCGCGAGTTGAAGTTCGGTTTCAAATTGTTCAAGAGCGCGGAGTACAGCCGCGCGATTTTCACGAAGAATCCCAACCCAGAGTGTCGGGTCGCTTCCAGCGACGCGAGTTCCATCGCGATACGCCCCTCCGGCCACAGGGAGCAGGGGTGGTGGTACGGTCGCGGCAAGAGCTGCGGAAATGACATGAGGTAAATGGCTGGTCATGGCCAGTGCTTCGTCGTGGGCGACCGGGTCAAGATCCGTCGTCACGCAACCAAGCGACTTCCAGAATTCGTGGGCACGTTCGAGTCGATCAGCAGGAGTTTGGCTTGTCGGAGTGAGGACACAAATCTTGCCTCGGAACAGGTCGTGCTGGGAGTAGTTCACCCCTTTACGTTCTGACCCGGCGATTGGGTGTCCCCCAACAAACGTGGCACAGGCTCGCGGATCAGCCTCGGCAGCCTCAACGATCGTTCGTTTTGTGCTCCCGGCGTCGGTGATCAGGACCGACCTTGGGGCCAGCTTGGCCGCTTCGATCACGTCGTGGGCGATTCGAGTCACGGGAGTACAAATCGCGATCACATCGGCCTCAGCCACACCCCGGGCGAGGTCGGTTGTGCCGAAGTCGATCGCACCCAGGTCGCAGGCCAGGTTGAGGTTCCCCTGATCGCGCCCGATACCCACGATCCGTTTCGCCAATCCCGAAGCGCGGAGTGACATCCCGATCGATCCGCCGATCAAACCGACCCCAACAATTGCAACCGTCCCCAGTGCCGACCGATCCAAAGCAAATTCCTCGCCCTGATTCCATGTAGAAAGCGTGAGTATACCAGGAGTCCTTTGCGTTAGCGAGAGGATGCTGACGGATCAAAAAAGGCATCGCGATCCAGACGCGTTGGACTGGTGTTTGTGGCTCGCAGGAGCCTGCTTCTCTGCCACCCACCCGGTTTTCCCGAGACAGAGTGCCGACTGCGGCTTTATGCAACTGAAGTCTCGCGTCGAACCTGCACAAGGTTTTTGACACAACTGTCTGGAATCCACCGAGCCTCTATGTAAGATTAGACCACTTCACAATTCCTCGCTCGAATCCACACAATCGGCTGCCGTCCCGTAGAGCTTCGGTTGCACGCCGAATTGTCAGGTCTCGATCGCGATTCATACGAATGGGGGAATCTCATGTCAAAACTATTTGGACGTCCGGTCCCTTCACCAGAACATGCCGATGCTTTGGCTGAGTTGTGGAAAAAGGACGAAAAGGGCCGGGCTCTCGCAGAGAACCTGATGCATGACGCACGCGTTTCGGATCGAAGCATGCGATTATTCCATCTAATGGTCAAGCGTGAACAGAGTCGTCTCTCGAAATCGCGAGGAACACCAATCGGCCTCGATGCCGAGGTGTTATTCGAGGCTGCCGAGAGATATAAGAAGAGTCTCGTCGTTGGTCGGCGCAAACCGCCCTTCGTTGGACCTTGGAACAGAGACAATATCCTTAATAACGGGGCAGGTGTGTGCCAACTCCAGGTTGGTGAGGAGTTATTGAACCTTTTGAACCTTCCTGGTCTCGCCCAGCCCTTACATCTGAAGCTCAAAGCCACTGATGCTTGGAGGAAGGCCAAAGCATCCCCCAAAAGCGATGCTTTGCGGAAGGCCCTGGAATCCGCAGGTAGTCCCGATCGACCAGGGAAACCGGACCCGAAAATATTTGCGATGTGGATACAACACGTGTTAGACAGCACGGACGATTCGGATCGGGAGATCTTCGTTCGACTCCTGCTGGATGCGTTGAACGAAGGTCAGAAAGACAATCCTCATCAACCGACGTGGGCGACGAAATGGTCCGATTTCGAAAACGCCGGTTACTTGGAACAAGGCCCGAATCGCTGGTCGGAGGTGCTAGGACTAAACCACAACCAAATGGAAAATCAATGGCTTGTCCTTCTCGTTTATCCCGTAACACCCGAGATGGTCATCGTACGACCGACCCAACTTGAGGCTGGTAATTCTCCGCTTCACTATCCGACGCCATCCCAGGCCGAACTTGCTGCCCATGCTTACCCAAACGGGACTGGCGGGCATCCAATGGACCTCAATCCCGGTCCGAGTCTTGGGGCACTCCTTCCTGAGTACATTCATCAGCAAGTCGCCTATTCATTGGGGCATCGTCTGGTAGAAATCGCCAAGACGACGGGGAAGATTGGATCCAATCTTCGATCGAACCGAGCACGACACCGACAATATCTTCTAGCTCGTTATTGGCCAGAGATCATGCCCTAAGTGTAATCATGAAAGTGTTTTTTAGTAAAAAGTCAGGGAGATGATACGAACTCTATCGAGACTTCCTGGCAGGGCAACAACAGTGGCTTGCAACGCAACCCGAAGCAGGATAGAGACTTGAGATGAAATGGTGAGGATTTTTGAGCCCAGCCAACTTCCGACCAAGGAATGTTGTACATTATTACGTCGGGATTGCGAAGATTCGAGGAATGAGTACAATCAATCCAAGGGAAGACCGAACATAGCCCATTGGAATCATTGTGCAAGTCTGTGGCCGAAACCGGGATACATTACTTTCCATGTCCACTGAAATAGCCATCGTCTCTTATACCTCCCCCGACTCTTCGGCCACCCCGGCGGAAGAGATGGGGCAGAATATCAAGAATTGGTTAGAGAAGCCTGCGCCGACACCTGGACCGGATTGGCAATTGCGTGAGTGGCTGCAAGGGTATGGGTTGCCGGTCGTCGAAGGTCAATACGAGCCCTACTATTGGATCCTCCGTGGGCTCGAGACCATTTCCGAATTGAACAAGCCGGAAAGCCGGTTCTGCAACCTATTAAGTAAATTCTTGGAACAGAAACCCGATGAACGCTCGACCTCGCGTCGAGACAAGCAAGTCCTTTACAACGCCTTGATGCTGAGCGCTTGCTTACATTGCCCCAAGTGTCTCGCCAAACCGATCCACGATATGCATGATCGGAGAGCCGTCAAAGGACGTTGGCTCAATTTCGACCTCGGCGATGCGTTGCTGATGGCCATGATCGAGAACCAGGTCGATCGGAGTTATGAAGGACATTGGTTGAGCTTGATGCGCGAAGACGATGCCGGTCTATCTGCCCATGGGCTCGACGGTTTTCTCAAATTGCCTGACACGCCGATACCCGAGCTCAAACTGTTCGACGACGTTGACATTGTGGACACAGTGGTAGCGATGGATCGGAAGTGGGCAGACAAGGAGGACAGAGTATCCCGATTGGATTTGATTTTTCAAAAAATCTTAAAACTCTCCCCCTCTCCAGAAGAATGGAGTCGTCTTTTTCTCATTCAAGCGGGCGCCGTCCAATTGTCTCGGGCTGCCGTTGGACATATCATTTCAATCGATCCCTCTATTAAAGGAAAGCTACGGCCAGAGGCCGAGTCAGCTACCCAGCCACTCCCTACAACGACAACTATTCAACACCCCGATGGATCAGACCTGGAAATCAGAATGAATGTCCTTCGATCAGAGCGAGTTCTGATGAACAACGGGTAGTTTGTCCTTCCAATCCTGAATTTTCTTAAGAAGAGCCGTCGGGTCGGAGTTTTTGGAGAGTCGGTACACACGGGGTCTGTTCGGAAATTCACTCTTCATGTCCTTCTCTTCCAGGACAGAATAAAAGACGATGGGTGTGCGTGGTAAGCGATCCTCCCAAATCCGTTCGCAACGGAGTCCGGCGCGGTAGGCTCCCCCCTCTAACACCTCTGCAGGGATTGACTCAAGGTCCAGCCCCGGCCCTGGATCCGTCCAACGAATCATGACATCAAGAATCACCATGTCAGGTGGATTTTTCAGAGTCTCGTCGATTTTCTCGCGGAACTCGAGTTCCGTACAAATCGTTGAGACCTGGATATCCGGGAACTTCTTCTTGATGGCCGTAACAATGGCCTGCTCTTGAATATAGTCATCTTCAACAAGAAGAATCTTCATGGGACCCTCGACACTCCGAGTATCGGAAAGATAAGTTTCACTTCGGTCATGTTGTCCGAGGTGGTAGGCATGATAAGCAATTCACCCCGATGTGCTTTCATAATGTGATCTACGATCCAAAGTCCTATACCCGAGCCCTCTTGAGTCGTGACCTTGGCCTCTTCACCCCGCCAGAGCCGAGTCACGCAATCTTTGAGCTCTTGCGACCGGATCTTCAACCCCTCGTTCCGAACTGTGATCTGGAAAAGGCCTCGTTTAGTCAGCCCTCCGAAGATATCCACGACGGTGTTTTTGAAGCTGTATTTCCCCGCGTTATCGAGAATGTTCGTAATCGCCTGTTCCAACAAATCAAAGTCTACCTCAACTCTGTCGAGTTGAGTGCGGCGGAAGCTCTGACTGTGGACCCAGAATCGAATATTGCGTCTTGGATCAATAAGAAGTTCGGTATCTTGGCTCGCCTCAATGAGCATTTTCACCAAACTATGGTAATCCAGCGACACGCGGTTTAGCGGAATCGGTTGTTCACTCGCAAGCTCTGCCAGTAAGTTTAGGCTATTCACAACCCGCTTCGCCTTACGACAGAGCCCACGAACCGCGTTCAGATGTGAAATCTCGCTACCTTTCTCTTCAAGAGCGAGGTCAGCCCGGCGTTTCGCCTGATTGATCGGTCCTTTGAGTTGGTGGGAGATATCAGCCCAGGTTTGGATCTCTTGCCGCTGGTCTCGCCGAAGTTGGACGATCGTGGTTGCGAGGCGGTGATAAAGACCGAGTTGGCGACCGATAAGGTCGGCGACCACCACGGCGTGCTTAGGAAACGGGTTCTCTCCTACACTGCGGATGTCGAGAACACCGAGGACATCACGGCGATCTTTGATGGGCGCAATAATCTTGCGCTTCGCGTTCGGGAAGAGAGTTTGGTGGTAGGGCTCTGTCGAGCAATCTTCGATTAGGTAGGGCTCCCTTGTTAGGAGAACACGAGCAGCAGCGGAGGGAGGTGTTTCTCCCTCGGTCATCGAGCGGTATTCGCGAATCCGGGCACGGTCCTTCTCGTCGAACTTCTTTCCACCCATAGCAACAAAGTAGAGTTCTTTCGTACTCGGATCAACAAGCCGCACCGAGTTTAGATCAGCCTCGGGGATAATTTTGTCGAGGTGTCTGAGAGCTTCATTGTAAATTCGAGCTTCATCAGGCTCGCCGGCATCGAGTGCATTCTGCACATAGTCATTGAGTTGGTTGATACTCGTAACCAACTTAATCCAGGACTTGTTCTCAGTGTCCATTTCACGTCGCCCTAGCCAGGTGCTCCAGCACTGTGCCACCAGTGCTGCGACAAGCTTGAGCAAGTCTAGATCACGTCCTGAGAAGTAGTAGGGCCCCTTGGCCCTCGAACATCGGATGCAACCAAGAACCTTATCACCGATGGATATTGGCACTGCGAGAACGCACCGCGGTGACTTCCCCTTTTGCGTGATCGGGTTTTGCTCGAGTAGGGGCTTGTCAGCCAGGGTATTTTCCCAACGCAATCCTGGGTAGACCCGACCGATCCAGTCCAAATCTTCTCGAAACTCGTTGAGGTTGAAGATCCAAGCAGGTTTACCCTCGGTAAGCACCCAACTCGTCAGCCCGTCTTCCTGTTGTCCTTGATAAACATTCTTGAGAATGGCTCGGCTGAGTGTTGTCGCCATCAACTCGTATTTGACGGTCTCGAGCGACTTGCCATTCATATAGAGTGAAACTTCTTGGCAATCATAAAGAAACAGCGAGGCTTCATGACAATGAAGTGTTCTTGCGACGCAATCACAGATCTCTTTGAAGACGGTCTTCTTCTCTAGGAAGGTTAGAAGAATTCCACGCGATTTGACCTCAGCGTCATGAAGGACCTTGTCAACGTTGCCCACAAGTTCCGAATTAATGCGGTCCCGAATCGCCTGGTAGAGGAGCGGCATGATCTCCGATAATTGCTCGATCTTGAGCCGATCCCCTTCCGAAAACTCCTCTCCGGTCTTTCGGTAGAGACTTAAAGCAGCCTTACTGTCGTCCTTGAGTCGAATTGGAATCGACAGAATGGCAGAACAGTGCTTGAGAAAGGAAAAAACTCGTTCTTGCAATTCACTTGCCGTGAAGTTGTTATCGATCAATGATTCCCAACGCAGAATCACCCGCCCGGAATATGAACCTTGGACCGAAAGGTCATGGATCGCACAGAAGTCTTCGGTTGGGATGTGTGAGGCTAGGACGAAGAGGCGTCCGTCAGGGGGCTCCGCCTCGAGGTCCGACCCAGGCGCAAGTTCCCAGAGTATGCAGCCGTAGGCTTGGAACGACTCGACGATGTACCGCAGCATCGCGTCGAGGCCACCTTTTTTATCCGCGTCGAGAGCCTTGCGGACGAGTTCCGCGATCTCGATTGGCTTCGCACCAGCCTCGCCCACGATGTGTTCCATTTTGAGTGGCTCGATCCGACTGAGATCCTTCAATACGAGCCTAGTCTCATAGGACGGTGTTCAAGAATCAAGCGAAAAACGAGTTTGTTTTCCACGGAGCCGCGCATTCCTCAAGTCGCGTCGATAAAGGGGCGGAGGGCATCGGCCATGGCGGCTGCACTTTGCCAGCGCTCCCGAGGTTGTTTCTCCATCGATTTTCGCAGGACCCGGTCGAAGCCTTCCGGGACATCGGTGCGGTGGGCGCGGAGGGGGACAGGCGGGTGTTCGAGAATCATCGTGTAGGCATCGGCTCGGTTGGGATCAAAGCCCAGGAAGGGATACTTGCCGGAAAGGAGGTAGTAGAGCGTCGCCCCTGCGCTATAGATATCGGCGGGTTCCTTGACCTCGCGGAAGTTGCGAATGTGATCAGGCGAGATGAAGCCGACGGATCCACCGACATCTCCCTGGTGGGTCAGGCCGGCGAAGCCGGCATTGTCGCGGAAACTCTTGGCGAGCCCGAAGTCGGAGAGCTTGACCTTGGGACGATGCGCAGGGCCGCTCACAAGCAGGTTGGAGGGCTTGATATCTCGGTGAACGTATCCCTTGGAATGGGCATGTTCGAGTGCGTTGAGGAGCTGAATTCCGATCCGTGCTGCTGACGAAACCGTCAACGGGAACGACAGGGCTCCCACCCATTCTAGCGCATTACTCCCATCGACGTATTCCATCAAGAGCTGGAATTGGCCTTCGATTTCGAACATATCGATGAATGCGACGATATTGGGATGACGAAGGTCCTTGAGCACCTCTTGTTCGCGACGGAACCTCAGCTTCGCGCTCTGGCTGGCCGCAACCGTGGGGATCATCATTTTGATGGCGAAGGGCTGACCGTCGGTTCTCCTCCAGGCGAGGAAGACCTCTCCCATCCCACCACCGCCGAGACGTCGATCGATCCGGAAGCCGTCGGGAGGTTTGGGGAAAAGCGTTCGCTGTTTTGAGCAGCGGTCGCAGACCCAATCAATCCCGCCTTCGCCGGGAACGGCAGCAATCGCCAGGTTCTCGGGTGCAGGGCACTTGCAGTCGAGGCAGCGAATCAAGGGCAGGTCGCGGACAGAACTCTGATCGACTTCGATCGTGAATCCGCTCCCCCCCGCTACGATCTCATCCCCGTCTCGGAGGGGGGATCCATCGACACGGATGCCGTTGACTTTGGTCCCGTTCGTACTGCCAAGGTCACGCAGGTAGCAGATGGGGGGGTTGAACTCGATCAGGAAGTGGTTGCGGGACATGAAGCCATCGTCGGGGACCGCGAACTGTGCCTGCGACGATCGACCAACAACGAACGTGTCGTGCCGGTCGAAGTCGAACACAGTGCCAGTGTGAGGACCGGACTTAACCCGTAGCAGGATTCCCATACCGACCGAGACTCCGCAACCCAAAGTTTCCGCTCGACTCTCCAGAGACAAGGAACCGAATTCTATAAGGGATTACGAAGCGAAGCAAATTCAGTGCTGACTCTTTAGACAAAGAAGGCCGCTTCTCACAAAAAAGAAAGCTTCTCGAACTAAACCTGGAACGAGATCTTCCAGCGGGAACCGCCCCAGAATGCCTTCTGCCGCGCCAGCCCGAAATACTCGGGAGAGACCAGGATGATTTGAAGGATATCTTCCGCAGTTCCTCCGCTTGCCACGAGGTTCATGAACGGCTGGGCGGCCGCAGTCGAGCTCGTTCCTGCGGGAATCACTGCCGACGAGTCAAGCGGAGTGTAAGGGAAGCGCCTCAGGTCACGGTAGAACAGGCTCCGCGTCAGCAGGAACCCGTACTCCTGCGTCTTCAATAAGAAGGGAGCAAGCGTTGCTCGAAGCTTGGCGATGTCGGTATGGAGGTA
>JANXSX010000174.1 GCA_025356475.1 Isosphaeraceae bacterium | reverse complement strand
CAGACTCGCCGCCAACAACGCAAAGGACGTGCGTGGTTCAGCCCACGACCGATGCGTTTTGAGCGAGAACTCTATCCGGCGAGACCGTACAACCGTGCGGTCAAGAAAACTGGCTAGGAATTTACGAAACGGACATCTAGATTACGCCCCAACCCTCCCCGAGACTATGCCACCTTCATCGCATTTACGTGCGCTTCTGCAATAGCGAAGTTCTGCACAGTTGCGGCTATGGCGTTAATAATTTCCGCCTCGCGGGCGCGATGTGACATGGCGATCGTGTCTAGGTCGTTGATCGCTCCCTGGATCGACTGCCCCAGGGGGAGCATGACCGGCGCGTAGCGGCTGGCGACGCGGCTCTTCTCCGAGTCTGGCAGCCCTTGCTTGGGCCTGAAGGATGACGCCAGACTATCCCGCCACTCGAATAACCGACTCGTCAGGACCTTCGCGATCCCGGGCACCTTTTGGTTGCTCAGTAGTTGAACGTCCTTGGCCGTCTCGATGCCGAAGGATACCAGTGAGAGGAGGCGGTCGCCGGTGATGCCCTTGAGCTTTGCATCGCGGATGAAGAACTTGTCGAGATGCTCCTCCGTCTGAATCTTCTTGGAGTCCAACTCAGCCTGGCGAAGCTCCTTCTCGTAATCGAGCTTGGCTTGGCTGTGGCTCGCAACGATCCCGTCGGCCTCGTCCTTCCGCTGCTGGAATCGTAGCCTACTCGCCGAACGCTCGGCGTTGACTTCGGTCTCCAACCGCCTGATTTCGGCCTCGGCCACTGCCGCCCGGTCGCGCCAGCGCTTCACCTCGGCGACCCAGGGCGCGTTCGCTGCCTCCCAGTCGGCGACCAGTTGGCGGTTTTTCGCGTCGATGTCTCGGCGGCCACGGTCATGCCCCGCCTGGCGGGAAGCCGTCAGCGCTTCCCATGCCGAGGTCAGGCGCTGGTTTTTCTGCTCGATTTCCAGGCGTGCCTTGTCATAGGCCGCCTGGCGGGAGACGTTTTCGCCTTCCCAGGCCGAAAGGACGCGGCGATTCGCTTGTTCGAGCTCATCGCGGACCCGTTCATGCGCTGCCATAGTCTCGGCGTTTTTGGCATCCCATTCCTCGAGCACTTGGCGGTTTCTGGCGTCCACGATTTCGCAGACGCGGTGATGTTCAGCCCTTCGAAGGGAGTCTACCCCATCCCATTCCATCATCAGGCGTTGATTGGCGGCGTTGATTTCCATAGACGCCCGATCGTGTTCAGCCTTTCGCACCGCATCCGCCGCCTCCCATGCTGCGAGCGGACGGTAATTCTCGTCGTCGATTCCCTTGCATAGTCTCTGGTATTTCGCGGTCATGGCCGCTTTGCTGGCCTGCCATGCGTCTGTCAATTGTTTATTCGCCTCTTCGATCGGCTCGATTTGCTCGGCATATTCTTCGTCCATGCGTTCGCAGTCGTACTCGTGAGCCGATTTTAGTGACTTGCGGGCCATTTCCCGCCGCTGGTTCTCGGTGGTTGTCAGGATGGCCCACCATGCGGCGAACGCGATCATGACGATCACGCCCACCGGTCTGGCAACGAGGAACACCAACAATCCTGCGAAAATTCCGGCGATGCAGAGCCTCGCCAGGAACGGGTCGGGCGGCCCGGGCGTCGGAATCGGCGGATAGACTGGCGGCAGTGGGACGGGATGAGGTCTGGGGCGAAGTGGCACGACCGGGGGCAGAGGGTGGGGCTTGAGCGGAGGCCTGGGGAGCGGCTGATAGGCCGGCGGAGGCGTCAGGGCCGGTTTTTGTACCGGCGGACGCGCTGTTGGATGTGGCGTAAGCGGCGGCTTCGGGGCCAGCAACGGCGCACTCGGCAACGGCTTGAGCATTGACCTCGGCAACAGGACCGGCGGCGGGGGAGATGGTGCCAAAGTCGGCTTCTGCACCGGTGCGGGCGGGGCCGGGTGGTTCAGGAGCTTTGGCTTTTGGATCGAGCGCAGCCCCGGCGGGAGTGACACTTGGACAGGCAGGACGGCTTTGGGCTGCACATAGGCGGAGACGATGATCTGCATCCCCGCAAGCTTGCGGATGAGCTGGTCGATGTCCTCCGGCCGGAACGTCGCGCCCGTAGCCCCGTGACCTGGCAGGAAAAACATCAGCCGCGCGACCGCGATCAACTGGCACCACGGACATTTGCCCGCTGCCGCTGGATATGAGTGCTTGGGGTCGTTCTTGCAGCGGCTGAGCCGCTTCATCGACGCGTCGAGCGCGTTGCGCCATTCGGTGGCCGTGGGGCGTAGCGGCGAGCCGAACGCCCGCTCGAAGAGGTCGATGGTAGCCGCGTCGAGCATCGTCACCGGAGGGACGTTCGGCGGCGGCTTGAGCTTGGTCGGGTTGCGCGTGTAGGCGTAGAGGCCGTTCTGGATGGCCTTCTCGATGGGGATATCGGCCTGGACCAGCGGGACCCCCGAGAACGGATGGCGGCCCATCATTAGCAAGTGGAAAACCAGCACAGCCAAGCCGAATAGGTCGTGGTCGGCCGTCCGATCCAGCGTGCCGAAGTTCTTTCCGTGCAGCTCGGGCGGAGTATATTCGGGCACGCCCACCCCGCAGCGGAAGATGCGCGAGCCTTGCGCGATCTGGAACGAGTCGCAGTCGACCAGGGCGACGATGCCCTTCTTCGACACCATCACGTTTTTTTGGTTGACGTCGCCGACCACATGCCCGTGACCGTGGACCGCCTCGAAGGCGATCGCGCAGTTCCTCGCGGTATGAAGCAGGAAGCCCCAGTCAACTTCGGGGAAGTCCTTCTTGCGTTGAGCGACACTGTAGAGGTGGTGGATCTCCTTGTGGTCGACGATCCTGGGCATCAGGATGCCCTCGACGAGCGCGGGGTTGCCGTTGCTCAGCGTGGCCGTCGGCCAGGCCGCGATCTTGAGCAGGTCGGGGCTGCACAGCTTGGCCATCGCCCGGAGCTTGTCACAGCGTTCCTTGCTCTGCGGCTTGCTGTAAAGCTTCGCAACAAGGTCGGGCTTGCCCAGGACGTCGAAGACCGCACCCTCGCCGCCGACCGCGAAGGGCTTGGCTGAGAGACGGACGTCGTTCCCCAGATGGTCATGGAGTTGGGTCGGGTAGGCTGGGCGCGACATCGGTGGCGTTTCGTGTAGCGAGGAGGAGTGTCTTGTCGTCGTCGGTGCGGTCGTTGACCCGCTTCGAGTCCATGAATTCCAGAAGGGAGGCGTGAAGCAGCTCCGTGTCCGGGCCGTTACGCACCGTCTTAAACAGCGGTGCGAAGAAGCGGTCGTGAACCTTGGCCTGGCCGAAATCGAGGGCGAGCATCTGGAGGCCGTCGGTGAGGAGGGCAAGCTCTATGACCTGCCGCTCGACGATCTCGATCCGCAGGTGCTGGCGGTAAGCTTCATCGGTCAGGAAGCGCGTGGTGTTGGCGTACTCGCCGTTGTCCGGCCAGAAGGCGACCTCATAGCCCTCCGGCCCGTCAAAGACGATTACCCCGTCGCCGATCTGGGCGAAGGCGGCCCAGGTCTCGCCGACGATCGCCACCAGGAGCGTGCAGGCGAGCTGCCGCAGCGGCGTCTCATTGGCCGCCGCTTCCTCAAGGACCCGAGCCCGGGCGGCATCGACCCAGGATTCAATTTGCTCACGTGTCGGGGCGGATTCGACCGTGGCTACTTCCATAAAGCGCTCGACCGCCGCCTTCGAGCCTAGGTGCGACAACTCGGCACTACCCGCTCCGTCGGCGCACACGGCCACAGCGGATGTGCCGACGACGGCCCCATCGCAGAAATCCTGGCAGGGCTTCCCGGATTGGACGTGGGACGTGCCCTGCACGCTACCGAAGACGATCTTCCACATGGCGGCCCCCGGTCAGATTTCGGCCCAACCGGCGGGCGCGAGGGCGACCTTGTCGCCGGGAGAGGACTGGGAGACCGCCTGCATCGACTGCGACAGCCAGAGGAACATGTCGCGGAAGTTGAGCCCCTTGAGCTTCACCGGTGCCCGCGTAGCGATCTGGGCCAGCACGTCGAGATTGGCGCCCTCAACACCGACCGTGAAGAAGGCAAACGACTTCGCCGCCTCGCCCTGCTTGACTTGAACGGCAGCGGCCTGCCAGGGATCGCCGGGGTCCGGTCCGCCGTCGGTAATCAGGAATACCCACGGGCGGTAATAGGAGATGCCGTTGGTGCGGTAGGTGGCCTTCCGTTGGGCGATCATCCCAAGGCCTTGCATGATCGCCTGGCCCATAGGCGTGCTGCCCGAGGCCCTCAATTGCGGCGGCTGGAAGTGCTCGGCCGTGACGAAGTCCTGAACCGTGTTGACCGAGCCGCCGAAGGTCACGATGGCGATCTCGGCCCGCTTGCTGGCTAGGGTATCGGCGGCGAGCGTGTGTTTAAGCGTGATAAGGCCTTCATTCAGAAGGTCGATTCGCGTCGTTCCACCGGAGACAATCCGATAGGTCTGCCCGTCTTGCTGCACAGTTTGGCCAGTATCCTCACCCGCATCGGCGACTATCTCGGCCATTGAGCCCGACGTATCCAGCAAGAGTAGGCAAGGGACGCGGGGCTCGGGATTGTCGGCGAATTCGCTCGCCTCGAACCCCGCATATTCGATCTGGTCGCTCATACGGCTAGTACCTGCACGGGGTTCCTCGCACCGAAATCAATATAGAAATCTAAAATAACTTAAGCGAGTGATGGAACCAAGGGTCTGCTCCGTTCGAGACGGCCTACAGAGTCGCTTAGCGAGTCATGCTGTCAAGCTTCGGCAAGGTCTGACAAAATGACTCGGGTGCATTCGGATCGGTCGTCAGTAGGCTTACTGGAAAGTCGGACACGTCGAGATTGAGAATTCCGCAACGAACGACGGGCACCTGAACGTTCGCCTTGAACCGCCTGTCCGGCGATCCGTCGCGATTGATAAACTTCCAGCGATGCTCGATGATCATCGAGTCGGAGAATACGTGTCCTTGTGTTTCGACATATTCCAAGTGGGTCCGAGTAATTCGCAACTGGCTATAGGGTATGTGGCGGATTTCCGTCCCCTCGATGACCAGCAGTTTCTCAGGGAGAAAGTAGATCGCTAATCGACGGTATGCCACACCGCAAACATTAATGTTGGTTTCTATGTTGGGCATCGGTCGATTAAATATCGCGATGGGCAGCTTGGCGACCGAAAAGAGCCCTCCCGCATTGTATTTCCACTGCTTATCGTTCACGTTTTCACGCACCTCGTAGGCCCATACGCCGCTGCAACGGCGTAGCGTTACGAACGCGCTCAGCAACTGATTGAGCTTCGCCTCAGCCTCTGGTGCGAGGACGTAACCAATGAATACCTTGGTACGCTTCGTTTTGTAGATGTAACCCAGCACTATCAAGATCATGAAAAGAACGAATTTCAGTGTACCGAACGTCAGGCTGAACTGACCCGCGAAATCCACAACGGTCCACACGCCCCAAACTAAGGCCACGGCTATTGAGAAGCCGGCAAACCAGTTTGATTGTCGAATGCCCGCGCTGAGTTCCTGCTCGAATTGGTCCTGCCGGACATCCGAAGCCCGCTCGTTCTCGAAGTCATATCGGACGTGCTTGATGCCGGTCGGGGTGATCTCAGCGATCACGAACCCCTTGGTCGGGAGCGTCAGCTTTGCCCACCAGGCCCGAGCGTTCTGGAGCCAGGGCATCGAGTCCTTAAAGTGCTCGTTATTGAAAACGAACTTATCAACAAAGAGTACGACCTGTTCCTCCCTTGTCAGATCCCGATACCTGTTGACGTGCGAGACCTCGGCCGCAAGTGCGCTGTCAACAGAATCGAAAAGGTCAGGCACTTTCGCCGCAAGTGTCCATTTCTGCTGCGTTGAGCTTAATTCCCAGGAGGGCTGGATTCTGCCCTCCCGGGCGGCTTTCTTGAGGTCTTCCACGCTGAACGGGCCGGCGACCCGACCTTTTGAGTCCCGGACGTAATACTTCATATCCATCTCGATGCGGCGATGGCGTCGTGAGGGCACCGGACCAAGAGCACCTAAATCAGGCCAGTCCATCTTCACGCATGAGACCGACCGGAACAAGCGTCCCGCAACCGCTCTAAGGCTGTGGGGTGTAGCTTTCGATCCTGAAGGTTTCGGTCCGTCACAAGTATGCCGTAACTACGTGCCATTCGTTTAGGACCGCAAACTCGCTCGGGCGAGAGTGAGCATCGCCTCACGTACCGGAATGGGCAATTCGGGCCAAATGGCGACGAGCTGAGCCAGTTCTTCTCGAAGGGACTTGTCCTGACTCCTGCTGCCATTAGGAGCCTTTGGCGCACAGCCGTCCCTGCAACCAGGACTGCAACCGAGATTCTGTTCGCGACGCAAGTCGCTATCGGCTAAGCACGTTCCGTCAATCCCACATCGGCCTACGGAACCGAAGGTTATAGGTTCGAATCCTATCGGGTGCATTGACGCCAACCCCCTCATTACACAGGGGGTTGTGTCGTTTTACGAAGGACCGAAAATGAGGCGTTGATCATGGCTCGTTCTGGACAATTCCTCGGGTGATGGGTAGGCGATGTGGCCAGTAAGATCGAGCCGGGGTTGAGGCAACGCGATACCCAGGACTCGCACCGCGACCGACTAACGCGGCTCAGCTTACCTCCGCCGACCATTTGTCAGCACCACCGAGGATGATGGTTGCTACCTGAGCGAGACCTTGTGGCGAGAGCTGCGGATCAAGCGTGTTCCCGGCCCTTCTTTCCTCATCAGCGGATTGTCCCGACGTGATTGGCCGGGACCGTGCTGGGATTTCATAGAAGCGGTCAGGCCGTGAGTCTTGCCCGGGGCGAAAGCGGGCACTCGTTCAACGATCGGTTTCATGGCAATCCCCGTGAACTCAAGTCCGGTTGCGATGAATTCGCCAAGAAGTGGAGTCTCCGATGATCAAGAGACTCACTCCACCAAGATTGGCAATCGAGGGGATGATGTTTCGGCGACCGGATGGATAAGGCTTCGGGACATTTTCATCATCGTGCAATTTTGCAATAAGTCAACTATTGCTGATTTTCTAATACGTAGGATCGTAAGCTCTGGATAGGTTCTGGAGGCTCTGCCCTGGAATCTCTGCCAATCTGGCTGAGGGGTGATCTTGAGTTGGGAATGCAATCGGCTCTGGGTCTGTGAATTCTCGACGATTGATTTCGGAGTACGGTTCGGGTCATAATACGCAATCGGGACAGAACGGCGGCTCGCTGACGGGACAGTGGTCCTGGCGTGTGGGGCCGCTCGCATTGTTTGATGGAGGAACAGCGGAGCATGAGTACGCCCGCCATGATTGAGGCTGAGGGCCTGACAAAACAGTACGGCCAGTTCATGGCAGTTCGCGAAGTCACGTTTTCGGTTCCTCAGGGACAGGTTGTTGCATTTCTCGGCCCGAACGGCGCGGGGAAAACGACCACAATGAGGCTGCTGACCGGCTTCGTTGCCCCTACAAAGGGCTCGGCTCGGATCGCCGGAATCGACGTCCAAACTGATCGGATCAGCGCAGCCGAACACCTCGGTTATTTGCCTGAGAACGGCCCGCTCTACCTGGATATGACCCCGATTGGTCACCTGAAATTCTTCGGGGCGGCGCGGGGAATCACCGGGGCGAAGCTCTCGAGTCGGATCGAAGCGGTGATCGCCCAATGCGATCTCACTACGGTCGCGAGGAAGCCCGTTGGCAAGCTCTCGAAGGGTTTTCGCCAACGCGTTTCGATGGCAATCGCTCTGCTGCACGACCCCGGCGTCCTGATTATGGACGAACCCACCAGCGGGCTGGACCCCAACCAGATCCGGGGCGTTCGGCAACTGATCCGGGAACTCGGTCGATCCAAGACAATCCTGGTCTCGACTCACATTTTGCAGGAAGTCGAGCCGGTCTCTGACCGCGTCCTGTTCATTCACGACGGTCGGATTGTATTCGATGGTCCACCCGCCAAACTGACCGCCGGCGGCAAGAGCCTCGAACAGCAGTTCCACACGCTGACTGCCCAGCCCGCTTAATCCGCTAGATCCTACGCCCACACGATTTCGCTTGCATTCTCCCTTTCCCGCGCTGGGTGAGGGCTTTCCTATTGTGCCAGAGCCATTCCATTTTTCGTCTGCCTCGGAATTGCGGACAGGTTCCAATTCCGGGTGGGTCCAGGGGACAGACACCGGGCGAGTACACCCCGAGTCATTTCCTCCGCTGCCTGCCTAAAAGATGAGAATAGAACGGCTCTGGGTCTTGTGCCCGGCGAATCACCGGCACTACCCCGCTTGACATTCTCTCCAGGGAGCTTCACCACTCGTGGCTACACTCCAGAAGAAACCGACCGGGGCCTCGCCTCGGCCTCAGGTTACGCCGACACCGCGATCTCTCATTCGACTCAATGTGATCTCGGCTGTTTGCGGTCGCAACTTCTCAGGTTATTTTAGTAACCCCGCAGGATATGTCTTTATCTTCTTGTTCGTCTTGATTTCATCGTGGGTCGCCTTCTGGCAGCCTGCGTTCTTCACGAACAATCTGGCGAACCTCGAGACGCTCAACGAGCGGATGCCCTATTTGCTCCTGTTCTTCATCCCTGCAATCACCATGACCGCTTGGGCTGAGGAGCGTCGCCAGGGGACTGAAGAGCTTTTGCTTACTCTCCCGGCGTACGACTTTGAACTGGTGATGGGTAAATATCTTGCTGCGTTTGGTATTTACACAGTGGCACTGCTTTTTTCGCTCACCCATGTGGTTCTGCTTACCTGGCTAGGTCGGCCCGACCTGGGCGTGATGGCCGCCAACTACTTGGGTTACTGGATGATGGGGTCCGCGATGATCTCGATCAGCCTTGTCGCCTCAATGGTCGCCACCAATGTGACTGTGGCGTTCATCCTGGGTGCGGTCTTCTGCGCGATCCCGGTGTTCCTGGAACTGCTGGGGGCTCCGCTCGGGTCCACCGCTCGCCGACAGGTTGAAATGCTTTCGATCCCTGCCCAGTTCAAAGACTTTGGCGCAGGGTTAGTCACGCTATCAGGACTTGTTTATTTCAAGTCGCTTACGTGGTTGATGATCTACCTGAACGTGGTTCTGCTCGGGCGAAGGCACTGGAGCGGAGGGACGAACAGCAATGGGCGCTGGATCCACGGTACAGTTCAGGTCATTTCGCTCATCGTGGCGATCGTAAGCCTGAACGTTCTGGTCGCGCGGAGTGGACTCGGCGTTGACCTCAGCGAAGAGGGCTTGAACACGCTCTCGAACGAGTCGAGAGACACCCTTAAGAACCTCTCGACCGATCGACCCATCTATATTCAAGCCTACTATAGTCCCGAAGTGCCTCGCGAGTATGTTCAGACCAAGAATGATCTCATCAGCCTGCTCCGGCAGTATGCGGCGCGGGGGGGCTCGAAGATCAGGCTCAACCTGGTCGAGGCCGACCTCTATAGTGATGAGGCACGCGAAGCTCAAAAACGGTTCGGAATCGAGCCACGACGTGTGATCAGCATGGACGAGGCGAAGTCGAACGCCAGCGAAATCTTGCTCGGTGTTGCGTTCACATCAGGGACTGAAGAAGTTGTCATTCCCTTCTTCGAGCGTGGTCTTCCCGTCGAGTATGAGCTGACCCGATCGATCCGCGTCGTGTCGAAGATCGCGCGTAAGAAGGTCGGGATTCTTGGGACGGATGCGAAGCTGCTCGGTGGTTTCAACTTCCAGAGCATGGGCCAGAACCCGGAATGGGCGATCGTTACCGAGCTGAAGAAGCAGTACGACGTCAGTTCGGTGACGCCCGACGCGCCGATTCCGACCGACTTGGACGTATTGCTCGTCGCTCAACCGTCGAGCCTGACCCAACCTCAGATCGACAACCTGGTCACACACGTCAAGGCGGGTGGTGCGACTCTGTTGATGGTTGATCCCCTACCGTTGGCAGACCCGAGTCTTGCACCCGAGGTCCCTAAGCAGGCTCCCGGCGGGCCGTTCGGTGGCGGGCAGCCTCCGGTTCCCAAGGGAGATATCACTCAGTTGATGGAGACGCTGGGCATTGACTGGCCGACAACCGACATTGTTTGGGATCCTTACAATCCTCACCGCCAGTTCGCCGACATGGCCCCCGAAATCATTTTCGTGAGTCGAGGTGATGCTGGTCGCGAGGCATTCAATCCCGATCAACCTGCCACTGTAAACCTCCAAGAAGTGGTCATGATGTTTGCGGGCCGGCTTCGCCCACGCGGGGGGGCTGGACCGGAATTCATCCCCTTGTTAAAGACGGGGAGCGAAGGGGGCACACTGAGCTTCCGCGACGCGATCTCGCCGGGGATGTTCGGACCGGTTGGCGGGATTCGCCCGAACCGTCCTCACTTCCCGTCGCGGAGTTCGTACACACTCGCCGCGCGGCTCACCGGCAAGGCAGGCGAGGTTCGCCAGCCGGCCACGCCCAAGGGGCCCAATGAGCCCGCTGGTACGGTCAACGCAATTGTCGTCGCCGACCTTGATGTGATCTCCGACCAATTCTTCCAACTTCGGAGTCAGAAGCGCGAGAACTTGGAATTTGATAACGTGACGTTTGTGCTCAATTGCGTCGATGTGCTCGCGGGTGATCAGACCTTCGTCGGCCTCCGGTCGCGTCGACCGATCCACCGGACCTTGACTCGACTCGAGTCGCAGGCGAAATCCTTTATCTCCGCCAGTCAGGATCAGGCTAAGACCGCCGAGGATAAGGCCACCGAACAGCTCGACCAGGCCAAGAAGCGGCTGACCGAGAAGGTCAACGCGGTCACCGCTCGCAAAGATGTGGATGAGCGAACTTCGGCGATCATGGTCGGCCAGTTGCAAGAGGTCGAGAACCGCCGGCTCGCCGTCGAGACGACCAATATCGAGGACCAGAAGAAGGCCAAGATCGCCGAGAGCAAAGTCGAGATGGAACGGCAGATTCGCGGGATCGAGAACCGGGTGCGCAGCCTGGCAATCGTTGTTCCTCCACTGCCGGCCTTGATCCTTGGCCTGGGCGTCTTTGCGATCCGGCTCCGTCGCGAAAACCAAGGGGCCACACCAGGTCGACTGGTGTGATGCCCGCAATTTACTCATTTATGAATGTAAATTATCCCGATAAGATTTTCCTATCGATGGATTCGACACAACCATGACCGACCTCAATAAGACGCTTGCTTTTGTCGCTGTGGCCGTTGTCCTGGGGGGCGCGGCGATTGTGACCGCTCCGAGTCGCGCACCCTCTGACGCTGAGTTCTTCGAGCAAGGCAAGGCCTTCTTCCCCGAGTTTGCCGATCCGTACGCGGCCACCTCAATGGAGGTGATCGACTACGATGAAAAAACAGCCAGGCCCCTGCCCTTCCAGGTGAAACTCCAGGAAGGTCAGTGGGTGATCCCCTCGCACCACAATTACGCTGCCGATGCCAAGGACAGGCTCGCCAAAACTTCGGCTGGGGTGATCGGTTTGACCAAGGATACAATCCGTTCCGACCGTGCTGAGGATCACGAGGCGTTCGGGGTGGTCGATCCGCTCGACACCAAGGTCATCACGCTCAAAGGGCGCGGCAAGCGGGTGACCCTCAAGGATACTTCGGATAAAATCCTTGCCGATCTGATCATTGGTAAAGAAGTTCGCAAAGAGGGTGAAGCCCCTCCGCGTGATGGCTCGACCCTGCGCTATGTGCGGATTCCCGGGCAGAAGCGAACTTATGGCGTCGAGATCAAGGCCGACCTGTCCAGCAAGTTCGCCGACTGGATCGAGACCAACCTGCTCAAGCTCACCGCCGATAAGATCCGCTCGATCACGATCGACAATCATAAAGTGGACCCTGAGCGGGGCACACTCGAGAAGATCGACGTCATCAACCTCTCGCGAAAAGATGCGACAGCCCCATGGACCATTGATGGCACTTTGCCCGACGGCAAGGAACTCGATACCGCCAAAATCAACGAGCTGACAGCCGCCCTTGCCGAACTGAAGATTGTAGGAGTCCGACCCAAACCCCCTGGTCTGACCCGCGACCTGAAAACGGGGCAAGGGCTCAGCCAGCAGGCTCGGCGCTCGCTCCAAGAACGGGGCTTCTACGTCCTCAAGGATGGCAGTCTGCTCTCGAACCAGGGAGATTTGATCGTCTCCACTGTCGACGGAGCAGTGTACACATTACGTTATGGCGAGGTGACGTTCAATACGGGCGACGCTCTGACAGCCGGGGATGATGCGACCGCCGAGCCGAAGCCAGGTGAAGAGACTCCCAAGAAGCCCGAAGGGGCCGGTGAGAACCGCTTCTTGCTCGTGACGGTCGCCTTCGATCCTTCCTTGATCCCACCTCCTCCCCCTGAACCTAGCCCCTCAGCCGCCGATGGATCGTTCTCCATTCCCGAGAACCCCGACGACGTGTTCGAGCGTGCCCCCGACGATCCCAAACGGGTCGCGGAAGAAAAAGCACGTGCGGACAAGGCAGACGCGAAAGCGAAGGCGGAACAGAAACGAATCGAGGATGGTCAGAAACTCGTCCAGGACCTGACCAACCGGTTCAATGCCTGGTATTACGTGACCCCCGGGGAGAGCTTCCGTAAGCTCATCATGGATCGGGCTTCTCTTGAGCGTGCTCCCGCACCGGCCGGAGGAAGCCCAGGCTCCGGCCCGCCAGGTCTACCCCCAGGACTCTTCCCGCCAGGTTCTCCCCATTGAGCACAGACTGATACCCAACCATAACCGCGACGAAGGGCAGGCCGAGTCATTCTCGGACCTGCCCTTTTTCATGGCTTGTGGCGACACTTTCCGCAGGGAGCCTGGTTTCATATGAGGGAGAGTTCCAGAGCCCAGGCTTCATCGTTCCTTCACAAATTTCCGTCCATGACGCGCATTTCTATTCTATCCTGAAAATCAATGGGCTTGTGCCTTGACCAAGCAGAATTTGTCAGGCAGGGTTGGTTGGATGCGACTCTGAGTGATGTCGGGACGTGTGGCCTGGACGACCCCGAAAGACGACGATCTCACGGAGCAAGTCTCTAATGCGACCATTGCGAATCCTGAGTGTGGGACACTCGTATCGCGTGGAGCTGAATAGGTCGGGTGATCGTCGAAGCGTTCGCCACGGGTATTCCGGTGATTGGATCCGACTCAGGCGAGATTCCCTACCTGGTCGATGGCGTGGGCCTGATCGTCAACGAAGCCGATATCGCAGGCTGGGCCCGGGCGATCCGCGACCTCTGCGCTGCACCCGGTTGGCGCAAGGCCCTGGGAGATGCCAGCCGCGATCGGTATCATGAGCGTTACTCCGCCTCGCAGGTCGCCTAGCGCTATCTCGCCTACTACCGACGACGGAACCAGCAAGAACCATACACCCGACCCGGACCTGATCGCCCACTCATGCTGATCTTGATTTGACTATGGAATTATATCTGGATGCGGATGGTTGCCCGGTCAAGGACGAGACCTATAAAGTTGCGCGCCGGTATGGGCTCACCGTGCATGTGGTAGCCAATGCCGCCTTGCGGGTTCCGCCCGACCCTCTCATCGTCATGGTCGTCGTCAAGCACGGGTTCGATGCCGCCGATGATTGGATCGCCGAGCGGATCGGCCCCGAGGATATCGCGATCACGGCAGACATTCCGCTCGCCGAGCGCTGTCTCATTCGAGGTGCCCGAGTCTTAGGTCCCCGAGGCGAGCCGTTTTCTGAGGACAGTATTGGTGAAGCACTGGCGACCCGCGCACTGATGGAGATGCTTCGCCAAGGGGGAACGATCGGTGGAGGCCCACCCCCATTCTCAGCGAGAGATCGATCGAATTATCTCGCCAAACTCGACCAGACGATTCAGTCGCTGAAACGGGCTCAACGCCGAGTTCCGCCGCCTGAACCGCCGAAAGACATATAAACTTACATGCGAGGTTTTAGAGATCATGAAATAAGAGCTTGAAGCGGCTTTCCGATGCCGTCCTTGGTGACGTAGAACGGTCGTTCCTCGGTCATGACGCCAAACTTGGGGCTGAGCCCGAGTTGATGATAAATCGTTGCGTGCAGATCGGTGACCGTGACTGGGTTTTTGATCGTACCGAATGGAGATTCGTCACTGGTTTCCCCATAGGCGAACCCGCGTTTCACTCCGCCGCCGAAAAGTAACACTGAGCCCGCACCTGTAAAGTGGCGATGATGACCGTAATGGGCCAGCGTCGCGAGGACGTTGGGCTGGTCGACCTGGCCGGGGACCAATCGGTCGGATTTGCCTTCAATCAGAACAGAACGGCTGAACTCGCTCGCCAGGACAATCAAGGTTCGGTCGAGCATCCCCCGCTCCTCAAGATCAAGCACAAGCTGTGCGATCGGGGCATCAATCTGTCGTTTCAGGTCGACAAGCCGAGTGTGACCATTGTCGTGCGTATCCCAGTTGAAGAACGGGATGTACTCGGTTGTCACCTCAGCACACCTTGCTCCCACCTCAATCAAGCGTCGGGCCAGTAAACAGCCCAGACCGAAACGTCCTGTGTTGTAG
Organism: Isosphaeraceae bacterium; assembly: GCA_025356475.1. Classification (GTDB taxonomy): domain Bacteria; phylum Planctomycetota; class Planctomycetia; order Isosphaerales; family Isosphaeraceae; genus JANXSX01. Next base: position 35,437 of record JANXSX010000174.1, on the reverse strand, counting down.
ATGTCATAACTCTTACTCGGTTCTAGGCTGAGGTCAAACGCCTTGGAAGCATCGGAATTGAGCAAGCGATCGGCGTTTTCTAGCGAGCGGAGGAGTGACTCTCGTTGATAGTCGGAGGCGTGTTGCGCGATGGGGCTCGCATCAACAAGTCGTTTATAGCCCTTGGCCCGATTCTGGAAGCGGGCCAAGGTCATCCCTGCCGGAGGGCGAACGGTCGAGCTGGCATCGGCTGGGTTGGCGATCCGGAACGGGCCGAACTCAGTCCCGAGCACCCCTCCTGTCTGGAACGCCTTAATTTCCTCGGCTTCGCCATTGCCTTCAAGGCGCTGACCGATGTCGATATACGCAGGCACCGCCGGGTTTAGAGAGCCGAGAGCATACGAGAGCCAGGCCCCAAGGTGAGGCGCAGCGACATTAACAGGGGGCTCGTAACCGGTGTGCCAATGGTATTGATGACGCGAGTGAAGGATCGCCCCGAGGTCGGCGGAGATCGCCGTTCGGATCAGTGTTCCGCGATCCATCACCTTGCCAATCTTCTCCAAGCCTTCGCTAAATCTGATGCCATCCACCACGGTTGGGACAGCGGAAAACGTGCTGGCAACGTCCTGGGCTTTCATCCCCGTGGTGAACGGTGTGAGTCGTTTGGGGTCGAAAGTCTCGGCATGGGCCATTCCACCCCCCATCCAGAGGATGATCACAGAGTCGGCCTTGGCAGCCCGCTTCATGCGATCGATCTCGTCCGCAGCAAGAACAGGCCGGATCGGGCTCGCAGCCAGCGAGGAGAGGGTGGCGAGACTTGCAGCCTTAAGGAAGTCGCGGCGTGGCCAATCTCGTTGCATCAACCAAGACTCCGACTTATGGAAAATATCGACGTGATCATTAACGAATTAATTGGAATTCTGGGAGCATCACGACCGCCCAGAGCAGGTCTTGGACCCCTTCGACGGTCACTGGTATGCCGAGCAGGTCTCTTGCGGCCGACGCCTCTGTCGGAACCGGCTTACGGCCTAGAGTGTCGAAAAAGAGAGACTCAATCAGTCGGTCGGCAACTGTTCCATCGACCTCCATCCGATGCTTCGCCCCCTCGCGGAGCTTCGCATCGAGCGTCAATCCATTGCTCAATTCGAGGGCCTGAAGCGTCGACGCGAGCGACTCGCGACGGGTGACGACCTGCTCCCGACTGGTCCGACCGAGCGCGACGAGCAGCGAGTCATCGAACAGCAACGCAGCGCGGATCGGTCCAGGATCGGCAAGCGAACCCGATTGCGTGACCGCTTTCGCCAGATTGACCGAGGCGTAAAGACGAGCTGCATGAGGCAATTCGACCGCGTGGTGCCATCCATTCGTAATCGCTGTCGTGTTCTTCCAGTCGCGGCTTGCCGATTTGGCCCAAAGCCACGTGGCATCGCTTCCGACGGCCCAGGCCAGCCGGTCACCCTCAAAGCCACCGACCCAAGCGATCAGAGCCGCCGGGTTGGCCCCTTTGACGTCTGTCCCTTTCTTGTGGTCAGGGTCTGGCCAGTTGGTCGCCTCGATCGCGATCACGTTGTCGCCCATCTTAAGACGTGAGGTGATGTCGGCCGAGACCGGTTTGGTCCAGTCGACACCCGAGGCCACTTTCTGACCATTTACATAAAGGACTAACTCATTATCACAGGTGCCGACAATGACAGCGCGGGAGGGAAGTTTGTCGAGCCTGAGGACCTTTCGAAGAAGTATCCGCCCGCCGAGATCGCGTTCGGCATTGTCGTGACTCCAGATCCAACGGGCCTCGATCTCCAGAGGTGCAGCTTGATTGCCGGCCTTGGCTGCTCCGGCAAGCACTGCACGAATCGAAGCGACCTGCCCCCCCTGCCCTCGACCATCCACGCTCGTCATATCGGCCACTGCCTGCGGCCAAATCCCTGTGACTGATGAAATCGCATCCGCAAATTGTTCAGCCGACATTCGCTTGGTAGAGGGGCCTCGAAAAATGTACGCTTCTTTGGATTCGGGGTTGGGACTCCCGACGGACGCACGCTGATAGGCCCGCGAAGTTGCGATTAAGGTCAACGTATGCTGAATGTCGTAGCCGTTGGTCGTGAAATCATCGGCCAGCCAGTCCAGCAGATCTTGATTCCAGGCAGGCTGATCCATGTCATCAAGCGGCTCGACGATTCCGCGTCCCATAAGATGAGCCCATAGCCGGTTAACGATCGTGCGTGTGAAACGACCATTTGCGGGCTTGATGATAATCTCCGCGAGTTGAGCCATGCGCTCCGATCGGGACGCGTTCGGGTCGATAGAACCCAGCTCCGGGTAGATGAACCCGACCGACGAAATCTTGCCTGTGGGCTTGTCACACCGATTGATTTCAAGTGGTTTTTCGGCAAAGACACTTGCCAAGGCGTACGAATCGGTAAGCTTCCAGGCGTTGACGAAGCTGTCGTGACAACTGGCACACTTGAGGTTCGTTCCCAGAAATACCTGTGCGATGTTCTGAGCGGCCTGGACCGGAGGCACCTGGCTGGCGTTAACCACACCTCGCCAGACGATCCCTTTGGTGAAGCCTTCTGAACCGGGAACGGGACTGATCAACTCGCGGACGAATTGATTGTAGGGCTTGTTGTCATAGAGCGATTGGAAGAGCCAACGCGTCAGAGTGATCCGACCTCCATCGATGAAACCTGTGCCTCGATAGGAATTGCGAAGCGCATCGTTCCAGAACGAGAGCCAATGCTGAGCATAGGCGGCACGGTCTTGAAGTAGCGATGCCACGAACCGATCCCTTTTATCAGCGCGGTGGTCGCCTTCGAACTGTTTCAACTGTTCAGGCGTCGGAAGCATTCCCACCAGGTCGAGCGACACCCGGCGCACGAAGACTCGGTCGGCGACGCTCGGTCCGTCCCCTTGAGCTCCCCCGACTGCTAAGAAGCGGTCGATCGGGTTCACAATCGGCGACCCGGTCGGCTTGGGAGGAAGTTCTGGGCGTCGCGGAGCGATCGGAGCCTTCAGGAACCCGAACGTGAAGCCTTCGGGCCAGGTCATCCCCTGATCGATCCAGGCCCGCAAGTGCTGAATTTGTTCGCCAGTGAGCGGGTCCCCTTTTTCAGGCATCCTCCGACCTTCTTCACGCCCTTCGACCAGTTGAATCAGCAGACTCTCGGTTCCCTTGCCAAGGATGGCCGCCGGACCATCTTCTCCCCCTTGAAGGATCGCCTCGCGAGTTTCCAACGAGAGCCCCCCCTTGGTCTTTCCGCGCGAATGGCAAGAAAGACACTTGGCCTGCAGAAGCGGCTTGACGTGAAGGTCGAAATTCACGGCGGGGTCTACCGACCCTGCATGGGCAAGGTTCACGCATGCACCCAGCCCAAGGCATACAGCCGTCAAGAGCGTAATCTTACGCATAGTCGCCACCAAATCCGAAGTGTTCTCGTGCCGAAGTTCATTCTACCGGTTTACAAGTCGGCGTGCCTCTATCAAAATCACCTCCGGTTCGGAATAGCTAGTGATCACCATAACCATCAAGCTCCTTCCCGAGGATCCACCAACGCGGTAGGTTACATCGAATCGCTTCGTGGCTGGTAGCATCATTGGCACCTCTCCTTAGAAAGCATCGCATGCTCACTATTGCACTTGCAATCACAATCTCCCTGTCCACTCTGGGACAGCTTGGAGAGGCCACGACCACAGCGTCGGACGCCAAGTTCACACCGCTTTTCAATGGAAAGGACCTCTCGGGGTGGTACACTTTCCTCCAGAAACACGGCAAGAATTCGGACCCGGACAAGATCATCACTCTTGAAGACGGGATGATCCGACTTTATCGAAATGCAACCGATGGAAAACTTGTGATGATGGGTTACATCGCTACGGAGAAGGAGTATGGCGATTATCATCTTCGTTTTCAGTACCGTTGGGGTACAAAGAAGTTTGAACCTCGATATGCTCTCAAGCGTGATGCAGGCTTGTACTATCATATCATTGGCCCAGATGCCGTCTGGCCCCGTGCGCTTCAATTTCAGGTTGAGGAATCGAACGTCGGTGATTTGATCGCCCTGCACGGCTTCCAACTCGATACAACCACCGATCCCAAGACAATTAAGGAGAGCCAACCCACGTTCCTTGACGTTAAGGAGGGTGGTGCTCCTCGAGTGATGGGTGGCAAGGGGATTGCTTACCAGAAGCACCTCTTCGGCGACCACGAAGTCGAGGGATGGAACACCGCCGAAATCATCGCTAGCGGGGATACGGTTACGCACATTCTTAATGGACGAGTTCTCAATCGTGGCAAGTTCGTCCGGGTCCTCGAACCCGAAGGGACCGGGCCATCCCGACCTGTGACCCGAGGTCGAATCGCACTGGAAATTGAGGCAGCGGAGATTGACTTCCGCAACGTCGAGATCCGTTCTCTCGAAGCCCGTCCGTCCGCGCCCAATTGAGCCGATGAGGCCTGGCTCGGCGTTTGAAACGCGATCGAGCTCAGGATGACGTCGACAATTGGGTGAGCCTCGCAAGAGCGAGCGTTGCAATCGGGTGGAGTCCCGGTTATTGTAATTGAAATGAGAAGTCGGGATCAGGACAGTAAGGGCGTGGTTCGGTGAACTTTGGGAGCTCGAACTGACGATCCCGTGGACATCTCCCTGATGCGGGTCGCGCTTGCTCTGGCAAGAGAAGCAGGCACACTCGGAGAAGTACCGGTTGGAGCGTTAGTTGCCCGAGGCGACAGGATTCTCTCGCAAGCCTTCAACTTGCGAGAGACCCTCAGCGATCCCACCGCACACGCCGAGCGACTCGCTCTGGCCCTCGCGGGGCGAGTCTTGAACACCTGGCGACTTTCGGGTTGCACGTTGTACGTGACACTCGAACCCTGTGCAATGTGCGCTGGAGCGATTGTCCTTTCGAGAATCGACCGAGTCGTTTACGGAGCGACCGACCCTAAAGCCGGTGCCTGTCAAAGCCTCTACCGCCTCACTTCCGATCTTCGTCTCAACCATCGTCCACAAGTTGTTGGTGGCGTTCTTTCCGAGGAGTGTTCCGAAGTTCTCAAGACTTTCTTTCAAGAACGACGCCGAGTATGAACGATCTTTACGAGAAGATCACCCTACGGAGGGGTGCCTGAGTGGTCGAAAGGACCGGTCTCGAAAACCGGCGAACCGGTCTCCGGTTCCGTGGGTTCGAATCCCACCTCCTCCGCTGTTCGTGTGGTGACAGGCGACGACAACGGCTGACATGCCGTGCCTAAATCGCTGGTCAATAACATGTTGAGAATCAAGGCCTCGACGCAAGTCGAGGCCTTGTCGTTGATTGTCCGAGTGTCAAACACGAAGGTTGAATATGAATACAGTGCGAGTTTTGTCTTTCCGACAGTGTCAAGGCTTAACGTGAGGCTCCGTCTCTCGCAGAGGAACTGTTCGTGGTCCCCAATCCTAAACAACAATCCACTCACAGCGGCGATCACGGGCTGGGATCGAGTGGCGGATTGAGTTCGAGCTTCAGTTCCTTGAACCGAACCTCGGTAGGGCCCCCAGAATGGAGTTGGAGTGCCGTGATGCCCACTCTCAGCCCGGCAGGATCGTCAAGATCGACACAGACCTTGCCGTTGAGTTTAGTAACGATTTTGGAACCGATCGCCAGAATCTCGTAGGTATTCCAATCACCGATCTTGACATGGGCTTCCCCCGACTTGTCCCAAAGCAGACCTCGACCATGCTCTTCATATAGCTTTCCCCACCAGCCGGGACCGACGTCGGCCTGGTTGCCTTTGACCTCGGCATCGGGCAGGACGACGCTCCGGAATTGGATGCCGCTGTTGCCTAGATTTGCAACGAGCTTGACCTGAAGGGTGAGCCGGAAGTCGCGGAGTAAGAGATCAGAGCGGAGCCAGGTATTCTGAGCGAGACCCATCTTGGTGCGGCCAACAATCTCGCCGCTCTCGACCGACCAGACCGTCAAATCGCCTTGCCAACCGGTCAAATCGCGACCGTTGAAGAGCCCTGCAATATTGTCGGGAGTTGCAAGGATCGGTACCTGAGTCGGCTGGGCGAGATATGCGACGAGGGCCCGGATCTCCGTGTCGGAGAGATTGGACCAGAGATCTTCGGGCATCATTGAAGATGTGCTTGGCTTCCTCTCTTCAACTTCTGCTAGTGGCAAGACTAGTGTTTCATTGGCAGTCACTAGGGTGATCGCATCCTTATCTTCGGATTGAACGATCCCGGTGAGAGTACGACCGTCGGTCGTGGCGATCACATGGGCCAGATAATCCTTGCCAATGAGCGCACTTGGGTCGAGGACATTCTCCAATATGTAGCTCAAGTCGCGACGATTTGAGCCAGTCAGCTCAGGACCAACTTTGCCGCCGACGCCGAATAACGTGTGACATTGTTGACACGTCTTCGCATAGACAGCGCGGCCTAAGGACGGATCGGCAGCCGGACCACTGACCTGCATAATCCGGTTCCGGTAGTCAGCGATCCTCTTGGTCCGATCGGCCGAGGTCTCGCGGATCTGGCCCCAGACTTTCCCCACACGATCGATGAGGTCGCCATCTCCCAGATTGCGAAGCTGACGTACCAGATCGGCGGAGAGATCGGCAGAGGCGACCGAGTTGCTCTCAACTGCCGCCACCAATGCACGAGCGAACGAAGGCCGGGAGGCGAGTGTGTTCAACGCATCGCGACGATCATCGGCACTGAACCTCTTGTAGAGTTGAAGAATCGCAACGGGAGTCTTGGCATCGTCGACACTCGCTAACCCGCGTAAGGCTTGACCTCGCAGCTCAGGCTGGGCGATCAGAGCCTGAAGGGCGGGGGCGAGGTCAACGGCCTTGACCTTGAGTAACGCATCCAGGGCCTCACGTCTTAGAGCCAGGTCGACGGCATTGTCGATCAGAATAGCTCGCATGGTCGAAATAGCTGTCACATCACCGAATGTCAGCGCTAGAGCCAATGCCTGTGAACGAAGCTTTGAGTCGCTCGAACGAACGAGGCTATCCGCCAATTTTGGCCAGGTGGTGGGCATCGGCACCTGTCGGCGTCCCTTGAGGGACTCATTTAACCCCATGAGCAACGCGAGCCTCGTGGCCCTCTAATGTCGCACAACGATTCGATTCCAAGCGTTTGGGGTTGAACTCGTAAGCCTCAATGAGCCTTGGATTTGGGGAAAATGAGACGATTGTGCCGAAATGTTCTATCCGGTAATTCGTCCTATTTCGAATGGCGTCGTGGATGAGACGCGACTCGACGAAATTCGGCTGAGAAAGCTGTTGAGTCTTGATTCGTTGGCGATTCGAAGAGATTGCAATTCGCTGCCGTGCGACATTAGAGGGCCACGAGGCGGAAACCCAGCAGGTTGGATATCATCGCCGAACAGCAGCCGCCGGAGAGGGCGGACACGATCGATTCGGTTTCAGTGATAAAAATAACATAACCGTTAACGACGCACCCATGCAAGACACCGAACCAGGGCTATTCACAGATTGAGTGCAAGCTATGGGGACACCCCGAGTGGCAGAAGTTCTAATTCCCTTTTGCGAGGTCGAGGAAAACGATGCTTGAAGGGTTGCCGACCGGGGTATAGTGGCCTGTGAAGTTGAGGCCGCCGGTTTTGCGATCGACTCGGAAGACGGTGATGTTGTCACCTCGCTGATTGCAACAGTACAGGAACTCGCCAGTGGGGTCGAAGTTGAAACTGCGCGGATAATCCCCGCGTGTCCATTCTTCTCCGACGTATGCCAACATGCCGTTCGCGCCTATGGAAAAGATCCCGATGCTATCGTGTAGCCGGTTGCCGGCGAAGACAAACCGGCCATCGGCGGAAACCAGGATCTCGGAGCAGAAGTTAGTCCCGGCAAATCCGGGTGGAAGCGTCGAAATCGTCTGTCGTGAGGCGAGCTTAGCTGTCGCGGCATCATAGTCAAACAAGACGACGTTCGATGCCTCCTCCTGGATGGAGTAAAACCAACGTCCATTGGGGTGAAAATGGAAATGCCGGGGCCCATCACCTGGCGGGAGCGAGATGGAGGGCGATTCGCTCGGAGTCAGAACCCCCTTCTGGTCGTCGAACTTCCAGACGAAGATTTGATCCAGGCCCAGGTCCACATGAAGGACGAACCGTCCAGAGGGATCGGCCTGAATCATATGGGCGTGAGTTCGATCATGACCGCTGAACGCAAAGCTGCCCGGTGGAGCGTTTTTAGCCTTTGTGGGGCCGAGTGTGCCGGCATCGTTCTTGATATCGGTGGGAGGACCCAGGCGGCCATCGGCAAGAATCGGGAGTACCGCAACCGAACCCCCGAAATAATTGGCCACTAATAGAAACCGTCCGGCCGGGTGGACGCTCACGAACGTAGGACCCGCGCCACCGGAACGAATGGTGTTGAGCTGCGTTAATGTTCCGTTCGCTCGATTGATGGCGAAGGCACTGACCGTCCCCTCCTTGTCATCCCCCACCCGATCCGTTTCGTTGGCGGAGTAGAGGCAGGTTCCGGAGGTATTCAAAGCCAAGCAACTCGGGCTCGTGCCCATCTCCTGGATCCCGGCGGGCGTCATCGCCCCACTCGTCCGATCCACCTGAAAAATGTGAATGCCGCGACCGTTGCCAGGCGGGAGGTCGACCTGGGTTGGTAACACATCGCGCAGTGGAGAACTGAAAGTTCCCACATAGGCGAGCAGTGGTCCGACCGCTTTCGCCGCTTGCGCTTGCAGCAAACCCTCCATGAGGGGTGTTGTTCCCGCAAGTGTCGCCGTAGTCTTCAAAAACGAACGCCGGGAACTGTCGGGACGATTCATGTTGAAAAGATCCTGCCTGGTCGGGGGAACAGTTGGAGCGATTAGGATGAGTGTTTACGAAATACCAGTTCCGGTAGGAATGAACCAGAGCGACAAGGACTCTTGCTTCGAGAGGATCATTTCGGATTGACGCATATCAGCGTGAGACAATTTAACACGTGATCACATTAAGTCCGTTTCTTATTACATCGTAGCGTCGCGGTTTCTCAGCGGCAAGACGATGGTTCGGAAACTATGCTGCCATTATCCGGGCGTGAGTTCCCTAGCATCGGATGGAAGATCTGGGCATTCCGGACAATCAGATCGGTTCACCCGATCACAACCCCCACGAGCGAGACGGGGGCGGCAACTCGACAGGCGGCAGGCTGAATGTTAATTCGGGAGTACTCGATCTAGAATTTCATGCCGAAGTCATCGGGCTGAATGAAAGAACACACTACGGGGAAGCGGTCCCGGCTTCGGCCAACTCGCGATAGGCTCCTAGCCGGCGACCTGGCCGTTTGGATCGGTATCCCTTGATCTCGAACCGGAGCACGGCGATCGCGGCATCGGAGAGTTGCACGGTTACGGCCATGGGTTGTTCCTCCTTGTTGGAACGGACTATACCTCACACGCAAAGGTTGGAGAACGGGAACTCATCACCTTCTCAGCCCGAGCCCCCTGCGCTGCCAACGACCCCGCGCTTTCACCGTGCGGAAGCAGGTCCTCCTCCAACGTGGCTAATCGATACGGTCCGTTCGAAAGTTTTTGCGTAGATCGATCCCGATGTATTTGCCGGGAAGCCCTGGCATTTCTCAGACGGGAAGTGTGCTTCCAGCGCATCATTCCTGTGGTGTTTCGTTCTGACGACCTTACGATCGTTCACGACAAGGGCTTCTCCCAGATCGGTAACCGCCACAAGCGAAGGTCTCAAACGATCCAGTCGTGCCAAAGAATACATCGACTTCGTATTTGCTCATCTCAACAGCCCTGCGCATCCCAACTCGTGTGCCGCGCTAATTTGTGCGTTGAATCTGGGCTCGACTCCCCATCCGGCCCGATTCTGTCCTAAGCTTTGGTGAACGTCTGCAAGACTCTTAGCTGCAAACGAGGGGTAGAGGCTTGCCCGTTGCGTGAAAAGTCGGATACTAAAGTTCCTTTGCGTGAAGCAATGGCGGGGCGTGTGTTGCGCCACGCGCACTGTGTCCCGTTGGAAAGTGAGGGGTCCATGGTTGGTCAGGCTCAGACGATCGAGAAGCTGAAGGAACTTGGGCGAAATCTCTGGTGGACTTGGCAGCCTGGGGTGATCAGCCTCTTCCGCGAGCTCGACCCAGCTCTATGGCATGAGACTGATCACAATCCGATCGCGTTCCTGCAAAAGATCGACCCGTCGCGTCTGATCAAGCAGGCTGCCGATATGGCTCTCGACTCGCGGATTGATTATGCCTTCAGGCGCCTCAACGAGTACCTCGAGAACAAGGCAAGTTGGGGTGCAATCCATGCATCCAACCTCCGAGTCCGTCCAGTTGCCTACTTCTCGGCCGAATTCGGACTTCACGAGAGCCTGCCAATCTATTCCGGTGGCTTGGGCGTCCTTGCCGGCGACCACTTGAAGAGTTCTAGCGACCTGGGGATCCCGCTGGTCGCTGTTGGACTGTTGTACGACCAGGGCTATTTCCGGCAGTCCATCGATTCAAACGGCTGGCAACAGGAATCCTACCTGAACGCCGACCCGGACCTATTGCCGATCGAGCCTGTGCTCGACAAGTCGGGCGAACCGCTGAAGATTAATATCGATACGCACTCTGGAGTGCTCCAGGCTCAGCTCTGGAAGGTCGAGGTTGGTCGGATCAACCTGTATCTACTTGACTCGAACGTCGCCGCGAATTCCGCGAGTGACCGCGCGCTGACCTCACGTCTCTACGGCGGTGACGCCAAGGTTCGCATCCGTCAAGAATTGCTCCTGGGCGTCGGTGGCGTTCGTGCCTTGCATGCTCTGGGATATCATCCATCCGTCCTCCATCTTAATGAAGGACATAGCGCCTTCGCCACGCTCGAAATGATCCGTTGGAAGATGGAGACCGAGAGTGTCCCGTTCGGCGAAGCCGCTCAGGACGTTGCGGCGATGACTGTCTTCACCACGCATACCCCGGTCGCCGCCGGACATGACCGATTCCCGTCGCAGCTCGTTGAAGAGCATCTCGGCAAGCTTCGTGAGGAACTCCACCTCTCCTATGACGACTTCATGGGGCTGGGTCGGGTTTACCCCAGCGATATGAACGAACTCTACTGCATGACGGTCATTGCCTTGAAGCTCTCGCGGCATGCCAACGGCGTAAGTGCGCTTCACGGTCAGGTTTCCCGGCGGATGTGGCAGCCCCTGTTTCCGAATAAGACCGTCGAAGAAGTACCGATCGGCCACATCACCAACGGGGTCCACGTCGGAACGTGGGTCGCACCCCAGATGCGCCTGATTTTTGATCGACACCTGGGCGTGGATTGGCCCGAGAAGATGCGTTACCCAGAGACTTGGGCGGCGATCGACACGGTCGATGATGCCGAACTTTGGGAGACTCAGCAGGTCCTCAAGGCCAGGCTGATCGACTTCGTTCGTAATCGTCTGGTGGAGCAAGCCGTGAAGCGCGGCGAGCCCGAAGCCGCGAAGGCCAAGCTCGGCTCGGCACTTGATCTGAACATCCTTACGATCGGGTTCGCCCGGCGATTCGCCACCTACAAACGGGCCAACCTGGTCCTTCAGGACGTGGAACGCTTGACCGCGATGCTTAGCTCAATCGACCAGCCGATTCAGTTGATCTTCGCAGGGAAAGCCCACCCCGAGGACCGATTCGGCAAGGAACTGATCCAGAATATTGTCAAGTTGAGCCGGGACTCCAGATTCGAACACCGGCTGGTCTTCGTCGAAGACTATGACATGAACGTTGCCCGCCAACTTGTTCAAGGCGTGGATGTCTGGCTGAACAACCCTCGCCGTCCCCAGGAGGCGAGCGGCACGTCGGGCGAGAAGGTCCTACTTAACGGCGGGCTCAATTTTTCAATCCTAGACGGCTGGTGGGCTGAGGCATACGACGGCAGCAACGGCTTCGCAATCGGCACAGGGCAATGTAACTCGGTCCCCTCCGTCCAGGATGAACGCGATAGCAGGGATCTCCTCAAGACGCTCAATGAGGAAGTGATTCCCCTCTATTATAAACGCGACATGAGTGGATTGCCTCGCGAGTGGATCGCCCGGCAAAAGTCGGGGTTCCGAAGCATGGCGTGGCGATTCAATGCCGACCGAATGGTGATGGACTACGTCCAAAACTGTTACCTTCCCGCCGCTTTGGGGATGTCGTGTGTGATGCCTCGGTCGTAGACTGATCGACTGTGAACGAACGGGGGCAGACTTTCTTGTGCACAGAGTCTGTCCCTTTCGATCACTTCGAGACGTATTGAGGCCGACACGAGTCGCGGCCTGGGGGCATGTCCGATGATCGGCGAGAAACTTGGCTCGTATAAGATTGAAGCGATTCTTGGCTCAGGCGCGATGGGAGTCGTCTATCGCGCAATTCAAGAGGGTTCCGGACGTGAAGTCGCGCTAAAGGTCATGATCAATGACCAGGGAGCCAAAGGAAACGCCTCCGAGCGATTCCAGCGCGAGATGGCGATCCTTCAGCAGTTCCGACACCCGAACATCGTCCGCCTCCTCGCGGTGGGACGCTATAACGGGCGATCGTACTTCGCGATGGAGTACATCAAAGGCAAGACACTCGATTGCCTGATCGATGAGAACACGCCTATGCCGTGGCGTGATGTCGTCGAACTCGGGACCCAGATCTGCGATGCACTCCACTACGCCCACGAACGAGGGGTCGTTCACCGCGACCTCAAACCGTCGAACTTGATGATCACCCATGATGGGCGAGTGAAGCTTACGGACTTCGGGATCGCCAAAGACCTGGAAGCGACGGCCCTCACCGCACCTGGTAAGACGATCGGGACCGCCGCGTATATGGCTCCGGAGCAGATCCGAGGCACGACCGAGATCAGCCACAAGATCGACCTCTATGCACTTGGCGTCGTCCTCTTCGAAATGCTCACCGGTAAGACCCCATTCCGAGGTAACACGGCGATTTCGATCATGAACTCGCACATGAACGAAACTCCACCTCGCGTGAGCGACAAGATCACCGACATCCCGATCGTGCTGAACGACCTCGTTCCAACTCTGCTGGCCAAGACCCCTAGCGAACGGCCTTGGGACGCTGCGGCTGTCGGCGTGATCCTCGGCGAACTTCGCGACAAGGCCGAACGCAAAGAGCCGATCCCCATGGTGTGGGCTACCACCGATGGGGAACTCGCCAACCCCACTCGTATCGGGACCAAGGTCAAGTTGAAGAAGAGACAAAAGTCGGCGGCTTACGGATGGCTGGAGACTTTGGAAGGACATAAAGTCGAGACGGGTGTTCTTCTCCTCGCACTCGTGGCGATCTTCGTTTTCTTGGGATACCAGTTCTGGCCGGCAAGCGCAGGTTATCTCTACACACATGCTGAGACCTTGATGGCTTCTGACCAGAGGGCTGACTGGAACCGAGCCCGAGAAGAGTTCCTTGACCCGCTCGATGCACAGCACCCGAACCACCCATACACGGAACAGGTCACCACCTGGCGCGACCGAATTTATCACAAGGATGCCGAGGCACGTTCTGGTTACCTCGACTCGGGTGGCGTTGGGGGAAGTCCCCGAACCGACCTGGAACGCGCGTATAAAGAAACAACTGCTCGGATCAAAGATAATTTGTTAAGAAATGATGAAATCGGCTCTGCAATCCACTGGCGTGACCTGGCGGAGAAGTATTCCAAGTCGCCTGAGCCGGTTGCGCGAGGCTGGCGACTGCTAGCTCTAAATCGAGCCGAGGAACTCGAGCAGGCGGTCACCCGCCGCCGACGCGAGGCTGAGGACGCCATGCAAATGATCGTCGCCGCCGAGACTGCGAGACTCCCCGAACAGGCTCTGCGATCCCGACGCGAGTTTGTCGATCGATTCGCAAGATTTCCCTATCTGTCGGATCATGTCGAGCTTGTCAAGCTCGGCATGACGGGGTCGACACCGCCGGTTGCCCCCTAAGAAAGAGTACGAGTTGAGTCCTCCATGAAGGTCCGAAGAAGTTCGGAGAAAGCGTCGAATCGTGGTTTTCATTGATTGACAGAGACCTCTTTGTTGGTTAGTTTAATAATCTCATGTCATGACCGAGGCGGCTTCAATTCTGCCCGCCTCAACTTCCCCAAAATGATCGGCCTATTTGGCCCCGAGGATGAAATGCCGCAGTCCCGCGTCCGCTTCATTGGCAGCCGCGAGCTACACCGTGACCTCCCCAAGGTCCTCGAAAGCCTAGAAGATCCCACCGCTCGTTTTGTCTTGACGATTCACAGCAAGCCCAAAGCCGTCCTGATCGGCGCGGAAGCCTTTCTGGAACTGCTTCGCGGACACACCCAGGCCGACCGCTTGCTCGCCCTCCAGCTCGGTGCCTTGGTTCAAGGCCTAGAGTCCTCGACAGCGACCGAAACGGACACCGTTGCCGAACCAGAGCTGGTCGGGGCCTCGGTCTAACCGGCTCTCTGGGCGAATCTCATTCGCCACACACGTCCGGCTCTTCCGATACATGACTTGGGCGGCCAAGGGGGATTCCTCCCCCTTGATCGGCCCGTTTTCGTTTTGAACCGATGACCTGCCTAGGTTGGGGTGATCTCAATGCGTGGCGCTGGCATCCCTTGAACACCGAACGATTCGCAGGGACTCTGTTTCGTGAAGTCCCTGCGAATCCCATTCGGACCCGCTCACGACTAGCGACCGCCGCCCGAAGTCGAAGTCCCGGGGCTAACTGGGTCGCCTTTGGAGTCGAGAATTGTGATGGTTGTCGCGAACGGCAGGCTCTTGAGGGTTGACTCAACCTTCGACCTGTCGCCGACGATCAGGATCGTCATGCTCGATGGATTGATGTACTTGGCGGCAACCCGATCGACTTCGGTCTTGGTCACAGCCTCGACTTTGGCCTGATAGGTTGTGAAGTAATCATTGGGCAATCCGTAGAGGTAGAGCTCGGCGATCGTACTGCCAACGCCTCCACCACCGCCCCGTGGACCACGACCGCCACCGGCTGCTACGGTTTCAAACCGTGCCGGGAAACCCTTGACCAGGCGATCCTTGGCGAACTCCATTTCGGACTCGGTCGCAGTTCGCGGGCCCGTGATGTCGGTTAGCTCTCGCATCAGTTCCGCGAGGGCTTCCTTGGTCACATCGGTCTGGACCGGAGCACCGGCATCGAATGGGCCTGCCCCTTGGCGGAACGAGAAACTCGACCGAGCACCATAAGTATATCCCTTGTCTTCACGTAGGTTGAGGTTGATCCGACTCGAGAACTGGCCCCCGAGCAGCCCGTTCATCACGTTGATCGCGAAGTAGTCGGGCGTGCGCCGATCGACTCCCACCTGACCAACGTTGAGGACCGACTGCGCGGCTGCGGGCTTGTCGACGAAGTAGACTCCGGCCTTCATGCCCGTTGGCTTGGGCAGGGTTGCCTGTGGCACCTCGCCCGGCTTCCAAGCCTTGAGGGTAGACTCAAGTTCAGCCACGATAGCGTCGGCTGTGATATCGCCAACAATGACGATTGCGGCATTGTTAGGAACGAACATGCTCTTATGAAATGCCACGATCTCATCGCGTGTGACCGCTTTGATCGAGTCGGCAGTCTCAGAGCGTCCGTAGGGATGGTCGGCCCCATAAAGGAGCTTGGGGAAGACCACTCCGGCGATCCCGTCGGCGCTGTCTGCCCGCTGGAGGAGCTGGGCCGAGCGGCGGAACTTGAGGCGGGCAAGTTCTTTTTCGGGGAAAGAGGGGTTCAGTACGACATCCGTGAACAGTTCGAGGGCCTTCTTGGTGTGTTTGGTCAGAGTCGTCAACGAGACTGCACCCGATTCGAGCCCGATATTGGCGTTAAGCGAAGTACCGATCTTGGCAAGTTCGCCAGCCAATTCGATCGAGTCCCGGCTGGTTGTCCCCTCGTTCATCAGGTCCCCGGTCAGGTTCGCGAGCCCTTGCTTGCCGTTCGGCTCAAGGACCTCGCCCCCTTTGACAACGAGACTGATCGAGAGGATCGGCAGTTCGTGACGCTCGCTCACCAGGACTTCCAGGCCATTCGACAACTTGCGTCGCACGACGGGGGGCGGTGTGAATTTCGGGTTAGCACCGAGGATGGGAATCTTCGAGCGATCGAAGTTATCCTTGATCTCACTGATGGGTTGGCTCTTGAGGTCACCCTGTTTCGAGCGGTCAACCGTCGCCTCTGGTGCCCGTTCGGTGGGAGCACCTGGATTGACGTCGAGACGAATGCGATTTGCGGTGAGATAGGTATTCGCGACCCTCTTCACATCGGCAGGCTTAACTGCGAACAGTTTCGCCATGTCATGCTTATAGGCAAGAGGATCGCCGGACTCGACGTTGTTGGCGTTGAGGAAATCGGCCTTGGCACCGGTCGCTTGGAGGCGCAGGACCAGGCGGGTCTCAGTCTCGGTCTGAACCTTGGCGACTTCATCTTCGGTCGGACCTTCCGCCTTGAGCCGTTCGATCTCAGCGTCTGCGATTGCGATCAGGTCGTCAAGCTTCTGACCAGGTCTGGGGGAGATCACAACGTCGAAGTTCCCGGAAAGATCCGAGGTTCGATGGAACGACATCGACTGGGTTGCCAGCGGCTTCTTGTATTGCAAGGCCTGAAAGAGTCGGTTCTCTTTGGGAAGTTGGCCGAGGACCGCTGCCAATACTTCAAGAGGCTCTTCATCCACATGGCCACGCGGGACGGTCGGCCAAGCGAGAGTGGTTCGAGAAAGTGCGACCTTGTCGGTCATCGTGATTGTCTTAGGCGAAGTCAGAATTGGAACCTGAGGCGAGATCTTGGCGACGTTCGGCCCAGAGGGAATCGAACCAAAGTACTTCTCGACCAGCTTCTTGGCTTCAGCGGGATTAAAGTCACCGGCGATGCAGAGGCTTGCATTATTGGGAACATAGTAGGTGCGGAAGAAGTTCGAGACATCGTCGATGCTAGCTGCTGAGAGATCGGCCATCGAACCGATCACGCTGTGGTAATACGGATGGTCGGGGGGATACATCGCCTGGCTCATCTTCTCCTGAGCCTGGCCGTAAGGGACGTTATCGACTCGCTGACGTCGCTCGTTCTTGACGACATCTCGCTGGTTATCGAGCTTCTTCTGCGTGAGTGAGGGGAGCAGAAAGCCCATGCGATCGGACTCAAGCCAAAGTGCCAATTCCAGGCCGTTTGAGGGCAAGGTCTCGAAGTAATTGGTCCGGTCTTCGGTGGTGCTACCGTTGATGGTCGCGCCCGCCTTCTCGATGGGGCCGAAGTAGTCGGTATCGTGATTCTTCGACCCCTGGAACATCATATGTTCGAACAGGTGTGCGAAGCCGGTTCGGCCTGTCACCTCGTTCTTCGAACCGACCTTATACCAGAGGTTCACCCCCACGACCGGGGTGGTGTGGTCCTCATGGAGGATGACTTCCAGGCCATTCGGGAGGGTGTACTTCTCGACCTTGAGATTGGGGACCTGTGGTTCACGGTCCGCCGAGTGCGCAGTGACGGCGAGAAGGAGGGTCGCCAGACTGGCGCGCCAGAGAGGAAGGGCCTTCATCAAGGTGTTGCTCCAGGAGGGAGGTGTGCAAGCATGTCGGCATGGTCCACGCACGAAAAGGCGTGAGATCCGCCGAGGTGAGGATGATCTGTTCTAGCCCATTTCCCGTACCAGCGTCCACATGCGGGTTGTAGGAGTCGGTAAATTGCTGGCGATCACGCTGAGGTGTTGGCCATCAGCTCGTCCCAACTCGAAACTTTCAGGAGCAGGTAACCGAGCATGTCCAAGCGTTCGAGGTCGTCGATCGACTCAATCGTGGCCACGATATATGGAGTCGGCTCGCCGAAGACAAGTTGACCATTTCGGAGTAGTGCAAGCTGGGTACGTCTCAGGAAATCACGTCGATTCGCTACCCTCTCCTCTTCCCTGCCCTGTTCTCGCCCTTCAAACCTTGCTCGCAGTGCATCCATCACAGCGGTGTATGTCGTGGACTCTTCCAACCCATGAATACCCATGCCTCGACCTCCTTCAAGAAGTTCGGAGACCCTTGCCTTCGAGAACCTCAGCCCGAGCAGAATTGATGTCGCTGACCAGAGTATATCGCCTTCCTCGGTTGGGAACTCGCGACGAAGCCGGTCATTGACCCGCCAAAGAATCTCCGGGATCTCAGATTCGGTGACCTTGGCGAGTGGAGCCAGAGGCAGGGTCCCGCGGCCACCTTCCAGGAAGATTTCGACGGGTTGTTGCCAGGTCCGAACAACGCGGTAACCGAATTCGAGGGTTGGTGGCTCCTCGGGAAAACCAATCGTGAGTCGACCGGAAAGCTCCATTCCATCGGCCTGGGAGCGAAGCAGGATAGCGACACTCCTGACCGGCATCTTATGACGGCTCCGTAAGAGAACATGATACCTCAACATCCGCTCCGGGAGCGAGACGTCTCGGCTTGCCTGGATCTCCAGGTGAGCGATCCAGGGCTCGGATGCCTCCACCAAAAAAACTTTATCGGCTTCTGCCGTCACTGTCGAGAGATCCGCGTCGATCACCGTGACGGGGCCGTTCGGGGTGAAACCGGCATAGATTAGCCATGAGGTCGGGTCCGTCTCCAACAACTGTTTCGAGGCGGCGTCGAACGGTTTGGACATGCGAGCCCTACTTCGTCTTCGGATTTGTCGGCATCAGGGCCTGAACGAGTATGGAGATTTGCTTCTCCAATCGATCGAGCCGCTCAACAAGGTCGCCATGGTGCAGTTCCGAGATTCGAGGCTCATTCCCCACAATCAAGAATGTACCGCCGGGTTCGAGGACACAATGGTGGATCTCGTTCAGGTGGGCAAAACCCTGACGATGGGCGATCGTCGATAGTTCAGATCGTGTAATCAGCTCGCGAGCCAAGGCCCGCCTCTGAATCACCCCCTCTTTGATCAAGACGGTGGGTCGCCCTTCGACAATCTGGTCGAGACGACGATGGTGAAAGAGGAAACGGACAACGACATAATTAAATCCACACAACGACGCAGCGCCGATTAAACCCCCAGTGACCGAATTGTCCTGGCCAATCATCCCATTTTGGACGGTGTTCGACAGGAGAATCAGCACCACCAGGTCGAACGGATTCAACTGCGCGAGCTCGCGTTTCCCAAAGATTCTCAGCAAGAAGATCAAGAACAAATAGACGAAGATCGGTCGGACGATTTTCTCGGCGATCGGCAGAGAGAGGGCGAACATGTCTTGCCACATCGTCGCGCTGCTGAAACTCATGAGATCTTCCCCTCACTCAAATCATATAGTTTTCAACGAAGTTGCCAGGTTGATGAAAGACCTTCAGGTCTTTTGGCAACACAAAGACATCGTCACCCTGCGCAAGTGATAATTCCAGGCAGCGCTGGCGGGTGAGCTGAACTTGAATATCGGTTCCGTCGTGGAGCGTCAGGACCAATCTCGCTAGCCCCCCCAACGGTGTCAATCTGCGAATTCGCGCCGGCCAACACGGTCTCCCATCCCGGTGACGCTGGACCTCGAGATCATGAGGCCGAACATAGACCGCCCTCCCACCCTCGGAGCCGGGCAGGTCGAGCGACAGCGGGACTTCATCGCCGTGCTGATCCATGGTGAGGACAGTTTCGACATTCAAGACATTCACCGACCCAAGGAACTCCGTCACGAATGGGGTCGCAGGCCGCTCGTAGAGCCACTGGGGAGGCCCCATCTGCTCGACTTTGCCGTGGTTCAGGACGATGACTTGATCCGCAACCTCGAACGCTTCTTGCTGGTCATGGGTTACGAACAAGGTCGTCATGTGATCCTCGTCATGTAACCTCCGCAGCCAGGCCCGGAGTTCGTCGCGAACCTTCGCATCAAGGGCCCCGAACGGCTCATCCAGGAGCAGGACTTTGGGCTTAGGAGCAAGCGCACGGGCCAGGGCCACTCGCTGGCGTTGCCCGCCCGAAAGTTGCGAAGGATACCGCTCGGCATGGCCCATAAGCTGTACAAGACCCAGCAACTCATCGACCCGGGCGCGAATTTCGTCTTTGTTCGGTTTAGGACGCCGCAGCTCAAGACCAAACGCGACATTTTCGCGAATCGTCATGTGGCGAAACAAGGCATAATGTTGGAATACGAATCCGACGCCCCGGCGCTGGACGGGGACATGGGTCGCGTCTTCGCCTGTCAATTCAACCGAACCGGTATCGGCAAGCTCTAGTCCGGCGATGATCCGTAAGATCGAACTCTTACCCGACCCGGACGGTCCGAGCAGAGCAACGAGTTGACCTGCAGGCACCTCGAATGTGACCCCATTGACGGCCTGAAAGTCGCCATACTTCTTTGTGAGGTTGCGGACCAGGATTCCCACTGATTTTTGACCCTTCCATTGGAGATTGCCAGGTAATTGAACAGAAAAGTGTGCTGCGGGGAAACTCCCCAGACACGGACAACCTTGAACGGGGGGCAGAGTCAGTTAGGCTGCGTTACTCGGTTCCTTCGCGGATTGCCACACGACGGCGAAGCGACTCCATGCCGATCAGGAGTATGAAGGAGACCGCTGCGAGCGCCAGACTGGCTGCATACGCGCCCTCGGTGTTGAAGCTTTCGATGCTATCGTGAACATACAGCGTTGTCGTTTGAGTGCGTCCCAGAATATTCCCTGAGACGACCAGTAACGCCCCAAACTCACCCAGGGAGCGTGCGACAGTAAGGGTCACTCCATAGGCGAGCCCCCAGCGAATCGAGGGCCACGTCACCTTTCGGAAGGTTCGCCACCTGCCAGCTCCGAGTGTGTACGCCACTTCCTCCTGATCAACACCGAACTCGCGGAGGACCGGTACAACCTCGCGCACCACGAACGGGAGGGTTACAAAGATCGTGGCAAGAACCATCCCAGGCCATGCGTAGACAACCTGGAAGCCGATCGCATTAAGCGGTATGCCGAGCCAACCGTTGGGGCCGTAGACGACCACAAGCATGAGCCCGGCCACGATCGGCGAGACGGCAAACGGCAAGTCGACAAGACCATCAACAAAGGTTTGGCCTGGAAATCGATGACGCGTCAGCACCAGTGCAAGTAATAGTCCCATCACTGTGTTGACCACAGTTGCAATGAGAGTAATCCCAATTGTCAGTTGGAACGATGTCAGCGCCTCTGGAGAGGTGAGAGCCCTCCAAAATGCCCCCACGCCTCCCGAGATCGCCGCTCGGAACAAGGCCAGACTTGGCACAAGAATCAGGAGTGCGAACCAGCCGACAACCGCTAGGATGAGGAGCGATCGCCCCAGTGACCCGAACCGGGGTTTACCGACCATGCGATTCATCCCCGCGTCGCTGAAGACGATTAAGCACAATCAAGATTCCGAGTGAACATGTGAGTAATACTACGGAAACCACCATTGCACCATGACGGTTTCCACTCTCAATTTCTCCGAAGATGTACATCGGTCCGGTTTTGGTGGCCAAGGGGCGATTACCCGCCACCATGACGACACTGCCGAATTCACCGAGCGCTCGGCTGAAGGACAGAGCGGACCCTGTTACGATCGCAGGCCAAAGGGTCGGCAGAGTCACCCTCCAGAAAATTGTCCAGTCGTCGGCACCCAAGGTCGCTGCGGCTTCCTCTTCGGCACGATCCATTTCGTACAACACAGGCTGGACACTGCGTATCACAAACGGATATGTAACAAACAACAGTGCCAAGATAATTCCAGGCACCTGATAAATGACGGCGAACCCAGACTGGCCCATGATCGCGCCTAAGGTACTCGTAGGACCATATAACGCGACCAACATGATGCCTGTGACCACCGTTGGGACCGCGAATGGCAGGTCGATGAGAGCGTTCATGAATCCCTTGCCAGGGAAGTCATAACGTACAAGAACCCAAGCGGTCGCCGTTCCCGTAATCGCATTGATCGCCACCATCGCCAGAGCGGTCGTGAAGGTCAATTTGAGTGCGTGCCAAGCAAACGGATTCGTGAACTCATTCCAGAACGCCCAAGGGCCGGGCTCGGCGGCTTGGACACCCAAAGCCACAAGTGGGAGTATGACCATCACTGCTAAATAAAGAAGTGATCCTGTTCTGATGCTTAACGATGTCCAGGAGTTATGCGGGATTCCATGTCTGGACATCGTTTCACTTCCCCCTGTTCGTCACTTGGGAGCCAATGAATAAGGAATCCCAGATCCCTCCAGCGTCGTACACGTCTTTCTTGATCTTCGGCCAACCCCCAAGATCCTTCATCGTAAAGAGCCCTGTAGGGAGTGGGGGTCGAGCTGGATTATCGATCGACGGATCAAGTGGCCGGAACCCGTATTTGACGAGGACCTCTTGACCCTCGTTACTTGTGAGAAATTCAAGGAATGCCTCGGCCAGTTGGCGATTGCGATGACGCTCGATCGAGGCCTCGACCAACGCTGCGGGACTCTCGATCAACAACGTTGAGTTGGGAACGACATAAGGGGCTGCGCCTCGCCCGAGCTTGCGCTGGAGAAGCAATTCGTTTTCGTAAGTGACCACAGCATCGCCTGTCCCACGGTCGAATGTCGCCATACTCTGACGACCGGATGCATCCATATTCACAACATTTTTCTGGACACTCGCCAGTTGAGCGAGACCTGCGGCCCGATCGCCCTGAGCCGCGAGCAGTCCCGAGCCATAGATCGCGTTGATGTTCCAGCGGGCACCTCCCGACGACTTCGGGTCGGGATAAAGCACGGCAACCCCTTCCCTGGCGAGGTCCGACCAATCGACGATCGCCTTGGGGTTCCCGTCCCGGACGCCGATCACGACCAGACTTCGAGTGACCATTCCCCGATTCGGTCCCTTGTCCCAGCTCTCCTTGACAAGACCCTGCTTGACGAGGAGGGTCATATCCCCTTCGAGCGAGAGAATGGCAATATCGGCGTCGAACCCCGATCTGATCGCTCGCGCTTGAGCCCCCGAGGCGTTATACGACTCTTCGAAACGGACCTCGCGGCCTGTTCTTGCCTTCCATTGAGCTCGAAAGGCGGGAAGAATGCCATCGTGGAGCGCCTCGCGGACGACCGAGTACGCGCCGATGGTCAGAGTGTCCGCCCCACTCGGCGTTGGACCGGAGGACCCGCAACCTGAGAGCAAAACCTGCGTCATCAAAACAAGTGCTGTAGTGAGCGGCCCTGAAATCGCTCTAGCACGACGTATATGGTGTTCATGAGATATTAGCATGCAATAGTTCAAGCCATTCCCTCATATCGTCCAGTCACCGACATAGCCATGCTGGCGATTTTTCGCCTCCTGGATCAGGTCGGCGAATGTTGTCTTGTCCACGACATCGCTGATGGCTTGGCGAACCCGCCCCCAGAATCCGAAGAAGTGACACTCACCGTGGAATTCACATTCCTTGGGGCGCATCTGGCTGACACAATCGACCGGGGCAATCGGGCCATCGACGTACCGCATGATCTCGCCCACCGTCAAGCTTTCCGCAGGCCGAGCCAATCGATAGCCTCCGTCAGCCCCTCTGCGGCTCTGCACGAACCCGCCCCCCTTCAACTGAGCGAGGATCACTTCGAGAAACCGAATCGGGATTTTCTCCTGCTCGGCAATCTCGGCAATCTTCATCGGTTCGGGACGATCGTGCTGGGCGAGGGCGTAGATCGCCCTGAGCGCATAGTAACACTTCGAGGAGACGCTCATTGCGGCCTTTCCACTCCGACAGGAGGAATCATCCCTATTTCGACAGGAGAAGTCAAGATGGTCGCAGACATAGCCAAAGCCGCTTTACTCTACGACGGGACTCGGAAGTCGGATCGTGCTCCCGAAGTCCTCGAACGTGATCCTTCCCGCTCCGACTCAAATGCTGCATGCAGTGCAAGGACCTGTACCAAGTGGGTATGGCGCAGCACGTCTCCGTTCGCCGCTCAATGCCAGGCTGAATCGGCCCGGGGAATCTCGCGCAGCAATTCGAGCCCATTTTTGATCGGCTGGGAGCAAGATGCGTCAATCCGTGGGTGCCGGGCCTAGTTCGATGTCGGGATTCGAGTCGAGGTGCGCGACGTATTCAAAGCTGGCAATCGCCTCGCGAAGGCTTTTCGCCTCGGAGGAGAGCAAGCCTCGACGGGCTGCGCATGCTAGGCAGAGCTTCTCATCCGCACGTGCAATGTAGATTTCGCCGTCGGATAGGCGATGGTAGTACTCTTGACCGGGTGCCATCTGGTAGCAATTTTCACGGATACTTCCGACCTTAAGCCCCACCTGCCAACCAGGTTCGTGAAGGAAGAGCCTACGTGGTTCGGGCTGAGAGTTGGACTCAATGTCGGACGGATCGCGGCCTTTCAGACTCATCGGTGGACCTCCCGGATGTCGACGACTTTGGCGCAGTGGCTGTGGGCAATGCGCAGACCTCGTCGTTACAGACGACATCACGAGGTCTTGACGCCGCGATTCGATGATAGATCCGTCGTCCCACAAAGGTGACCCCTGGGACCACGCCAAACAGAGCAAGCGGCCAGAACATTGGAGCACATCGCGCGACCTGAAGGACGGCCTCAAAACCCTCAAAGACTCGCCCATCCGTCCGAACAACATGCATGGATCGCATGCACGCTTCAGGGGTGAGACTGGGGTTGATGGACTTCACATCAACGGCAGTCAAGTCGATTGGCTCGATCAGGCGGGCTGGGTCTCCAGCGGTGAATAGGGCGATCGAAGCTCGACAGCGAGGGCACGCGCCATCATATAAGACACGGGCATAGGAACCACTCCCCTGCCCTGCAGCCAGGCTCCGCAGCCAGGCTCCCGAGGCGAACGCAATGTTCCCGACAATCATGGCCAGGGAAAATTCGACAAGCCCCAACGTGAATCCGATCGCCAGGTGCATCAGGACGACCAGCGCCATCATAAGCGGGCGAATTTGGGGAATCCAGATGGCGATCGGATAGGACAATTCCATCAGTAACCCGAGGTGGGTCCCGAGTTGAAGGAGCAGAGGGAAGCTGGCGAGCCAGGTCAGGTCGAAGAGCCGAAACTCGCCAGCAGCCACGAGGCCCCAGCCTGCCGATCCATCCCACCAGGGCTCTCCACGAAGCTTCGCTAGCCCGGCCATCCCATAGATCAGAACGAGATGAATCTGGATCAGTCGGATACCGAGGTTCGCGGAGACCGATGACTCGGGGACCCCTGCCGGGATCACGAATTTCCCGTCCTTCTTAAGACGTGCAGCCTCCGCCCGAGAACTTCGAAATCGAGCGATCCATCGGTCGAGCGAAACCGCCTGGCCACTGGCCCCACTGGCGGCCAAATAGAGCGCCCAGATTGCGACAACCTGGTCAAACCCGTAGAGCAAATACGGTGTCCGTCGAGCGGTCGAGACTGCGATCACCCAGGCCAGGATCGCGGACACTCGGCTCCAGAGCCCAACGGTGTAGAACGCAAGGACCACCAAGCAACCGACCCAGACCGGTAAGAGGGCGTTGTCCGGAACGAAGAACCAGAACGACCAGGCCGTCGGGGACTGCTCGGCCAACCTTGCACGGACGTAGTCGGTATTCGCCCAGCCCGTCTTACCGAAATAGGCTTGGAGATCGAAACCGGCGACCGCGAGGCTCCAGAACAGGAGCGCTCCGGTTCCAAGCCGGATTAGGCCGAGAGGCGTGGGATCGACCGGGCTAAAGAAGAAACGGTCCCATCCTTGGCGAATCGCCCTGGTGAGTTCCAACAGATACGCGAAAGGACCGGTCACGAGCCTTCGCATGGAAAGTCTCCGATCCTTTGAGGCACCGTGTAAAAGCGAGGATCGTCGAGGTCGATTGACCGGCCGGTGCGAGCAATCTCCTCGGCGATCAGGTCGGGATCGGGAATCAGGTGTTGTTCCAGGGTGAGTGTCACACTCACTGCCCCTGGGTGGGATCTGCCGATATGACGAGCGAAGGCGGGAGCCCAGGCCCAGGTGACCGGCTCGCCATCCTCCTGGTGCCTAGCACTCCCCAATTCCGAAGCGAGTGCATTCGTAATCGCAAGCTGACGTTGATATCTCAAGCGAGGCTTAAGGTTGCGATCGGGAATCCGCACCGTTTCGTCCGACCGACCGTCGGCATAATGAACAATCGCCTTGATCACAGGCGTTGGCGGGGGGGCCGGGGAGTAGTAACGGTAGGAATACCCCTGGTCAATCCAGCCATAGTAGGGCGCAAACAGGTCGGCAACGCCCCTCTGTAGGTCCGAGGCTGGCGGGGCAGCCAGGACTCCTGCGACGATCGCAGTGAGATGAAAGAGGAGCCCAAGTGAGATTAGGCGGGTCGCCCAGAGCGGCAGGTTGCTCTCAGTCGATGCGGAATCGCTGGTCATCTCGGATGCACGGCTGTGATTTCGGCCCACGATCGCCCTCCAGACTTGTATTCTGGAATTCTAGCCGATCGATCAAGCGATGCCTAGAACGGGTGCTTTCGAACGACCTGGTCCATTCCGATCCCGTTGAGTAACGAAATTGGAGACCGCTCGATGTCCGCTGGTGAGTGCCGCACGCCAATCCCGAGGCGACGTTAACGGCCAACTGAGGCATGCAAGCGCCGTGAAGACCACGAACCGGTCTGTCGATTGCGCAAGATGAGGAAGATCGGGGCCACTTTGATCCCATCTAGACTCGAAATCTAGATCCAGATTCCGTTGCTCGCTGAATAGCTACCGTTAAATCTGAGTGGAAATGGGTTAGATACATGGGTAAGGCAAGGCAGGCTTGTCCTCTAAGCCGGACCCGATTGCCCTTCAATTTGCGAGTGGAGTGACTCGAGTGAAACGGCAAAGAACATCAAATCAGAAAAGTCAATCCAGTTCGCCTTGGCTGGTTTTTTGGTCCATTTTGCCGTTTGGAATTGCTTCTCGATCGTTTAGGGTTTAGAGTTTGGGGTATCTAAATAAGAGATACGGCCTGTGCAGATGAACTCGACGCCTCGAATGACCTGCAGTTGATCGCTCGGGTCACCGTTGTCGGGCTGGGATTTGGTCCCTACTGCTACTGTCCGGCGCGATTTTCGCAGTTGGCTGTTTTGTCTGATGGATCCTTTGACCACACCTTGGAGAGAACACCGATGCAGGGAACGATTGTGATGCTCATGGCCCTGACGAGCCTGGGCTGCAAGCACAAGAGCTGCGACGTAACCCCCGTCGCCTCATGTCATTCGAGCTGCTACAGCTCATGCAACAGCGTGAGCTACACCACGGTTGTGGCGAGCTGCTATAGCGATAGCTGCTACAGCTCATCTTGCTATAGCGATAGCTGCTACAGCTCTTGCCACACCAGCAAGCATGGCCACAAGAAGATGTTCGGTGGCCTGTTCCATCACAAGAAGCGGGCTCACTGCGCTCCTGCCGTAGTCGCTTCGTGCGATGTTTGCTCCCCGGCCCCGGCCGTTTACGGCTGCTACAGCTCGGTTTCGTACTCCGCTCCGGTGTACGCCGCCGCGCAGAGCCCGATGGCTAGCACCCAGTCGTACAGCACCCCGCTGACCACGACCAAAATGATGCCCGCTGCCGTTCCCGCCACGAAAGGAACCCCCCAGTCGTTCGCTCCCGCCATGGCCCCGGCTGCTCAGGTCCCCGCCGCCCCGGCGACCGAAGTTCCGATGCCCCCGCCCGCTGGTGACGCTGCCCCCGCCGGCGACCCCGCCCCCGCCGGAACGGTCCCAGCCACTGAGCTGAAGGTTCCGGCTGTACCCGCCGTACCCGCCGTCAATCCCAACATCTGAGTCTATTTAGACTTAGATGCACAGCGATCAACACGACGACCTGACAGCTCTCCGCATTTGCGGTGGGGCTGGCAGGTTGTCGTGTTTTTATCGATTGCCAGCCTCCATGACGTTGCGGTGGGGTCCGATTTTTGAAGGTGTCAGCTCGTCCGGTGGTATCGCTCCTTCCTCGCTTGACCACCGGCTATGGGCCGGCATTCCTGGAAACGTTGACGTGAAAGATACCCAGCCTCGATCTCCATATCCTGACCATGAGGAAGAAACCGCCGTGCTCAGGACCCAGAGGTCCTTTCCCGAGACGGCGTCCGATCGGTATGATGGGACCTCGTTGAACTCGACTCAGAGCCAGATTTGAGCGTAAGTTCGTTCGATTTTTGCTGCTTCGGAGGTTGCTTCCGCGATGGACTCACGAACTCCCTCGAATCCTGGCGTTCCGGCTGATGAACGCGACCGCATTGAGCAACTGACCGCTTGGCTTGGGGAGGGAACGTGTCGAAGACTAGGGCTCTATCAAATCCCTGAAGATCTGGTCCTATCGGTTGTGATTCCTGTCTATAAAGAAATGCGGACCATCCACGAGATTCTCCGGCGAGTCCGCGCGGTCCCGATCAAGAAGCAGATCATTCTGGTCGATGACTGCTCAACCGACGGCACCCGCGAACTTCTACAAGAGTGGCAGAAGACCGAAACGGATCTGACCATTCTGTTCCATACGGTGAACCAAGGTAAAGGGGCTGCGCTCCGGACCGGATTCAAGCACGCGACCGGCAACCTTGTGATCGTTCAGGATGCCGACCTGGAATACGACCCCTCGGAATATCTCAAACTCATCCAACCGATCGTCGAAGGCTATGCTGATGTGGTCTACGGGTCTCGGTTCGCAGGAGGAGAAAACCACCGGGTGCTCCACTTCTGGCACTCAATGGGCAACCAATTTCTCACCCTACTCTCCAACATGTTTACAGATCTAAACTTGACAGATATGGAAGTATGTTACAAAGTTTTCCGTCGTGAGGTCTTGCAGCGGATCACCCTGAAGAGTGATCGGTTCGGCTTCGAGCCTGAAGTGACTGCCAAGGTCGCTCGGTTGCGACTCCCCGAACTTGAAGGTCGTCCCGCGCGCAAGTGTCGCATCTACGAAGTCCCCTGTAGTTATAACGGCAGAGACTACAGCGAAGGCAAACATATTGGCATCAAAGATGGCTTCCAGGCCCTCTGGTGCATTGTTCGTTATGCGTTCGGTGATTGACAATCTCCCGAGTCATCCACCTTATCGATTCAGTCCTCGAGTGGTTCCACACCTTACTGGGAGGCGAGGGCGATGGGTCGCAGTTGCTTTCAACTCCGTGAGGGGGAGTCGGTCTACTCTTGCCCCCAATGTGGGGTCAAAATCGACGAGGATGACGAAAGGTGTCCTTCGTGTGGATCAGATGTCGGCGATGGGTCATGGGACGAGGAGGACGAGACCTCAACCCAGCCATGCCCGTTCTGTAGTGAGGAGATTTACGACGACGCGGAGTGGTGTCCGTCGTGCCGGAAGTATCTCTCACGTGAGGATCGCTCGCAACCCAACCGGAAGCCGTCTTGGGTTGTGATCGGGGTGCTTCTTGCCCTTCTGCCGATCTTCTATGTCAATTTTGTTGGAGTCTGGACATGGATGTTCGGTCGATGAGTCAGTCACGCGTCCCCCGACCAACCACAACGATCAACGTGAACATTCCAAACAGTGCAGAAACTCGCATGCGTTTGGGGCTTGTCTACGACCTCAATGCCTGTAAAGATGCGACCGGCGTGACCCGACACGCCCTGGCTCAACTCATTCGGTTGTCGAAATGTGCAGATATCGAGCTTCATGTGGTATCGGGACGAATTCAAGAGCCGGACGGACTGGCGTTCTGGGAGTCTCTGGGCAACCTGCCTCGTAGGGAACTTCCTATTCGGACTCGCGACGCACTCAGGCTCTGGCGGATCGCCAACTGGCCGCCGCTTGAGTGGTGGACTGGTCCCGTTGATTGGGTCTACTCGCCTGCGGAATACGTACTACCGACCAAGACCGCGCGTCGGGCGGTGACGAGTCATGACGCCCTCCAGGATGCAACCTATGGTAGCGATCGGCGAAAGCAACTGCTCGGCAAGGTGTTTAGTGAGGCCGATCTGATTCTCTCGGTTTCCCATTTCAATACCGAACGCTTGCGTGAACACTTTCCGATGTCGCGAGGTAAGATTGCTCAGGTCCCTAACGGTGCGGATGATCTCTTCTTCAAGCCGGCCACCGACCGCGAACGGGCAACAATCCGGGCCGATCTGGGCCTACCTTTGGGGATGCCCTATCTCCTCTCGGTCGCTAACTTCCAGCGTAGGAAGAACCTCGAACGATTGATCCGAACCACAGCTCGCCTTCCGGAAGTCCAGCGAGGTGAACTCGCCCTGGTCCTGCTTGGCTCGGGGTCAACGGAGGAGTCTGAGATGTTGCGCAGGGTGGCGAGCAACGCAGGTCCTAAAGCCCTGATCCGGATGCCCGGATATCGTCAGAACACGGTCCTTCGCGCGGCCTATTCGGAAGCGGTCGCCCTGGTCTTCCCGTCCTTATGCGAAAGCTTCGGGATCCCAGCGATCGAGGCGATGGCGGTCGGCTGCCCTGTTGCTCTCTCTAACTCGACCGCCTTGCCCGAAGTGGGCGGCGATGCTGCGTGGTATTTTGATCCCACGAGTGATGATCATTTGCTTGCAGTTCTCCGCAACCTGCTTGATGACACAGTCGAACGACAACGCCGAGTCAACCTAGGCCATGAGCGAGCTCTGACGTTCCAGTGGGATCGATCCACACAGATGCTCATTGATGCCCTTCGCAACAAGTCCTGAAGCCTGTGGATCGACCGGAGATTGAAGATCCCACGCTTAACAGAAACGGCCCGCCTTCCCCTCGTAGAGAGGAGAAGGCGGGCCGTGCTTTTGGTTGAGAGTCGCACGAGTTCGGAGTCGATTCCGAACTCGTTCTGAGCCTCGACTTAGTGTCCTTTGCCTGCGGCTGCGGCTTCATCTCGTGGGTAACGAGCGTAGCCGGGGCCCTTCTCGGCGAGGGCTTCGAGAGCTTCGGGCCGAATTCGGACCTCGGCCTCTTGATGGGTATGGAACCCGGTGCCGGCCGGCACAAGGTGACCAAGGATCACGTTTTCCTTGAGCCCGACCAGGTAATCGACCTTGCCCGCGAGTGCGGCCTCGGTCAGAACCTTGGTCGTTTCTTGGAAGCTAGCCGCCGAGATAAAGCTCTCGGATTGAACAGCGGCCTTGGTGATGCCCAGGAGCTGGGTGCTTGCCGAGGCGGGCTTGGGCTTGATCCACTCGCCCTTGCGACCCCCCGACTGCTCGACCCGGAGATTCTCCTGATCGAAGTGGTCGCGAGGCACAATGTCGCTTTGGCGGAAGTCCGTATCGCCAGGATCTTTGATCTTCACACAGGTCATGAGTTCCTGGTTTTTGCCACGGAACTCGAACTTGTCGATGATCGAACCGGGCAACAAACCGGTATCGCCAACCGATTCGACACGGACCTTGCGAAGCATCTGGGCGAGGATGATCTCAAGGTGCTTGTCGTCGATTTCGACGCGCTGGGTCCGGTAGACGTTCTGAACCTCGCGGAGCAGGTAGCGTTGAACCGCTTCCTCACCCGAGATTCGCAGGATGTCGTGAGGAACCAACGGTCCTTCGACGAGTGCCTCACCGGCACGGACCCGGTCGCCACCATGCACCCGAAGGTATTTACCGTGGGGAACCTGGTGCTCGCGTTCGATGCCACTCTCGTTCTTGACGAGGATCGTCCGCTTGCCGCGACGCTTCTCCTCCATCAGCTCGATCCGACCGTCGATCTCGGCGATGACCGCCGGTTCCTTGGGCCGCCGAGCTTCGAATAGCTCGGTGACTCGGGGCAGACCACCCGTGATATCCTGAGTACCGCCGACCTCGCGAGGGGTCTTGGCGACCAAGGTACCGGCGGTGATCATCTGGCCGTCGTCAACTTCGATCCCAGCACGTTCCGGGATGTAGTAGTAATCGAGAGTGCGCCCTTCAGCGTCCTTGATGAGGATCTGCGGGTGGAGGTCGCCCTTATGTTCGATGATCGTCCGCCGGGTGTGCCCCGATGGGTCGATATCGACCTTCATGGTTTCACCTTCGACGATATCCTCGAAGTTCACCTTACCGCCGACCTGGGTAAAGATCGGGATATTGTGCGGGTCCCACTCGCAGAGAGTGGTTCCCTTGGTGATCTGCTGGCCGTTATCGACCAACATCACCGCACCGTCGGGGACGTCGTACTTCTCGATCTCACGTCCCTTGGGGTCGAGGATCTGGATTTCACCGTTGCGGGTCAAGGCGATCTTCTTACCTTCGTCATTAACAATGATGCTAATGCCGACGTATTTGATCAACCCTTCACGCTTGGACTTGACGTCCTTCTCTTCCATCCCGCGGACAGCCGTTCCACCGATGTGGAAGGTTCGCATGGTGAGCTGGGTCCCCGGCTCGCCGATCGACTGTGCGGCGATGATCCCGACGGCCATGCCCTGCTCGACGAGCTGGCCGGTCGCGAGGTCCATCCCGTAGCAGCGTCGACAGATGCCCAGCGAGGCTTCGCAGGTCATCGGGCTCCGGACCTGGATCTTCTCGATCTGCATCTCTTCGAGCTTACGGGCGGCGGCCACCGTGATCATCTCGTTCTCGCGAACGACAACCTCATCGGTGATCGGGTTGACGATATTGACCCGGCTCACGCGGCCGCGGATCGACTGGACGAGCGAGACCTCGACCTTTTCACCCTTGTAGACAACACCTTTGGTGATGCCTTGTGAAGTGCCGCAATCTTCGCAGGTGATGACGACCGACTGAGCGACGTCGCAAAGTTTTCGGGTCAGGTAACCCGAGTCTGCGGTCTTGAGTGCGGTATCTGCCAACCCCTTACGGGCACCGTGTGTCGAGCTGAAGTACTCGAGCACCGACAGGCCTTCGCGGAAGTTCGCCTTGATCGGGGTCTCAATGATCTTGCCCGAGGGCTTGGCCATCAAACCACGCATACCGGCCAACTGGCGGATCTGTTCGACACCACCACGAGCACCCGAGTCGGCCATCAAGAACACAGGGTTCAAGTAAACCTGGCCGTCGCGGACGTCGTTGCGGAGTTGCTCCATCATCTCAGCCGTGATCTGTTCACGAGCATGGGTCCAGAAGTCGAGGACCTGGTTATATCGCTCTTGCTCCGTAATGATCCCGCGCTGGTAGAGCTTAGCGGCCTTGGCGACCTGCTTCTCCGCTTCGGCAAGGATCGCATCCTTTGAAGCGGGAGTCTTGAGGTCGTCGGTGGCGAACGAGAGGCCGGAACGGGTCGACTCGCGGAAGCCCAGGTCCTTCATCGCGTCGAGCAGATTGATCGTCTCGGCTCGGCCAAGGATCTGATAGCAGTCGGCAATGATCCCCTGAAGCTGCTTCTGCCCCAACGCGTAGTTGTAGTAAGGCATCTTGGCGTGCAGGATATCGTTGAAGATCACCCGACCAGTGGTGGTCTTGATGATCATCCCCGGAGTGAACTCCTTCTCGCCTTCGCCCTTGAGTTTCTTCGATGGGGGCAGACGAAGCTTGATCTGCGCGTGAACGCCGACCTTCTTCTGACTGAACGCCAGGAAGACCTCGTTGGGGCACGAGAAGATCATCCCTTCGCCAGGCTCGCCGGGACGAAACACGGTCACATAGTACGAGCCCATGACGATGTCTTGGGTCGGACTGATGATCGGGCTGCCGTTCGCAGGGCTGAAGATGTTGTTGGTCGACATCATCAGCGTCATCGCTTCGACCTGGGCTTCGATCGAGAGCGGGAGGTGGACCGCCATCTGGTCGCCGTCGAAGTCTGCGTTGAAACCTTTGCAGACCAGCGGGTGAATCCGGATCGCGTTGCCTTCGACAAGGACAGGCTCGAACGCCTGGATCCCCATTCGGTGCAAGGTCGGTGCGCGATTCAAAAGGACCGGGTGGTTGTGGATAACCTCTTCGAGGATATCCCAAACCTCTTCCACCTTGCGTTCGAGCATCTTCTTCGCCGACTTGATGGTGTCGGCATAGCCGAGTTCCTTCAAGCGACGGATGATGAACGGCTGGAAGAGTTCGAGCGCGATCTTCTTGGGGAGTCCGCACTGGTGGAGCCGGAGGTCGGGGCCGACCACGATCACCGACCGTGCCGAATAGTCAACGCGCTTGCCGAGCAAGTTCTCGCGGAACCGGCCCTGCTTGCCCTTGATCATGTCGGTCAGCGACTTGAGCGGGCGATTGCTCGACCCTAGCACTGGTCGCTTGCAGCGGTTGTTGTCGAAAAGTGCATCGACAGCCTGCTGAAGCATCCGCTTTTCGTTACGGATGATAACTTCAGGGGCGTTCAGGTCAACGAGCTTCTTGAGCCGGTTGTTCCGGTTAATGATACGACGGTAGAGGTCATTCAAGTCGCTGGTGGCGAAGTTCCCCGAGTCGAGCAAGACGAGCGGGCGCAGGTCGGGCGGGATGACGGGAATGCACTCGAGGACCATCCACTCGGGACGGTTGTCGCTATCGCGGAGAGCTTCGACAACTTTGAGCCGCTTGGTGAGGTCCTTGAGCTTCTGCTTACTCGAAGTCTCGGTCAATTCCTGGCGAAGTTGCTTCGAGAGGGTGACGAGGTCGAGCCTTGCGAGCATCTTACGGACAGCGTCGGCCCCCATGTCGGCCTGGAACGAGTCGCCGAACTGCTCGCGAGCCTTCCGGAAGTCTTCTTCCGTCAGGAGCTGGCGCTCCTTAAGAGGCGTGTCGCCTGCGTCGACAACCACGTAGTCCTGGAAGTAGATGATCCGTTCCATGCTCGAGGTCTTCATGTCGAGCAACGTACCCAGCCGGCTGGGCATTGCCTTGAAGAACCAGATATGGACGACAGGAGCCGCGAGTTCAATGTGGCCCATTCGCTTGCGACGAACGCGCGAGTGGGTGACCTTGACTCCGCAACGGTCGCAAATCATGCCCTTGTACTTCATACCCCGGTACTTGCCGCATGCGCATTCCCAATCCTTTTCAGGACCGAAGATACGTTCGCAGAACAGGCCGTCTTTCTCAGGCCTGTAGGTCCGGTAGTTGATCGTCTCGGGCTTCTTGACTTCGCCAAACGACCAACTCCGGATGTCATACGGGCTGGCTAGCCCGATCTTGACGGCCCCGTAGTCGTTAATGCGATCGTAGGCACTTTCGCCCATGCTCACGAGACACTCTCCTCTGCACGCCGTGGGGGTGCCGAAGCGGGTTGGTTTCGGGGGAACGTCAACGCTGGCGTTCGATAGTTTTTAGGTAAACGACAATCGATGGCGGCGCAGGGGCCGCAACAGATCTTCAAGCGCAAACCATGACCAAGTCGAAAGCAAACTCGAAAGGTCGTGAAACGAGGATACCCGCGAAATGATCCGCCTTAGGTCGGGCGAACCAGCGCGGGAAAACGACCGTCCTGGCCGGTGATAACAATCCGGCAGCCTCCATGGACCGATGGTAGTGACTCCAAGATGCAAGCCCGGAGACCTCATGACACAGGGCGCAAACTCAAGTTCACTAGCCGAAGCTAGCCTACTGAGGGAGCCGATCAACATGAACTATACTCAATCACGACCACAATTCCAAGGAAAATTCGCTTGACATCGAAGATTTTCTGAGCGATCGGCAGTTGGTGCGCGAATTTGGGTAAAGATCGCTGTCTGGAAAGGCAATCTATGGCCTGAACTGGTAGTTCGGGGTGTCCTGGGGGCCTTGAGCAACTCCGGACGAATCCAAACGCGCGCACCAACTGC
>JANXSX010000173.1 GCA_025356475.1 Isosphaeraceae bacterium | reverse complement strand
GGAAGGAACCTTACGATGACGACGATGAAACAAGTCGAGGCCAATCGGCGAAATGCAACCCTCAGCACCGGGCCCACGTCCGATGAGGGGAAGCTCAAAGCGCGGCAGAATGCGACCAAACATGGCCTTGCATCCACGTCTACTCTGCCGATGGAGCTTGCCGACAAGCTCGAACAGCGACTCGAAGACTGGAAGGCCATCCTCAACCCCGAGAACGTGCTCCAGCAGTTCCATGTCGAGTTCGCCGTAGTTGCGTCACTGCGGATCGAACGTTGCCAGATGGCCGAGACCAGTCGGATCATCGAGATCGCCAAGGTCGCTGCGGATTCGGGACCGAAGTGGGACGTCGAACGCCATGATAACGCCTCCGATCTCGGGGCCACCCTGAAACGCAATCCCGTTTACGTATGCCGGCAGTTGCGAGCCACCCCGGCTGGTCGAGACTGGATGATTGCACGCTGGCAGCATCTCCTCCTCGCCGTGCCCCACCCGATGCAGGGGCTCAGGCGGTGGACCGAGACCGAGACGAACGCCGCGCTCGACCTTTTGGGAAAGCCCAAGAGCCTGCGGTCGGGGATGACGGAACTCCAGGAAATCTTCGAATCGAGCATGCCAGCCCGCGAGCTGATCCAGGCTGAGATCGCCTCCTTGACCGCTGAGCAGGCCAACTCTGCCGAAGAAAATACCGTCCTCCGCGAGCGGCACACGGTGGGGCTCTCGATCGATACGGATTCCAACCTCGTCCTCTTCCGTCGTTATGAGACCAAGGCCGTCCGCGAGTTCCAGCGGTCGCTGAACTTTATCAAGACCGATAAGAAGGAACGTGCTGCCAAGCTTGAAAAACCGCCCCAACCCAAGGTCGAAAAGCCCGTGGTGGCCACAACCCCGGCGCTCGCGGCCAACATCCCCGCTGCCGCTGAGATCAAGGTCGAACCCACGCCGATTCCAGTTCCGGCTCTCGCGACTCCGGTCGAGGCAGCGGCACCAACGAACGGCAACCGGCTTTATCGAAAACAGCGTCAAGCTGACGCTCGACACCAAGAGTATCTCGCCCGTCAAACGGCCTGATCTGCTCTGCTCTACCGAACGAACCCATTGGCAATTTGGATCGATTATTCATGCTCGATGGGTCTGTCCCAGCGAGCCCAGGTCGGACTCTCGGTTCATCGCTGGCGATTCGTCTTGGCAGGATGGGGCAAACCGGTTAACTTCCCGGCGCTCCCTCAGCGAGAAGGACTCCGCAGAGGATGCACCGTCAGGGAGGACGGACCGGGATGAAGGTTCTTGCGCTGGTCGATGCGCCTGATCACGTCTGCTGCCGATACCGCATCCGGGCGTTCGAGCCCGCGCTTCGGCAGGCGTCGGTGAATCTCACGACCGTCGGGCTCAGCCGGTCGTCGATCACGCGAACGTGGCAGCTCGCCTCCGCTCGACATTTCGACGTCGTCCTACTCCAGCGCAAGCTGTTGCCGCTCTGGCAACTTGGGATCTTGCGAAAGTTCGCTCGGCGATTGATCTTCGACTACGACGATGCCGTTCTCTATCGAGACTCGTTTGACACCCGAGGCCCGATCAGCCGCCGTCGCGCTGCCCGGTTCGCCCAGACTGTGAAACTCAGCGATACCGTGATCGCCGGCAACGACTTTCTCGCCGATTGTGCCCTCCGCCAGGGAGCCAAACCCAAGCGAGTCCGGGTGATCCCCACTTGTGTGGAACCCGCTCGATATCCCCTCAATGTCAACAAGTTCACGTCCCAAGGACTTGAGCTGACCTGGATCGGTTCGTCGAGTACGTTGCAAGGACTCGAGCGCGAGCGGGGGCTCTGGGAACAGCTTGGTGAACGCGTTCCGGGCCTTCGGTTACGGATCATCTGCGACCGATTCCCTCAGTTCCAGCACATCCAAGTCATTGAAGTCCCTTGGTCCGAAGCGACCGAAGCCGAGGATCTCAGTCGGGCGGATGTAGGACTCGGCTGGATGCCTGATGATCTATGGAGTCGAGGCAAGTGCGGGCTGAAGGTGCTCCAATACGGCGCTGCGGGTTTACCGGTGGTCGCGAATCCCATTGGCGTCCACTCGGAGATGATCGAGCCTGGTGTTAACGGATTTCTGCCTCGTTCTGTGGATGATTGGGTCCACGCCCTGAACTTATTGACTACGGACGTCGATTGCCGCCAGGCGATGGGCAGTGCCTCCCGGCAGATGATCGACAGCCGCTACTCGATCGACGCGTGGTCATCCACATTTGTCTCCACGGTCGCCGGAGGGCGGGCTCTGAACCGGCCAAACGTGATCATGACAACTTCTCATGCGACGCGACCTCTCACGACGAACTGACTCGAATCGGAATCGCGTAATGTCAATTATAAATTCACAACACTCTGCAACTTCTGACGAGCCATTGTTCACCCAACCGGCGTGGCGATGGTCGAAGTCGGGTGATGTCGGCTGGTGGGTCCGCCCCGAGTGGTCCGAGGCATTGATCGGCCCCGATGGCCTCAAGCTCACGGAATGGCGAGCGTCCGGTCAACTTGCGACCGTAAAGTCCGGCCCACATCGGGTTGTCTATCGCGCCGATTTGCCAACGGGATCGGTTTATGTGAAGCACTTCCTTGTCCCCAACGGGCGGGCGGTCCTTCGTCAGTGGTTTCGTAGGGGCAAAGGCCGAAACGAAGGCAAGCGCGCGAAAACTCTGTCGGACGCCGGAGTTCCGACGATCACGCCGATCGCGCTTGGCGAACAACGGAAACACCAGTTCTTGCTGGAAAACTACCTGATTACGCCAGCAATCGAAGGAACGACTCCTCTTGATACGTTCGTCGAGACCGAACTCCCCCAGCTCGATGAGGTTCGCCAGACTTCTCTGCGACGATCGATTGCTCGTGAACTAGCGACCCTCACCGCCAGACTTCACGAGGCAGGCTTCCTCCATCATGACTTCCATCCTGGCAATGTCCTAGTTCGACTGGGCGACGACGATCACCCCCAATTGACGATGATCGATCTTGATGCGTTACGGGTCGTGAAGAAGGTCTGTCATCAAGATGCGCAGACCAATCTCGCTCAATTAAATCATTATTTCTGGCTCCGATCCAGCCACACCGATCGGGCGCGATTCCTCAAGCAGTATCTGGCAGCACGGACCGAGGTCTTCCCTGACGCTCGCAAGTTCGCCCGCGCGATCGAACTCGAAACGCGTTCGTGGGCGGAGCGACTCTGGAAACGTTGGGGTCGGCGTTGCCATGGCCGCAATAAATATTTCGCCACCGACCGCAAGGCGAACCATCGCGCGATCGCCAGCCGGGACCTTGATCGCACCGAGGTCAATCGGCTCCTCTTCGATCTCGATGCGCCATTCTCCTGGCCGGCAACCACGATCCTCAAAGATTCGCGGACCACAACGGTCGCCGAGACAACCCTGATGGTGCAAGGGAAGCCGACGCGAGTCATCTACAAGCGTTTTAATGTCAAGAAGCGACTCGAAGTCCTCTGGAACATCGTGCGTCCAACCCGCGCCTGGCGAGCCTGGCAGGCGGGTCAACACCTGGCAAGCCGGGGGGTGCCCACACCCCAGAATCTCGCGTATCTGGCCCGAAAAGGATTCGCGGGCATACCGAAGGAGACCTACATTGTCACCATCTTGTCTGACCCTTCAATCACACTTGCCGACTATCTGACCAAGGTTCTCCCCGGGCTCAGCAGCGAGCAGCAGCGGTCACAGATTCGCAACCTGACCCGAGCACTCGGCCAATTGGTGCGAACGCTTCATCATCGTTCACTTTCGCACCGAGATCTGAAATCGTCAAACATCTTGATTGAAGGGGATCCGAATGTGGCGAATCCTCAACTCACGATCATCGACCTGGTCGGAGTGACACTTACCCACCCGCTTCCCAGGGATCGAAAGATCCAGAACCTAACGCGTATCAATGTCAGCATGTCTCAAATTGAAGGACTCACCCGGACCGACCGCCTCCGGTTCTTGCGCACTTATGGCGAATGCCCAGTCGATCAGCCCGAAGCCTGGAAGCTGGTCTGGCGAGAGGTGGAACGCGGATCTGTCTCGAAAACCGAGCGTAATGCGCGGAGTGGCCGACCGTTGTCGTAACACGAATCGGACGTCGCTCTTGTCGAGGCTTCGTGATGCATAATCGATCTGCACCCTTCCCAAACCCGAAATTTGCTCTTTTGCTCACATGCCTGCTCATGTGTGGTGGCTGTGCGACCGTTGGCCGAACCCAAGGGGAGAGCCTCGTGCCAACGCGGTTCATCAACCGAACTGGCCCTTATGAGGTTGCCACGAACTTCCCCTTGCCGGCAGCCGACCCGGTGATGAAGGGTCTTCACAGCTTGAGCCAGGAGGTTGAGACCACGCTGGGACTGCCGATCGACGCGGGGGACAACCCCGTCAAGATCTTCATCCTCAGTGACCGGGAATCCTTTACCCACTTTCTATCGATCTACTATCCCGAGCTACCCCAGCGCCGGGCGTTCTTCCTGGCGCAAGGTATAAAACGCGAAGTCTACACATATCGTGGTGATCACCTGGCGATCGACTTACGGCACGAAGCGACCCACGCCCTCTTGAACCTTGCGGTTGGCGACCTGCCGATCTGGCTCGATGAGGGGCTCGCTGAATACTTTGAGGTTCCTCCGGAGTCGCATGGACTGAACGCCGAGCACTACCAGAGGCTGGTTCAGGAACGCGACAAGGGCTTTGAGCCGAACCTGAATCGGCTCGAACACTTAGGAACCGTGCGCGACATGTCGCCTGGCGACTACCGCGAGTCATGGTTATGGGTTCATTCACTCCTCAATGGATCTGCGGCAGGTCGGTCGGCATTGATGGATTATCTGGCGGATTGCCGCAAATCCGGTCGACACGCGAACTCACTCAGCGACCGGCTGGCAACTGACCAGCTCGATGAACCGAGTCGGGTCCTTGGCCACCTCGACCATGCCGCAAATCGAACTCTCGCCGTGGTGGCGACTCGGGATACTGCGGTCCGCCTGCAAAGCTCGACCCTGGAACCCGCGAAACCCGCTCGACCCAAGCGCGGCTTCTTCGCCGGGCTAGGCAGGTTCTTCTTCGGCGAAGATACGGATTAGCATTGGTCTGAGATGATGATTCTATCGGGATGTTGCGATATATCCAAAGATCGCTATGAGGACCAAACCTAGCAGGATTGGTACCACGGCGATTCGAAATGCAACATAAGTGAAGATATCTCCCGGTGCCGCGCCGAGATCCTCCCAGGCGTCGTCGAGGTCATCGACCGGGGGCATCGACCACGACTGAGCCAGCAGTACCCGCGCGTCATCGACTAACAGTGTCGGAACTTGAAGTTTGATCCCGCCGGTCGCCACATGGTAGAGGGTGTTCGTCCCCATCCGCGACCCATCAAGAAAGGTCGGGATTCCTTCCGCTTCGAGGCGAAGACGCGAGGCCTCAGCCTCAAAGGGATGGCTATATGTTTTCACAGTCACCCAGGTGCTGGAGTGCTCCGAGTCAGGACCCAAGACTTGCGGCGGTGACTCGAGTGGAAGCTCATGCTTAGGGCAGGGGATCCCTTGAGCAAGCAACCAATACTGGGCACAGACCTGACAATAGCCCTGGTTCACCAGAGTCTCGCCGCACCGGAAACAGAGATCACGGTCGGTGGACGGACGCGATTGCACGCATCGGGTGCAGAATCGTGGCGGGTCGCTTATTGGATTGATCGGCATCATACCCTTGAGAATAACCCTGCTTGCAACCGAAGGGAAGCCAACTGTGGCCCTGGCAGAGTCGCGACTTGTCCGTTAACATCGGTCGTAACCTCAAGTCACTACGACATGACACACTCATTGGCGAGGACTTTGTCCATGGCCTTCCGCGCCTTCGTATCCCTGCTTTTCGTCGGCATCCTGACCTCATTCGTCCATGCCGATGGCTTCCAACAGCCCAAAACTAAGGCGGAATGGGAGCAGCGCCGGGTCGAGATCCGGGAGGACCTTCGCAAGCTCCTGGAGCTACCGAACCCCAAGGTCGACGCAAGGCCTGAAGAGCCTGACGCCCAGCCTCTTGAAGGGGGATGTGCCCAGGTGGAACTCCTGCTCAACTCCGAAACCAATACAGTACGGGCGGTGGAAGTCTTGCCAAAGGGCTTCGACCCAAGCAAGAAGTGGCCCGCAGTCCTGCTGCTTGAAGATGGCTTGCCTGTTTTGAAGCTCGATATGTCCAAGCCTGGACCTGACGGCAAGCCGACCGCCCTGTCACTGGCGCTTCGTGGCTATGTGGTCGTGCGGGTTGCCCAGCCTGCGGATCCGAATCTCTGGAAACCTACGTTGCCAGGTCGACGACCCCGGCTTGGCGAACTGATCGCTCGCGATGAGACTGCGCTTCGGCTCCTGCGAGGGTTGCCTCATGTGGATCCCGATCGGATCGCGGTTGTGGGGATCGATCAAGGCGCGACCCGGGCGACTTGGCTCATGGCTCTCAACGCCGATATCAAAGGGGGCGCAGTGATCAGTGGGTCCCCCAGATTTGCCGATCTTCTGGCAAGTGGGGCTCTCAAAGAAGACGAAGCCGCGCCCTGGATCAAGACGATGCTCAAGTCTTATGATGCCGAAGTCCTATTTGCTCTTTCGACTCCTCGCACGATCTGGCACCTGGTCGGTGATCGCGGCACATCCTGGGATGTCTCGGGTATTGATGTGATTCGTGATACCGCCAAGCCCTTGTACAAGTTGTTCGGTCACGAGGGAGGTTATTTCGATAACTTGTTCCATGGGATCGGAAAAGGTTGCACGTTGTTGGAGTGGGATATGGCCCACGAGGCGATCGACAAGAGCCTGAATTCGCAAGGCCCAACCCCACTTGGCCACGCGCCTGAAGCCGAGCCCAAGGTCGACGGACGCTTCGTCAATCCGGCTGAGAATGGGATTGCCGGCTGGGTTGCCGAGATGTCACAACGACCCTCGACCTGGACGTGGTCGCAAGGGGTGATCGCATGTAAACCCGGACCTGATGAATATGGGTGGCTTCGCGCACCGATCGAACTCGACGACTTCATCCTGACCCTGGAGTGGCGTGTCTCGAAGGGAGGGAACTCGGGGGTCTTCCTCCGCTCGAAGCCAGTCGATTGGTTCCTACCGCCAACCTTCGCCAACTCGATGGTTGTTCCGACCCGAGGGCTCGACTGGCCATCACGAACCGGCCTCGAGTTGCAGTCGTCCGACGATCCGGGCAGGGTCAGCAAGTACCATAGCGGCTCGCTTTATCGCCATGCCGCGCCGAGCGCCAACCCGACCCACCCCGCAGGCCAGTGGAACAAGTGGACGATCCGTTGCCGTGGCCTTCGGGTCGAAGTCTGGTCGAACGGGGAGCAGGTCATGGATACGATGCTCGACCAGTATCCGACCTTGCGAACGCCCCCGCTCAAAGGTTACTTCG
Source organism: Isosphaeraceae bacterium (assembly GCA_025356475.1). Classification (GTDB taxonomy): domain Bacteria; phylum Planctomycetota; class Planctomycetia; order Isosphaerales; family Isosphaeraceae; genus JANXSX01. Next base: position 40,066 of record JANXSX010000173.1, on the reverse strand, counting down.
GGCTGCAGAATCATGGCAACGGCACCGAGTTTCGCAACATCCGCTACTTGAAACTTGATCCTTCCACAACCGCGACGGCGGGCTCGACCGGGGCGGCCACGATCAAATGAACGCTGCCCGCCTTGCTCGCGACCGCGATCAAACCTCGCTCAGTACTGACCGCCATGCCGTTGGGTCGGACATTGCTGAGCTTGAGCGGCCCGAACAAGGGGACCACTCCATCGGCCTCGCCGTAGACCCGAAGGGCTGACCCATCAGGTAATGTTTGCAGAACGATCCCAGGCGCGAGTGCCACGGTCTCGCGCTCGGGGTTCTCAGCAAGTGGTATGAGATCGTTATAGGGCACCCGCTCAACGGTTCGGGGCGAGGCGAGGTCGGAAAGGTCGAGCTTGGCAACTTCATTCAGGTAGCGGAACGTCACAACTGCCGATCGACCGTCGGCTGCCAGTCGGATCCGTTCGGGATCATCGCCAGGCTTATCGAAGACGACGCGTGGGCATTCATCGATCGAACTGGGTGTGTCGAGGTCCAGGACTGTCAGATCGGGGGAAGGGCGATTCGACTCGCCTTCCGCCTTCCCGGAGTGCAGAACCACGAGTCGTCGTTCACCAGGTAGGGTCGCAAAATCGTCGGGGTCATAGCCCACGTATCGGCGGGGCCTCGCGAGATTACCGTCGAAGTCAAATGTATCGAACCAACCTGGACCAAGGTGTCGATGGTCGAGCGTTGGCCGTTGAAGCACGAGCAAATGCTCACTTGTCGCCAGGAGTGCTACTGGCCGCCCTTCAAGCCCTAAGTCGTGCCGCTTATTGAGCCAACCCGCTTTGGTGACGTCGTAGAGCACGACTCGGTTGTACCGAGGGCAGTTGACCGCCAGAATCTTTCCGTGCTGGGCGAACGCAAGCCGATCGGCCCGTTGGTGACCGGTCGCGGCCCGTGTTACTTCATGGAAGCGATACGAGCCAACCACGACCTCAGCACGCCTTGTCATCGACCATAGGGTCGTAAAGAGAACCGTGGCGAGAAGGGTCAGGATGAGCAGAAGACGAATATGAACACTGCCTTTTGGCGCACGATTCCTTCGGAACTGGACCTTATTTTCAGTTCCCGCTGCGATGCGGGCAAGATTCGCGCGGTGTCTAACGACCATCATCACGAGCAGGGCAATGGTCGCAACACTCATCGGTCCGTGTGTGGAATCCCAAGGTGTTGGGTACTGTTTGAAGTAGACAAATGCGAACACGATGGCCGCTAGAATGGATGACATCGAGACGAACTTGGTGATCAACAAGAAGAAGACGAAACCACAAACTGCCGCCATCCCCGCAATGGGTTCGAGGGCGAAGACCGACCCAAGGCTCGTGGCGACTCCCTTTCCCCCTTTGAACCCCAAGTAGACAGGGAAATTATGACCGACGATCGCAGCCAGCGCGATCACAACCGCCAACCAGGGTGGGCCGGGGTAACCGACGGTATTCAGCAATCGAGGCAGGAAGATCGTCGGTAAATACCCCTTGGCGAAGTCGAATACGAAGACCACAGCGAACCAGCGCAGGCCCAAGGTCCGACCGACATTGGTCGCCCCAATGTTGCCCGAACCCACAGTGCGAATGTCGATCCCACTTACCGCACGAGCGATCAACAGGCCGAACGGGATCGCCCCGATCAGGTACGCGAGGACTACCGCGAGTAGGGAGAGGATGGTCGCAATCACTGGTCGCGTCCCACCTTGACCTTGGTACGTTCAGTCTCGATACCAAGGAACGATCCCCGGCGCGACTCGAAAATCTCGTTAGCCGTGGCATAATCATCATGTCGACCGATGTCAAGCCAGTAACAGTTCTGCTTGAAGCAGTGGACCGGCAAGCCGTCGCCACGCATCGTCTCCAGCAGGTCGGGCATCGGCATCGCTTGACCAGGAGTCAAATAATCCCAAGCTGAAGGGCTGAGGATATAGATACCCATGCTCACCTGAAATGAGAACTCAGGCTTCTCGCGATACCCTGTGAGGATATGCGGATCATCCCCAAAATCAAGGACGCCAAAGTCGATACGAACCTCGCGAGGGTACGAAGCGATGGTGGCAGCCGCACCTCGGCGACAATGGAACTCATACATTGCAGCGAAGTCGAGCGTGGTCAAGATATCACCGTTGATCACCAGGACCGGCTCCTTCGGGCGTGGCAAGAGGGTGAGGCCGCCTGCGGTCCCGAGCGGAGTGAGCTCGCGTCGGTAATCCACGCAGGTCCCGAACTTCTTGCCGTCGCCGAAGAAGGCCTCGATCAGTTCGGTAAGGTAGCCGGTGATCACCGTAACATCCTTAAAGCCGAACCGGGAGAGTTGACGGAGGACGACTTCCATGATCGGCATCGGATCGGCGTCACCCAGCGGCATCAGCGGCTTGGGGAAGACCGCAGTGAACGGGCGGAGCCGCGTCCCTTTACCACCAGCGAGCACGATCGCTTGCATCTCGACCTCCAGAACAGTACCGAAAATTTGATATTAGCTTCTGTGCGAATTCTCTCGGCTTAGCTCGGAATGGAGAGACTTGGTTCGACTATGAGGCGTCCGCCCAGTCTTGTGACTTGCGACCTCACGACAGAGGTCGAGAAGTCGAGAAACGTGCAGGTCAAACGACTGTTCCCGACCCAAGGAAATGGCCTCTCGGGCCATTCCCGCACGGGCTCCATCATCGGTCATCTGGTCAAGGGCATCCGCCAGCCGATCGACCATCTCGGGATGCTCGACCACATATCCTTGTCGGCCGGGGGTGATCAGTTCGCCAGCGCCGTTGCACCCGGTTGTGATCACGGGTAAGCCGCATGCGAGCGCTTCGAAGACCACGAGCGAACAGGGATCATAATAGGTGGGTAACACGAAGAAGTCGGCGGCGTGGAAGCTCGGTCGGATATCGGCCTGGAAGCCAATCAGCTTAACGACCGAAGCCAGACCCAGTTCCTCAACCATGCGCCGGAACGGGCCGAGATTCCCCCCTCCGCACACCAAGAGATGGATCGGACGGGCACCAGGATTGCGATCTCGTCGGAGCTTGAGGGACTGAAGCAGCGGCTTCAGACCCTTGAGCCAAAAGTTGTGACCGACGAACAGGGCCGTGAGATCGTTGGGCTTGAGACCGTGGTCGGAGCGAAAGGCTCGACGGGTCGCGGCAGGGTCAGCGACCCGCAACCGATCGGCATCGATCGCGTTGGGGATCACACGCACCCGGTCGGCAGCGACCTTGAGTAATCGTTCGAGATGCCCTTGAACCATCTTGCTGACCGCGACGATCTTGGTCCCACGCTCTGGGTCATATTGGCGTCGTTCGATCGATCGATAGAGCAAGAGCTGTTTGGGATTGAGTTGCTTCGAGAGGGTATACAGATTCCTCGACCAACCGGGGGCGAAGCGTCGTGCGTTGGCTTCACGACTGGCGGCGTGGACGCCCCCCTGTGGGATCAGAACATCGTCTCCCCAGGTATTGATGAATCCGATCGTACAGTCGTAGTGATCAGCAGCAAGTCTGAGAGCTTCGGCATCAACGGCGAAGTTCCAGATCTTACCGAGCTTGGTCCAACCGCGTGGCTCAACTTTGACGGTGTGAACCTCACGTGAAAAGACCCCTTCACGCCACTGACTGGCGTAGAGATCGACCTCGTGACCCGCCGCAACCAGACGCCCGCAGAGGTCGGCGACATACGTCTCCGCCCCGCCTTTGGAAGGATCGACCCGCTGATAGGTCAGTGCCAATCGCATCAGGAGCGACCTCCGCGACGTTCATTGTGATCGACATAACGCGCGGCCTTCTGACCCACCAGCCACATCTGCCAACGCGGGAAAGTGAGCCCCATTGTCTCGCGATAGTGCCGCCAGAACCGGAGGAGGTCGCGACGGTTGACTCCAGTGACCCCGACCGTCGAATAAACCAGTTGGCCCAGGTCCTTGAGCCGCCACCTGAAGGCGGTCCAGCGATGCTCGCCCAACCGGTGCAGGTCGATCAGGCGAAGCCGCGAACCGGCCGGTTCGGTCAAGCTCATGTCCAGGTAATAGTGGCAGAGATACAGGTCTTTATGAAACATCTTCGATGCGTGTAACGTGGCGGTAATGGACGCCATCTCGATGGCCAACTCCCGTTTAAGCTTGGCAAACTGCGTTGGTTCGAGCGTCGCCTGCAAGGTTGGAATGGCTTCGTGGAGCGGTTCGCACCCGGTCAGTTCCGCGACCATCAGGAAGCTCTGGACCAGGCCTCCAGGACCGATCCGCTCGCCCGCCGCGACGACCTCGGGAACGCGAACTCCCAGCTCGCGAGCACGGGCCAGATGGGCGAATTCGGCACCCCCCGGCGTATGCTTGCCTGTCGGGTCAACCAGGGCGGCGAGCCGCTCGCGCCAAGCCAGCCGGTAGTGACGCTTGAGATAAACGGGGAGCGGTCCGTCTGGCCCATGAAACACAACACGGGCCGTCGACCGCCCTTGTTTGGCATGGAGTCGGTCGGTCGCATCAAGGTCCATGACCGTCGCCGCCAGGTCAACCGGCAGGGCGGGTTGATGCTGCTCGGCGATCCAGGTCCAGGAGGTGCCTTGGCGGATTCGGCTCCAGAGGGTCCCAAAGCTCACAGGCTCAGCCCCTCCCAGTTCTCGGGGGCGCGGTAGCGATAGATCCAGACCGACTTGTCGTGTCCTCCCTTGCGAGAGGGGAAGTCGGCCATAGGCTCACCGGCGTAGGCAAGGATCGCCTGTAAGGTTTTGGCCCGGGGGCTCTCCGCCTCTAGCTCGTCACGACCGACAACCACGTAAGCAAGATTCCGATCCGAAAGCGCTTGCTTGACATGCCAGTAGTCGTATCCCGGTCGGTCGGCCACGAATCGAGCCCAGCCACGAGTGTCGAGAACAGGGTCGGTGACGGCTGTCTGAGCGGATAGCCAGCGACCTGCCGCGAGGTGTCCCCAACGACTGGGATGGCCGGGCTTGTAGATCTGGATACTGGTGCCGATCACGATCGCCAGCATCGCGCTCATCGCCCGACGCCTGCGCACTCCAGTAGGGTTCCAACCTCGCGAAGCCGCCAGGTCACGTGTCCAGGCGATATAGCCGGCAGCCACCCACGGAAGGGTCAGCACAACAAGAGGCAATGTATGTCGACCCGAGAGATACCCTAGTGTCGATGCGTGACGAATCACGATCAGGGTAAACAGAATCATGTAGATCCCGATGAACCGGGCACCAGACCCCGTGTCATTTTCGAGCAAATCAAGGGGGACATGCACGGAGTGAGTACCCCCTGAGCCAATCTCCGTGGGTCGCCCAATGCGATGACGAAACAGACCGTACACAGCGAGCGGAACAAGGACAAAGCCCAAGGTGCCAGCCCAGCGATAGAACAAGGTTGCGGTCGCCAGACCAGGGGAGGCGGTGAGCCCTTCGTCGTCTTCTTCCTTGGGGGCAAAATTGAACTTGGGATCGTCAAGACCTTGGGGAGCCCCCGTATTCACGAGCTTGGCAGGGGCGCTCGCCTTCAGTCCCGCACCGAGCCGAAGGGCCAGCTTCTCGGAAACCTCGCCTTTGACCAGTGCGTAAGAACCGATCGTCGCCAGAAGCGCGACCGAGAGACCTGCATATCGAAGGCTTGCAACCCGATCCCAGCCGAACGATGGTCGCCACCGAGTGATCGCTGTAAGAACGACAGCGACCGGTACCAATGCGACCTCGGGCCTCGCGAGATAACCGATCCCGGCCGCGAGCCCACAACGAATCGCCACGCTTGCATTCTTGGTGCGGAGGGCACACTCTCCCAGCCGAACAGATACCACGAACGCCAGGAGCGCCGTCATGTCGCTGAGAGTATCATGACCAAGTTCCGATGGGAGTGGCAGGATCAAGAATAGGAACACTGCCAACGTCGCTGAGCGGTCATCAAAGAGTGATCGAGCAAGGCCATGCAACGGGATCATCAATGCCAGCGCAGCAAGCATGGACACAAGTTGCCCGCTGATCCGCCACGTGTTTGGACCGTGACCGATCACGCTCGCGACCACGGGTTCGGTCGCGGCGATCAGAGCAGGATACAGCGGGTGCTGATCCGATTTACGGACAGCTTCCGCCCAAGAAAGTGTCTGAAACTGCCGGGCGACCCGGAAGAACTTCAGGCCGTCCTGCGCAGGAAGGGGCTCGCGAAGCATCCCGAAGAGATGAAGGGAGGCAGCCAGAAACACCAGGCCAACCAACGGTCGGCGGCTCGCCATGCGACCCTCCCTGGCCAGAACAATGCGGACCCGTGCGCGTGGCGATCCCTCGCCTTGGTCCGGATTATACGGTCGAGCCCACATCGGTCAACCGCAACTCAGCTCGATACGATTTCCACCTGCGAGGGTGAGGCGCTCACCCAGCTTACGGGATCGAAAGGTCACGCAAGCTGACTTCGTTCCAGAGGTCTGTGATGGACTGCTCAAACTCAAAGCTCGGCGACCAACCGATCTCGGATTGGATGCGTGTGATATCCGCACGCGAGTCCCTTGGCCCTGGAAGACCGTAGAGCCGTGGGTCGATCTCGACATGGACCTGACGGCGACTGTCATGAATCAAGAGATCAAGCCCTTCGCGAACAAAGTGCGAACGGCCTGTCCCGACGTGATAGATCCCAGGCGACCCCTGTTCGGCAAGCATGATGAGAGCCTTGGCCACGTCTCGGACATCGACGAAGTCGCGTTTGACCTCAAGGTCCCCAACCCGAAGCGTGAGAGGCAATTGCTTCTCGGATCGGTTCAAAGTCCGTGGCTTGGAGAGTTCGACCGCGAACCGCCCGAAGGCTTGCGAGTCAGGCAAGCCGGGACCGATCGGGTTGAAAACGCGGGCGAGAACAACCTCGATCGGCAGATCGGTCGCCAGCGCAGCCACGCTCGCGAGATGCTTACTCAGACCATACGCATTTACAGGCTTGGGAACATAAGTCTCACTCACTGGCAGATCCGAATCATCGACCGGGCCCAGTTCCGCCGCAGAGCCCGCCAGAACCAGGCGAATCGTAGATCTAAGGCTTCGGAGGGCATCCAAGAGGTGCAGGGTGCCTAGCACGTTCGCGCGATAGAGTTCGTCCGGAAGGGCAGGGGGGGTCCGGCCCGCGAGATGAAGGGCAACTTGAGGTCGAGTGTTCTGAACTGCCTCGCGGACGATATCAGGATCCCCAAGGTCTACCTTGAGGAATCGATCCACTGGCCAACCTGGGGGAACACGGCGCCCGATCACAATCACATCATCACGGGACCGAACTTGGTCCAGAACGTGCCGCCCAAGAAATCCTCCGCCTCCCGTGATTAGCCAGCCTGCCATGTCACGGTCTCCGTTCGGCTCGGGTGTCGCGACCTGATCATTCGTAAGGCGATCGGATAAACACTCTCGGGGGTCAGGTCACGCATACAGCGGTGGTGACCCAGCGGACAGATCGGTTTTTGACAGGGTCCACAGGGGACCGGATGAAAGATATGAGTCGATAGGGGATGATTGGTCCGAGTCCAAGCGATCTCGGTCGGACCGAAGAGGCTCAGAACTGGGACATCAAATGGGGGCGCAAAGTGACGTGGGCCGCTATCGGTTGTGATCAAGAGCGAGCTACGCCGCACACAGGCCTTGCTCAAACCGATGCTCAGCTCCTGATCCGCCAGACTGATGACCGAGGGGTGATCCGCCTGGGCCACGATCGTGCGTGCGGGATCGCGTTCGCTTGGTCCACAGAGAACTAGGACGCCGACGCCTCGCTCCTCGGCGAGCCTTCTGGCCAGGGTCGCGAAGTACTCGGACGGCCAACTCTTGGCAGGACCGAACGCCCCACCCGTATTCAAACAAACGACCGGTTGCCCCTCATGACCGAGGCCGAGCTGAGACCACGCCAGGTCGGCTGCGGCCTCGTCGATGGGGGTCGTATAGAGTTCGGTCCGTAACGACGCGACCGGGCAGTTGAGGTGGCGGGCGAGTTTGAGGTAGTACTCGACGATCGGGGTCGGCAGATATCGACCCGCTTGATCGCGCGGAGGGGCAAGCCGATCGGTCAGAATGAGTCCTCGTCCTCCGCGAGCGTACCCCACTCGGCGCTTGGCCCCAGATCGCCAGGCCAGAAGAGCCGAGCGAAAGGAGTTGGGCAGAAGGACCGCGAGGTCGGGGGCTTCATCGCAGACTCGGGCGACCACCGCCTTGGTCTGAAACTCGGGCTTGTCCGACTTGCGATCATAGAGAATCCGCTCGTCAAACCAGGGACCGCCGTCGAGTACAGGTGAGACCTGGGGCCGGACCACCGCGACGATCCGCGCCTCGGGGAAGCCCGCCCGAAGGGCTCGAAAGGTCGGCGTGGCCATGACCGTATCGCCGATTAAGTTGGGGCAAACGACCAGGAGGTTCATGAGTTTGACACCGGTCGAGGTCGGACGTGAGGCGCAGGGATCACATGGTCCCAGCCCAGGCGATTGACGACCGCCGCATGGAGTAGAGGGATCATCAGTTCATGATGGCCCGTCAGGGCAATCCCTTCCGCACCTGGACGCTGGAGCACGTTCAACAGACCTCGATATTGCTGCTGGAAGTCGAGGTTCGCCGTCGTCAAACGGTCGAGTGGTTTACCAAGATTCCGGACAATCGAGACCGCCTTGAGAAAGACTTCCGGCATGACAACGGCACTTCCGAGGTTGAGCCAGACGCCGTCGGACATCGTCGCAATCAGGTTGGTGAACTTGCGGAAGTCGTCGAGGCAGGCCTTACCCAGGGCAGCGCCGTCGAGGTCGCCCGTCATATGAACAATGTCGGTGCCGATCGCCACATGGACCGTCAACGGTATCCCCTTACGATGAGCGGCCACCAAGACACTCGAATCGACTCCCGGCCCATCGTTGGCTTCGAGTTCCATTCCCAAAGCCTTACCTAACCCACAGCCCTCGGCTGCGGCTCGGTTACAGGCTTTGACGAAGAGTTCTGAGGTCTCGCGAGCGAATCCAAACTGACCACCGATGAGCCTTGCTCCGACATCTTCACTGGTATGTCCGGCCATGGCGAGTTCGCTATCGTGGATTGCCGCCGATCCGTTGAGGGCTAACCCATTGAGAACCCCTCGCTTGACCCAGTCGACCAGGTACGACCCACAACCGGTCTTGATCACGTGGCCGCCCAGGGCCGCAGCGACCGGCTTGCCTGTCGCTCGGGCCGTGACGATGGCATCGCGGAGTCGACGAAAGCCCTTGCCAGCCAGTTGTTGGGGGAGGGCATCGAGCCAATGTTCCAGGCTAACTCCTGGCTCGGTCGGTCGGCCAAGATCGTCGAGAACGACTTTACTCGGACGCGTCGCCAGGGGCTCAAAAGTCAGATCGTCGAGATTGAGAGGCTCGGGTTCGGTCACGGCGATTCCTTCCCCGTGGAGGGCAAGAGCTTGGAGAGCGCCCGATCGAGGAGGGCCTCACCATCCAGGATCTGCAGGCCGATCCGCACCAGGTAGAGGGGGACACCCCCAAGGCGCTCAACGCGGAGCTTCACGAAATCCTTCTGAGTGGTCAAGGCCAGGTCGGCACCGGTCGCCTTGATCCACTGACCCAGCTCGGCGACATCGGAGGCCGAATAGGCGTGATGATCGGGATAGGAACGGAGCTCGAGGACCGTTCCCATGGGGGCGATCGTGCGCCGGAAACCCTCCGGATTGCCGATCCCACAGAAGGCGGCAATCGTGCGTCCTCCCAGATGGCCCAGCGGGAGGGATCGACCGTGCACGTCCATCAGGTCGAGCGGGGCGTGGCGGACTTCGATCCAGTTGAGGGGGCCAGCGCGACGTTCGGCCTCGGCTCGGATCTCGCGACGACGTTCAGCCGTCACCAGGTCGGAGCGTGACAGGACCACCAACCCCGCACGCCTGAGCGCCGAGGCGGGTTCACGCAACAGTCCTCGCGGGAACAGTTGGCCACCGCCAAAGGGGTCGAGGGCGTCAATCAGCACGATATCAAGATCGCGCTGGAGCCGACGGTGCTGGAATCCATCGTCGAGGACTAAGATCTGAGCCTCAAGCTCCTCAACGGCTGTGGTCGCGAGTGCGACGCGATCCGCTCCTTGAAGGTGGGGAACGTCCGGGAGATTCTCCTCCAGGACACGCCCCTCATCGTTTAGGCCAGCCGAGCCCCCGTAGCCCCGACTCAGGATCGCGACCCGGACATCTCGGCGGCGGTACCAGCGAGCGACCGCCTCGACCATTGGGGTCTTGCCCGTTCCACCTAGAGTAATGTTGCCGATCGAGACGACCGGGATACCGGCCGGGAAGGTGGTCTTCCAGCCGCGCCGGAACGCCAGATCTCGCCCCGAGACCCCGAGCGCATAGGCTCCCGAAGCGAGGCTCAAGCCGAACCGAGCCAGACTGGCGAGCGGTCCTCGGGTTTGGTTGCGGACCAGTCGAAGATATGCAGCCTGGGTGAATCGAGAGCTTGCCAGCGTCCAGGCCTCCATGTCCGTATGAATCGAGGGTAGAGATAGGGCCAAGGAAGAGAGTCAACGCCCTCACACCACTCCAGGACTCAGCCCCGATTTCGCAGGTACTTGCCGCGTCATCCCAGGTTGGCTATTCTCGTAATACGATTGTCACCCTAGCTGGGCCTCGAACATCCGTCAACGTCGAGACGACACCCGCATGTTTTGCCCCCCCCAGCCTCGTGATCCGCTGATCGATGGGTGGATTGCCCGGCACCGCGACCCATTAAGCTTTGGGCTACACATTATCGGGATCCCCGCGACGGTTCTCGGCCCGATGCTGTTGCCGCTTGCTTTGATGGCTTGGTCGTTAGGGATCGCTTTCCTGGGGGTTGGCCTGTTCGTCGGTGGATACCTGATTCAGTTCGTGGGACACGCCCTGGAAGGGAGTGATCCCGGTGAAGTCATCTGGCTCAAGAGGAAGCTCGGGCTTCCTTATGTGGAGATCGCCCCGCGTCGGCAATCTCCGCAGAACTCGGCGTGAGCGTAAGTTTTCGTGGGAATCGCGAGTATTCCCCTGTCCTGTTCTAAGGATTAGTGCGAGGCTGATGCAGCGCTCTCGGGGCACTGGCTCAGTTTCGGACGGTTGCGATGGATCATATCCGACAAAACCGTTAAACTTCGCTTATTCGCTTCAAGACGCACATCTCGTTCGACCGATACAACCCGACATACGATCGATTGGCCCGTGCCGGTGACCTCTTGTACCCCTGTTTCGGGGATACGACTGGGAGTCGAACTCTAGGGCTGGTTGATCACTTGGGACCCTGTACGGGTTGGAGGGATGGGCGCGTGGGGCTACCCGGAGTGAATGCCGAGAGCCGTTGGCCGGACCGCATGGATGCGAACGGCCCAAAACCGGCACCTGGATCATCGCGAGGCCGGCCGCAACGGCGACCTCCTGATGCAAAAGGGTCTGGTTCCACTCGTCACATGGCGATATTTGGCAAGGACGGTCTGGCCATGCGATTGACCTTTCCCGCACGGATGCGGTCCCTGGCCCTGTTGACAGCGTCGGTGGCGATGATCGCCTCGGCCGGTTGCCAGCGGGTGCCCTACATCGACCAGTCGAAATCGGCCCCCCGTGATGATGTCGGGGCTCGGGCTGAGGAAGACGCTCAGGTCACAAAAGCCAGCTTTACCAGTCAGTTGCCGTTGCCGCTGCCTAAGCTGACTAAGCCACGCACCACCAACGACCCGGAAGCCCGTGAAGTCTGGCCGATGACCTTGCAAGAGGCTATCAAGATCGGGCTCGATAACTCGGAAGTTGTCCGCGTTATCCCCTTGGGTGCCCAAGGGATTCCGGTCGGTGGCTTCGAGCCCTCACCGCTCAATACCGGGGTTGGAACGAGTGGTGTGCTGGGCTCAGGTGCCCTGGCAACCGTCTACGACCCGGCGATCCAGGAAACTCAGATCGCTCAGGCACTCTCGGTCTTCGACGCCAACTTGTCGACAACCTTGTTCTGGGGTAAGAGCGAAACCCCCTTCAATAATGGTATCCAGGCTGGCCAATTCGGTGGACCCAAGTTCCCGGTCATCTTCATCCAAGATACGCTCCAGCTTCAGTCAACGATTCAGAAGCGAGCGGCCACCGGCTCGGTCCTGCAAGTCCAGTACAATGCCAACTACGCCTACACCAATAGTACCTCGAACACCTACCCGGGTGCCTGGACGACCAACACCCAGCTCTCGATCACTCAGCCGTTGCTCGGCGGTACAGCCCAGAACCTCAGCGGTCTCGAGGCGAACCGAGCGGGAATCGTGATCGCTCGGATCAACGCCGACTCGGCGGTCTGGAAGTTCAAGGCTGCGATCATGGAGCACGTTCGCTCGATCGAGCAGCAGTACTGGGCTCTCTCACAACAGACGGTTCAACTCTGGAGCCGCGAGGTTGCCGTCGATCTTGGCCAGGAGATCCTTCGTCGCGAACAGGCGGAGTTGGAAGTCGGTCGAGGGACCATTGCGAATGTCGCCGAGGCCTCCCAGCAGCTCGAACGTTTCCGGCTCGACCTGGTCACCGCGACCAACGACCTGATCAATACCGAACGCCAGCTCCGAAACATTCTGGGGCTACCACCCGCGGACAATCGCCGGATCATCCCGGTCACTGCTCCGCAAGAGTCCCGGTTTGAACCTGACTGGGAATCCAGCCTTGCCCAGATGCTCGCGTTCCAGCCTGATATCGTCAACCAGCAGTTACTTGTCCGGCTTGCCGAGCTGCAGCTCCTCGTCGCCCGCAACCAGCTCTTGCCGGTCTTGAACCTCCAGGCCCTCTATCAGTTCAACGGCTTGGGCCAGCATCTCGACAAGGCGAACGCGGTCATGACCGGTTCGACCTTATTCGCGATCGACCCGAGAACCTCGCTGGCCCAGCGTACGGCAGGTATCAACGGGGGAGGAATGCCCCTGAAGAACTTCCAGCAGTATCAGCTTGGTTTGACCTTCCAGATGCCGCTTGGGTTCCGCGGTCCACTCGCAAATACCCGGCAGGCTCAATATGTACTCTTGAAGAACCGAGCGAATCTCAATCAGATCGTCCACCAGACGACCCACTCGCTCGCCCGGTTCTTCCAAGAGGTCGATGCCAACTACAAGCAGTTCAAGATCGCCCGACGGTTCCGGGAAGCGGCCGCCCAGCGGCTCGATGCCCAGAAAGCGTTCTACGACGAAGGTAAGATCACGATCGACCGCTACCTTGATGCGGTCAGCCAGTACGCCACGGCTGTCGCTCAAGAAGCTCAGTTCAAGACCAGTTACAACACTTCTATCGCCGCACTTGAAGAGGCGAAGGGGACGTTACTGGCCTACAACAACATCGCGGTCGCGGAAGGTCCCTACCCCAAGCGAGCCTATGTCCAGGCCAAGGACCAGCAAGAAGCTCACAAGCAACTGCTGATCAGACCCGATGGGCCGCTCCACCCCGAGCCGAACACCGGTGCTAGCCATGTCCCCGATCCCGTCGTGCCGATGGCCCCAGAAGACGGCGACAACTCACCGATCGTCTTGCCCCCGTTGCCCGCCCCTGTCGGACCGGTCGGCCCCAGATCTAGCCCTGGCACCCCAGTCGTTCCCGCCGGCGAGTCGAACTTTTCGATCTCACAGACCCGACCTCGGCCCGCTGTTTTGGATCCGAGCTTGGTCAACACGTCCGCAGCTCCCAAGCCGGTTGCCAGCGAGCCTGGCATTCTCGATGCCAAGATGACCCTGCCGCCCTTACCTCCTGAGTAATTGCGGCAGACGCGGAACTTGATCTCAAATCATGGCGTGTTGTGAGGGAATCATCCCTCACAACACGTCATTTTCATGCTTCTTATCCGACAATTCCGTGGCATGTCGGGTCTGTGCCTTCGACGACCTGGTTCAGTACCCAGAGCCAATGACCTGGAATTATCAAAAGATTGTTGACCGGACGAGGCGGGCGCGGGCAGAATGTTCAACTGAGAGAACCTCGGGATTGTTCCGAGGCGTGTCGGTGGTCTTTGGACATATCCGAAGAAGGTGGGTACGCGATGAGTGGTTCGCAGTCTCCGTGTGGTGGCGGCAATCGGCGTCGTTTCCTCCAGTCGGCGGTCGCTACGGGGGCTTCGCTTGCCGCCGGTAGCTCGTCTCGCCTTGTCGCCGATGAGCCCAAAGCGGCTCCGGTCCCTTATGTCACGCTCGGCAAGACCGGCGAGAAGGTCACCAAGCTCGGTATGGGAACAAGCTGGGCTCTGTCTCCCAGCTTCGTCACCGCTGCATTCGCTGCCGGTGTGCGCTACGTCGATACGTCAGAGTCTTACGAGAACACCGTGGCCGAGAAGGTGCTCGGCGAGGTGATCGAGAAGACCAAGATGCGTAAAGACTTGTATCTGGTCAGCAAGAACGCGGGTTATCGGACCGCCAAGGGCGATTCCGCCAAGCAGGTGTTCGAAGATCACTTGAACGCCAGCCTGGAACGCCTCCGCACGGACTACCTCGACTGCTACTACATTCACGGTATCACCGGTGAACAGATCTCGATGCTCCGCGACCCAGGCGTAAAGGCCGCCTTCGCAGCCCTCAAAGCCTCGAAGAAGATCCGGTTCTGTGGCCTGTCGTGCCACGACGCGATGCTACCGGAGGTCCTGGAGGCAGTGGCCGAAGTCGGTTGGTTGGACCAGGTCATGATCAAGTATAACTTCCGCGAGGTTGGCAAGAAGGACCGCCACGACGAGCTACAACGGGCGATCGACAAGTGCGCTAAGGCCAACATTGGTCTGGTCGCCATGAAGACCCAGGGGGGTGCGATCAACTTCCCGGACAAGATGGCTGCCCTCGAGGCCAAGGGCTTCAAGAAGGAAGTCGCCGCCATCAAGACCGTCTGGCAAGATGACCGTATGCAGGTGGTGGTCAGTGAAATGACCACACGAAGCGACCTTCGCGAGAACATCGCCGCCAGCCGCGAAGAGCTGACTCCCAAAGAAGCTCGGCTGCTCGAAGAGCATCGCCTCAAAACCGCTCACCTCTACTGCCACGGCTGCGGACACCTCTGCGAGACCGCCGCGCGAGGCGTGCCGGTCGCCACGGTCCTTCGGTACCTTCGCTACTACGAAGCCTATGGCAAGCGGGGCGAAGCTCGCGCGCTCTACCAGGCCCTTCCCCAGATCTCTCGCGAACTGCTTGCAACCGTCGACCTCAGCAAGGTCGATGCCGCATGCCCCTACGGACTGCCGGTCGCGAGCCTGCTCAAGACTGCCGACCAAAGGCTAAGTTGATCCCATCAACCGCAAAGCCGCGAGAAGGGATTTCCCTTTTCGCGGCTTGATCGATCATTCAAGACCTATCGATATGCTTGAGTGACATGCGGGTCACTCGTCGTCGTCCTCATTCGACGGCTCGGTCGTCGGTTCTGAGGCTGCCGGTGGGCCGGGGATTGCGTAATCGCCGTCGATCCAGCGACCCAGGTCGACGAGTTTGCACCGGTCAGAGCAGAATGGGAAGTTCGCGGGGAGCGACTTCGCCTCGAACTCGATCGATTTCCCGCAGAGCGGGCACTTGGCACGCATCAGGATGAACTCGTCCCACTGGATGAGGGGGTTGAAGATCCACTCGCGGGCTTCGAGGTGTCGGCCGCCTTGGGTGCCTCGGCAGGCTTGTCCGCAGCGGCACTCTTCTTGTACGAGTCGCTTCGATAATCGGTCTGATAGAAGCCCGAGCCCTTGAAGATGATCGCACCGCCCCCGCCGATCTTCCGGCGCAAGCTCGCTTTGGCACACGAGGGGCAAACGGTCTGAGGATCGGCCTTCATCGACTCGAAGGCTTCGAACTCGTGACCGCAACCGTCGCAAACGTAGTCATATGTCGGCATGAGTGATTTCAGTCTGGGCTGAAGTAATGTCCATCAGGGGAACAAGAGAGAAACCCCCTCTCCGTCATGGAGGGAGGCGGTGAGTCAGCTCGCGTCGGGAAGAACCGAGACCGCGACCTTGCTCGGCCGCAGGACCCGGTCGCGCATTTTGTAGCCTGTGCCCAGCACCGCGACAACCGTCCCCTCAGGATGGAAGGCATCGGGCTGCTGCATGATCGCCTCGTGCTGGTTGGGGTCGAACGGTTGACCGATCGCATGGATCGGCTCGATCGAATTCTTCGCCAACGCCGCGATCATCTGCTTATGGACCATGTCGAGCCCTTCGACAATCACCGTGGCCCCCGACTCGCGGGCGGCCTCGGTCGCTCGCTCGAAGTTGTCGAGGACGGAGATCAGGTCCAGGGCCAAACCACCGACCATATACTGACGATCCGTATCCGCCTGGGTCTTGGAACGTTTCTGAAAGTTCAAGAACTCAGCCTGGCTACGGCGCAGTTGGTCGAGGTACTCGTCACGCTGTCGGCTGATACTCTCGATCGTCTCTTCGCCGGCCGATTCAGCGGTTGCGGAAGCCTGTTCACTCATCATAGGTCCTATCTCTTAGAGTGGGCTGGGCCCACCGAATGGGATCAAATCGTGTCATCCGAGCCTGGCAGAACCGAGTCGAATTAGATTGGTGTTGCACCTGACTCGTCCACATCCTCAGTGAAGTAATCTTTGAGCTTCTCGAAGAAGCCCTTACGCTTCGTACTCACGTGTTCATGTTCCAGGTCGGCGAGTTCGCGGAGCAACTCTTCCTGTCGAGGGGTCAGATGCTTGGGCGTCTCGATCAACACCTCAACGAGTTCATCGCCCCGAACACGACCGTTCAGGTCGGGCATACCCCGACCGCGAAGTTTCAGGACGTCGCCGCTCTGCGTTCCCTTGGGGATCTGGATTCGCTCCGTCCCCTCAAGGGTCGGCACCTTGAGCTCGCCCCCGAGCGCAGCTTGTGGAAAGCTGATCGGCACCTGGCAGATTAGGTCGTTGCCCTGCCGCTCAAAGAACGGATGCTTCTTGACCTGAATTTGGATGAAGAGTGTCCCGCGAGGAGCACCCAGGTCACCGAGTTCGCCTTGATTCCGAAGTTGAAGCCGGTTTCCGGTATCGACCCCCGCCGGTATCGGCACACTCACGGTGTGGGTTTCGGGGACTCGACCCTGACCACGGCAGGTCGTGCAGGGGTCAGTAATTCGGACCCCTTCGCCACCGCAGGAGGGGCATGTCGTCGCTACCTGAAAGAATCCGCGCGACTGGACGACTTGTCCTTGGCCTGCGCAATAGTTACAGGTGGTCGCGACCGTCCCCTTCTTAGCTCCCGATCCATTACAATCCCCGCAAGCCTTGTGCCGTTTGATCTCAACGGTCCGGGTACTACCCCTTGCGGCTTCGAGAAGCTCGATGTCGAGACGCATCAAGAGGTCCTGCCCAGGGCGAGGTCCCTTGCGTCGCTGACCGAACATATCGCCGAATAGCCCACCTCCGAAGATGTCGCCGAACGCCGACATGATGTCTTCGGCGTTATTGAAGTTATGGGTGGCCGCACCGTCCATCCCAGCGTGGCCGTACCGGTCGTAGCGTGCCCGCTTGTTCTGGTCGGAGAGGACCTCATAGGCCTCTGCGGCTTCCTTGAACTTCATTTCGGCTTCAGGATTGCCGGGATTCTTGTCCGGATGCCACTTCAAGGCCATCGTACGATAGGCCTTCTTGATATCGTCGACGGTGACCTCGCGGCGCACCTCGAGAACTTCATAATAATCGCGCTTGGTCGCCATCGGCACGGCTTCTCAGTTCGGGTGGCCCACAGGCGGATTCTCGAGGTCACAGACGTTCGCTTGAGGATAACATACAACGTCCGTTTCCGTCATCGCCGAGGTTGACCCGCCTCCGGTAGGGAATATTTATGAATGGAATTCGGTCTGAGGGCAGGAATCTTCGGCTCAAGCCTCATTTTGGTTCTTGATGGCGAACTCGTTGAACAATTGTCACGAAGATGGTCTTAATCTAACAACTGAAACACGTGTTCCTACAAACACTAGTGTTCCACTCATTCTCGCCAGGTCGTTCTGGACCAGGACCAGGGTCACAGGACGCACAATGGATTTGAGGGGTTCCATCGATACCCTTACAGACCATGATCGGAATTATTGTTGATTTCGCCTACAAGAGAAAAAGTAATATGTAATGCGAAACAATCAATGTCAGTTTATGCGTGCGGTGATCTAGAGCTGGAATGACCGATATGATGGCTAATCCGACCTTTTGTTTCAATACCTTATTCCGTTTATCACGTGTTCACGAGAACTCCCGCAAGTTCATCAAGGCGACTCGTTTTCGACGAGCCGCCTTGACCAACCGTAGCTTACCTTACCTTACCTTACCTCACCGACCCTTCAACCTTCGAACCCTTCTCTTCATCGTCCTTGATGTTCGTGATCATCACTTCGGTCGTGAGCATGAGGCCCGCGATCGAAGCAGCGTTCTGAAGGGCGGAGCGGGTGACCTTGGTCGGGTCAACGATCCCGTGGGTGAACATGTCCACGTATTCGCCGGTATTGGCGTTGAAGCCAAAGTTGGCACCGGCGTTCTTGACCTCGTCGGCGACAACGGCACCGTCGTGTCCGCTGTTGCTGGCGATGTGACGGACGGGCTCTTCCAGCGATCGCAAGACGATCGCAGCGCCGAGCTTCTCGTCGCCCACAAGCTTGGCCATGACCTTCTCGACTGCGGGGATGCAGCGGAGCAGGGCAGTACCACCACCTGGGACAATGCCTTCTTCAGCGGCGGCTCGGGTGGCATGAAGGGCGTCTTCAACGCGTGCCTTCAGCTCCTTCATCGCAGCTTCGGTGGCAGCTCCGACGTTGATCAGGGCGACGCCGCCACTGATCTTGGCGAGCCGTTCCTGGAACTTCTCTTTGTCGTACTCGCTCTCGGTCTCGTCGATTTGACGGCGGAGCTGATCAACACGCTTCTGAATATCCTCACGCTTGCCTGCGCCCTGGATAATCGTGGTGCTGTCTTTGTTGACCTTGACCTGCTTGGCCTTACCGAGCTCGCTGAGCTGAAGGTTCTCAAGCTTGATACCCAGATCTTCGCTGACCACCGTGCCACCCGTGAGGACGGCCATGTCCTGAAGCATCGCCTTACGACGATCTCCAAAGCCAGGAGCCTTCACAGCGCAGATGTTCAAGACACCACGCAGGCGATTCACAACCAAGGTCGCGAGGGCTTCGCCTTCGACATCCTCGGAGATGATCAGCAGCGGCTGACCGGTGCCGGCAACCTTCTCAAGCAACGGGATCAGATCGCGAAGGTTCGAGATCTTCTTCTCGTGCAGGAGGATCAGGGCGTCGTCGAGGATGGCTTCCATCGTCGTCGGGCTGGTGACGAAGTAGGGCGAGAGGTAGCCCTTGTCGAACTGCATGCCTTCGACGAACTCAAGGGTCGTGTCCGAGCCCTTGCCTTCTTCGACGGTGATCACGCCATCGCGACCAACGCGTTCGACCGCGTCAGCAAGCATGCCGCCGATGGTCGGGTCGTTGTTGGCCGAGATCGTGCCGACCTGGGCGATCTCTTCTTTCTTGGAGACCGGTCGCGAAAGATTGTCGCGAAGTTCGGCTACAGCGGCCTCGACGGCCTTCTCGATACCGCGGCGAACTGCGGTCGGGTTGGCACCGGCGGTGATGTTCTTGAGGCCTTCGCGATAGATCGCCCGGGCGAGGATGGTGGCGGTGGTGGTGCCGTCACCTGCGACGTCCGAGGTCTTGGACGCGACGACGTTCACGAGCTTGGCGCCCATGTTTTCGAACGGGTCGTTGAGCTCGATTTCCTTGGAGACAGTCACGCCGTCCTTGGTGACGGTCGGTCCGCCGAAGGACTTGGCGAGGATGACATTCCGCCCGGTTGGCCCGAGCGTGGTGCCGACGGCGTGTGCGAGGGTGTCGACACCCTCAAACATCTTGCGCCTGGCGGCATCGGAGAAAAGAAGTTGCTTGGCCACGAGGTATGATCTCCATCGCCATTGTTGATGTGGGGTGGGCCCTTGCCGACCCCACGTCTCCAACAGCGGAATGAATTACTTGAGGATCTTCGCCAGGATGTCGGTTTCGCGGAGGATCTTGACTTCCTTGCCGTCAACCTTGATGTCGGTGCCGGAGTACTTGCCGAAGAGGACTTCGTCGCCTTCGACGACGCCGATCGGAGCCCGTTCGCCGCTATCGAGCAGCTTACCGGGGCCAACGGCGAGGACCAGTCCGCGCTGGGGCTTTTCCTTGGCGGTGTCGGGCAGCACGATGCCGCCGGCGGTCTTCTCTTCCGCTTCGATCTGCGAAATCACAACACGGTCTTCAAGTGGGCGAATCTTGGCCATCGTTCTGGGTCCCTAATTGTTTGAAAAGTCGGGGGCGAACCCCCTCGTTATTGTGTGTGTGTGTATTCGACAAGAGTGATCAGCAAGGGCCGATCACATCATCCCCATGCCACCCATGCCGCCCATTCCTCCCATGCCACCCATCCCGCCCATGCCACCGCCGTGGTCATGATCGTGGTGGTCGCCGCCGCCAGCGGGCTTCTTGACCTTCTTCTCAACGATGATGGCTTCCGTCGTGAGGAGAAGGCCTGCCACGGAGGCAGCGTTCTGGAGGGCTGAGCGAGTGACTTTGGCGGGATCGACGATCCCGGCAGCGAGCATGTCGCCGTACTCGCCGGTGTCGGCGTTGAAGCCAAAGTTGGCGTCGGTCGACTTCTGGATCTTGGCGACGACCACAGCGCCGTCGATGCCGGCGTTCTCGGCGATCGAGCGGGCGGGCTGTTCGACGGCTCGCTTGATGATGGCGGCCCCGAGGGCTTCGTCACCAGTCAGGTTGAGCGAGTCGATTGCCTTGGCAGCGCGGATCAGGGCGGAACCGCCGCCCGGAACAACACCTTCTTCGATTGCGGCGCGGGTCGCGTGCAGGGCGTCCTCGACAAGAGCCTTGCGCTCTTTCATCTCGGTTTCGGTAGCAGCGCCGACGTTGATCTGGGCAACACCACCCGCGAGCTTGGCCAGGCGTTCCTGGAGCTTCTCACGGTCATACTCGCTGTCGGTCTGGGAGATCTCGCGACGGATCAGCTCGGTGCGACCCTTGATGTCCTCGTGCGTGCCCGATCCTTCGACAACAGTGGTGTTCTCACTGCTGATGATGATCTTACGGGCATGGCCGAGGTCGGTAAGGGCAACGCTTTCGAGCTCGATGCCGAGATCCTTGAAGATGGCCTTGCCACCGGTGAGGACCGCGATATCGCCCATCATTGCCTTACGACGATCGCCATAGCCGGGAGCCTTGACGGCGGCAACCTGGAGAATGCCACGGAGCTTATTGACGACCAAGGTCGCCAGGGCTTCGCTCTCGACGTCTTCGGCGATGATCAGCAGTGGCTTCGAGCCACGAGCGATCAGTTCGAGGAGCGGAATCAGAACCTTGGGGGTACTGATCTTCTCTTCGTAGATCAGGATGTAGGGGTCCTCAAGGACAACCTCCATACGATCCTGGTCCGTGACGAAGTGGGGGCTGAGGTAGCCACGGTCGAACTGCATGCCTTCGACGACATCGACGGTGGTCTCGAAGCCCTTGCCTTCTTCGACGGTGATCACACCGTCGGTGCCGACCTTCTCGAAGGCGTCGGCGAGCTTGTCGCCGATGACTTTGTCATTATTCGAGGCGATCGCGGCAACTTCGGCGATCTCTTTCTTGCCTTCGATCTTCTTCGACTGGCTCTTGACGTGCTCGACAACGGCGGCAACCGCCTTATCGATACCGCGCTTGAGCTTCATCGGATCAGCGCCTGCGGCGAGAGCCTTGAGGCCCTCTTTGAAGATTGCTTCGGCGAGCACAGTCGCGGTGGTGGTACCATCGCCTGCGGCGTCGGAGGTCTTCGAGGCGGCTTCCTTGACGAGCTGGGCACCCATGTTCTCGTAGGGGTCCGAGAGCTCGATCTCCTCGGCAACGGTCACACCGTCCTTGGTCACGGTCGGGCTTCCCCAACCCTTATCGATCACGGCGTTGCGCCCGCGGGGGCCAAGCGTGCTGCGAACTGCCCGAGCCAGCTTGCCAACGCCACTCGCCAACTTCTGGCGAGCCTCGTCGTCGTAGGCCATCATCTTCGCCACGGTGGAAATCTCCAGACAGAACAAAGTCGGTCGAAGCCCAGCTTCGAAAGCAACCCAAAAACTTAGTGGAACCAGGGGGGCGAGCCAACACGTCAACTCGATCCTGATCTCACTTCTCGGGAAGCACGCGATGCAACTCAAATGCCGATCCGTCGAATTAGACTTTACGACTTGGCTCACTTGGAGTTAGAGAAACCAGGTCCTGACTGGATTCATTTCTAACTCTGCCTTTTTGGCAGACTCTCACCCGAACCTGACAACTTCGTCAGACGAGGAATTCCAGAGGTTTGACAACCTGAGGCCGCCCCGCCACACTAAGCCAAGTCGGCGACCACTTGGTCATCACGCACCCTCTCCAAGGCGAGAATCCATCATGCTCCGCAGCTTACCGTTCTTTACACTTGCACTCGTGTCGAGTTTGGCGATGGCCGACGAACCGATTACGTTTCCCCTCTGGACCAGCGGGGCTCCGGGAGCCACCGGGACCGAGGCGGTCGATATCCCCACCCTTACGATCTACAAGCCCGCAGCCGATACGTCGACCGGAGCTTCAGTGGTTGTCTGTCCAGGTGGTGGGTATGGGTTTCTGGCAATGGATCATGAGGGGAAGCAGGTTGCCGAGTGGCTCAACACCCTTGGGGTAACCGCCTTCGTTCTCAAGTACCGGCTCGCCCCCAAGTATCATCATCCTGCGATGATCAACGATGCCAACCGGGCGATACGCACGGTGCGGGCACGATCGGTGGAGTGGGGCCTCAATCCCAAGAAGATTGCCGTATTGGGCTTCTCCGCCGGTGGGCACCTGGCCAGTACGGCTGCGACTCACTACGACGCTGGAGATGCGAAGGCCGAAGATCCGATCGAGCGCGTCAGTAGCCGGCCTGACCGTGCGATCTTGCTCTATCCTGTCGTGGCGATTGCCACCCCGTTCGGGCATTCGGGCTCCAAGAAGAACCTGCTTGGAGAGAACCCCGATCCCAAGTTGCTGGAGAGTCTCTCGAACGAGACCCAGGTTACTGCCGATACCCCGCCGACCTTCCTGGCCCATACAAACGAGGATTCCGGGGTCCCCGCCGAGAACAGCTTGTTCTTCGTGCTAGCACTTCGTAAAGCTAAGGTACCGGTCGAGTTGCACCTTTTCGAGAAGGGAGCGCATGGCCTCGGGCTCGGCAACGGAATCAAGAACGATCAGCCCAAGCTACCGTTCAGCCACTGGCCAGCCCTCTGTGCTGAGTGGCTCAAGGCCCAAGGGTTTCTGACCAAATGAGCATGCCCGGATCCGACCCCTGTTGCGGTCTTTTAGCATTGCGATCGCGAGAATAAAACCATTCTGGAGTGTGAGTCGCTTCCTCTCCACTCCAGAATGTGTGCGTCCAGATTACACCGATTCAACCTTATCGAGATGCAACTGAGCCTGCTGAAGGGCTTCGTTCAGTTGAACGGCGGTCGGATTGACCATCGTTTCATTATCAATCCGAACCAGGGGAAGGACCCGTTTTCCTCCCGAGAATTCAGCGATATAGCTGTCGTACTCGGGAGATCCGTCGACGTCTTTGAACTCGAAGATCAAGGCTTCTTGGTCCAGCAAGTCGCGGGTTCGGTTCGTATCGGCACAAGAAAGCGAGCCGTAAACAGTGATGTTGGGCTGAAGCATTGGTGGAGATCCAGAAAGTGCGGCTGTCGAGCACGGGCAAATAAATCGCTACGCCGTACTCGAACACGCAAACTTCGGGCCGTTACCGGGAGCCGAGCGGGCGAGTTCGACTCCCAACCTCTTATACGGAACCGGCAGTGGTCGCGGCGTTGATCTTCTCCAGCGTCGCCTCGCTCGGCTCCATCGTCTTTTTGCACTTAGGGTACTTTGAACACCCCAAGAAGTACCCACGACGACCCTTGCGAGGGAACATCGGCGCACCGCAGTCGGGGCAGGTCTCGTCGATCTGCAGCGTCTTGAGGTCGGGCCCTGCACTTGCTTCTGGGGGGGCGGCGAGATCGCCAAGCTCAGCCTTGAGTTCCTCGGGGATCGGGGCGGTACTGCGGCACTTGGGATAGTTCAGACAGCCGAGGAAGCCACCTCGTCGACCCGTCTTGAGACCCATCGGACCGCCACATTTCTCGCACTTGACGTTGATCTCGACCGTCTTGACGGGCTCGCCCTTCTCATCAACGGGCTTGGTATTGCGACACTTTGGGTAGCCTGTGCATCCGAGGAACGAGCCTCGCGAGCCCTGCCGCAAGGCCATGGGCTTCCCACACTTCTCGCAAACGTGGTCGGTCTCGATCTTTGAGGGGACAGGGTTGCCCGACTCGTCAATGTTGTAGGACTCCTTGCAGGCCGGGTAGCCCGAGCACGACATGAACGGGCCACGCTTACTTTGGCGGATCACTAGCGGCTTGCCACACTTGAGACACATGTGGTCGGTTTCGACAGCTTCGGCCCTGGGGGAGCCATCGGCAGCGCGAGTCCCGTTGCACTCAGGGTAGCGTGAACAACTGAGGAACGCGCCCGTCTTGGTGAACTTCACAAGCATACCCGCGCCACACTTTGGGCAGACCTGATCGCTCGTGACTTGGACCCGCTCCATCTTCGCGGTCGCCTCTTTCAAGGCTTCCTGGAACGGGTGATAAAACTCGTCGAGAACCTTGATCATATCGACCTTGGCGGTGGCGATCTCGTCGAGTTCGTCCTCCATATGGCCTGTGAATTTCAGGTCCATGATTTTGGGGAAGTGCTTGACCAGTTGATCGGTCACGATCATGCCCAGTTCGGTCGCATAGAATCGCCGTTCTTTTTGTTCGACGTAGCCGCGGTCCTGGATCGTCTGGATGATCGGAGCGTAGGTGCTCGGGCGACCGATGTTCTCTTTTTCGAGCGCTTTGACCAGAGCCGCTTCGCCGTAACGGGGGGGCGGCTGGGTAAAGTGCTGGGTGGGGTTGAGGCTGTTCAAGGTCAAGACCTCGCCTACTGTCAACGAGGGCAAGAGGGCGTCTTCTTGCTTACCGGCAGGGGGGAAGACCTTGCGATAGCCATCGAATTTGAGGATTTTGCCCTGCGTTTTGAACAGGCCCTCACTTGCGGAGATCGTGACATTGGTCACGGCGAACACGGCCGGCATCATCTGGCTGGCCACGAAGCGGCGGTAGATCATCTGATAGAGCTTGAACTGATCCTGGGAAAGGTGACCTCGAATGGCTTCGGGCACCAGCGTGAGGTCAGTAGGACGGATCGCTTCGTGAGCCTCTTGCGCCTGCTTGGCGGCAGCGAATCGGTTCGGCTTCGCGGGAAGGTAGCGCTCGCCGTACTCCGAGACGATCTTCTCGCGGACTCCTTTGAGCGCATCGTCGGAAACTCGCAAGCTATCCGTACGCATGTAGGTGATCAATCCCACGGGGCCATCACCGGCAACATCGATCCCCTCGTACAGTTCCTGGGCGATCTTCATCGTCTTCTTGCCCGAGAACCGCATACGAATTACCGATTGCTGTTGCAAGGTGCTTGTTTTGAACGGCGCGTCGGGCTTGTCGAGCTTTTCCGTCTCGTCAATCGAGGCGACCTTGTAAGGTGCCTTCGCGAGGGCGGTGTGGACCAGTCTGGCGTCGGCTTCATTCGTGGCGGAGAACTTCTCGCCCTTCCACTCGGCGAGTTCCGCATCAAACTTGTCGTTCTCGGAGGTCGAGCCCTGTGGGCTTAAGTTGGCGGTCAGTCTCCAATATTCCTCGGAGACGAAGGCTCGGATTTCCTTCTCGCGATCGGCGATCAGCCGAACCGCGACCGACTGGACTCGACCTGCGCTGAGATTGCGTGCCACTTTCGACCAGAGGAGTGGACTGAGCTGATAGCCGACAAACCGGTCGAGGAACCGACGGGCCTGTTGAGCGTTCACTTTATCCATGTCGATTGGGCCGACATGATTGAAGGCTTCCTTCACCGCCTTCTCGGTGATTTCATAGAACATCACGCGCCTGACCCGTTCGTCGGGTAGGTCGAGTGCCTGTTGAAGGTGCCAAGCGATCGCTTCGCCTTCGCGGTCGGGGTCAGTCGCAAGGTAGACCATCTCGGCCTTATTGGCGTCTTTCTTGAGGTCGCCGATGGTGTCCTTCTTACCGGGCATGATTTCGTACGAGGGCTCGTAGCCGTTCAAGACATCAAGGCCGAGCTTCCGTTTGGGGAGGTCGCGGACGTGCCCCATGCTGGCCTTAACAATGAAGTTCGGCCCGAGGAACTTGTTGATCGATTTTGCCTTTTTGGGACTTTCGACAATTACCAAACTTTTCCCACCTCGACTGGCGGGTGAAGCCGAGCGAGCCGTCTTGGGCTTGGCGGCCTTCGGAGTGGCGGTCTTGGCTTTCGGCTTCGCCTTGGACTTGGTTTCGGGGGCTTCTTTGGGGGTCGCAGGCTTTGCAGTCTTTCGGGCCACGGGATGTTCCTATCTTGTTGCTGACGACAAGGTTCGGTCGTCGGTTCGTGAGTCTAACTTGGTACGAAAGAGGGTGAATAGCGTTTGGGTTCGCGGTTGTCGGCGTCCGGAAACTTGGTACGATACGAATTGTGCCGGCGGAATCGGAGGCCGCGCCATTCAATTAGCTAGGGTATCAGGGACTGTCAAGGGGGGGCGGCTGGCCGGCCCCATCGCGGCGACCCATATCAGCACCGAGGTTCAGCATGCCGTTAGCGGTCTTTCGTCGCCACCAAAAAAAGATGCTGGCCACGTTCGCTATCCTAGCGATGGTCGGCTTCGTCCTCTCGGACACGCTCCCCAAGTTGCTCAACGGCGGCCCTCGTGGTCCCGAAAATGTGACGGTTGCAACGCTCTACGGCAAGAGAGTCGACAGGGTCAAACTTGATGAGATGCGGCAACGCCGGAAAATCGCCAACCAGTTCATGGGTGGACTGATCGGATTCACGGCACGCCAGTCCGTGCCCAACTTCTTCGGCGGCTACACGAGCCGCGAACTCATTGACGCTCTGATTCTCGAACACCAGGCCGATGGCCTCGGCCTACCCCACGACCCGGCCTACGCTCGAGCCTACCTCAACGACTTCGTTCAGCGTATCCGGGGGAAGATGACCCGAGAGCTCTTTGAAATTTCGATGTCTCCCCTAGCTCAAGATTTCAGCGGTGACCAGGTGCTCCAGGCGATCGCTGAGGAAGCCCGAATTAATCAGGCTCGCGATATCTCGAGTTTTGCATTGGTCACTCCGCTCGACGTTTTCGACTCCTATCGTGATCAGACTGAGGCCTTGTCGTTCCGGGTTCTTGATTTTCCGGTCGAAAAGTATGTGGACAAGGTCAACGAACCCTCCGCCAACCAGGTGTCTGACTTCTACGACAAGTACAAAGAGACACTGCCTGACCCGGTCCGTGATACCCCTGGATTCAAAATCCCTCGCGAGATTCGGGTCGAATATCTCACCTTTGACGGCGAGAAACTTGCCAAGGATTTCAAGGAGAAGTTCACTGAGGACGAGTTGAAGTCTTATTACGAAAGCCGAAAGCAAGACTTCCCGATCCCTCGTGGGCTAGGCGACCTCCCAACGAACGTGTTTGCGGAAGATCCGACTGCCAAGCTGACTCCCCAACTTTACCAGCCGTTTGATCAGATCCGCGAATTGCTTGCCACCACCCTGTCCGAGGAACGAGCCCAAACTGAGATCGCAGCCAAGTTCGAGACGATCAAAAATGAGATCCTCCTGCCGTTCTCAGATAAGTACGCAGAAGCCGCCGATGACCTGGTCGAAGCCCGGAAGCTCAACAAGAATGCCCCAGCGAACTTACCCTCGCTCAACGACCTGAGTGTCGTCGCCGAGAAGAACGGACTGAGTCACGAGACCTCGCCCCTAATGAGTCGGTCTGAAGCTGACAACTACGGACGCATTGGCGCGGCGGAGATCGGCCTGGCCCGGCTCGGTGGGGGTAAGCGGTTCGCGGACGAGTTTTTCGAGGCCAAATCGCAACTCATGGAGCCCTATGAGTTTACAGACGTTGAAGGCCGTCGTTTCCTGGCCCGGAAGATTGAGGATCAGCCCCCCCGGGTTCCAACGCTCGATGAAGTTCGCAAAGAGGTCATCACCGCCTGGAAGCTCGAACAGGCTCGGCCCTCAGCCCTGAAAGCGGCCGAGGATTTCGCTGCGGTCGTGCGCCAGGATGGCGGGCGAATTAAGGAAGACATCATCGACGGTCGGGCTGTGGTCAACGTCTCACCAACCACGAAGCTTCAGCCTGGTGGATCGTCTTCAATCCTGCCTGACTTTGTCTTGCCAGGCGATGAACTCCGGTCCGCCCTGTTCGGCCTGGATGATGACCAAGTCGCGGTCGCTGCCAATGCACCCAAGACGATCTATTACGCGATCGCCCTTGATCGACGTAACCCAGCCTCAATGCTGACACTCTTCGGACCGAACGGGCCCTACTCGATCTATCAGAATGAGACGACTCGCGACTTCAATCGCAAACAGGACGAGATCTGGCTCAAGGGAATGCGGGCGGCGGCGGGTCTGCCCGTGGATTGGGTTCCTGACGATGAGAAGGATCGAGATTCCTCGCGTCGGGGAGGTTGAGTTCCCAGTCCAGCAGGATCGACCACCCCCTCGTGACCGAAAACTCCGTCGAGGATGGGGTTGAAACGTCGCGAGGGAGTTTTACAATCAGAAATTGACGCTATCGGCTCAGGGATTGTGCCCCCGGAGAATGGAATGCACCTATCGCGCTCGGTCGGCCCCGTTGTTCTTCTCCTATTCGCGACCCTCTCCCCAGTTCATGCGGCCGACCCGGACGTCCTCGAACTCAAGGATGGTCACCAGGTCATCGGCGAGATCGTGGCGGAGAAGCCCAACGCCTTCTATGTCGATCTCGGCTTCGATATCCTCCGCGTACCGCGTGAGAACGTACTTCGCCGGCACAAACAGACCGATGCACCCGCTGCGACAAACCCCATTGCTCCAGCACACCGGGGACCAGAGGCCGACCCGACCGGCATCTACGAGAGTGGGACTCTCAAGCTATCGCCTGTGAAGGAGTTGGTCCTGACATACGGCGAGGCTGTGATCTCGATCGAAACCCCCTCGGGTAAAGGTTCCGGGTTCATCCTCAACGACCAGGGGTATGCGGTTACAAACGCACACGTGATCGAAGGCGAAACCAAGATCGCGATTGTCCTGTATCAGAACACTCCGAGTGGATTGGCCCGACAGCGGATCGAGAGTGTTGAGATCGTCGCAATCAATCCTTTCCTCGACCTGGCACTCATCAAGTTGCCTCCGCAGAAGAACTTGAAACTTGGCCATGTGGTGCTAGGTAACCAGGACGACATTAACGCAGGAGACGGGGTCTTCGCCGTTGGAAATCCTTTGGGGCTGGAGCGGAGTGTGTCGCAAGGTATCATCAGCACTCGGAATCGTAATTTCGAGGGTTTGCTGTACCTTCAGACGGACGCTGCGATCAATCCGGGGAATTCCGGCGGACCACTCTTCAACTTGCGTGGCGAGGTCGTCGGTGTGACAAATATGAAGGCCTCACGCGGCGATAACGTAGGTTTCGCGATCCCCGTCAATTATGTGAAGGATTTTCTGCGCCACCGAGAAGCTTTCTCTTACGACAAGGACAATCCCAACACAGGATATCGTTATCTCGACCCGCCCCGCCGGCTTCAGGCCTCAGCACCCCCGGGTTCTCCGGTCGCTGAGAAGTCTAAAGGGGCAGCATCGGGTTCGCAGGGACGCTAGAAAAAAAGGGATTTTTCGAGTCTGCTCGGGTGTGAGTTCCGAAGATTGCGATTGAGACAACGAACTGCTTCTCATACTGTGGCATAAGCCTTGCAGCAGTCTGGGATCGTTTGAAGTTGGAACTTCTCATGCAGTGATTCCTTGTCGGGGTCACTCGGCGTGAGATGAATGCTCATTCGGTGATAGGTGGACATCCACGGGCGTGGACTGTCCGGTTAGGCCGACCGTTTTCAGGAGTTCTTCGATGAGTATCGCGTTGCCGGTCGCTGGCCGGTTGGCCCTTGCCGGTTGGCTTGGCCTGGTTGCAATGGGTGCTGGATTTTCGAGCCACGCTGCGGCTCCCGCCGAAAAAACGTTGCCTGACACAACGCTGCTTTATGTGAAGGTTGCCAACGCCGCCAACTTGCGCGAGGCGTTTGCACAAAGCCAAACGGGCCAACTGATCAACGACCCCGCGATGAAGCCGATTCGGGATGACGTGATCGAAAAGTTGGGCGACGTCAACAAGACGCTTAAAGAGAAGATGGGAGTAAGCCTCTCGGAACTCGCCACTCTTCCCCAAGGGCCAATCACGATCGCGGTTGTCGGCAAGTCGGAATCTAAGATTCCCATCGCTGTCTTGATCTCGGCGGACGCCGGCAAGAATAACAGCACGATGGCCGACGTGATGACGAAAGCCACGAAGCTGGCTGAAGGGGATAAGGCCAAGGTTACCACGGAGACCTTCAAGGACCTGACCTTGCACATTATCCAGGCCCCCAAAGAGGGTGATAACGAGCCGCCCCCGCTCGTTTGGACCAATGTCGGCAGTGTTTATCACATTGCAACTGACCTGGATGCTCTGAAAGAGCTGATCACCCATAGCGAAGGTCGAGACGACTCGCTCGCCTCGAATGAATCGTTCTCCGCCGTCTCAAAGCGGATCGGTTCGAGCGAAGCGAATGTGATCTGGTTCCTGGACATCGCCAAGGCGATCAAGCTGGGATTGGCTGCTAGCGGTAATGCCCAACAGGCAGAGGCGATTCTTCAGCTCACGGGAATCAACGGACTGAAGGCCGCCGGTGGCTCGTACACCTTGAACACTGGTCCCTACGACAGCCTGTCGAAGAGCTTCTTCCTCGCTCCGGCACCTGCCCAGGGCGTGCTCAAGATGTTCCAGATGCCCAAGGTCAATCTCCGCCCCCAGGCATGGGTGCCGGCCGGCATCGCCAGCTATCAGACGCTTTCATGGGACCTTGATGGTGCCTATAAGGCGATCGAAGACCTGGCCAACATGTTCCAGCCAGGCGTCTTGGGTGCCCTGGAACAGCAGCTCGTCCCTCCGGGCGGCGGTGAGCCCCTCTCGCTCCAGAAAGATATCTTCGGCCCACTCGGCGATCGGATCACGCTGATCTCCGACTACAAGAAGCCGATCAAGGAAGACAGCCAGCGTCTCCTGGCCGCAGTCGCTCTCGAAGATGCCAAGGCTTTCCAAGCCACCTTGACCAAGTTGATCGCCTTGGCCGGCGGATCACCCGAGAAACGCGACTTCCAGGGCACCACGATCTATGACTTTAAGCTCCCGGAAATCCCCAATCAGCAACCGAGCAGCCCGCTCAAGAATAAGATCAGCCTTGCGATCGCCAAGGATTCGCTCCTGGTCGCGACCGATCCAGCGCTTCTTGAACAGATCCTCCGTGGTGGTGGGGCTCCCTTGGCCGATAGTGCAGTGTTCCAGCAAAGCACCAAGGATGTCCCCGCTCAGACCAGCACACTGACCTATGTTAATCCGGAAGAAGCTGCTCGTCAGTCTTATGACATGCTCAAGAGCGGTCAGTTTGAGAAGGCTCTCGAACCCGCTGCTGCGATGAACCCGATCTTCGCCCAGCTCGGCAAGATGATCGACAAAGACAAACTGCCCGAGTACTCGGTCTTTGCCAAGTACATCACCCAGGGGGGTGGCTACGGTGTCCAGGAGGACGACGGCGCCCTCTTCACCCAGTACACCCTTCGCAAGTCAAATCCTTGATTTGACTCAGGTTGTCGGCGAGTTTCAGATCAACGAACAAGGGGCGAGCCACATGGCTCGCCCCTTGTTCGTTTCCCAAGTCAGAATCGATTCAAGTCGTCCAGTCCGCACGACCGATAGAAAGGTCTGTGTCGTCGGCTGACGTGACCCAGCGTGCGCGTTTGGCCTGGCCGTTCGGACAGGATCGAGTCGGAGCAGGAGGCTCTCGCCATGTGGAACCGTACCGAGGGGACTCGCGCTGGGTTAGTGTCGCGAGGAGCGGCGCGTCGTCGATGCGCCCCGGTTCTCGAGGGGATGGAGGTTCGACAACTGC
The DNA here is from genome assembly GCA_025356475.1 of Isosphaeraceae bacterium. Taxonomy (GTDB): domain Bacteria; phylum Planctomycetota; class Planctomycetia; order Isosphaerales; family Isosphaeraceae; genus JANXSX01. The sequence goes on along the minus strand of JANXSX010000173.1, from coordinate 8,028 downwards.
TCGCTGCCTCCCTCGCTCCAATCGCGACTGTTTCATCCCCCCAATTCATCGGCTACCAGGTCTCGCTCGATGGCTCGGCCTCGGGGAGCACCTCGCAAACCTATACCGTGAAGTCAAGCAACCCGGATGTGGTAGCGACGGTGGCGACCGGCCAGTTCATGACTGTTAACGTGACCCACACCGCTGCCGACTCCAAGGATATTTCCTTCACTGGTTCGATGACGTATCAGTTGTTCGGCGACTTGACGCCGAATACGGTCGCTTCGATCAGCAACCTGGTCAATCAGGGTTTCTACACCAATCAGACCTTCCACCGCGTCTCGCCCGGATTTCCTGGACCCACCGATTACATCGTCCAAGGTGGATCTGTCAATGGCGACGGCACAGGGACACCCAACCAGCCGGGCTACCCTTTCCCGGACGAATTCGTGCCACAGCTAGCGTTCACAGGAACGTATCAGCTCGCGATGGCGAACGCAGGCTCCGACACGAATAGCTCGCAGTTCTTCGTCACCACGGGATCGCCTCGGTTCCTCGACTACAAACATACGATTTTCGCCCAACTCGTTTCCGGCCAAGACATCGTCACCAAGATGACACAAGTCGAAACGACCAGCGCAGACAAAACGAAACCGCTATCGCCGATTACGATGACTTCGGTGACACTGGCAAATACGAATCCCAATGGCGTGATTCATATCAACACTACCGGATCTAAAGCCGGTGAGACTTCAACTGTCGTCGTGACAGCGACCGACCCGTCAACTCACACCACAGCGACACAGTCGTTCGGAGTGAATGTCGTCATCACAGACCCGTCAGTCACGGAACGCCCCTTCCTCAATCCGGTCCCAGGAAATGTGAAGGTTGGTGTCAACCAGACATCGATTTTTCAGCTTCGGGCCACTGATGTGAACCCAGCCGCTGTGTTGACGTTCACAGTGCAGGGGGGTGTTTCGGGGGGCGCGTTCACACCTGTTCAGAATGCGACAGCGACCGTGGATCAAGCCACCGGAATTGTCACCGTGAAGCCCAATGCCGGGTTCACCGGGGTCATCAACCTGTTGGTCGGGGTTCGCGATCAGTTCACCCACGGGGCGGCAGTCGCAGAAACGCCGTCGAATTACGATACTCAGCAAATCACGATGACGGTCACTAGCGGTGGGCAGATCACCCAGACACCAATCGCGCTCAACTCATCAGCAACCGTGAACGCAGATCAGCCCACTAACCTCAATCTCCTGGTCAACAATGCGAACCCAGGTGCCACATCCCCCCCGACTCTTACCTTCGCCATAACCACCCAGCCAAAGAATGGCACGATCACCAGCCTGAACCCGACAACCGGTGCCTTGACGTACACTCCGAAGCCCGGTTTCAACGGAACGGATAGCCTTCAGTTCACGGCGTCCGCGCCGTCGGGTAGTTCCACGCTGACCAGCCTGCCTGCAACGGTCACCATCAGTGTCCAAGGCGGAGCGGTTCGTGTGATTAATCGAGTCTTGGTCGTGACACCCGCGCCTCGTACCGATGGCGGCACAAATACAATTCATCTTACCCAGGTGAATGGCAATATTAATGTCACAGTGAACGGAGTTCTCGACTCGACCCAACCCGCTGCCGGCAGTCTTGATCTCGTGGTCGTTTATGGGTCCAAGAACTCCGACAACATCCAGGTTGACGCGGGGATCACCTTGCCGACGACCCTCGACGGTGGACACGGCGGCAAGAACACGGTGGTCGCGGGAAGCGGTTCATCAACGCTCCATGGCTGGTTTGGCCAGAACACGCTCACGGGTGGAGCAGGCAACGACCGATTGATCGGTCGGAAGGGACATGTCAGGTTCATCAAGAGCCCTGGTAGGGACCTCCTCTTCGCGGGAATCCCTAAGGCCAAGGGATTCCTGGGCCAAAGCCGCCCTCCCGTCGGAACTTACTACAAGTTCAAAGGAACGAAACTCGTCGCCATCAAAAGCCCGCCCAAGCATGTGATTCACACGCACGGAAGTGGTGGTTAGACAACGAGGTAGTCGCCACGTCTGACTCCCTATCATGAAATCTCCTAGGCCCCCGGATTCAGCCATTGTGCTCGATCCGGGGGCATTCTCGTTGTGAGTTAGAAAGGGCTCGAAATTTTGTAACAATTCGTAGTCACATCCTCCTTCATTTCTCGAATACGACATGGACCTCACTTAATTGAACCCAGAGGACCCGCCCACTCCCATCTCTTGTGGGATCGGCGTCCTTACGCGGTTTACTCCACCCCCCTCGACGTTGTCTCTGACCTCAATGTTCGTCGTATTTCATGGGTTGCAAAACCGTGACGTAGGATCTTCACAGAGTGACTGATTTTCGACCAAAGGTAAGAAATCAGACATCTTCGTTGCTTTCATGATTCGTGAGGTCGAACAACGACCAACTTCGACGACTGGGTCGTACTCAAGGATAGAAAGGTGAGGTGCTGTATGAAAACCCTCCTTGGTTGGCTCGGCGACCCGATCGTCCATCTACTTCTTGTGGCAGTGGTGATGTTTCAGATTGCCACTCATTGGAACTCGGGCGACAACTCGGTCTACGCTCGGAGTGTTCCTTCCCTCTGCACGATATGCAACCATCGGCACTGCCCGGAAGACGGCTGCGACGACGAACTCCTGGCAAGCCAATCCGTGTCGACTGATGGCTTGTCTCGCCGCTAGTCGGTCGCACATTTGGGGCAACTTTGTACCCGAAGCGAGCGTCTTTGTTCAAATGCAATCAAAACAATCGTGGATTTGATTCACGTCGATTTGATCCCTGGTTGCCATTTCAGGGACGAAGCACCTCAACCAAGTTAGCGATGATTCCCCTATCCACATGAGCTTCTGCGCGATCACGCAAATTCGTGTATTCATTATATGCTCACTCGATTACGCTATTGAGGCTCCTTTTTGAGAAAATGATTGGTCGCTGTGGGAGGCTTTTTCATCAAGGAAATCCTCGAAACTGTTGACATCGCAATCGTCTGATATCGGAACCTCTTTAGCTTAAGAACTCGCGTTCTTGGAAATCAATCTACGTTAGCACACTCGTAGATTAACATCGCCTTCCCAAAACAGTAACGAATTATTCGGGCGCGTTTTTGAACGACTGCCCGATTCCTTGTTTCTTGAACCGGTGCAATGCCAAACTCGACGTCTCCGAGCGATTCGGCCCGAGGCACGACCGGTGCATTACATTGATTCCCTTGCGACCCGAGACCGATTGGCTTCCAGGTCTGTCGGGACTCGAGGCCCGACGCCCCTTGCAAGGTCAGAATTGTGATGAATGGACGACTCCCGGGACCAGATTGTTCCATAGATGTCCCAATTCTTGCTCTGCCAGACCTCGCCCTCCTTCCCACGCACTCGCACAATTAAACGTGTCGCTCGACTTTAGGAACTTCCAGTTCCTTGCCGACAAACACCATCCATCGGTGGGGACGTCAATCTATTCCCGCTAAATTGTAAGCCAGGCCTGTCTGGCCAAACGTCTTCAGTCTCCAAAAATCCGCTATTTTTAACATATGGTATCCGCTCGTGCCTCGCTTAAGAAGGATTACGTTGATTTTTCTCTGCCTCCTTGACATCTCACAAACCGTCGTCTTAAACTGCGATTAACGGTTCACTGTAAGTATTAACATTAAGTAAATCAGAGGTGTGCAAATGATTGATCGAACTCGATTCGGGCGATTGTCGATTCTCTCTAATCAGCCCTGGTTAATTTGGCATCATTTTCATGTTTGGATTTCAGAGATCTCCGACCGCCAGGGCCAAGGATCGTGCCCGGCTCGACCCATCCGATAGGTAATCGTCATTCTGATTACCTCGCCTCGTTGGCTCAGACGTGCCATTCTCTGATCTCAATGGACTCTGCTCCAGTTCGCGGGCTGCGCAGTCTCTCGTGCATACAGCCGCAACTCTGACGTCAAGGTGCGTGTCGGTATTGATTCGCACCGAACCGACAAGATTTAGACAACTCGCCTCGCTGAACAACAGCACACAATTCGACCGTCTTGCGAATCCACCTCCGTCGTGTGGTTAGGCTGAAACCTGCCACGTGACGTTGAATCTACACATAAGGATACAGTCACATGTCCACACTCTCCAACTGGCGGCAGCAACTCGATAAAATGACGGCTGATCGGAGGCGGAAGCGCGGCAGGCGGTTCCAAAGCGATCGCCTGCGACCCGACACGCAATCCCTCGAACCTCGCCTACTGCTTACCGTAACGCCCGAAGTCGAGCCCAACGATGCACTTGCCTTGGCGACTGCATTGGTCATCAAAGCCGACCCGGTCGGAGGTAATTTTTACACGGGGCTCGGCACAGGTTCAATCGGATCCACAACTGATGTTGATTACTGGAGCTTCTCGGCTGAGGGAGGCCAGCACGTATCAATTGCCGGTGATTCGACGACCACAGGTTATGGCTCGATCTATGTCGAGCTGCGGAACTCAAGCGATACGATCGTCGCACAGGCGAATGACTACTCGGGCGGGCATGCCCAGATCACGAATTTCGCAATCCCTACGCCTGGCACCTATTACGTCAAGGCCCGAAGCTATAACGGCAGCGGTTACATCAACCCCGCCTACTCGATCCGGATCGACGAGGCCTCGGGGGTCAACTTCGAGACCGAGGACAACGGCGCGACCACGTCCGCCAGCCCCATCGATCTGACACCGAACGGATCCGGGCATGCCATCGGGATTCTTGCCGGTAACATTACGACATCAAGCGACGTCGATTATGTCAACCTCGGCAATCTCAGAGCTGGCAACCTTGTGGATCTGTCGCTGACCAAGCCGAGCGTCAGCACTCTCGACGGCAAGGTCGATCTCGTTCGGGCTGACGGAGTGGTGTTAGCCACAGGTATTGGTGCCAGTCATGCAAGCTTCACGTTGGCAAGCGACGGGATCTATTACGCCAGAATCTCCGCCAACACCGCCTCAACCGCAGGCAATCAAGCCCTCTATTTCCTCAACGCCGATGTTGCCGACACGAACACGCCCGTTATCGTAGCCACCACGCTCCCCACCGCGATTACACCCAGCACAAGCTCGCTATCCTTTGATGGCGCAACAAATCATATCTCGATTCCCGATTCTCTTTCACTCCGGGGCAGCAGCGTCTCTCTCGAAGGTTGGTTCAACTTCTCCCGAAACTCAGGGCTGATCTCGCTAATTGCCAAGACGGTCGGCACGGGAACCTTGGACTCTTATCAGCTATATTATAACGGTGGCAACCTCTATGGTTTCATCTCCGACGCCGGCGGAGCTGGAAACTTGGTGGGCTATAGTTGGACCCCGACGATCGGGGCCTGGTACCACCTCGCCTACACCTTCAACGCCGCTGGCGGGGGCCAGGCACTCTACATCAACGGGGCTCAGGTCGCTTCCAATACCACCACGAAAACCATCGGCTACGACGCCAATCCGGTCCTGATTGGTGCGGACAACGAAAACCAAGCTCTGGCGTTCCAGTTCCCTGGCAAGATCGACGAGGTCCGCGTCTGGAGCGTGGCTCGCTCTCCGATCGAAATGCAACGCGATTATGCGCGAAGCCTGACCGGGGCCGAAACGGGTCTTGCTGCCTATTACCGGATGGATGAAGGGACGGGACAGGTCGTCAAAGATGCGACGATCAACCACAACGATGGGACACTCGGTGGCTTCAACACACAGTACGAGCCAACATGGGTTGCATCAGCGAAGTTGAATGCAGGGCTTAATTTTAATGGCTCGAATCAATATGTTCGTGCCGAGGACTCTGCTTCCCTGCGACCTGCCTCCGCCATCACGGTCGAAGGTTGGTTCAACTGGGCCTCGAATTATTCGGCAGGTACTCGACATCTCGTTGCCAAGACTGTCAACACAGGAACCAACGACTCGTATGTTGTTTGGTACGACAGTGGTGCTCTTCGTGCGAGCATTGGCAATAGTAGCAGTCAGGCAAGTGCTCTCGCCTACTCTTTCGCTCCGGTCGTCGGAACTTGGTACCACGTTGCTTTCACGTTTGACTCGGGTACAGGGGCGCAGAAGCTCTATGTCAACGGAGCCGTGGTCGCATCAAATACGACGGCTGTCACTCTTGGGTATGACACGCATCCGACCTTGATCGGGGCTGATTACAACAACGAGACCCTCAACAACTCGTTCTGGTCGGGCAAGATTGACGACGTGCGGATCTGGAACATCCCACTCGATACTGCGACGATCCTCGCTCATGTCACAACACCCGCCGAATTGGTCGGGAACGAGAGTGGGCTCGCGTCTTACTGGAAGTTCAACGAAAACGCCGGTGCTACGGCTTTCGACGCGACATCCAACCACAACGATGGGTCTCTAGGCGCATTCGCGAAGGCCCAACCCACCTGGGCTTCCGATGGAGCCCAGTTCCGTGACCCGAACGGTGTGATCACGGTCAGCTCAGCGATTGACCGGTTCTCGGTCATCTTCAGCCAGGACCTGCTCGCGAGCGCCGCTAATTCGGCGAGCAACTATCGATTGGTGGAACTCGGCCCCGACGGTGTCGCCGGCACAAGTGACGATTCGATTTATGCGTTAGCCCCGAGTTACGGTGGCGTCGGTTCCCGCACGGTCAACTTCTCGTTGGCCCCGAACCCTCTCCAACCCGGTCATTATCGGTTCTCACTGCTCCCTGGACTGACAAATCGAGCCGGTGTCAGCGCCGCTCCCAGTTCGTTTGTTCCGTTCAACGGGCACTATTATGGCCTGACGACTACCAAAGAGAGTTGGACCGCAGCGGAAGCAGAAGCTGCCTCGCTCGGCGGGCACCTGGTCGCGATTAGCACTCAGGGCGAAGAGGACTTCCTCAACAACACATTCGTCACGACTCCTTCCAGCACTTCCCAGCCTTATTGGATGGGTCTTCACGACTCCAACTTCTCCCCCAATGCCTCGAACCGCAATTTCACCTGGTCGACCGGTGAACCCCTCACATACACCAACTGGAACCCGGGCGAGCCGAACAATACCAGCGGCAACGAGTGGTACGGCGCGTTCAATTTCCACTACGGGGTCAACCAGAGCGTCACGAAGGGGACTTGGAACGACACGACGCTCACCGGAAGCGTGGCCGGCCCCTATTACGGGATCATCGAACTTAACGCAGCACCTGGTGCTCATGACTTCATACTTGCCAACCCGCCGGCGGGCGTAATCGAAGGAACGCTCGGCGACGACTCGATCCCGGGTGCCACAGCCTTGCCGATGACCGAGGCTCCAGCAGGTAGCGGCTTCTTCACCTCGGTCGCACTCGGCACGATTTTCGATAGCTCCGATCGCGACTATTACCGCTTCAACGCCGAGGCCGGCGACCACGTCTCGTTCCGGATCGAGACCCCTGGCGGAACATATCTCTACCCCTTCGTCTACCTCCAAAACGCGAGCGGAACAAATCAGACGACCGTGGGTGGTGATTACTACGGTAACCCAGCACAGGTTACGAACTTCACGATCCCTGCGCCCGGTACGTACTACCTTTACGTCGGTGCCTCAAACCCGACGAGCTATCAGCTTCGGGTCGATCTCGGCCGTAGCTCACAACTGGAGTCGGAGCCGAATGACACTCAGGCTCAGGCCTCATTCCTCACGCTGGGAGTGACCGGTGGTGCCTACGGTGCCACAGTTGGCGGGGCGATCGTCGCAGGCGATCCCGGGGATTATTACAGCCTTGGAAACCTGAACACTGGCAATTCTGTGACGCTCTCGTTCAATCTGCCAAGCTTCGGTTCACTGCTCAACAACGACGTGAAGCTGACTATTGAACAGGCTGGAAACGCCACACCGCTCGCCAGCAGCACCGGTGGTCCGCTCAATTTCACCGTCCCGGCGAATGGGGTTTACTACGCAAGGGTTCAGGGCTTGGCCGACTCGGGCCTGCGGGCTCAGTACTTGTTGAGCGTGCTACTTAATGACGGGATCGCCCCCACCGTCGCAAGCACGACGTTGCCAGCCAATGGTGGTTCTTCGTCTGCGGTGATTGACCG
>JANXSX010000222.1 GCA_025356475.1 Isosphaeraceae bacterium | reverse complement strand
TCAGCAATCGAGGGACCTCTAAGAATGAAGCCGGTTGGCTGCGCCCGCCAGACAAAACCGCTCATTCTCAGAAGGTCCCAACCATCGATGAGGAGCCTACAAAGGCGCCTCACAGGGAATTTCGGCGTTCAGAAGACGCATAGGTGTTACTGCTCAGGGGCAGGTGTGGGTGTCGCACCCTTGGTCGAGTCAGTTGGAACGAGCAAGGTTCGATTACTCGGGTCTTTCGGATCGTCCTTCCTGGGATGATCTCGCCATAGCCACCTGAGCATCTCAGGCATAATGGCTCCGCCCTGCTTACTGGAATGAGTGCCAATCCCCCAAGTGTAATTCATGTCGTACTTCTTCTCTGTCAAGGCCTCGACCATCTTGATGTTCTGCGCGTGCCAGTCGCGGTTTGGATCGTAGGTACCGTCACGGCGTACGCCTCGGTTGTCGTTCACGCCATCTTGTAAAAAGACACGGATCGGCTTGGGCTCGGCCTTGCGGATCAAGTCGGGATACACGTGTCCGCCCATGATGTCCGTGAAGCTGCCGATCGTGCTGATGACCTTCCGGAACTGATCTGGCCGGTGCCAGGCTACGGTAAACGCACAAATTGCCCCGGAACTCGCCCCTGAAATCGCTCGGCAGTCTGGGTCGTTTGAGATGTTGTATTGCTTGTTCAGGACCGGAAGCAATTCATCAATAATGAGTTTTGCGTATTTATCATCTAATGCGTTATATTCCACGCGGCGGTTGGTGGTCCTATCGCCCCAATCGGCATCGGTGGCCTCTTTCTGGTCGGGCCCGTGCCCAGGGTTAATGAAGACGCCGATCGTGACCGGCATCTCTCGCCGATAGATCAAGTTGTCGAACACATAAGGGATCCGGTATTCCCCCTTCAGGCCGACGTAGGCGTGGCCGTCGAAGAAGACCATGAGGCAAGCCGGCTTGGCCGAGTCATATTGCGCAGGGACGTAGACCCAGTAATCGCGGGTGGTGTTGGGATAGACGTTGCTCGGCAGAGCGATCGGGCCAACCACGACTCCTTGTGGCACGCCGTTGTGCGGCTCGGAATCGGGTCCAAGACGATAGACGTCATCGGAGGGACCGGCGAATCCGCGCGCATCCGCTAACAAAATCGCCAGCGCACAAGCAATGACCATCCTCATGGTGAAACTCCTGTTGAAGGTGAAAGTGTCTGTAGGGCGATAGGGATCCGGTTTCGCGAGATCTGCCCGACGCTTGACGATATCGTGCGCACTCTCGATCCGCGAGAGGCTGGCGGATCATCGCCGCGACGGACCGTTCCGAAGCACCAAGCAGGAGGTGCGCGCGTGTATGTTGGTCTCAAGGCCGAAGAGAGCCTTGCGTAAACGCTTTGGTATCACCTTTGAAAACAAATTGCAGTCAATTGGCTCTCGGCCACCGCACGCTTTTCTGCTAACATTTATTGGAGACTCTGTACCGACTGCTTGCCTTTCCTTCCTGTGGTGGCTTCAACCATGAAAGCCTTGCATATCACCACCGTGGCTCTGTACGCCATCGTGACCGTGTACGGGGCAAGTGCCGCCGAACCCACCCCGGCGCGGACGATCGACTTCAATCGGGAGATCCGTCCGATCCTCTCCAACGCCTGCTTCACATGCCACGGGCCCGATCGTGGAGCACGCAAGGGACTCGCTGTTCCATTGCGTCTCGATACAGAGGAAGGGGCTCGGGCCGACCTGGGAGATCATGCCGCGATTGTCCCTGGTAAGCCCGACGAGAGCGAAGCCCTCCGCCGGATCAGTTCGGAGGATCTCTCGGAACGGATGCCACCCCCCAAGTCCGGCAAGAAGCTCTCCGCCCATGAAGTCGAACTGCTCAAAACCTGGGTCGAGCAGGGGGCTCCTTACGCCAAACATTGGGCCTATGTCAAAGCAATCCGACCCGAACTTCCCAAGCTGCAGAATACGGACCGGGCAAGGAACCCTCTCGACCACTTCGTGCTGGCCCGACTTGAAGCCGAAGGTCTCAAGCCTGCTCCCGAAGCGGAGAAAGCAGCGCTGATCCGTCGGGTCACTCTCGACCTGACGGGCCTGCCTCCGACTCTCGAAGAGGTGGATTCGTTTCTGAGTGATCAAGCACCCAACGCTTATGAACAATTGGTTGATCGTTTACTGAGCAAGCCTGCCTATGGCGAGTATCAAGCTCAGCTCTGGCTCGATCAAGCACGCTATGCCGACTCGGCTGGATATGCCGACGATCCCGCCCGCACGATCTGGGGTTATCGCGATTACGTGATTCGATCATTCAACGCCAACAAACATTTTGATCAGTTCACAATCGAACAGATGGCCGGCGACTTACTTCCGAACCCTACCGATGAGCAGTTGATCGCCACTGCGTTCCATCGCAACACATTGACCAACAACGAGGGGGGGACGAACGATGAAGAGTTCCGCAACGTCGCGGTCGTCGATCGGGTCAACACTACGATGTCGGTCTGGATGGGGACGACGATCGCATGCTCGCAATGCCATGACCATAAATATGATCCATTGAAACAGTCCGAATATTTTGGTCTGTTCGCAATTTTCAATAACACGGAAGACGCGGATCGCACCGATGAGCGACCCATCCTTTCGATTTATACCCAGGCGCAGAGCAAGCGACGGATCGAGTTACTCAACGAGATCGGTAAGCTTGCCGCAGATCTCAAAGACGCTCCCAGGGAGATTACTCCGGATACCTCGCGCGACCAGTTTGCCAAGATCACCAAGGAACTTGCAGACCTGAAACCATCGACAACCGTGCCCATCTTCCGCGAACAGCCCACGACAGCCCGACGCAAGACTCAGATCCAGCGACGTGGCAACTTTATGGACCTAGGCGACGAGGTTGCAGAGGGGGTCCCCGCCATCTTCCCACCACTCTCTGCGGATGCACCCCGCGATCGTCTGGCCTTGGCCCGCTGGCTGGTCTCCGCCGACAATCCTCTCACGGCTCGGGTGCTGGCAAACCGGACCTGGGAGCAACTCTTCGGCATCGGAATTGTCGCCACGAGCGACGATTTCGGGATCCAAGGCGACCTTCCTTCACATCCTGAACTGCTCGACTGGCTGGCAACTGAGTTGATCTCGGATGAGTGGAACTTGAAACGTTTTCTTCGCACACTTGTCACCTCAGCGACGTATCGACAAAACTCAAAGGTCACCCCCGAGTCGTATAAGCATGACCCCGATAACCGACTGTTGGCGCGTGGGCCAAGGTTCCGCATGTCCGCCGAGACGATTCGTGACCAGGCCCTCGCGGTCTCCGGCCTGCTGAGCCCAACTCTGTTCGGCCCCCCTGTTAAGCCCCCTCAGCCTGCGATGGGTCTAAGTGCGGCCTTCGGCAGTGGAACCGACTGGGAAACCAGCCCTGGAACCGATAAGTTCCGCCGTGGTTTGTACACAACATGGCGTCGGTCGAATCCGTACCCATCGATGGCGACTTTCGACGCCCCGAGCCGCGAGGTTTGCACAATCCGCCGAACTCGGACGAATACGCCACTCCAAGCCCTGGTCACCTTGAACGATCCAGTCTACCTTGAGGCCGCGCAGGCTCTCGCCAGGAAGATCGATGGTGGTGCGGCAAACTCGCTCGAAAGAGTGCGCCTTGGCTTCCGACTGGTCCTGGCCCGTCAGCCGAACGAGGAAGAAGCGTCGCGGCTGGTCCAGCTCTACGAGTCGACACGCACCGCCTTGGCCAGCGACATTGTGAAAGCAAAAAGCCTCGCCACCGTCCCCATCGGAGAGGCCCCCGCAAATCGCGACATCGTCGACCTCGCAGCCTGGACCGTGGTGGCAAACGTTCTCTTGAATTTAGATGAGACATTGATGAAGCGTTGATCACGCCATCAGCCCAACATTGAATCGATCTCGCGGCTGGAGAATTGTCCGATGAACCCGCATGATGAACATGTGCAGCAGATGACACGCCGGCACTTCTTCAAGGAAAGCCAGGCGGGCATTGGCGCAATGGCTCTTGCATCGCTCCTCAGCGGAGAATCCAAGGCCGATGTCGATCCACTCACGCCCAAAAAACCGGCAGGGATCGCCAAAGCTAAGAATGTGATCTATCTGCACTTGACCGGATCACCGCCCCACCTCGACCTTTACGACTACAAGCCCGAACTCGTCAAACGCAACGGACAGGACTGCCCCGACGCCTTCTTGAAGGGGAAGCGGTTTGCCTTCACCACCGGCGTTCCCAAGCTGCTAGGCACCCCACGCAAGTTCGCTCAGCACGGTCAGGGAGGTGTCTGGCTCTCCGATGCCTTGCCCAACCTGAGTACCGTTGCGGATGACCTCTGCGTCATCAAATCCATGCATACCGATCAATTCAATCATGCACCTGCCGAGCTACTACTTTATACCGGCTCACCGCGCGCTGGTCGCCCGTCGATGGGCTCGTGGATCACCTATGGCCTCGGAACCGAGAACGAGAACTTGCCTGGGTTTGTGGTCCTGATCAGCAGTGGCGTCCAGCCCAACGGGGGCAAAAGCTCGTTCGGTAGCGGGTTCTTACCCTCGGTCTATCAGGGAGTTCAGTGTCGCTCGAAGGGGGATCCGGTCCTCTATGCCTCCGACCCTGCCGGTATGGATCGTTCAACTCGACGAATGAGCCTTGATGCGCTCCGAGATCTGAATGAAATCCAGGGTCGAGAACTCGGCCATCCGGAAACAACTACCAGAATCGCGCAGTATGAACTCGCTTTTCGGATGCAAACGGCTGTTCCCGAGGTTATGGATATTACACGTGAGCCTAAGTTTCTGCTTGACGAGTACGGTGCCCAGCCGGGTGCTTCAAGCTTCGCGAATAACTGCCTCCTTGCCCGCCGACTCGTCGAGAACGGTGTTCGCTACGTTCAACTCTTTGACTGGGGCTGGGACTTCCACGGCACGAATCCTAACGAAGGATTGACCGACGGCTTGACCAAGAAAGCGGCTACGATGGATAAGCCGATCGCCGCGTTGATCAAAGATCTGAAGTCGCGAGGACTTCTCGATGAGACCCTGATCATCTGCGGAGGAGAGTTTGGTCGCACACCATTCCGTGAGGGTCGAACTGCCGCCAGCGCGACTCTGGGGCGCGACCATTTCCCCGACTGCTACAGCATGTTTCTTGCGGGGGCCGGCATCAAAGGGGGCTTTACCCACGGCGAGTCGGACGAACTTGGCTTTAGCGTCGCTCGTGACCCCGTCCACGTTCACGACCTTCAAGCCACGATCTTGCACTTGCTCGGCATCGACCACAAGCAGTTGACCTTCCGATCGCAAGGCCGCGACTTCCGGCTTACCGACGTTTTCGGTACTATTGTCAAACCAATCTTATCATGAGCATCATTTCGTTTGACACTTCTCCGCCATGGAGCAGTAAGGCCTCCGATGGGCCATTTCATCACTGCAATCACCGTTTTGCTCCTGATCACACTCCCCGCTTCTGCCGGCTTTGATATGCCGTCACGTATTGAGACGCGTAAGGATCAAGAACAACTTGCAAGTAATATTATCGTCGGTCGAGTTATTGGTTATCGTTTGATTCGACCAGCCGACTCACAACCACCTCTGAATCTCTACAGTGTTGAAGTCCAGGTAACCAAAGTCGAGAAAGGGGAGACGTTATCGAGCGACCAAACGGTCACGATCTCCTTTCACTCCGAGTTGAATGAGTTTGACCTCAACTGCTCGCGGCGTCCGATTGTCGGTTGCTCGACGAGCACCTCCCAGTGGGCTCCTTACCCGAGTGAACTTGCTCGGATTTATCTGCTTGCGAAACCCGACTCGTCCTACGTTGCCGACTACCCCAGCGGAGTCGTGGCAATTGGCGACTTCCTCACTTACGAACAAGTCAAAGCTTACCTCAAAAGTGGCAAGACGCCCGCACGATTTTGGAGTTTGCCTCTGGTCGCGGGCTTAGCTGCGAGCATAGGCACAATCCTATTGTTATATACGCTTATACGCAAACGTCGCGCAACACTTGTCCCCGGCTGATCGCGTGCGGTCGACCCAGCATGTCGAGGTATTCGGTCTCTGGGGTATAGCCCAGGCAATGATAGATCGTGGCTGAGAGATCCTCAGGCCGGACAAGTCCTTCGCGAGGGTGAGCCGCCATCTTGTCGGACGAGCCGTAGACCAATCCTCCGCGAATGCCTCCTCCCGCGAGACTGACCGAGAAGACGTGCCCCCAATGCCCTCGGCCACCGTTGGCATCGAGCTTGGGGCTGCGACCGAACTCCGACATGCAAACGACCAGGGTTTCATCAAGCATGCCCCGCTCGTCCAGGTCGGCGAGGAGTGTGCCATAGGCTTGATCCATCGGCGGTACGAGGACGGTTTTAAGTCGGGCCGCTTCCCCGGTGTGGCTATCCCAACAGGGGTTTGAGGGGGGCTCATCGGGACCTCGATACCAATTGACTTGAACCAATTGAACACCGGCTTCGACTAGGCGACGGGCCAAGAGAACACTCTGCCCGAAGGGGCTCTCTCCATATCGCTTGCGAGACGGTTCCGGTTCGCGATCGAGATGAAAAGCGTCGCGGGCTCGTGACGAGAGCAACACGTCAAACGCCTGCCCAGTCCGCTGCTCAAGGACCTTCGAGACCGAATCCGCGCTCGACCGGTCGAGGTTTCGCCGCAACTCATCAAGCAACCCACGCCGCCCCGCAAGCCGTTTGGGATCAAGATCTGCGGGCAAACTAATTTCATCGACATGATAACCTTGGGGGGTCATCTTGGCGTTCAGGAGCCATGGGTCGGCACCTCTGCCCAGTCGCCCTGCATCTTGTCCGGGCCAGACGCTGCCATCAGTGTTGAAGATCCGGTGCGGGAGTGTCACCGTGGAAGGCAAACCCCCTTTGGAAGGGGCCAGCCGACTCATCACGCCCCCCAGACTCGGCACGTCGTTGGGGGGTCCGGGATTGCCGTTCTCGAAGTTCATCGGCGAGTGCGGTCGGCCCGTCAACATATAATAGCCACTCGACGAGTGCGCATTATCATCGGTCGACATGGCGCGAAGGATACAAAGCTTGTCCGCGACCTTTGCCGTGTGCGGCATCAGCTCGCTCAGGAAGATGCCCGGCACATTGGTCGCGATCGGCCCAAATTCACCTCGGACCTCCGCAGGTGCGTCGGGCTTGGGGTCCCACGTCGAGTGCTGCGGCGGGCCCCCCATCAGGAAGAGCACAATACACGACTTGGCCCGGCCGAACGAGTTCGACACACCGAGCGGCTTCGCCTGCAACTGGCTCGCCAGCAACCCCGGCAGACTCAGGCCACCAAGAGCCCCCAGCCCACCGATCCGCAAGACCTCACGCCTTCGCAGCCCATCGCAAAGCCGCGACCCTTCGTCGGTGAGAGAGAGCATCTCAACCTACTCCGCGTGCCGTATTGTTTGTCGGATATTTGTTGGAAGGTCTGAAGTTTAACACGCGCATTCAGAGCACGCAAGGGATGTCGTGCCCCGGCGTCTTCTTGATATAGTGGGTGTGCCAATGGGGTGGGGCAGGGGCCCTGCGATCGAAAACGCCTGAGGTCGAGTCGAACAATGAAAACCGAACGACGCAAACTGATATTCACATCCATGGATCAAATTATGCCCGAGGTCGATCGCCTCTTGGGTGGCGAATATGCCTTGGTTGGCAACTGGTCATTGGGTCAGATTTGCAACCACCTGACCGACTCAATCACGTTCAGTGTGGAGGGCTATCCCGCACTCGCTCCCTGGATCCTCCGCAGGACGATCGGACCAGTGATCTTCCGGCGAATCCTCAGGAAGGGGACCTTCCCCTCGGGTCTCACCTTGCCCAAGAAGTACCAACCCAAGCCGGGCTTGGACGCCAGGGCCGAAGCAGAAGCACTCCGCGCGGCGTTGCAATATTATGCGGGATATACGGGCCCGGTCAAAGAGCACCCACTGGCCGGCAGGATTACCCGCAGCCAGTGGGACCAGTTCCACAACATCCATTGCGCCCATCACCTGAGCTTTGCTTTACCATCCGCCACGTCATGAAGCAGGTGGTCCATTCCAATTTATCAATCAACATTAATTTGTTCAAACGCTTTGTTGAGGATAGGGTATTTGGCCCAATCTTTGAAGTCAAAATGCCACCACTCGACCTCGTTGACAGTGAAGCCTTGGGCCTCCATTGCCTGACGCAATAGCTCGCGATGCCAGCGCTCGAGCGAGGTCCCGCCGGGATACTCGGGGCTCGATCGCGTGGAAAACTCGTCGTAACCACCGACCATCGTCACGGTTTTGCCGGTCTCGAGTTCATAGAGTGTCAAGTCAACAGCGCAGCCTCGGTTATGCTTCGATCCCTTCGCCGGATTGGCCACGAACCCCTTTCCAGAAGCCGGAGTCGCATCCCAAAACATCTTCGTCACATACCAAGGTCGATATGCGTCGTGGATCAAGAGCCCATAGCCTTTTGACTTCAAAGATTGATTCGCACAGGCCACCCCTTCAGCCGCTGGCTTCTGCATGAAGGCCCGGGCCGACGAATAGAACGGAGTTCCCGCGAAGTTATTGTCGGTCGCATAACGAATCTCTAACTTGATTGAAGGATCAAGGGTGGTAAGATCCACGAGATCGGGAATGCGAAAGTCACCCTTCTCTTCAGGAGGCAACGCCGCCAGGGCTTCGGGCCGAAGCTCGGCGACGGGACGTAGCGGCTTGATCTTGAACGTCGAGCCATTCTCGCCATCGATCACCCGACGAGGGAACACCACATTCGCGGCAGATACCGTGGTCGCTCGCCCAGCAGGATCACGCGTAAACTTTAGGAATTCGTGAGTGTACATGCCACGATCTTTAGGAAATGCGAACAGGTCGGGCGCTACCTCTTCGAGAACGTCGATCTCGAACCATTCGATCAAAGCATGAAGTTTGCCTTGGTTTTCGTAAATGTACAAGACGTTGTGATCCCAGCCATACTCGCCGATCAACCCCTTCCAACGCTCCGGTGCGGGCTGAGGCTTGGGTTGATCGACTCGTCCTAACGGCTTGCCGTTGACCGCAACGGCGTGGTCGCCCAGCGTCACGCGCGTGCCGAAGGCGAGCGTATCATCGACGATCAAACTATTGTCGGCCTGAGCCCGCAATTCGACCCGAAACCCACCTTGGGCTCCGCTCATCCAGAGCTTACCATCGTGGGCTACAAGATCGATCGTCGAGTCGCTACTTCCATAACGGCCTGCATACTGTTTCAGTTGTTCACTCTTCACATTACCCAGCTTAGTTACAGACGGTATTGGGTCGGTATGCCGCTGCGCAAGGAGAAGGCGGAGGGCCGTATCGGCAATCCGAGATGTCTGGGCGTTCGCACAATCCTTGCTGGCCATCACGGCGACACCGATGCCATCATCGGGCAGCGCGGCGACCTCGGTCGCGAACCCATAGACCGCCCCACCATGCCCAACACGGCGATGGCCGTCGAGTGTCCCAAGCGCAAAACCAAGCCCGAATCGGCCCGAGTCGCCCGGCTTGACCAATTGCGGTGTCAACATCGCGCTCAAGGTATCCTCGCTGATAACTCGGCCTTTGGGCCCGACACCTCGGTCGAGCAGGACAACCAGAAACTTGCCGAGATCCAGCGCTGACGAATAAAGGTTGCCCGCAGCACTCGTCCCCAGAAGAAATGTGGGGGCCTCGAAGGTTCGACCATCATAAGTCCACATATCCGCCTTACTCAGAAGTTTCGACATCTCATCAGACAGCTCGAATCCTGTCATGCTCATGTCGAATTCATTAATGATGTTGTCTTTGACGGCATCGACGAATGGCTTGCCCATAACCTTCTCGACTACCAGCCCGACTACGGCGATCCCAGCGTTGGAATATTTGGTGACTGTGCCTGGCTCATGGACAAGTTCGGTGCTGTTCAAGCTTTTGACTGTCGCTTCGAGCGTAGGGGACGTCGCGTCAAAGTAATTGCCGATAGGGGACTCGCGGCAGAGGCCGGAGCGGTGCGACATCAACTGACGAAGAGTAATCGACTTGCTGAATCGGTTTTTGGGTGCAAAATCGGGGAGATACTCGGTGACCGAGCCATCAAGGTCGAGCTTCTTTTGCTCAACCAGGCGCATCACGGCGAGGTCGGTAAAGAGCTTTGAGACCGAGCCGACACGATAGATTGTCTCGGCGGTCGCTGCGACCTTATCTTTAGGGTTAGCCAGGCCAAACCCCTTGGCCCAGACAATTTGCTTGGACTCAACCAGAGCGATCGAAACCGCAGGCAACTTGTGCGTTTTCATCACGTCGTTGATCAGCAACTCGAGACGTTCTACGACCGGTTCCAGACCGACCGGGTGCTTAATTTGTTCTTGCGCAAGTGCGCATCTTGAGCATAAAGCGACAAAAATAACTGATAAGAACATGCGTTGCATCGGTAAGCTCCTTGAACCACAGGAATCGCAGGGGATTGCGACAACTCAGCTCGGGTGGCGTCCCCTGATTCATGTGGGGAGGCCACCCGGGAGATTGACGCTCAGATCAAAGCCTGGGGGCTGCCGGCTTGAACGGGGCCTGGTACGCATTCGCACCTTTCACCTTGACCTTGCGACGGTAGACTTTGTCACCGCAGGTCGCATAGATCACGTCGAAGTCAGGTCCGCCAAACGTCAGGTTGGCGATCTTACCGTTCGGAGTCGGCAAGATCACATTCACACGTCCAGCTTGGTCGCAGATCTGCAGTCCCATCCGAGTTGTGACATAGAGCCGGCCGTCACGATCGGCACGAATTCCATCGGCAGAGCTATCATCGGCATTGTCCGGCACGTGCAAATGATAATACTTCTGCTTATGAGCCAGGCTTCCATCCGCCTGAATCTGATAGCTGTAGACCCAGTGGCTTCGCGTATCTGCCACATACAGAAGCGTCTGATCTGGCGAGAGCGTCACCCCGTTGGCGAACTTCAGGCCGCTATCGACTTGCTTCTTCTCGCCGGTCGGGCTGATGTACCAGACCAGGCTGGGGTCGGTTCCGCGCGGGTTGGTGACATAGATGCCGCCATCATGGCGAACCACCAAGTCATTGCCTTTGAAACCATCGGCGACGACGGCTGATTTGCCGCTCTCATCATAGGAAAGCACCTGTTCACCCGCGACAACGTAGCGCTTGCCATCGGGACCGAACGCCTGCCCGTTGGCTCCCTTCGAGTCTTCCAGGTAGGGGCTAACCTTTCCGGCCAGGTCAACTTTGTACGTTTTCTTGTTGGGAATATCGTTGAAGAAGACCTCGCCCTTGCTGTTCGCGGCAGGACCTTCAGTGAACTGATATCCTTCACCCACGAGCTGCCAATCTTCGCCTGGAATCGTGATTTCACGCAGTTGAGACGAACCCTCGCCTGGCTTGATTTGTGCCGGCCAATCTTTCCAAAGCCAGCGCATCGCGTCGGGGAAGATTTCGCCTGCGTGCTTGCCGTTGTGACCACCATCGCCCCACGAATGGTTTACCTCATAGCCCGCGAAGATGAACGATCGCTCCATCGCTTGGTTGGCCATCCACCAGTCACCACCGTAGATGTTCAGGTCATTACTACCATCTTCCAGGAAAATCCGGATCGGCTTGGGCTCGACCTTGCGGACCAGAGTGGGGTATTCGTTGCCGCCTCGGAGGCCAACATAAGTACCGATGGAGCTAAAAACCCGTCGGAAAGCATCGGGTCGCTCCCACGCGGCGGTAAACGCACAGATGGCCCCGCTGCTGCCGCCACCAATCGCGCGGTCGTTGCCATCCTTCGAGAGCTTGATCGCTCGACCGTCAGACGCCGTCTTGGTCTCAACGTCGGGCAAGAGTTCTTCAAGTAAGAACCTGGCGTAGTTGTCGCCGAGTCCATCATATTCAAAGCTTCGATTGAACCGGTCGAGGCCCTGATCATTCGGCGCTTTGACTCGCCCGTGCATGATGAAGACACCGATGGTGACCGGCATCTCTTTGGCATCGATCAACTTGTCGAAAACCGTGGGCGCGCTGTACTGGACCCCGTCCTGGTTGACATAGACGCAAGCGGGCTTCGCAGGGTCATATTGCTTGGGAATATAGACCCAGTAATCGCGAGTTGTGCCGGGAAAGACCTTACTCTTGTCGAAGCTGAATTTCAGAACCTCCCCCTTGGGCGGGTCGGCGCTCGCGAGAGGGGCGAGACTCGCAAGAAGGGAGAAAACCAGCAGGGAGGGCAGAGGCCTGATCATGGTGAAGGTCCAACCGTGGTGCATGGAGAGGTCAGCACCGCGATTCTAGTCGAGCGGACGGTCCGTCAACAGGGCCTTCACATGCGAATGGGGAGTGGTTCCATCACGGAAAGGATCGGCGAACGTGGCCGAGGGGGAAGTC
>JANXSX010000169.1 GCA_025356475.1 Isosphaeraceae bacterium | reverse complement strand
GGTGCGTCTTCAGGAGGCCTGAAAAAGGTCATTCAGCCTGCTTACCCTAGACTCTGTGCCTTGAGCAATCTGAATCCGTGGGCGGGCGGCAAATGGAGAATTCAGCATTTCCGGCAAATTCGCCTTCGAGGCACTCGGGGCAACAGGACGGCGATTGAACTTTTTCTGAGCGGAGTCCGGGGGTGGGGAGCCGGGTTGTGGCGACAACTGGATGACAGTAAACCCAATCCGAATTAGCAGTTGCGCCTTCATTAGACAGGCAAGAACTGGAGCCGAGATCGCAATTTGGCATCCTTGCACAATATGTCGTCCTTGCCCTCACCGTCTTTTCCAATTCCCAGCGAAGCTTTCAGACCGGCATCCAAGGCGAAAGTGGGCATTACCTTCTTCAGCAGTGCGGTCTTCATCTTCGTGTTGTCATTGACGATTCCCATTTCATGCCGAATCGCGTTGAACACGAGATGACAAAGGAGGTCGGCCGCCTGGAGCCCGAACTCGACGGATGACCACTGGAATTGGAAGCGGTCGATCTTCGAGATGGCAATCTTCGGAGTAAGGTGCTGGAACAACGTGTTGGCAAAGCTCCCAAACGCCTTTTCTAACGGCCAGAAGGTTGGAGCAATCAGCCGAGACCCGGTGAATGCTTTCAGTGCTTGCATCCGTTGGGCGTAGCGGTGCTTGTTATCGAAGCACAGTATCAAGCGGTTGGAGAAGAACTTGGGTGAGATGGTCGGAAAGTGGATGTGCAGCCAGAGAATTTGGCGGCTGAATTCTGCGGCTAGTTGTTCTTCGCCGGTGATGCCGTGTTCGGCGAAGACACCGGTTACATTCATATAGATTTGCTTAAAAGGGTCGCTGCCGTAGACGCCTGTTGAGTCGATCGCAACGACCGAATATACCGGAGCTACGTCAGCGAGTTGGGCGGCGACATTGATGAAGACCGATAGGAAGTCTTGGTAGATAGCCAGTGTTCCGGGCTTTATGCCGGAACCCTTAAACTCTTTCGCGTCCTTCCCGAGCTTCGCCAGTAATCCCTTGCAGTGTGGCACGAGTTGTTGAGTATACACATCTTGCGGGATCGGGACCGCAGCCTGCAAGTAGCCGGTTTGGTCGAGCAGATAGGTTTCGTCAATGAAGACGCATATCGGTGACGGGTCTTTCTTGGGTACAAGAATGCCGTTCTTCTCTTCAAATTCCATGAGGTAGCCTCCAAATCAATAGTCCGACACCGTTGCCCGTCCGATGGTTCGCCAATCGGAGCGCGTGCGCCTGAGTGACATTTCTTCTCGACAATAGCGAAGATTCTTTACTTACAGCCGGTCGAACATCTCGACCCTGTCGGCACCAAGGTGTTCGGCGAGCGAAGCGATGGCAGCGAGAAACGGCGTCGGATGCAGGCCGGTCGGCTCGAATTTGACCGGCCTATTCCGCGCACAATAGACCGCGTGGAACATCTTGCGGCCGACGGGGGACCGGTCGTGGTTGAAAAACACCTTGAACTGGTACTCATGACACATCTCATGGAGCAGGAACACACGCCAGAGAGACCAGTCGCGGGTGAATTTGTGCTGACCGTTCACGGTGTAGACGGCTGTCGGTGCCTCTCCATATTCAAGGTCCTTACCCAATTGCAGCCAGCCTTCTTCGGCCGCAATGATCAGGCTATTGTCTTTGAACACGAATCCGCAATGGGCATTCGGGTCGTTCCAGACGAACGACAAGACTGCGGGTTGCTGAGAGTTCGGCCACACTTGCGCAGACGCAGCAGGAAACCAAGCCGCCCGGAGGCGGGCGTATTCATCGCGCACCAACTGCTCGAGTTCTTCCTGAATCATGCCTGCCATCCCGGTTAGCCCGTGCGACACCTCACGCCTCCTGTCTCAACCAATGATGCCGACCATCCAGCACCGCAGCATTGTCGCCGGGCCGTCCTTCGTATCGGTCTTTAGCGTGTCGAACGACGCTGGCTCGCTATTGACCAGGATCGACAACTCCTGCCGCAGACCCGCAGCGCTGGACCGCAGAGCGGCCTCCGATGAGGTGTTCATCTTGTTGATGGCGAACTCCCAAAGGACCCGGACCAGCCGTGCGCCGTTCGCCTGAAGGACTTCGATGCACTCGCTGGCTGGCTGCCACGTCGGGTCCAACACCGCCCGATACAATTCGTCCCATCGCCCTTGGTCAAACGGTTCACCGGAAGGAATGGCGTCGGCAAACGCTTGCTTCACTTCCTCTACTGTTGGGTACTTCACCGCCATCCCGTGTGTCTCCTTGCTATAGGTGAGACTCAGCGGAGGCATTATACGCGGGGCACATGCCAAGCGTTGGTTTGTACTCAATGCTTGCCGGCGAAAGTCTCGACTGGATTTGAACTCCGCAACATCTTTAATTATAGCGAGTTGCGGCGATCCACCCGCTTGTCGTCCCCAATTCGACCGACTCTTTGAACCGAATCTACGAATCCGATCGTGAGTCACAACCTGTTCGCACCAAAAAAGAAACGACTCTCCTACGAGAATTAGCGGAGAGCCGTTTTGTATCAAGTCGGGGCGACAGGACACCGTTAGAACTTTTTTGCCAGAATCTGGCCTCCTGGCCTCCCCAGATTGCCCATTTGTTCAGATTTGGTCATCCATCAAGCGAATAGCTCGTGCTTCGCCCTCCGGCCGCGTCCTTCGTTAGAATACCTCGTTTAACGAGGTCGTTGATATCGCGGTTGGCGGTGTCCTGAGAGCACTTGGTCAGTTTTGCCCATTTCGAGGACGAGAGTTTTCCCTCGAATCCATCGAGCAGGCGGTTGATGACTTTTTGCTGTCTCTCGTTGAACGATTCGCCCGAGTGGGATTCCCAGAACTTGGCTTTGCGAAACACGTCGGAGAGTGTGCCCTCCGCTCCATCGAAAGCTCGGTCGAGGCATCCGAGGAACCATTGCATCCATGCCGTGACATCAAGTGAACCCTTCTGGGTCTGTTCCAGGATGTCGTAGTATTCCTTTCGTTCCAGCCGGATCTGGGCGGACATGCTGTAGAAGCGTTTCGGGCTAAGCTCTGAACGTGCCAGGGCAAGATCCGCGATAGCGCGGGCGATGCGGCCGTTGCCGTCGTCGAAGGGGTGAATGGTTACAAACCAGAGATGGGCCAAGGCGGCTTTGAATACTGGATCAATCGAGGCCGGGGCGTTGAACCAGTCAAGCAACCGAGTCATCTCAGCGGGAAGCTGCTCGGCCGTTGGTGCTTGATAGTGAACCCTTTCCTTGCCAATGGGGCCTGAGACGACTTGCATCGGGCCTGCGTTGTCATCGCGCCACTTCCCGACCCTGATCTTCTGCATCCCGCTGCGGCCGGTTGGGAAGAGGGCGGAATGCCAACCGAACAACCGTTCCTCCGTGAGCGATTCCTCGTATTTCTGCGTAGCATCCAACATGAGCTCGACGACACCTTCGACGTGGCGGTCGGCCGGTGTTAGTGCTCCAATATCAAGTCCGAGTCGGCGGGCGAGGGAGGATCGAACCTGATCGATATCGAGGATCTCGCCCTCAATCTCGCTCGATTTGAGTACATCCTGGGTCAGGGTGCTAAGAACGGCTTCCTCGCGGAGCCGGAAGCCCAAACCCTCCATGCGGCCAATGAGCCGTCCCTGCCGGTGCCGGACCGCCGCAAGCTGGTTAGCAAGCCCTTCCAGACCCCAGTGGAACCTTGGCCAATCGTCTCTTTCGTGGATGTACATGGCTATTCTCCGCATTTTATGCGGATATAATAACCGTTATTCTCCGCTTAGTCAAATCCTTTCTCCGCGTGATAAGCGGAGAAAGAAGCTGCCAATCTCCGCAACATTCGACTTCATTCTATCGGGGCGATAGGACACGTTTTGAACTTTTTCAGGCTGAAGTTCGGTTCTCCTGGAATTCAAAGCTTGCCCAAATTGCGTGGCTTGCCCCGTGACATAATGATGTCCTTGCGCCAGGAAAAGCTTGGGAAAGGAGAAAGAGCCTCGAACTCGGAAACCTTTCGTTGGAACCCTGCGGGTAGCCAATCCCGCCCGGATAGGCTGGGCCAGCAACCGGAAGCGAGTCTTGCGTGGGGGCGGGTGACCGCCACTGCGAAGCGTAGACAGCCAAGGTCAAAGGCCGTGTGATTGAGCCCCGAAATTTAGCGACGTACGGAGCCCTCGTTTTGGACATATGCGGGGGCCACGCCGGTCGCGTTGACAAGTGGTCCCAAACCACGCGACCGGTCCGACCGGGGTCGGAGAGCACGGACAATGATCATCAGGGTTCTCCAGGAACCTGGGAGACCCCAGAGTCTCCATCGTTAACTCCGGTCGGGAGCCCGGAACCCAGAACTCCCAGGCCTGCGATGGTGCGTCCGCCATCGACAGGAACGAACTTCGGACGCAGCGATGGTATCGCCAAGTGAAGGAAACGAAACGCGGCGAGATGGACCTTGGGGAGTCGGAGCGTCCCATAGTACCGATGAAGCGGGGGAACCATCCTGAGGGACCCCGCCGAGGGAAGGGGATGCCGTGTCATGACACCGTTGGAGGGAAACATGGCGGGTGCATCGGAACCCGTGGACGTGTCCACGAAACAACAACGGATCGCGGAACTCGCTCGGCAAACTCCCGAGATGAGCTTGACGTCTCTGGCCCACAATATCGATCTCATCTGGCTGTTTCAGGCGTTTCAACGAACCCGCAAGGATGGAGCAGTCGGTGTGGACGGACAGACCGGCGAGGACGATGCAATGGCTCTGGGGGCTAACCTCCGATCCCTGCTGGAACGAGCCAAGTCCGGTACATATCACGCTCCCCCGGTGCGGCGAGTTCACATTCCCAAGGCGGGCTCGGCCACCGAGACCCGTCCACTGGGGATACCGACGTTTGAGGACAAAGTCCTTCAACGCGCGGTAGTCATGGTGCTCGAAGCCATCTATGAACATGACTTTCTGGACTGTTCGTATGGTTTTCGACCCGGACGCTCGGCTCATCAGGCGTTGGAGAGCCTCTGGAAACAGACGATGGCGATGGGGGGCGGCTGGATTCTCGATGTGGACGTTCGCAAGTTTTTCGACACGATCGACCACAAGCATCTCCGAGATTTTCTCAAGCGTCGGGTGCGAGACGGGGTCTTGCTCCGACTGATTGGCAAGTGGCTAAATGCTGGTGTGCTTGAAAAAGGATGCGTAACACATCCTGAATCGGGCTCTCCACAGGGTGGGGTGATCAGCCCAATCCTTTCCAACCTATTCCTGCACTATGTGCTGGACGACTGGTTTGAGCATGAGGTCCGACCGCGTCTGAAGGGACAATCGTTTTTGATCCGCTATGCGGACGACTTCGTCATGGGATTTTCCTGTGAAGAGGACGCTCGCCGAGTGCTGGCGGTTCTTCCCAAGCGGTTCGCGAAGTACGGTTTGACGATCCATCCTGAGAAGACACGATTGGTGCCGTTCGAGCGGCCCGATCGCGTCGCCCAGCAATCCGGGACCGATGAGCCTCACTCCAGCGGGACTTTTGACCTGTTGGGGTTCACGCACTTCTGGTCGCGTTCGCTGCGAGGCCACTGGGTGGTGAAGCGCAAGACGTCGCGGAGTCGATTTACTCGGGGGCTGCATTCGATTTCGGAGTGGTGTCGAACCAATCGCCACCTTCCGAAGCTGGAGCAGCACCAGACATTGAGCCAGAAGTTGATGGGTCATTATGGCTACTATGGAATCACGGGCAACTCCACTGCGTTGTCGCGATTTCGGCATGAAGGGACCGATATCTGGAGGCGTTGGCTTTCACGGCAACGCCGTGACGGCGAGCTTGCCTGGGCTCGCTTCCGCAGGTTTCTCGAGCGTCATCCG
>JANXSX010000170.1 GCA_025356475.1 Isosphaeraceae bacterium | reverse complement strand
GAGGTGATGTTCGACCTCGATCACGAAGCAGCCGCGAATTGTCGAGCGATCGGCCTGGGAATGGTTCGTGCCCTGACAGTGAATGACCACCCAACCTTCCTGCGTGCCCTCGCCGATCTGGTCAAGACCCAGCTCCACAGCGATAGCCAGCCGCTGGTTGCTTCACCCGCTTGAGCCGGATAAACTCTATGGAACGGACTTCCACTACGAACCAGCCCCCCAAGGCTGCGGTCCTCCTCCTTCAGACCGCAACCGATTTGGAGACCGTCGCGTGCCTGAACGCGCGGGACAAGATCGAGTCGTCATCGTCGGAGCAGGCCTCAGCGGCCTGACTGCCGCCCACCGGATCGTCGCCCGGGCTAGGATGCTCCGCCGTCCTACCGAGGTCGTCGTGCTTGAGGCCAAGGATCGGATCGGAGGAGCGATCTGGACCGATCATCGCGACGGGTTCACTCTCGAAGGTGGTGCAGATTCCTTCATCACGAACAAGCCGTGGGGAATGGACCTCTGCCGCGAACTTGGACTCAGCGACCAGCTCATGGGGACTGATGAGCAACATCGCCGCTCGTTTGTGGTACGCGATGGTCGACTCCTGCCAGTCCCTGAAGGCTTCGTTTTGATGGCTCCCAATCGGCTCGGGCCGATCTTGACGACCCCCACCATCTCAATCCGCGGCAAGCTGCGAATGTTGATGGATCTGGTGATCCCCCGAGGAGCGCCAGATACCGACGAGAGCCTTGCCTCGTTTGTTCGCCGTCGGCTGGGCCGGGAAGCTCTCGAACGGTTGGTCCAGCCCCTCGTCGGAGGGATTTATACGGCAGATCCCGCAGAATTGAGTCTGAAAGCGACCTTGCCCCAGTTTCAACAGATGGAACGAGACCACCGAAGCCTGATCCTTGCGGGAATGCGGCAAGCCAGGACCTCGGGATCGACCGATCGACATGCTTCGGGCGCGAGATATGGATTATTCGTGACCCTGGCGGATGGGATGGCCACCCTTCCGCAGACCCTGGCGAATGGGCTTCCGCCGGATTGCCTGCGTCTGTCGACCCCCGTCCGCAAGATCTGCAAACCCGAGTTGGGCTCAGCACTCTGGCGGGTCGAACCACTCGATGGTCCGCCCCTGGAAGCATCGAGCGTCATCGTTTCGACGGAGGCCTACTCGGCCGCGCGCCTGCTGGACGGCGTTGACTCCGAGCTAGCCCTGCATCTCAGGGCCATCCCTTATGCGTCAAGCGCGGTTGTGAACATTGCCTACCGACGTGATCAGATCGCCCATCCACTCGATGGTTTTGGTGTGGTTGTTCCCAAGATCGAAGGCCGCTCGATTCTGGCCGTCTCGTTTACGAGTATCAAATTTCCGAGTCGAGCCCCGGTCGGTACCGTTTTGATGCGGGTCTTCATCGGCGGTGCCACGCAACCCGAGCTTTTCGAACTTGATGATGCCTCAATACTCGGCATTGTCCATTATGAGCTTGGCGAGCTGCTTGGAGCGCGTGGGGCACCGCTCCTTGAGGTTGTCGGGCGTCATCCTCGGGCGATGCCTCAATACACGTTGGGGCATCTCGACCGAGTTGCGGCAGTCCGCCGTCGACAGGCACGCCACCCTCGATTGATCCTCTGCGGCAATGCCTTTGATGGGGTAGGGGTTCCCGACTGTATTCGTGCTGCGATTGCGGCTGCCGACACCGCGATTGCGGCCCTCGTGGAGCCCGCTCAGCCTGCCGCAGCATGACTGCCGAGAGCCGCAGAGTTCGTCAACGGGATTGCTGGTCCGTTGACGGCTTTGGTTCGGACCTCCTAAGATCCACTTCTTGACGACCGTGGGATTTACCGAGATCCACGGTCGGGTCCCTCCACCCGACATCGCACGCCTCTCCCAATGTGGCGGAGCGGAGAACTGTATCATGACCGTTGAATCTGGCGGTGGGTCGATTACCAGCGTTCTCACCGAGACCCGTGTTTTTCCGCCAGACCCCGGATTCGCCGAGTCGGCCCACGTCAAGAGCCTGGCGGAGTATCAGGTAATCTGGGATCGGGCCAAGAACGATCCAGAAGGATTCTGGGCCGAACAGGCGAAGGCGATCGATTGGTTTACCCCGTTTGACAAGGTTCTCGATTGGTCGAACGCCCCGTTCGCCAAGTGGTTCACGGGCGGTACGGTCAACGCGTCTTATAACTGCGTCGATCGTCATTGCGAAGGGGCTCGGAAGAACAAGGCTGCGATCATTTTCGAGGGTGAGCCCGGCGATCGACGGGTCCTCCGGTATCAGGACTTGCAACGTGAGGTGGCCCAGTTCGCCAATGTCCTCAAGCAACTTGGGGTCAAGAAGGGGGATGTGGTCGCCATCTACATGCCGATGGTTCCTGAGCTAGCCATCGCGGTGCTGGCATGTGCTCGGATTGGAGCACCACACACCGTCGTCTTTGGCGGGTTCAGTTCGGAAGCCCTCGCTGGCCGAATCCAGGACTGCAAGGCCAAGGTTCTCGTCACAGCCGACGGAGGGTTCCGGCGAGGGAAGGTCGTTCCTCTCAAGGAAAACGCCGACGGAGCGGCAAAAGAGTGCCCGACCATTGAGAGCTTAGTTGTCCTCAAACGAACAAGTCACACCGTTGAGATGACCTCAGGTCGAGACCATTGGTATCACGACTTGATGGCCAAGGCTTCCGCCGTCTGCCCCCCAGACCCGCTCGATAGTGAGCACCCCCTGTACATCCTCTACACCTCGGGTTCGACGGGGAAGCCGAAGGGGATCTTGCACACGACCGGTGGATACCTGGTCGGGACCGCCTACACGTCGAAGCTGGTGTTTGACCTCAAGGAAGAGGACACCTTCTTCTGTACCGCCGACATTGGCTGGGTCACCGGTCACTCGTACCTGGTCTACGGGCCACTCGCCAATGGCGCAACGATCGTCATGTATGAGGGGGCGCCAAACTGGCCCGATGAGGCTCGGTTCTGGAAGATCATCGAGGATTACAAGGTCAGCATCCTCTACACCGCTCCTACGGCCATCCGCGCGTTCATGAAGTGGGGCGACCAGTTTCCACAGCGTCACGACCTTTCAAGCCTGCGGCTCCTTGGCACAGTCGGCGAGCCAATCAATCCTGAAGCCTGGATGTGGTATCATAAGATGATCGGAGGCGAGCGTTGCCCGATCGTCGATACCTGGTGGCAGACCGAGACCGGGGCGATCATGATCGCTCCTCTTCCCGGAGCAACCCCCACCGTTCCAGGGTCGGCGACCCGCCCCTTGCCGGGGATTGTCCCCGAGATCGTGACCAAGGATGGTGTGGCCGTCGGTGAAAATCAGGGGGGGTTCCTGATCATCACGCAGCCTTGGCCGTCGATGCTCAGGACGATCTACGGTGACGATGAACGATATAAGCAACAATACTGGAGCGAGATCCCCGGTGCCTACTTCACAGGCGACGGTGCTCGCCGAGACACTCAAGGCAACTATTGGATTCTCGGGCGGGTCGACGATGTCTTGAACGTCTCCGGCCATCGATTGAGTACGATGGAAGTTGAAAGCGCGCTAGTGAGTCACCCCAAAGTTGCCGAGGCCGCCGTCGTCGGCAAGCCCGACGATCTCCGAGGTCAGTCGATTTCGGCCTTCGTCACCCTGGCCTTCGGCGTCACTCCTACTGAAGAGATCAAGCAAGAGTTGCGGGCACACGTCGTCAAGGAGATCGGAGCACTCGCTCGACCCGACGAGATCCGATTCACGGATTCGTTGCCCAAAACCCGCAGTGGCAAGATCATGCGCCGTTTGCTCAGAGATATCGCGGCGGGCCGTCAGACCTCGGGGGATACCTCCACGATCGAAGACCTTAGCGTTCTCGCCAAGCTTCTCGCCGGTGACGACGAGGCCTAATGAACTCTGAGGAAACAACTTCCCGATTGTGGGAAGTTGTTTCGTTAGCGTTCTGCGGGGTAGGACAAATCAGCCCAAGGCATTGCCCTGGTGAGACGGGCAACAGCTCTCCAGAGCTCAGACACGCGCTTCGCCCTCATCCCAAAGGGCGATGCCCTGGGCTGATGTGTCGCCGCCCTTTCAGGACGACAAAACCCTCTGAGGACAGAGTGTTACATCAATGGAAGAAGGAAGGGATAAGGACGAATGGCATGAACTTAAGCGGCAAGGTCCCCCGTCCATCCGCCGCAAAACTTGAATGGTGAACATCTTGTAGCCTCTTGAACACGGGAGAGGCTTCAGTCCTCCTGGAGATTAGGATACGACCTCACCAGGAAACGGACGGAGTGCTCGCATGCAAGCAAAGCGCAAGGACATCCTTATTGCCAACCGATGTCTAGGAGATTTGGGTAGAATCTTTGCCCCTTCGCTGAGCTCATACTCAACTCCGGGGGAACGCAACGGGGACATCTTGCTCTCAACCATCT
>JANXSX010000068.1 GCA_025356475.1 Isosphaeraceae bacterium | reverse complement strand
CTGAGCGATCGGCAGTTGGTGCGCGAATTTGGGTAAAGATCGCTGTCTGGAAAGGCAATCTATGGCCTGAACTGGTAGTTCGGGGTGTCCTGGGGGCCTTGAGCAACTCCGGACGAATCCAAACGCGCGCACCAACTGCCGAGCGCTAGGGTTTATTGGGGGAAACGGGGTTCAGTCGCCAGAGATCCCATTGCTTGCCTTGATAGGCTCGCTCACCCAGCTCCACGAGCTGTTGGGTCGTCGCTCCCTGATCGAGGAGCACAAGATCGACCATGTATTCTTGGAGCATAGGTCGGGGATCGCGGTAGACTAGGTGCAAGAGTTCCAATCGTCGTTTTCGCTGGGATTGCTCGGCGATGGGGTCGCGAATTGCCAAAGCCTCCCGGCTTAACCGCCCTGGAGGCCCCTGAACCATCACCTCGGCTTCACCTCGCGATACCCCAGTCAAGAATAGGTTAAGAATCAGCCTTTGATCCAGTTCCAGATCGCTTGCTTTGGCACAATAATCGACCAGACGACCACTGAGCGGATAAACCTGGCGTGAAGCGGCCACCAGGAGCGTCGTTTGTCGATCCCCAGCCAAGATCGCGCCGGTGGGGATCACAAAGCTCTCCTGCGATAATCGACGCTGGAGATCCATCAGATCCTGTGTCTCGGTCGTTTGAGATCCCTCGATCTCTCGCAAGCCGAGTCCGAGGCCGACCTGGACCAGCAAAATAAAGCCGAACACGGCACGCCATCGCAGATCTGTCCTCCGCTCGATCAAGGGGGCGACGAGCGAGGCGAGCAGGATCGACATTCCCAACCCCATGGCCTGAATCCAGTGGAAGTTCTCGATCTGCAGCTTTGTCACGACCTGGCTGTTCAGGCCAGCCATACCGACGGCGACGAAGCACCAAAGATAGGTGAGTTCTCGCCTTCGGAGGAAGACCCAAGGCGTTGTGAGCAACCAGACAGCCAGAACTTTCCCTGGAATGATCAGTTCAGCGAACCGACCGATCGGCACAAACTTGTCGGTTCGTTGCAGCCAGTCGGGCGGAGTACTCGACTTGATCGTCATCCCAGAGATGATCGCAGGTACTCCGATGAGCAGCCCCCCAAGCAACACCCTGGCGTAAGTCCGCCGCCCGGCGGAGTCGAGCATCAAGGCGAGGCAGATCGAGCCGACAGCGACTGTCCAGAAATAGAAATAGGTGTGAAACAGAATCCCTAGACTCATTGCTGCGACGACCACTGAGGCTACGTTGCTTGTTCGGCGAGCCCGGAGCAAGGTCGCGAAGTGGAGAAAGAGGAGCGGTATCGCAAGCGCGGGTGGGACGACTCGCAGGTGCGCCATCACATAAGGGACGTCGTCGAAGAACGAGTTCGAGCCGTTCCAGAGTGACCAGAAGATCACAAGTCCCCGACCGCCAATCTGCCCGAATAACAAACCGGCGTCGCAGATGAGAAAGATCGCCAGGAACGCGGCCAGCCAACGACTTCGAACCACGGATAACAACACCGTGTAAAGCCCCGCCGAGATACCCAGGCCACCAATGACTCGCCAGACGATCCCGAGCGACGCCGGACCAAGTCCGAGGGTATGGCACAACCAGGCGGGGGGACCAAAGAGCAACCACGGGTGCATCATTGGGCCCGACTCTTGGTGCGTCGCATCCACGAGTGAGAGCGATCCCGTCAGCACGATGTCGCGGGACCACGAGCGATACAGCAACTCATCGCCATCCGCGAGATACTCGCCCCCCGCGCGAAATTCGGGCAAGAGCGTGATCAAAAGTCCTACAACGCCAAGCAGAACCCAACGCGCCAGTTCACCGCCAATTGCAATGAAGCGATTTCTCGGGAAGGTCTCGAGTTTCAGGGTCGAGTTCATCAGTGACTCTGAATATCTAACACCTGAAACGAGGCTCTCGTCGCACACCAACCAACCCTACCTCCAACCACGATAGCACACGTTGGCCGTCAGGGCGACGGTCTGTGCAGGGCTTGGATCAGGCGAGCTGAATATGACTCAAGTGATGCGCGCAGTGGACACACTGGAAACGATGGACTTGGTCGAGTTGAAAGGCACCCAGCAAAGGATGAGCGGCGAACGGGCCGGGATGACGGAGGAAGCGATCGATTGCTTGCCGAAGTGACTGAGCCTCGACGCGATCGTCGAGCCCAGGGCCGGGCAAAGGGCTTCCGGGGACGTCGAGGCCTTCAGCCATCACCCCGGAGCTCAGCAGTCTGCGCGTCATGATCAGTCGCGCACGCTCTTCGAGAACGTGCGGGCCATGCTCGGGCGAGCCCTCGATCGTAAACACCAGCACACGCGCCAGGTGATTGCAGACTTGCCCCAAGGTCCAGTTCCCACCACTCCGATAGCCCGCTAGGAGGCGATCGACATCCGGCATCACCTCATAAAGCGTTGCGAATGCGAGCGAGCGGCGCTCTGACATGCGATCAGTCCTGGGGTGTGTTCGTGCCGGCCTTCGTGAGCAAATCGAGTTCCTTCGACTTGCGGAGCCGGCGTGCCGTTGCCTCCTCCCAGTCGATCTCCTCGGCTTCGAGCCAGGAGATCGCGAGTTCAAGTCCTTCCGGAGCGACTGGCACCTCGAGTTCGACATGACGGACGAGGACTCCCGCGAATCCAAGCTTGGCCTCTTCCGGCCAACTCTCTCGGTCGGTGCCGAACTCAAGTTCGAGTGCGGCCAGCGCAGCGGCGAGTGTCGCAGGATTCGCGAGCTTGGCCTGCACTTGTTCGTAGGTCAAAGGGTTCCCATCGTCCATCATTGTTTCATAGATTTCGCCGTGAACTTGCTGGAAGCCGGCATCGAGTGCATCGGCGGCTTCATCCCCTTCGTAGCTCCTGACGCCCCATTGACCCATCGCGATTCATCCTTCTTGAGTACGACGCCTGCCCAGTCGGTCACGAGATGTCGTCCGAGGCCCGATCGCATCATCCAGTGGGCAAAATGCGGCCAGACCAACCGGTTGGCAATTCATGAAGATCGACTCAACATTCAACCTGGGAACGAGAAAGGACTCGTGGTAGATGCCCAGGTCACCTTTGATCCGGGAACGCTCGACGGCCAGCTTCCACCACTCGGAATGGGGAGGCCGATGTGACCATGCTTCAAGAGCCTCGTAACTCGACCAATATTGCAAGACCCCAAAGTGCCGAAACCCGAGCATGAAACGCTCGGAATGGAGCAGACCCTCTCCCTCTTGGATGGCAACGACGGATGCCGTGTCGATCGCCTTCAATAAGCTCCAGACTTTGCGGTATGCCGACCATTTCCGAACCTGGAATCCGACCCTTACCAGACAGAGTTCCTTGACCGATTCAGGAAGTGTCGCGACCAGACGTTGCATGGGGAGCCTTGTAAAGAATGTGAACGAACCCCGGCAGGTTCCCTCCCGCGATTTTCAGACGAACATCTTCGCCCGACCCAGCAAGGCCGCCAATCGCTTGGGTGGAGCGACGAAAGTGGGCCTCTTGACTGGTGTTCTTTCCACCATCTGGGCCGGGGTAAGAAACTCGCCGTCGATCGTAGCGAAGTGGCACCCCGCCTCGGCCACGATCACGGTTCCGGCCGCGACATCGTGGGTTTGTTCACCCAGGAAGGTACATGCCGCCAGGCGGCCGGCGGCGACAAACGCTTGTTCACAGCAAGCGCTTCCCAAGTCTCGCAGCCGTCCGGGAAGTGTCCGAGGGTCGAGAGCCCGCAGGGCATTGGTGCCGACACAAAGGTTATCTTGGGTGTGAAACACGTCGCTGTCGCGCACTTTGAGCTTCTGGCCATCACGAAAGGCTCCGCCCCCTTTCGTGGCCCAGTAAAGTTCTTGCAAGGGGGGAATGGCGATCACTCCCAGGACCGGCTCACCGTCGTCGATCAGGCCGATGCTCACCGCCCAAAGTGGCAGGAGATGCACGAGGTTTCCCGTGCCATCGATCGGGTCAATCGACCATCTGCGCGGTCCGGAACCTCCCGAATTGGCGTACTCTTCGCCGGTCAGCACATCGTCGGGAAAGGCATTTCCCAGCCGTTCGCGGATAAACTGTTCGAGCTCGTGATCGAGGTCGGTGACGTAGCTTAGGTTCGCTTTTTCCTGAGGGGTGACATGTTCAGCCTTGCGACGAGCAATTCCCGCAGCCTCAACGGCGAGCGACTTGACGAACTCGAGATCAGAAGCAAGCGTACCCATTCGAAGACCTCAGGGACCGAAAACCCAACCAAAGCATCAAGGTAAGGTAAGATAGGATACAGCGAGTCCGCAAGCCGAACCTGGCAAGCGACCGGGCATGGTCTCAAGGCGATCGCTCGATTAACTTCGCCACAGGGTCGTTTTGGGAACGTCCTTCAGCATAAAAAGGAATGCACATGGGATTTGAATATGCGATTGATTATGATTGCCAGGTCAAGCAGCAAATTGGTCTGGAGAAGCTTGCGAGTCTGATCAAGTCAAAGTCTGAGGCTGAGGTCATCCTGAAAATCGAGCGGGGCGAGGGGAATACACGTCCAGCGTCGGAGATCAAGTTCACCAAGCGGCTCCAGGGACCTAAGGGTGTCGAAGATAAAGTGGTGAATGTGCAAGAACTGTTGGATCAGTCGGCTGTGTTGACCGAGTTGGAGCACCATTGTGTCAGATGCTTGGCCAATACGCCCAGGCGGCCGTTCGGCTGTTATGGCAGCATCGGTTATCCAATCCAGGGCGAAACGGAAGAGTGGTTGATGGACCAGTTGACCGAAAATATTGCGAGTATCGAAGGGCAGTTCATGGTGCAATCGATGAAGGATCTAAAGTTTGATGGCAAGCCAATCCGAGCCCTACGTGGTAAAGGACCATTCTTCGACTTGGCGATCGCCCCAAAGCGTTCGTGGGGCTCCTGGCTGTCCAAGAAGACGATCACTTCGGATCAAGTCTGGCAATCAATCATGTGCATACCTGTCATGGAGCCAACCCATGCTCTGATGATGTGTTTGATCTTGGGTCTGCTTCCATCGAACCTGACCTTGGTGCAATTTCACGACTCCCTCACAAATCTTCACCGCCGCTTCGAGATTCTCGATCCACTCCGGATGCGTGTCTCGGGCGGGAATCGTCAAATCGAAGATTTGCGAATGTATCTCCAATCAATGGCGCGAGCGGCCATGATGGATGAGCACCTGACGACAAGTTACTGAGAGGCAAAGCGGGTTGGATTCATGGTTCGGGTTTCACGGGTATTTCTTCGGGAGCCTTCGCTTTCTCCCACTCGGAGATCTTCTCCTCCAGATCCTTGCGAACCTTCTCGGATAATTTCTTATCGCGGTGAGGTGTCAGTTCGCTGAGTCGAAGGGCCTCCCGTCCTTCTCTGACAGCGTCGGGGAAGAGGCCGATATTGCTGCTGGACAGCGCGAGTTCGGCGTGGAGGATCGCGCTCGTTGGATAGAGTTGACTGGCAATTCGGTTGGCGCGATTGATATAGCTCAGCAAGCGAATATCTTCAAGGATGATCGCATTTTCACCTAGACGTGAGTAAATGTTGCGAGCGGCGGCCGCTCGACGACGCTGGAGAGCGACCGTGTTCGGTCGAGGTTCGGCGACAGCCTTGTCATAGGTGAGTAGGACCCTGCTCCAGACGTTCTTGACGCCTTGAGATGCAGGGGACAGGTAGTAGGAATACTCCAGATCCGCCAGGCCAAGCCAAGGGGCGGCTGCCAGTGGGTCTACAACCGCCGCTTCCAGATATGTTTTAGAAGCCAGGTCATAGTCGGGCATCGGTCGCTTCATGATCGTCTGGGCCTGAGCAATCAAGCTCTGCGACTTCCAATGTGGCCCTATCGCCCCCACAAACGTGCCCATCACTGCCGACCATAGACATGCTGGTATGAATAGCCACCAGCGAGAAAGAGGGGCTCTCAGTCGACCGCAAGCCTGATCCTCGCGCAAGTTCAGACCGATCGCCAGGGGAACCCATAAACAAAGAGCCACAGGAGGGATTCCCAAGCCGCCTGCCGCGAGCAAGTTGACCGTCATCGCCAGGATGACCGGCGCTGCGGCACCGGTCGGCCACTGGGTATTCCTCCAGAGCGGACTCGCCAGTACGACCGCAATCGCCCAACCGAGCCCAAGCATCACCCACCGACCAGTCAGACCTGGCTGGAACGGGTTGAGATCCCCCAAAAAACAGATCAGGATCCAGCTCAAAGATCCAAACACGATGAGCCATGTGGCATGCTTAGGATATAAGAGGTCTGAATTGTTTGGACTCCCTGAAATTACCTCTTGTCTAAAAGGCCGAAGCAGATTCCAGAAGCCGAGTCCGAGCGCGGTGACCAGGGCTAGCAGGGCGGGGAGCCCCGCAGTCGACCAGATTTCTAGAATGAAATTGTGTGGGTCGACGATCTCTTCGGAAGCTTGCGGAAGTTTGTAGAGGAGGTAAGGCGTGCCGAAGTTGCCCGGGCCAAGGCCGTTCCAGAAGACACCGTCTTCGTTCTGGATCAGGTCCCAGGTCCCTCGCCAGTACTCCATCCGATATTTCAGCGACTTCGATGACTCGGTGATCACTTCAATGTCGAGTTGCCGGGTCGAGATGCCAATCGCGACGAGAGATCCGATACCCACAACTCCGCCCAGAGTCAGGCCGATGAGCATCCGAGTGGAAACCTTCCCCCAGGCCCGAACGGCGATCAGGGTAATTCCAAGAGCGGTACCCAGGTAGGCACTTCGGCTCTTGGTTGCGAGCAGGCAGGATGCCAAGATCAGGCCAGGAACTGCAGCCAGAACAAGGGCATGGATTTTGGTCGAGAGGGCTTCCACCTTGCGAATCCGTTCGAAGGCGATCGAGATTCCCAGCACAAGAGGCCCGATCAGGAACCCGGCCAGCGAGTTGGTCAGCGCGAACGTCGAGAACGGCTCGTTGGAGCCGATCAAGCGATCTTCAAACGCTGCTTGGCTCAGGCTATCAGCGGGGATTCCTGCGGCAGCGAGTGCCGCTGCAGGGTTCGCTTTGAACAGGGCTCGGAGCGGGGCCAGCTCGACCTGGATCTGGTAGAAGCCAAAGGCAGCGACGGCAACGGCCGATGCGGCCAACACCCCAAACAAGGCTTGAGACTCCCCTTTGGTGCGAGGGAGCTGGCGAGCCAACAGATAAGCGATTGCCAGTCCGCCCCACTCCCAGGCCAGGATGATTGCGGCGCGGCGATCCTTCGCATGGCCCGCACTCATCCCGACCATGACGATCAAAAGGACAACCACCAAGTCGGTCAGCGAAAATCTTGGCCTAAATGAGCCACCCACGACGGTCGCCAGAATCGCCAGCCCTGCGATCAATAGCAGGAGAAAGATCCAGGTCAGCCCAGTGCCGGTTGATGCATTTTCGCCGGGGAAGTAGGCTCGACAGGCGATCAAAGCCGCGAGGCTGCCGAGCGCGAGCTGGCGGAGTCGCTCTCCCATGGCCGGGAGTATGTCCTCGTCGCCCAAGTCGACCGGTGGTCGTGGTGGCCTTGGTGCTCGAATTGGTTCAGACGTTGGGGTTTGGGGATGCTTGGGACTCGACCGGGACATGTGCTTTCGACTCCAACGGACGCGAAGCGCCGAATTCGAGAACCGTCACCACGCCGATCAGGCAGATCGTTTGGGCCACGACAAGACAAGCTCCGACCGCATCGAGCTGGTGCAGCAAGATTGCACCGAGCCCGCACGCCAGAGTTACTAGATTAATCGTCCGCACCGCTCCTTGCGCCGTCAAGCCGCGATCGACTAAGCGGTGGGAGAAATGACGACGGTCGGGTTGGAACGGGCTCCGACCTTCCCGAATCCGGATGATGATCACTGAGATCGTGTCATAGAGCGGAACGGCCATGACCAGGAGCGGGGTCAGCACGCCATAAGGGGCGTACCCATCGCGCGTAAATGTCCCGGCGACCGTCAACGCTCCCAAGGTAAACCCGAGGAAGTTGCTCCCAGCGTCCCCCATGAAGATCTTGGCAGGGTAGCGGTTATGTAAGAGGAATCCGCCCAAAGCCCCGACCAAAACGAGCAGGACTGCCGGAACGAAGAGCGAACCAACCGCAATCTGGGCGGCTGCGAAAATCAAGGCGACAATCAGGCCGACTCCCGCAGCAAGGCCATCCATGTTGTCGAGAAAGTTGAACGAATTGGTTAGCCCGGCGATCCATACGATGGTGAGGAGGCCGGTCAAGATCGGCGAGGAGAACGGGGGGAAAAGGGTCACTCGTAATCCACCGACCACAACCAGGATCGTTGCCAACCCGAGCTGTACGGCCAACCTTGGCTTCCAGCTCAGCCCGAATCGGTCGTCTGCCAAGCCCATCAACATGATCAAGCTACCGAGTCCCAGGATCAGGGCTAGCGGACCAGCCTTGGTCAAGAGGCCCGAGGCATGCACTGCTAGTTCAGGAGGCAAACTCCCCCGACCTAGCCAGAGGATCAGGCCACCGACGACGAAGATACTAACCGTCGTCAGCCAGATCGCGACCCCTCCACCAAGAGGAGTCGGTGCCTTATGCGTTTTACGACCTCCTGGCTTATCGACCAGGCCGAACTGCGGCGCAATCGTCCGAGCAACGCCGGTTAAGACCGCGCCCCATACGAACGCGGCGAGAGTGAGCGCGATCCCAACGAGAGCGAGAGTCATGAGTTGTCCTGAGAATCAACGCCTTCGAGGCCGCATTGGGATGGGACGGAAATATCTTCCCGATCATGGACGAAAACTCGTTCCCATGCTCTGGCGTGGGAATGCCGTCCAGGACGCTCCTGCGTCCTCTTGTTGAGCAATGAAAGCAGTCCTGGGCGTGGCTTGAGCCTCATCTGAGGTTTGACCTGCATGTCGAGATCGAAGCCGACGCAGGAGCGTCGAAAAGTGCATTCCCATGGAGGACCATGGGAACGAGTTTCGTGGCCAGATCAACCCAAGAAACGGGAAGTTATCTCGACCCTGTTCCATAGCATGGCTCAATTCCTGGATCGCAAAGAATCGATAAGTCTAGACGTTTAGACATGATTGTCGGTCTTTGCGAGATCCGGGGTCTGTGGAGTCGGAGATTTATCCTTCGGGGTCACCATCTTGTGCTTGGCCCCAATGACAAGGATCGCCAACATCAGAATTAGGACTGTGAGGCCTGTCCCGATCACGACGACCCATTCAATGGGGCGGTCTGGGGGCCAGTTGGGGCTGTCCCCACCCCAAAGGGTGAAGCCGACCAGAACGGGTCCGCCGAAGGAGGCCAAGGTCATCGCCACGAAAAGTCCGAACAGGAGCTTAACGTCGGGCGTGAAGTTCATCGGGACTTGAGGTCTCATGAGCTTTGAACCCCTCGGGCGATCTTTCGCTGTTCACATTCCGCCGCTTCCGCCCGCTGCTTGGTGAGGACTTCATCCCGGATCGTCTCAGCCGCAGTAGCGACCGGCACGTTATGAGCAGCTCCATCGGTCCGCCACTTAACTTCAAGCGTCCCCTCCTTGAGGCCACGTTCGCCGATCACGATGCGAAGGGGGATACCGATCAGGTCGATATCTTTGAACTTGACACCGGGCCGGGCTTCCCGATCGTCGACGATGACGTCGAGACCAGCCTCAACCAGACACTTCTCGATCGAATCCGTCAGGGCCACGACCTCGGGATTCGTCGTCTGGAGCGGTACGATTGCAACCTGGTAGGGGGCGAGTGCCAGCGGCCAGATAATCCCGTTGGAGTCGTGACCTGCTTCGACAGCCGCCGCAACGATGCGATTTACACCGATGCCGTAGCAGCCCATGATGATCGGAATCTCCTGCCCCTTATCGTCGAGGTAGTTCGCCCCCATCGCCTTCGAATACTTGGTCCCGAGCTTGAAGACGTGGCCAATTTCGATGCCCTGGCTCACCGTCATTGGCGCACCAGACTTGGGGCAGGGGTCCCCTGCGACCGCGTTGCGAAGGTCGCCAACCTGGTCAAGAACGAAGTCCCGACCGGGCACGACGCCTGTAAAGTGGATGTCGACTTCGTTCCCTCCGACCACCACAGTCGGCATTGCGGCGACCGACTGATCGACCATCAGGGGGATCTTGATTCCAACCGGCCCAAGGAACCCGATTGGGACCCCAGTGGCCTTCTGAATGCTGTCTGGATCGGCGGCGACAAGGGTCTTCGCCCCAAATGCCCTGCGCAGCTTGGGCTCGTTCGCCTCATGATCTCCTCGGATGAGTACGGAAACCGGATTCCCATCGGCGAGGAAGACGAGCAGCTTCGCCGAAGCCGATTCCGCAATCTTGAGGAACTTGCAAACCTCGGCGATCGTTCGCTTATAAGGAGTTGAGACCGACACATAGGCGGGTGCATCAGGATTGGCCGGGGCAGGCCAATCGATCTTGCCGACCTCAGCTCGTTCGACGTTAGCCGCGTATCCAGACGAGGCGCATTGGATGATCGTGTCTTCACCTGTGGATGAAGGAACCATGAACTCGTGCGAGCTATCGCCACCGATGGGCCCGCTCTCAGCTTCGACGATCACGTAGGGGATGCCGCAGCGATCGAAGATCTTGCAATAGGCTTCGTACATTGCGTCGTAGCTCGTGCTGAGCTGATCGACGTTGGCATCAAAGCTGTAGGCATCTTTCATCAAGAATTCGCGGGTCCGCAAGATCCCGAACCTGGGCCGAGGCTCGTCGCGAAACTTGGTCTGGATCTGGTACATGGTGACCGGAAGCTGCTTGTAACTTCGGATCAGGCCACGAACGATGTCGGTGATCACCTCCTCATGCGTGGGCCCGAGCGCGACATGGGTTCCGCCGCTCGTCTTCAGTTGCATGAGCAGGTCGCCGAACGTCTCATACCGGCCCGATTCTTTCCAGAGGTCAACCGGTTGCAAGGCTGGCATCAGGAGTTCGAGCGCACCTGCAGCGTCCATCTCCTGGCGTACGATGTTCGTCGCCTTCTGAAGGACGCGCAGGCCTAGCGGCAGGTACGAATATGCACCCGCACCCAGTTGGCGAACCATGCCGGCTCGGAGCAGGAGTTGGTGGCTCGGCGCGACTGCGTCGGCCGGATTTTCTTTGAGAGTCGGAATCAACGCCTTCGACCAGCGCACGGCACGCTCCTGCACATCAGACATCGACCGTCCAGAGAGCCCGGAACCAGACCCGGCCCGGAACGTAGGGCATAAGTCTACCAGAATTCCCAAGTTTGCCCACCGGGGAGCGTTTGCGAGATCGAGTCGATGACCTAAAGTCACTCGGGACTCGGGACCGCCTTGACGGGGTGCCCCACTCGATTTTGGCAGATCTGGCATTTCCGCCGGGTTCCCCAGGTATCCCGTAAGAGGCTTCAGCCGCTCCTCCGGCGGGATTCGCCTGGAATCGAGGGCCTGTGGCTTGAGTCCGTTCCAGGTCAAGGGGTTACATCTGCCAAAATCGAGTGGGG
This sequence comes from Isosphaeraceae bacterium, assembly GCA_025356475.1. GTDB lineage: Bacteria > Planctomycetota > Planctomycetia > Isosphaerales > Isosphaeraceae > JANXSX01. Next base: position 70,634 of record JANXSX010000068.1, on the reverse strand, counting down.
CACCCCCTTGACGCATACGAAATGCGCTGTATACTAACGTACATTAAAGTGCGGCAAGCTTGTGACTCTTCTTGGCTTCAGATTCTCGTAACTTGGCCTCCCTCGATGAAGGCGGGAGTCAGGTTGACAACGAATATGGGGAGAAATCAGATGAACCGCTACCAGCTTGCCAAGATTGTGGAATGGGCGGGCACGCTCGATACTCGTAAGCGGATGCAAAAGGTGGTTTATCTTCTTCAGGTGGAGGGCTGCCCTCTGGAAGCGGAATACACACTTCATCACTACGGACCCTATTCACAGGACGTAGCCCGGCTCACGGACGAGATGGTTCAGGCGCACTTGCTGGTTGAGACAGCCGGGCTCACTCAGGTTGGTCAGCGATACTCCTACTCCATTGATGAAGATGCCAAAAGGACGATCGCTGCTTTCGAATCGACTCCCCACGGCAAGATGATTGCCGATCAGATGGAGACGTTTCGAGCATCGGCCGTTCGTCTTGTTCAGGCGGATTTGAGAAACCTCGAGTTCGCTTCGACGACCGTCTTCTTTCGCGAGCAGGGCCACGAGTGGTCGGTTGCAATCGAAAAGATGTGTCAGTTCAAGGGGCTGACGCCCGGGAGTGCGGACGTGTTACAAGCCGATAAATTGGCGCGTCAGTATATCGCCTGATCGGGGGGCAGAAATGTCCTCGAAGATTTTCCGAGATCCACTATATAACTACATCAGCATAGATCGAAGCAAAGACAAGTGGCTGCTCGATCTCCTTGATTGCCCCGAGGTTCAGCGGCTTCGACGCATCCACCAGCTCGGTGTCAGCTATCTCACCTATCCTGGTGCCGATCATAACCGGCTTGCCCACAGCTTGGGCGTGTTGCATTTGATGCAGCAGGCATATCAGCACCTCGAGCAAATCAGCGACGATGAAGAAACGAACCGTGGTCGAGCGCCTCTCTTTGCTGCTGCTCTGATTCATGATGTTGGGCACGGCCCGTATTCTCACTTGTTTGAGCCATGTCTGGGTGTCCATCATGAAGAGTGGTCGAAAGCGATTATTCTCGATGAAGAGACATCTATTCACATGGTTTTAAAGAAAGTGGATCGGTCACTGCCTCGTACGGTTGCAGAATTGATTGATTCCAGAAACCGCAAGAACGAGGGCGAGGCTGTCTTACCAAATTCTGGAGCGACTCCGAGGGAAGATCTCCGAATGGCCCAAGAGTTGCGTTTCAGGAGAGACGAGTTTCCGGACGAGTGTGGTTTCAACAACCAAGGAGAATTCCATGTCTACCCAAAAGAGCGCTGAAGTGACCCAAGAAGCCAGAGACGCCAACCGCGATCCGATAACTGGCGAAGCGGGCGCGCACCCGGCTGGTGTCGGGGCCGGTGCTGCGACCGGTGGCCTGGCCGGTGGTGCGATCGGAGCTGTGGCTGGCCCCGTCGGCGCGGTCATCGGCGTTGTCGCGGGTTCCATTGCCGGCGGTCTCGCGGGTAAGGGAGTTGCCGAGTCAATCGACCCGACCGTGGAAGACACCTACTGGCGTGGGACCTATCATACACGTCCTTACGTCAACAAAGGCGAGACGTACGAAGTCTACCAGCCCGCCTACCGCTATGGCTGGGAGGCGCGTAGGAAGCATCAGGGCAAGACCTTCGCCCAAATTGAAAGCGATTTGAAGTCGGGCTGGGGCACCTCTAGGTTGCACTCGACCCACGATTGGGACAAGGCCAGACCTGCAGTTCAGGATGCCTGGACCCGATTCGACAATCGTTGATCAACGAAACTCTTCGATGACCCATTCAGGCCTGATCTCGTCAATTGAATCGGCGAGACTCAGGCCTGTCCGTGTTTCAGCTAAGGCTAAACTTCCAATTTACCCGAAGCAGATCGAGTCTGAAGAACACCACTTGGTAGATTCGCACACGGATCGAGGGCGGCGTCGAACTCCTTCTACGGCAGTATCTTTCTCACTCGTCGGAAGCTCGCATCATTCTGCATCGAGTTTCTCAGGGATGAAGCAAGCGGATTTGGGGGTGATCCGCCGTGTGCATACTCGACCTGGGGCTTTCCTTCAGCGATGAATGACACTGGACACCAAAGCAACGATCAGGGGATTCCTACCCCACCCAGGTCCGGGTGAAGCGCCTTGCGAAGCATTTTGGTTGAGTATGAGCTGTGTTACCCATAAAGATTTGCGAATTGAGCCGTTTTTGGACAGCGATACCTCTCAACGTATTGGACAAGCTTCGTACTTGATCGAGCCGACCTCACGCAACCCCGGTCATCTGAAAGCGCTCGTGAGAACCCATCCTCGGGCTGAAAGCGGAATATCGTTTATTTTGATGCGTGTAAACACACGCGTTCATTTTTCGGTTCAATCGTCAGTGTCGCGGTCGGGTTCATCGACAGGTAAGTCGCTCGGAGCAAAGATGATGTCAAGTCGGTGTATTATAATAGCAACTGTTTTCTTGGGATTGAGCGGCTCGGGACTTGTCCTGGCTCACGACGGTCATCACGATGAGGGCCATGACGTGGGGCAGATGCGGAGTGAGCGCACCTGGACGGATTCCGCTGGCCACCATCAGGTTGAAGGCTCCTTCCTGGCCATGAAGGGTACATCGGTCCAGATCCGTAAGCACTCTGGAGAACTGTTCGAGATCAAATTGGAAGAACTCAGTCATGAAGACCGTTTATGGGTCCAGAATCGCGTGGATGCGATCGTCGGCATCAACACCAAGCCTAGAATCACTTTCGTCTCTCAGAAGGTTGATGTACCCCCCGAAGGAAATACGCGGCAGGTGCCCGAGATCCTCGCGTCGTTCCAGCCCTTTGACGGAAAGGTCAAACTGCGCTGGGACAAGGACTTTTTCTTTGTTGAGTCGAATGGAATCCCCGACCATCAGATGATGGTGGGCATCACGAACTGGCAGCAGCAGGTGCCATTGCCACAGTCATACTTCGGCGACAATGCTTGGCGGATCCCCCTCCACCCCGTTCCCGCTAAGAACCCAATGTCGGCGAAGAATCACTTCCTTCGAGGGGCCATCGCGCTCGCCCCGAACGGCGTTCCCATTTTCAACCCGCTGAACAATCGAGGCGAAGACTCTTACAAGATTGGTGAACTCGACGAGTTCGGTGGCCACTGTGGTCGAGCTGATGACTATCATTATCACATTGCGCCAGTGCATCTGGAGAAGACCGTGGGAAAGGGATTACCGATCGCTGTTGCGCTCGACGGTTATCCGATTTACGGTTACGACGAGCCCGATGGTTCCAAGCTCAAGCGACTCGACGCTCTCAACGGGCACGCAGACGACCAGATGCGCTATCACTACCACGCCTCGAAGACATATCCATACCTCAACGGCGGCTTCCATGGCGAAGTGACGGAACGAGGCGGCCAGGTCGATCCCCAGCCCCGGGCCGAGCCAATCCGCCAGGCAATGTCACCACTCCGAGGGGCACGCATCACCGACTTTCGTAGCCTTCAGGACGGCGGCTCTAGCCTGACTTACGAGGTGCGCGGTCAAAAGAATATGGTCAACTATAAGCTTGCCCAGAACGGATCTGCAGACTTTAAATATATCGATGGAAGTGGTAAGACCACGACGGAGACCTATCAGCGGCGAGGATCTGGGCCTGGGAATCGTCCGGAAGGCGGAGGCGGCGGTCCTCGACCGCCCAGACCTGGTGACGAACCTCCCAAGCAAGACGACGATCGGGCGCCTGGACAGCAGGAAACAAGGGGTCGTGCTCTCAAATTCTCGTTGATGACGGCCCTAGACCAGAACAAGGATGGCGACCTCTCTGTGGACGAGATCGCTGCGGCCTCCCGATCGCTACTTCTGCTTGATCGTGACAAGGACGGACGACTTTCCGAAGAGGAACTTCGCCCTGTCGCGTCTAACAACGAGCCCCCCGCCTCTAAGGGAGTAGATCAACCTCAACGTCCACTCAGCGCGAGAGACGCGGAACCATCACTTCCGCTCAACGACTTCGGCCCGTTGGTCGTGTCGAGCCCCGCTTTCAAGGTTGGGGAGAAATATCCGGTTGAATTTACTTGTGATGGTGCCGGCGTTTCGCCCCCGCTCGAGTGGAAGGAGGCACCTATCGGGACGAAAAGTTTCGCCCTCAGCGTCTGGCACGTCCCTCCTGGCGGTGGAATCAAGTCGTATTGGGTCGTCTATAACATTCCGAGGAATGTTGCCGGCCTGCCGCGAAACGCCAAAGGAATTGGGGTTGATGGACTCAACGACAAACGCCGAACGGGCTACGACCCGATGTGCTCGCAAGGGCCGGGTTTGAAGACGTACCACATCACTCTTTATGCGCTCTCGCAAGAGTTGACTCTCGCTCGCAACCAAGCGACCCGAGCCGAATTACTCAAAGCCATGGATAAGGTCAAGCTCGGCCAAAAGACGTTGACATACCAATACGAGCGATAAGAGCGCGAAGTCTCAGGGGCCAAGACCGCCATGTTTGCGGAAGGGGTTTCGAGTAAGCGTGGAATGATCGCGACGCCTGGGAACGCGGCTTGATCGCCTTTCGCGACGAATCGATCGACCAGGGCCTCGTCGTCGAGCCCGCTCAGGGTTCCCGAATCGAAGCGTGTGCCAAGATCGGCCAGACCTGCCAGCTCCATCGTCAACTCCGGTCGTCGTGGGATATTCTAACCCTTATACTGCGCGGGACCGGCACAATCCTCACGATATTCTCGTGGTGAGACTCTAGATTTCTTGGTGCGGCCCCTTGATGATCGGTCTGATCGGAACGATCGGTTTGGCTGCGATAGACCGGACCTCCGGCGCTTCGGGCAGGACCGATATCCCAGGCCCTTGCGGCTGCAGATCTGGACAAATGGGGCCAACTTCGGTTGGTCCTTGGGTCGAAACAGACGGATAGTTAGCGCCGGGACTCCGCGAACCGAACACGGGCGGGAATTCTTGGCGTGAAGCAATAGGGTCGTCGTCGGCCTTTTCTCGTCCGCAGGGAGGTGACAGGTGTTGCCAATGGATTCCGGGCGTCGCCGCCGATTGACGGATCGCTCCCGTCGTAGAGTTGGTCTCGGCGTGGTTGAGGCGCTTGAGCAGCGCCTTGTGATGTCATACTCGCCGCTGGGCTACTCGCTCCCAGACCTGAGCGTGATCGGTTTTGCCGGACCCTCGGCGGCCTACGGTGGCCAGATCGGTGTCACGGCCCAAGTGACCAACCTGGGAGCCAGCTCGATCATCGAGCCGCTGAATCAGGCTCCAGGTTCGCCAAGCTCGGCGGACGCGGGACCAAGCACGGTCAATGTTTATCTCTCGCCGACCCCGAAGCTCGCGAATAACTCGATCCTTATCGGGCAACTCGCGATCCCCTCGATCAGTCAGAACAATACGATCCAGGTGAGCGCAACGCTGACGCTACCGGCCTCACCGTCTCGGTATCCAGCGATTGGTCATAACGCCTTTATTATCTTTGTCGCCGACTCCACACAGGCGGTCCGCGAGATCGATGAGACCAATAATAGCGCCAAGCCGGTGCCAGTGAAGATCACGCCGAACCTCCCCGATCTTAAGACCTATGCGTTGGATGTTCCTCCGACCATCCAGCCCGGCGATACCATCCAGCCGAACATTCGGATCGCCAATGTCGGTTCGGCTGATACGTCGCCCCAAGGGCCCGTGACGGTTCTGCTGGTCGCCTCGCTCGACAAGTCGTTCGGGACCGGTGCCAGCGTGATTGGTCGTTATACCATCGATAATATCCCCGCCTCGGCTCTGACGCCGACTAAGAATTTCGTGCTTGGCGATGTCAATCTTGATCCGCCGCCTTACATCCGGACAATTAGCGGTGCCATTGCGACCGTGCCAACCCAGCCTGGCAAGTATTATATTGGTGTCGTGATCGACCCGAATAATACGATCCGCGAGCTGAGCGAGTACGGCAAGCCCGGCTCCGCGCATACGACACTCAACTTCCCGCAGGTGGTCAAGACCGTTCCTGGTCTCCCCCCGGCCGGAGTGATCTCAACTCCTGTCATCGCCGCCTTCCCCTTCCCGATTTCGTCAACCACTCAGGGAACGACCCCGGGGATTTCCATTATCACAACCAACCTTGCGGGTAGTCTTGGATCGGCGACCGCCTCGGGCGTCCGGTCGACCGCCAGCGCCGGTGGTGAGACCGGCCCGACAATCGGTCGGCGACAAGGGGCTGCAGTGATCGGTAACGGTCGGAAACAGCGACAGCCGATTGCAGTCAACACGGGTTCGTCTCTCGCGACGATCTCCCAGCAAGTGGGGCCAGGGCCTCAGAGTAACCCGGCGGATTTAGTCGTAATCGCTGGAAAAGGTTTGTTCATCAACCAGCCGGTCGTCTCCTCACTCTCGGGTCCGTTGACGTTCGCAACAACGACATAGTGAACGAGCGTTAGCGATTGACTTTGCGGCGAGGCGACAACCGTCCCTCGCCGCAGCTCCGCGCGCCCTCTCCATGTCCAAACACCAGTGATAAAGGGGCGACACGGTCGATCTGAGGTCGGTTCGATCGTCAAAGGTCGCCATCGAATCGGCGTGAGATCCGCCGTTCGCTGGGTTGGCCGACTTGACCCAGGCGGCAACCGATCCTTACAATCAATTCTTGTGGGCTAATTGACCTGGTTACCCAGGCGCACTCGCCCGACGCCATCCCTGGCCAAGTCTGGCCCCACTCCGGTCTGGTTTCTGCCTTCATGAGCCGACGATATGTCAATCAGTTGACCAATGGGGATAGCGTCGACGACGCATTCCTAGTGGCCGATAAGCAGCTTCGGGTCAACCGTCAGGGGAATCCATACCTCCATTTGGAACTTCGCGACAAAACGGGCAGCGTCGGGGCGCGGCTCTGGAACGCGAGCGAGGGGCTCGCTCGGATGTTCGACGCGGGTGATTACCTGCATGTAAAGGGGAAGACACAAGTCTTCCAGGGAGCACTTCAGCTTATTCTCTCACATATCGAGTCAATTGACTCGAGCAGCGTTGAGCCCGAAGATTTCTTGCCTCAGAGCAACCAGAACGTCGCCAAGCTCGCTGCAAAGCTGCGCGAGTTCCTGATGGGTTTGAACAACCCCAACCTTCGTGGTCTTGCCGAGACCTTTCTGATCGATGAAGAGTTTGTCCGCAAGTTCACCACGGCTCCCGCAGGGATCAAGAATCACCACGCTTATCACAGCGGACTTCTTGAGCATGTCGTCACCTTGATGTCGATTGCGGACCGAATCAGCGACCTCTACCCGGACATCGATCGCGACCTGCTGATGATGGGGATCTTTCTGCACGACGTCGGTAAGATCGATGAACTCTCGTATGACCGCGCGTTTGGTTATACCGACCGAGGTCAGATGGTGGGACATTTGATCATGGGGGTTGTGCTTCTTCGCGAGAAGGTGGCACTGGTTGCCGACCTTACCGGCGAGCCGTTCCCGGACGAACTGCTCCTCCGACTCGAGCACATGATTGTCAGCCACCATGGAACTTACGAGTTCGGCAGTCCTAAGGTGCCGATGACTCCAGAGGCCTTTGCCCTTCACTATCTTGATAATCTCGACGCCAAGCTCCACGCCGTGGTCCGCGAGATCCGCGACGATCCTAGCAAAGAGTCGAACTGGACCCCATTCCACCAGAATCTAGGCCGGAGGTTATTCAAGGGCGTCGCGGCTGAGCCGAACAGCGACGAGACACTTTGATCCATTTGTCTTCATGGCGATCGCTACGTAGGGTGTCAACGTGTTCACTCGATGACACCCTGTTTCGTTCGAATTCGTCCGAAATCGAGGCTCCACAATGGATCACGCAGACCGGGTCCTCGAACTGCTCAACAGCATAGGCTATGTGCCGCTGACTCTGAAAGCGATGTCGCGTCGGTTCCAGCTTGCAGACCTTGAGTATCCCGACCTTCGATCGGCGATCAAGAGATTGATCCGGGAAGGCAAGCTCGAGCTGGCAAAGGATAAGACCCTCCGTCTCCCCGATACGAAGGGGACCATCAGGGGCATTTATCGCCGTAGCCAGAAGGGCTTCGGCTTCGTGCGTCCCCACTTGTCGACCGATCGATCTGAGCAGATCTATATACCGGCTGATGAGGGACGTGACGCGTCCAGTGGTGATGAAGTGCTTGTCAAAGTTGTCAAGCGGCCCAAGAAGTCGGGAATGAATATCGAAGGGAAAGTCCTTCAGGTACTCAACCGCGCGGCCGGTCTCTTTGTCGGCACGTACCTGGAACGCGATGGGGCGGGCTTCGTCAGGATCGACGGCACCACCTTCACAACTCCCATCTATGTCGGCGACCCAGGTGCAAAAGGTGCCAAGACCGACGATAAAGTTGCACTTGAGATGGTTCGATACCCTAGCCCAACTCACCAGGGCGAGGGGGTCATCACCGAGTTGCTCGGGCCACGGGGAACCCCTGGAGTTGATACACTCTCAGTAATCCGTGCCCTTGGCATCCCCGATGTGTTCGATGATGATACGTTGCAAGAGGCACGTGAGCAGGCATTGACATTCAAAGAAGAGAATGTTGACGATCGCCTTGACCTCCGAGAGGTTTTGACTGTCACGATCGATCCAGCAACTGCCCGTGACTTCGATGATGCGATCAGCCTGAGTCGTGACGACCGTGGCTACTGGTCGCTCGGAGTTCATATTGCCGATGTCTCGCACTTCGTCAAGATAGGCTCGGCCCTTGACATCGAAGCGAAGAAGCGGGGGACTTCGGTCTACCTGCCCGACCGTGTGATTCCAATGCTCCCCGAGGTGATTAGCAATAGCCTGGCAAGTCTTCAATCAGGGCACGTTCGATATACGATGAGTGCCCTGCTCGAATTTAACGCCGAGGGAATCCGGACTGGGATGACTTTCGCAAGGTCAGCCATCAAGGTTGATCAACGCTTCAGCTATGAGCAAGCCTTTGAGGCGATGCAGCCATCCGAGGGGATACCCGCAGGGCTTCTACCCGAGGTTCACGCGACGCTGGGGCGAATGCTCGAACTTGCAATGATCTTGAGGAAGCGGCGGTTCCTGCGCGGGGCGTTGGAACTGAGTATGCCTGAGATCGAGATTGACCTTGGCGATGTGGGACAGGTTGTGGGGGCTCACCTTGCATCGCATGACGTAAGCCATCAGGTCATTGAAGAGTTTATGCTTGCCGCAAATGAGTCGGTCGCGGATTGGCTTGGGTCCAAAGAAGTAGCGATCCTTCGCCGGGTGCATCCCGACCCCGAGCCCGGCAAGCTCGAGGATTTCGCCGAGTTCGCTCGAGAGCTGGGCTTCGAGATTGAGCAAGCCCAGAGCCGCTTCGAGCTTCAGAAGGTGCTCGCAGAGGCAGTAGGGAAGCCCGAAGCCCACGCGATCCATTATGCCTTGTTGCGGAGTTTGAAACAGGCGAGATACACCCCAGAAAAGCTCGGTCATTATGCACTCGCGAGCGACGACTACTGCCACTTCACCTCGCCAATCCGCCGGTTCCCGGACCTGCAAGTTCATCGTCAGTTAGCGGCAGTCCTCGCAGGCAAGAAGCCCAAGACGGACCTGGAAGAGCTGACAGCCCTCGGCGAGCATTGTACTCGAACTGAACGCAGGGCCGAGACGGCCGAACGTGAACTCATCAAGATCAAGCTACTCACGCACTTGTTAGGAAGAATTGGCGAGACGTTCCACGCGGTGATTATTAACGTTACGGATTTCGGCTTCTTTGCCCGACTTGTTGAGCTGCCTGTCGAGGGACTCTTGCACCTTACTGCCCTGTCCGACGACTATTACTATCTGGAGTCCGAGACGCATACGCTGATCGGTCGTCGCGGGGGGAAACGATATCGGCTCGGCGATCAGATCGAGGTCAAGGTCGCCAGCATCGACGTCGATCGCCGCGAACTCGACCTGGTTCTAGCCACTTCTGACCCGAGTCAAGGTCCCGCGACGGGTCCGCACCCCAGTCGATCTCAACCCATCCGCCGCGCACCTCGACCCACCGAACGAGTTGTCAACCGAGGGCCGAAGAAAGGGAAAGGGAAAGGGAAAAGCAAGGGGAAGAAGAAGGGTCGATGAGACGGAAGTGCGCAACGATCCTTTCTCTATCGAGACGCTCCCGAGATGAGCTTCGGATACAGCAAGTAGAATAAATACGCGCGTCCAAGAGGTTTCTCACGTACATGGGCCCATGCTTGGAAAGCATCTTTCGTGCTTTTTATTAAGGCTGCTACCTCGGTACGAGTGAAATTCGTCTCAGTTTCGTAGTCCGCCTCTTCACGAGTTTCCTGGAGCCTGCACACGATCTTAGCAATACGTACAATCTCGTTTGTATCTGATTTGTGCGAATTCATTAATGATTTGATCAAGATAGGGAGGTTATTGTTACTTATAAACGAATTTGAGACAGTCTTTAGGTCTTTATGAGTAATACTGCGCAGAATTCTCGCCTGGACACCCGGGATATCGAATTGTATCGCAACGCTGCGAGAGGCATCCTCGAGAAGAAGGTGAAAGAGAGCGTAATAACAGGTTGAGATCGACCTTCGTAGGCTTGCCTGCTCCAGTTGCGGCGATCCCGTGTTTGCGAGTAATTCGGCGAGATCGAGCAAATCGTCCGCGAGACTCATCGGACACCGGCCTCTTCCAATTCTCGCTGCTCGGAGAATGTGCGAAAGTAGATGAATGTATGTCTTCCAGAATTGACACTCTCGAGGATCTCTTCGATTTCGCCTCCGAGATCCGATACGCCCTTGTAAAATGATTCGTCGGCTGCGTCGTCGTCGATAATCACCCAGATTTTGATCGCTGGATCACCTGTCCAATCTTCACCCACGCTGACTGCGAAGTCCTTGATATAAGAGGGCAATTTTTCTTGTTTCAATGCAACTTTCAATGTCTTGTATTCGTTGAATCCATCAAGAAACGGACTCATGATATTGAGCATCGAGAGAAAATGTGGGAGGCCATCCTCAATCTGCTGATCTGTTGTTTTCTGCTTCCCGCCCAGACTCTCCGCGACTTTGCCGAAACCAGCGACATCTCTCTTGAGGTTTTCGAGCTCCACGTCGGATAAGATATTCGCGTAATCCTTAGGGTCGAACCCCTTCACTGTCCGACGGCTTAGCCACTGAGTGTGTCCATCCTTCCGGAGAAGTTCCTCAATACGTGTTGGATCAAGACGTACACCGTTCTTGGCTTGACGGGGCGAAGCTGCGCCGGCGGCTTGATCAAGATAAAGCAGAAAGTCCTCGCGAGCCATCAAAGGCCTCCTCGGATCGGATTTCAGCAATCATTCGAATTCTTAGAACTGTTTCCGTTGTCGACTCGATGGAATTCGCAAGGCCTTCCGATACTTTGTGACCGTGCGACGGGCGACGGGAACTCCGGTTTGGGAGAGAGCGTCGACGATCTCTTCATCGGACATCGGGTTCGATCTGTCTTCCTTGGCGATCAGCTCAAGGAGTTTCTGTTTGATCTTGTCCCAGGCCACTTCTTCGCCGTCGGCATTCGTGGTGCCTCCTCCGAAGAATCGTTTCAGGGCAAAGATTCCGCGCGGAGTCTGAATCCACTTGTCATCGACAGCGCGACTAACGGTTGTCACGTGGACATGAACCTGGTCGGCGATTTGCTGCATCTTGAGGGGCTGGATCGATTCCGGGCCCTTGTCAAGAAAGTCTTTTTGATGCTCAATGATCGCGCGAGCGACTTTGAGGAGGGTTCCCCTGCGCTGCTCGATGGACTCGATCAACCACCGAGCTGACTGAATCTTCTTCTGAATGAACTCCCGAGTGACCGGGTCCATCGCCTTATTCTTGAGCTGTTTCTGGTAGTAATGCGAGATTGAGAGTTGAGGCGTGTAATCGTCAATGAGCGCGACCTGATAGACACCTTGCTCGTCGGGTTCAACGATCAAGTCGGGCAAAACATATTGATTATTGTCGGAGAGGAAACGAGCGCCTGGCCGGGGATCGAGACGCCGAAGTTGTTCGATCGCTTCCTTGATCACATCAATGGCAATGCCGGTCTTCTTCTCAATCTGCGGAAGTCGGTTCTGCTGAATGTCGTCGAGATGATTTGAGATCAGGGTGTAGAGAACATCCTTGAAGGGGAGGTCGGGGGTAAGCTGGAGGAGCAGACACTCCCGAAGATTACGGGCACCGACACCCTGTGGTTCCAGTTTCTGAACGAGTTGGAGGGCCTCATCAGCTTCGGACTGATCGGCCTCGCCGCCGAAATCGCGGATGATCTCGTGCAGGCTGAGCTGGAGGTATCCATTCTCATCGAGGTTATGAATGATATATTCGGCGAGTGCACGCAACTTCGAGTCGGTGGGTAGGAACCCAAGCTGATCGTCAAGTTCATCGTGCAAGGAACGGGGCCGAGAGGCCATATTTTGCATGGCGTCGTACTTGCGGTCCGCCTCTTCGCTCAGTGCTGCGCGACTCGGACGATGCGGATCCCGGTCATCCCATTCTTCCCAATCTGCAACATCGCTATCAGTCTCGGTCGACGAACTCGCGTCGACCTCGGACTCGTTTTCGCTCGTGTCACCTTCGCGGAGGTCGATGAGTAGCGGATTCTCTTCAAGTTCCTGGTCGATCCGCTCTTGCAACGCCATGAGAGGAAGTTGCAATATTTCCATCGACTGAATCATGCGAGGGGCCATTCGAAGCCGCATGTCAGTCTTGAATTGTTGCGAAGTATCGAGTCGCATGTTCCTGGTTTCCACCGCGTTGTGATTGATTGAGAGTTCGCAGGTCGGCCGGCTCGTCGCCCCAGATCACATCCATCCGCGTGGCTTCTACAGCAAGTACGATACCATAAGAGATTGCTCGTGTCAAAGAAGCCCAGAGCAAATTGCGCTCCAATCGCTTGAAATCAGCGAGTTTACCCCTCCGAGACATCGTTGATCGGTGCTGCTCTGGAATGGAGACGAACCACAACGGTGCCTGTGACCACGTGCTCGACTGCGCAATATTCCTACGTTTGTCTCTCAGATCCGTCCCCAAAGTGGTCGAGCGAACTGGTCGTGTCGATGGGGATTCGTCGGGCAAAGCTCAACACGGTTCCGTTAGAACGGCTGTCGGCCATTCAGCGCATCGGAGAGCATTTCTTTATTGGCGAATTCGAGCGAGCCCCCCGAGGCAAGACCGCGAGCCAGCCTCGTGATGACGACCTCGAATTCCGCCATTCGATTTGCGACCAGGAGCGCAGTTCCGTCGCCTTCAAGTGTCGGATTCGTCGCCATGATCAACTCGCGAATGAGCCCACTCCGTACGCGATCGACGAGTGGTTCGAGCGTCAGTTGGTCAGGCCCAACTCCCTGCAGCGGGGCGAGCTTCCCAAGAAGTACGTGGTAGACGCCCCCGTAAGTCCCCGCTCGTTCGAGCGCAAGCAGGTCGCGAGGTTGTTCAACAACACAGACCAAGGTGTGATCGCGTTTGGGGTCGCGGCAAATTCCGCATTGCGGCTGCTCAACCTCCGTGAGATGGAAACAGACCTCACAATGCCGGACGCGTTCACGGACATTCTGGATCGCGGTCGCAAGTGCGATTGCGTCTTGAACCGGGCACTTGAGGAGGTGATGCGCCAGCCGCTCGGCGGACTTTGCGCCGATGCCGGGAAGCTTTCCGAGCGCAGCGGTGAGGAGGTCGAGTGCGGCTGTGTAACTTCCACCTGTGGACATTCTTTCAAGCTCCCCCGCCCAGAAGGTTCGAAAGGCCGGGAATCTGGATTCCGCCGGTTAGCTTTTGAATCTCGCCTGCGGCCGCTTCGCGCGCCTGGGTCAGTGCCTGATTGGTGGCAGCCTTGACCAGATCCTCCAGAAGAGCAACGTCCGTACCGGTCAAGAGCTTGGGGTCGATCCGCATTGCGAGAACCTCCAAGCGACCATTAGCCCGGACCGAGATGGCCCCGTTTCCGGCAGTCCCTTCGACCTCAAGCTGTCCGAGTACCTCGCCCATCTTCTCTGCCGATTCACGGATCTTGCCCGCGTTCCGCATCAAGTCTCCAAGCTGTCCCAGATTATTGAACATGTGAGCCTCAAGAGAAGTTGCGTGTCTGATGTGTGCTCGTAACCGCATCGGGAATTCCGTCTGCATTCTGTGTGAGCAGACAAAACAATCAAGGCGTGCTTTCCATCGGAGCAAGTTCGATCCGAACTTGTTTGATATCAAAGAGCTTGACCATGTCTTTGATCATCTGGTCGTCCTGCCAGGGGCCTGCAGAACTTACGGTTCGGGCGATCACAGGCTCGGCTTCCGTCATCTTGACGAACTGGAGGCCGAACCCATGGCCGAACATCTCGCGAGCGACAACTTCGATCCGCTCTTTAGTGTCTCCGTTTTCATAGGCATCGGCTACCTCGTGATAGCGCGGGCTGACCGGCACGCGTAAGAGGCTTGGCCCAAGCATCTGGTCGGGCCGGACCAGGTTGAACTTGCCCCCCAGCAAGATCCCGAGTTTGCCGCAGAGCCGCTCCCAATTGAGAAGGACTTCCGATAGTTCGAGCGGATGGTGGGCGGGTTTTGCGGGTAGAGGCGAGTCGTCGGTTGGTTCTATTTGGGTCCGGGGCCGCTCAAGGAACTTTTTTTTTTCGACAGGAGGCCCCGACCCCTCGACGGCGGCCAGTCGTGCGACAAGGTCGGCAAGGTCCGTCAGATTCTCTAGCCGGGCGACTTTCACCAGCGCCATCTCAACGAGGATTCGTCCGTGTGGGCTCCCTCGGAGGCGGGCCCGCGCTTCGGCCAATATCTGGAGCGCGGCAAGGATCGAGTCGGTTGGCCAGCTCTCATGAATGGCCTTCAGACGCGGGAGCTGGCGGGGGGTGGTCGCAAGGAGTGGTCCGGATGCACCTACCGAGAGAACCATTGCGTCGCGGAGGAATTCCAGGCAGCCGTTGAGTAGATCCGTGGGCTGGACTCCGCTGTTGACGGCCTGATCGAGCAACATCAAAGCCCCTTGAGGGTTCCGATTCGCGAGTGCATCCAGGAGCTCGAGCATTCGCTCGTCGCTGGCCGTGCCGAGCAACGCATGAACAGCCTCAACGGTGAGCTTTGTGCTTCCCGACGAGAGGAGTTGTTCGAGCAAGGACTGCGCATCTCGCATCGAACCATTTGCTCGACGTGCGACAACGGCGATGGCGTCGGGATCGACTTCGACGTGTTCCTTAGTGCAGATCTCGGCCAGGGTTGCGGCAATCTGCTCGGGGGCGATTCCGGCCAGATCATAGCGCTGACAGCGTGAGAGAACGGTGATGGGGATCTTGTTCGACTCGGTGGTCGCGAAGAAGAACTTGACGTGTTCAGGGGGCTCTTCGAGTGTCTTGAGTAAGGCGTTGAACGCCCCAGTCGAGAGCATATGAACTTCGTCGATATAGTAGATCTTGAAGCGAGCCCGGCTTGGGCGGAGGCCGGCGTTCTGGCGGAGTTCTCGGACCGCCTCGACACCGTTGTTGCTGGCACCGTCGATTTCGATCACATCGACATCTTGGCCAACCGCGATCGACTGGCAAATATCACAGACCCCGCATGGGTTTTCTGTGGGGCCTTTGACACAGTTCAGAGCCTTCGCAAAGATCCGGGCGAGCGACGTCTTGCCGACCCCTCGGGTCCCACTGAAGAGGTAGGCGTGAGTGACTCGATTGAGGCGGATTGCGTTCCGAAGCGCGGTGACGACATGGTCTTGACCGACCACGTCCTCGAACCGTTGGGGCCGATATCGGCGGGCAACAACGGTATACCCGGCACCTGGATTCGCGGCGGCTTCAGGCTCAGCCGAGTTAGTCTTCATCCTCGCCACCATCCCACTCCATCCCGAAAGTTGCATCGGAAAATCGAGTGACGGGTGGAAAGTGGGGCCTGTGGTGAGCCGGGGAGGTTCTCCCGGGCACATGAAAGCGATGCTTATGGCTGCTGTGTTCCCACCCTGACCAGGTTCACAAGCCCCCATTGCCCGGGTCCCCCCCGGCTCACCTCAGACCCCACTCCCGTTTCGTCCAAACGGCAATCAATACGATTGGCTCAGATGAGGATCTTATTGTGGGATATGGGGCAGCGATCTGCAAGGTCAACTCCTCAAGGTCGGTCTTATTTTCGCTTCCGGGCCGAGGAACCAGGCGTAGCTCCAGGGTGCTCGCCTAGTTCCGGCCTGCTCGGAGGTGAACTAGTATTAAAGGCCAAACCATCACATCAACCTCTTCCTCTCCATCAAGGAGGGGGTTGTGACGGAGCCGTGAGTCAATTGCCTGGACTGGGGTCGAACGCTTCCGTCACTACGCCCTGCGAATCTGCCATTTCGTCATAATCGTCACATCATACCATTGGGTTCGTTTCGTAGTGGAGACGGTTGAAGATACGTCTCCCTTGCAATCGTCACAGAATACTAATGGGTTCGTTCGGTTCCTTGCCACTTGTCCGAGCATTTGCCGTCATAACCGTCATATCATACCATTGGGTTCGTTTCGTAGTGGAGTCGAATGAGAAGTTCCGCCCTCGAATAATCTCTACATCTTGCCAATGGGTTGGTTTGGTCGCGAGCGAGCGAGTGTGTGGGTTTCGTTTGTGTTTCTCGTGGGTCACAGGCGTGGACCAGACTCACAGCCATACGATAAGGACGATCATCCGTACTCGACCCACTGTGCGTCCCGGTTACAAGGACTCTGAACGCTAACGCGTCATTCGTAAAAGTCTACCGCATGGTTGGGAGTTGTCACTTTTTCCTTCGGAAATGCCCAGATCGCCCATCAACGTCCAGCGAGAGTCACGTTGAGCCCACCCAAGCGCTGGAACTTCCGCCTAACCTATCGATTGACAGACCACGGGCCCGGTGGGGTGACCGACACGTCGGGCAGAGCCCTGGACGGCAATCACAACGGCAAACCCGGTAGTGATTATGTGGTCATACTCCACCCAATCAAGCCGACCCGAGCGGGGATGGCCGTCTATCCGCTGGTCTAGACTGGCTCGGTCGGAATGCCACGAGTGACGAGGTCTCGGTGTCCCGCGATACGAGACCAAGGTCACTCAAAGCGATGTACGACAACGAGAATTAGTTGACGGAGTTACTTGGCGGAAGAGTCGGCACCGCCCGCTTTTTTGGCGGCCTTGAATTCATCTGCGGTAAACGTCTTCACGGTGCGGTCAAGTAAGAGGACCAGTCCCCCGGAAGTGGGGACGTCTTTCTCGTAGGCTAACACCTCCTCGGACGGAATCTTGCCAGGCTCTTCGCCCAGGTCAGGGAGGGTCACGCCCCACTGAACGACGACATCCTTCTTGCGGACTGCGGCAAATCCGCTAGGTGCGCCCATCTCGTATCGCTCCAGATCCTTCTGGGTTTTGGGCGCTTTCTTCATACCGACTTGGTAGGTACGAAGCAGCTCGCCCACATCGGATATTGCGACCTTCCGCTGAGCGTCCGGCTCGGTGTTCGGGCCGGTTCCGGACGAGCCACAGCCAAGGGTAGATGCGAGAAACAGGGTTGAAAGTAGGGTCGCAAGCTGTCGCATGGTTCTGGTTTTCTCCGAAGCGAGGGGAGTGACCGAGGTTTGATCACTCCCAGTTCGCTCCTGTGGATCATTCGAAGGGTCAATACGAGTCAGCGCTGATGACCTCGCCACCCGCACGCGAGCCCAGCGCCTGCCAGGACAGAATGTTCACGGTGTCTTTGATGAATTTGACCGATCCGTCGCAGAACGAGATGTTTACACCACCAGAGTGGTAGCTTCGGGCAGCGTTGTGCGACTCCACGAAGCTATCTGTCCCACAGTCCCACTTCCCGTAGTTGGGCGGGATCGTGTGCGAGTAGTAGTTGTTCTGAGGCAAGGATCGATAGTATTGTTGACCGCGATAACGAATTCGGGTCCCAGGGAAGGTCGCACATGACAGGGGCGGGATCTGTTTCTCGGCGGGTGAGAAGTCACCGCTAATGATGTAGACGTTTAGAAGTGAGGCGATTGGCAGATCTGAGGCCAGGTTGGCCGTTGCGATCCCTCGCTTCGTCTCCGAGAAGAGTGAAGTATTGCTTGTTCCATCGGTGATTTCGGAGATCCGGACGCCAGTGACCTTGCGGTACTCGGGGTTGAGCTGAGTATTCGCGGGCGGGTCGAGGAATTGGGCGGCGGAACGGTTCAGCGAATTGATGGTGAACGCACCAGCGCGGCCACTATTCGCCTCCTGGAAGCCGAAGGTCGAACCGAGTTCCTGAGCGGAGGAGGCCCCGGTGCTTGCGAAGTAGTTGGTATAGCCGAGTTCGGTGCCGGCCCCAGCATTGAGCTTAGCGATGGAGGGATCCGACGGGCAAACAAATGCAGATACGATTTGTCGCTGTGCGGTGTCATTCACCGTACCTGCGCCAAAGATGTTCATGCTATGCTGGAAGTTGAAAGCACCGTAGGTGGAGGATTGCTCCATGAATGAGAGGGTTTGCGCCACGGGGGTCGCCCGTCCTCCAACGCTTCCGATGATCGGTACAGGGCCATATCCTGGCGGAAGCGTGCTGTTGGACGACTCGAAGTTCATGGCCGATAGGGCCAACTGCTTAAGGTTATTAATGCACTGGGCCCGGCGAGCCGCTTCGCGGGCGGACTGGACGGCCGGGAGCAAAAGTGCGATGAGAACAGCGATGATTGCAATGACGACGAGGAGTTCAATGAGCGTGAAACCACGACGGGATCTCATGGAACGAATTCTCCACAATCGAAGGGGGGGAGTAAGTGAGAACAAAGAAAGGGTGATCGCCGCAGACGACGGTTGCCACTCGGAGAAGGCGGGTTGAATCGAAGAGCCGCATCGACGCGGTCTGACGCAAGGCGGGGCAATAGTAAGGGAGTGCCCGCGTATGGAACATCACCTACAATCATCATAGCTCAACAATCGTTACTCTCGCAAGCCTCGTTGTCCCAATTCTTACGTTTACCGCAACCGTGGAAGTCAAGCATGCGTTGGGATGTGATTTTCAAGGGGTGCAAGGCGTCCGACTCTCCGTGTTCTTGGTCCGAGAGGTCTTGCGATTCGCACCCAAACGCGCGACGATAGAAGCGTTAAATCCTAACCTGGGGAGCCGAGTCGGTCGGCCTGGGAGTGGAACGACTCTCGCCCCGCCCCACCGACCACTCTGGGGGGCGAGGCTGCTATTGCCGGAATTGATTGCGAGGGGGTGTAAATATGGCCCGTCGATTGTCCACCCCCACCGCTCCCGCATGGAAGGGTGACCTGCCGGTTTACGAGCGGACGTTCTCGAACGGGCTCAAGGCCCTCGTGTTGCCTAGAAGCAACGCCCCTGTGGTGGTCTCGGACCTTTACTACCCTGCCGGATCGGTCAACGAGCCCGCAGGACAGTCGGGGCTGGCTCATTTTGTTGAGCACATGCTGTTCAAAGGGACCGCTCGTCTCGGCAAGGGCCAGATCGATCGGCTGGCGTTCGCGGCAGCGGGCTCGACGAACGCCGAGACCTCTGAGGACTTCACTCACTACTGGTTCACCTTGCCGGCCGATCGTTGGGAACTCGCACTTGAGGTGGAAGCCGATCGGATGACCGGAGCATTGTTCGATAATGCCGAGGTCGAGGCCGAACGTCAGGTCATCGCCGAGGAGCGGGCAGGCGATCTCGACTCCCCACTTGGTCGGCTCGATGAGGCGTTTTTGCTCCAGAGTTATGTCCGCCACCCCTATCGGAACCCAATCCTGGGCTGGCCGGAGGATATGGCGCGGCTGTCGGTCGATGACCTGAAGTCGTTCTACCGTATGCACTACCGTCCTGATGGCGCGGTGCTCGTCGTCGTGGGCGATATTGAACCCATTCATGCTCTGGATCGGATCGAAAAGCACTTTGCCTCGATTCCGCGCGGGGTGTCGGTACGTCCAACACCTCCGACGATCGAGCCTCGCCAATTGGGCCGTCGCGACTTCCAGCTTATCGATTCGGATGCGATGGCGCGGGGCATTCTCGGCTGGCATTCGGTCCCCGTCGGTCATCCCGACGCCCCTGCGCTCAGTGTCCTGGGCGATCTCCTCTGCTGTGGGAGACGGTCGCGACTCTGGGATCGACTCGTCGAGCGAGATCGGTTGGTGACCTGGATCGATGCGGGCAACGAGCTAGCGAGATTCGCAGGTCAGTTCTTGATCCAAGTCGAAGCATCCCAAGGCGTTGGGATCGAGGCGATCGAAGCGACCATCGCCGCTGAGGTGGCGGAATTGGCCGACTCCGGCCCGACTCCTGAGGAATTGGCTCGTTCCAGGCGTCGGCTCGATGCCTCGTGGCGGTGGGAACAAGACGATCTGTCTGGACTGGCGGGCGGTCTGGGTCCCCAGGCGCTTTGGGACGATTGGCGGAACTGGCAGGCCGAGCATCGGGCGGCAATCATGGTCACCGAGACCGATATCCGGCGGGTGGCGTCGGCCTATCTGGTCGAGTCGGGAATCACGGTAGGATGGTCACTCCCTCGACCGGCCCGGGCGGTTTCCGTGTTAATGCCTGCCGAAGCAGCCCCTCGTAAGCAGCCGACGAAGCCGACTCCCTCCGCTGATTTGGGGCCTTTGCCCCTAGTCATTGCAGGGAAAGCAACCCGTTTGACCGATTATGCACCCGTGCGAACGGTTCTGCCCAACGGCCTGCGGATTCTGACGGAACGCCGCAAGGATGCAGGGGTTGTGGCGCTCGAGATCTACCTGGATGCGGGCTCACTTCGGGAGTTGAAGCCGGGTGTTGCCGCGCTCACAGGTCGTTTGCTCGACGAGGGGACGACGACGCGAAGTGCTGAGGCGCTGGCGGCTGCGATTGAGGATGTGGGGGGTGGCCTTGAGGTCGGCTCGACGGGGGTATCGGTTCGGGTCAAGGCCGAGGACCTACCGCTGGCGGTTGAGCTAATGGCCGACGTCATACTGCGACCCGCCTTTCCCGCCGACGCCCTTGCCTGGACAAAGCGGCGCATTGTGGCCGACATCCAAGGTGATCGAGACGACCCGACCTTTCGGGCGGAACAGGTCTTCCGAGCGTTGATTTATGGGAAACATCCCTACGGTCGCGATTCGCGAGGGGGCCTCCGAGATCTCGCTCGGCTGACCCTCGACGACATTCAACTCCACCACTCGCAACATTTTAGGGCCAATCGGGCCATCTTCGCGGCGGCCGGCGACTTCGATCCAAGGCAACTTCGAAGTCTGGTAAAGACTCATTTCGGGCGATGGCAACCGGCGACCGAGCCGGTTCGCGTGTCGCCTCGGGTCACGCGAGGCACTCGTCCTCGAGTTCGTCGAGTCGTCCAAGCGGGGAATCAGGTTCATCTTTTGATCGGTCACCTGGGGGTCACTCGGCGAACCCCCCAGTTTGAGGCCTTGTGCATCCTCGATCAGATCCTGGGAGCTGGCCCAGGCTTTACTGATCGGCTGAGCCGCATCTTGCGAGATGAATTAGGCCTAACCTATGCGGTCGGGGGCTCGATGACCGATACGGCGGACCTTGAGCCGGGGCTTTTGCGAATCTATCTCGGGACCAGTCCGGAAGATGCGGAACGCGCTGTTGCCGCCGTCGTCGATCAAGTTCGAGCCCTCCACGCGGGCGAATTCAGCGACGACGAGGTCGAACAAGCTAGGCGATACCTTGCAGGGTCGTGGGTCTTCGATTATCAGACGGTCGAGCAGCGCGCGGACAACTTGCTGGAGCTAGAACGTCTCGGACTCCCGCTCGATAGTCCGGTCACTTGGCCAGACCGGATCGCCGAGGTCACCCCCGCCCAAGTTCGCAAGGCTGCCAAGCTTCATCTCAACCCCGATGCTCTCACTCGCGTCGAGTTCGGTCCGATCTTGGGACGAGGTGAAGCTCGGGTCGAAGTTGATTGCGCATAAGGCAAACGGCCCAGGGCCTTCTGATTCTTTTAGGCTCACAGATATGGCGATAACAACTGTAGGCGAGTCGCTGCATTGGTCATATGCTAACCTTGCCATGGCGCATTCGGCGATCGAGTCGAAGGCTGAAAAATACGGACAAATGCATTTCATGATTCGTAGTAGGCTCTACAATGGTTTGCGCAAGCAAACGATGCAGATCGGGCCTCTCGCGATCGACGAACGTTTGAAGATGGTGCTACCACAAGCGTGCTGCTACTGTGGGAGTCGAGAGTTTCTCTCGGTCGACCACCTCATCCCAACCAAACGCGGTGGGGCAAATACTGGTGAAAACCTGGTTTGGGCTTGCCGTTCTTGCAACAGTTCCAAGGGTGCGCTTGACGTACTCCATTGGTTAGCAGAGCGGAATCAGTTCCCGCCGGTTTTGCTGCTGAGACGGTATCTGAAGCTTGCGATCGAGATATGTCGCGAGCGAAATCTCATGGACACTCTCATCGTCGAGGCTCCTGAATTGCCGTTCAGGCTATCGTCCATCCCTTGGTTATATCCAGCGCCAAGTCAGTTGCGACTCTGGATTATGGAATTGGACTAACGCGTTCTGTCAAGGCTATTGTCTATTCCGATCGATTCCAGAGCCCATTGAGCGAGGGTCGGGCTGGAACCGTCATCGTTGAATACGCGTGATCCAATCGTGCTCGGAGCGTGAGGAGCTGAGCCTGATGATCGGGGTCGTCCGCGAGGTCGCGAAGTTCGCCTGGATCCGATTCGATGTTGAACAACTGTTCTTGCATGCCTTGTTTTTCATGGTTCTGGCGGCGATAGCTCCAGTTCCTTTCTGTCATGAGCCACATCGGGCCATATCCAACCGGCATTCTCGGAGTTCGCTCCAGCCACGGCATATGTTCAACTTCAGTGACGACGGGCTCTTGCTCACCGCCAGCACCAGTCCACAAATTGCTGAGGGATTTGCCAGGTAGGGGGTTTGCACCGCCCTTGCCAAGAAGTCCCATAATCGTGGCGGGTACGTCCTTGAGGCTCACGGGTTGTTCGATCTGAAGGCCGGCGGGGATCTTGAGTGATTCGGGCCCCATGATCATGAGTGGGACGTGAACAACCTGGCGATCGAGGTTGTTGCCATGCCCAATCATGTTGTGTTCACCGAGCATCTCACCGTGATCTGCGGTGATGACAACAAGCGTGTTTTTGAGGATCCCCCGGCGATCCAACTCTTGGAGTAGCTCATCAAGCTTGCGATCGACCCAAGTAATGCCGTCATCATAGGCATCTTTAATGAAAGCGTTGACCTCGGTACGCAGTTTTAAGAGTTCGTCCGGCTCGACCTCATCGGGATCCTTATCGTGGCGTTCTTCGAGTCTCTCAAGCTGTTCCATCTTCTTCTTGAGGACCTCGATGCTTACACGTGAATAGGGTTGGGGAGCGTAGCCTGGTAGACGGAACGGAGAGTGGGCATCGAAGTAGTTCAGGAACAAGAAGAACGGACGTTTGGAATCGGAGTTGTCGTCGACCCAAGTCAGGGCCTCGCGGTTCAACTCGCCTGCCTCTAGCCTCATGCGCTGCATGGGTGCCAGGATCTTCCAACGCCGCTCAAGATAGGTGATCAGCGAGTCGCCCAACTGGCACGAGCGGAGCAGCTCGCGGATGGTCACCCGTCTCAGGATATTTCCCGGGATATCGTGGTAATGGAGGAACCCACGATCCAGGCCATACTGGGCACTCCCATAGAAAATGTTCCCTGTAAAGCCGGCTGTCGCGTAACCTCGATCACGGAGTTCCTCGGCCAGGGTGCGACGCTGATTGTCAAGCGGTGAGCTCACGCCTGCGGAGGTCTGAGACATCATCAAACCCGTAAACAAACTCGTGTGCGTGCCAAGCGTAAACGGACTTGTTGATCGGGCGTTCTCAAAACGAACCCCGCGTGAGGACCAGCGTTTCAGGTTGGGGCTTGTTTCTCGGTCATATCCGTACATGCTGAGATTGTCGGCCCGGACGGTATCCAGGACGACCATCAGTACGTTCGGTTGGTTTCCTTGCGGACACGGAGTTGTCGTCAACGCCCACGACTCGCGGACGGTTGGATAAACACCCGTGCCTACGAAGAGAAGGAGCCAGAGCCCACCCATGTAGGGGAGACTGCGCGTAGCAACTCGGCGGAAGCCAATTGAGTCAAAGCGCGCAATTGATCCCAATCGCACCGAAACCCCTGCGCACAATAACCAAACCGCCCAGATCGCCAGCCCAGGGATCACCCCCAAGATGCTCCAGACTCCCATGCAGATCACGGCATATGGTATACTTCGTACAGTTGTACGAGGCGTGATCTGAGCAAACAGGCTGGCAACGATACCGAGGGCAAACCCATAGGTGGCCAGCGCCAGCGGTGCCATCCAGGGCTTGTGCCAATTGACCCAGAGATTCGGGTCACCAACACGAGGCCCAAAGTGTCGCCAGCCGAGGTGGAGACCACTTTCCAGAAGACCAGAAACAAAGCCGATCCACCCGCAAAATGCCCACATTGTCGTTGCGGAGATAGCCGGGGGCGTCACGACTTTCTCAGCGAAAACCCGCGAGAGTCGTCGCGGTTCACCCGGTCGGTCGATCGAGGATGCCGCGTGGGTTGAACGATCTGAGGAGTGGATGCTCATGGAGGGTGCCTGCGGGTGCGGTGTCAGGACGTCCGTTCCTGCTGCTCGACCTTGTAGGAGATCGGTCCTGAGCCGTCAACGTCGAATTGCCCTTTGAGAGTGGGGAGGATTGCTTTATGAAGGGGGCGCGATGGATCGCCTTAGCCCGCTTGGAGTCAACGTCATGGATGGACAACTTAGGACGTGGCGACGAGGTCTCCTCGGCCTCTTCCTGATCCTGCCTGCCTGCGCGCCGACTACCCCGGTCGAGCAACTGCCGACCTGCGATGCGACCATCGCCTCGGCGGGTAAGCGCTTGAGTGGAATCCGATCGGTCGCTGACCTGACAACAATGGCGACACACGGGGATCAGGTCTTAGCCGCCTTGACGCGAACTGAGCGCGATGCCCTGGCGCGGGGCTACGTCCGTTTTGAGGTCGATCGGTCGATCAATGTCTTTATTGCGACCGAGCGCGGATCCGAGCCTTTCTGGCTAGAAGAGCTAGGATTTCAGCCTGTCGATATGACGCTCACGAGTGAAGGGGCAATTTGGTCGGTCCATCAGAAGGCGTACGGACCGGGTTGGGTGGGCCTGGGGGTCAATGGACTTGATCAGTCGGCCTCCGCCCACTACGCGGTCTTCGTGAAGCCGAAGGGGGTGGTCCCCGTGGCGATCCAGATCGCCGAACCCGCCGGGTGGGAGACGTTGCCCGCGACGAACTTGGTCAGCCTTGAGCGGGGTGTTGAGCAACCGATTGAGGTCTTGCCCACGATCCTCGCGGGTTCGACCCTACTCCGGTGCAATCACGACCGACGCCACTCGACGATGCTGGCGCGCGGACAGGTCTGGAAGACTCACGTGGTTTCCAGTCGAACACCCGATCAGGTGGTCGTCAGCTTCGGGGCCGACCCGATGCGTGAGCTAACCTGGTCGTGGCGAACGGCCCCTGGCTCGGGAGGCTCGGTTGTCCGATGCCGGGTCGTGGGAGCGTCGAAAACCAATGAATACCAGGGGGTGTCCGAGGCACTGACGATTCCCGAACTCCTCAACGATCCAACCATGATCCGGCACACAGTCCGGGTCGCAGGCCTCTCCCCGGGAACGACTTACGAGTATATGCTCGGCGATGGGACCTCGGCCGGAATGTCAGCGTGGAAGTCGGTGCGAACTGCGCCTGGAACGAATTCGGATGTCACTCTCCTATACATGGGTGACCCCCAGTGTGGCCTTGAGAAGTGGGGGAAACTGCTGACGGATGCCCATCGTCGACACCCCCATGCGAGTGCGCTCCTGATCGCGGGAGACCTCGTGGATCGCGGCAACGAGCGAACGAACTGGGACCACTTCTTCATGAGGGCGGCCGCCGTCTTCGATCGACTTCCGCTGATGCCGGCGATCGGCAATCATGAATACCTCGACCGGGGGCCGTGGCTTTATACCTCCTTCTTCGCACTCCCGGAGAATGGTCCGGTGGGGATCAAGCCGGACCTGGTCTATCACTACGAGATCGGCGACACGTTTGTCGCTGTGCTCGACAGTGAACTCGCCGGCACTGACCCCAAGCTTGCTCGTCAACAGGCCGAATGGCTGGACGCCAGACTCTCGGAGACCGAGCGAACCTGGAAGCTCGTGATGTATCATCACCCTGCCTACGCCTCGCACATCGACCGAGAAAACCCCGAGGTTCAGCGCGCATGGGTGCCCGTGTTTGACAAGCATCACGTCGACCTTGTTCTTCAAGGGCACGACCACGCCTACATGCGGACCTACCCAATGAAGGGAGGGGTCGCCGTCGCTTCGCCCAAAGAAGGGACGGTCTACGTCGTCGCGGTATCGGGCGATAAGTACTACGATCAGAACACTCGCGGGAATGCCGAGATCGGTTACACCAACCTCTCGACGTACCAGACGATCGAGATCCAGGCAGGCAATTCGAGGCTGGTTTACAAGTCGTTCGATGCCGCCGGGCGTGAAGTCGATGCGTTTACCATTCAGAAGTCGCGTGGGCCCGAGGCCGTTGCCGAGCGTGAATTCAAACGCCCGTCGGCAGACCGCCACGTTGGACTTGAGTAAATCTTCAATCCGGGCTAAGTTCCCCATCCGTCGGGATTCCCTCTCGGGATTCCAACGAACATTGATTTGCTTCGAGTGTCCGGCAAGGAGGCCCCTGGCATGAGCATGTCGCGTCGAAAAGCCATGTTCCTGGCGA
Source organism: Isosphaeraceae bacterium (assembly GCA_025356475.1). GTDB lineage: Bacteria > Planctomycetota > Planctomycetia > Isosphaerales > Isosphaeraceae > JANXSX01. The sequence goes on along the minus strand of JANXSX010000068.1, from coordinate 43,958 downwards.
TGCTAGGTGGGGGAGTGCTGCCCGCGAGCCTCTTGGCCCAGGACCCTGCGCGGCGATCGAACTCAGGGCGATTGAGAAGTGCGTCGCTCGATGAGGAAGATCGACCGAAAGCCAAGATGAAGGCGGATGATCCGCTCGATGCTGAGGCGGACTTCGAACCTCCCAAGAACAAGCCCAAGCGTCGCGATACGGGAACGGATTCTCCGGCCCCGGAGGACTTTCCTGCCGAGGCCGGTCGGAATTGGAAAGACTGGGATATCACCCCGTACACCACCCTTGCGTCCTCGAAGATCCAGCCTCAGACGGCGATGCTCGACTGGATCTTTCGTCGCACGGGTTCCGCCCCCTGGCACGACGATAAGATCAGTGTTCTGTCGGCCAGTCGGACGCGGATCAAGGCGTTCCACACCGCGAAAGTCTTGGCTCAAGTCGACGAGATCGTCGATCGCTTCATCAATTCCGTGGCGGATCTGATCCAGCTCAGGGTCCGGATCATTGCGGCTCCAGATACGCGCTGGCGCTACACCAATTTCACCCGGATGCAATTTGTGGGGACCGGTGGCCAGGGACAGAGGATCTGGACCCTCTCGCCCGAGGAATCGTCCCTTCTGATCAACCAGCTCACCCAGAACGCCAGCTCAAAGGTTCTGGGTGATAAGACATTCAAGGTCCTCAACGGCCAGAGTGTCACGATGGACGCAACGGTGAACATTCCCTACTTAGGGTCGCTTCAACGCGACAACGCTGTCGGCCTTGGCTTCCAGCCCAAGACGGAACAGATCACCGAAGGAGTGGTCCTCAAAATGAGTCCACTCCTCACCTTCGACGACGATGCCGTGGACCTGGCTGTTGAGCTGACTGCCAACACCGTGCGATCATTGCACAGAACCCGCGTAATCGCCCCTCGGGAAGTTGGCAACAACGACGCCTCGATCGACGTGCCGGAGGTCGCTGGCAGTCGTCTGGATCGGCCAATCAAGGCCTGGCCGCTTGGCAAGACACTGCTGATCTCGGCAGGGATCTTGCCGGGAATCCTCTTGCCCAACAAGAACGGGCTCTGGAACCTGCGGCTCCCCGGGACAGTGCCGAGCGAGACGGAACTCCTGCTCTTCATCGAAGGCAAGGCGCTTGAGCGGACCCGGACTTCCCGCGACGATCGCGAACGTTGAGGACTCGTCAAGTTTGGTAAGGGCGGGTATAACCAGATCTTCGCGACCTCGATGGATCGCCTTCACCTGAGCCGACCGAGGCCTTCACGTTATGCAGTCTCCCCCGGCCAATTCGCCCTCGCCTCCTGCGGACACATCTCGGATTCCGACCTACGGTGGGGCTTACTTTGCCCTCGGCACTCTGTTCAGCATGAACTTGCTGAACTATGTCGATCGCTATGTGTTCAACGCCGTCGGCGACCTTATCCAAAAAGATTTGAAGATTAACGACTTCCGCTGGGGAATCCTGGCGGGGGCGTTCATGGTTGTTTATACGATTGCATCGCCAATCGTCGGTTATGTTGGTGATCGCTATAGTCGGCGAATCCTCCTGGGTTTCGGCGTCGGTCTCTGGAGCGTCGCCACAGTTGGCACGGCGTTCTCTACCGATTACTGGCACATGTTCTTTTGGCGGGCGATTCTTGGGATTGGCGAAGCGAGTTACGGGATCGTTGCCCCGGCGCTGTTGGCCGACCTTTTCCCGCCGAAGCAACGCGGACGTGTCATGGGCTTCTTCTACCTGGCCTTACCGCTGGGCGGGGCCTTGGGTTATGGAATCGGTGGTGTGATTGGTGCGTGGCAAGGGTGGCGGGCAGCCTTCTGGGTCGTCGGTCTGCCGGGCCTGATCGCAGCGGTGGCGGGGCTGCTGATTCGTGATCCAGGTCGGGGGGCCTCTGAAGGCAAAACGGTCACAAAGGACGATCGACCCGGTTTCGCACAGTACATCACGCTCTTCAAGAACCGGACCTTCCTGCTGAACACGGCGGGGCTCGCCTCTGTGACCTTTTCGACAGGAGCGCTCGCGGTCTTTGGCGCAACCTTCTTCCAGAGGGTTCGCGGAATGAGTCCTAAGGGGGCTGGACTCTCGATCGGTATCTTGAGCGCAGTTGGCGGAATCCTCGGGATCGGGCTTGGCATCGGAGTTTGCGACTGGCTGGCGAAACGGACGAAACGGTCCTATTTAATCTGGGCCTGTTTCGCCGTTTTTGTCTCCGTCCCCTTCGGACTGGGGGCGGTACTGATTTCCGAGCGGATCGCATCCTTCATCTGCCTGTTTATCGCCATGACGATGCTGTCGTCGGTACTAGGCCCTTGCAACACCGTCACGGCGAACGTCGTTCCGGCCGCGCAGCGGGCAGTCGGTTATGCGACAAGTATCTTCTTGCTCCACCTCTTCGGCGACATTAGTTCACCGATTGTGATTGGCTTTATCTCGGATCTCTTCGGAAGCCCGGCATGGGCGAACTCGTCCACCGGTCACTTCCTCGCATCACTTGGCGCGGTCCCGATCGTGACCAAAACAGGTCCGACCAACCTCACCGCCGGGCTGCTGGCGATGGGGCCAACCTTATTGCTCGGTGGATTCCTATTCTGGCTCGGTTCGCAATCGCTGCCGAAAGACACCGATCATGCCCAATCCCAAGGCGGAGCCGACGACTCTGGTGCCGTGATGATGCACTGAGATCGAAATATGGCCCGATGAACGATCTGTTAGATCAACAGATCGTTCAGGCCTTTAAGGCCGACAGGCTCTCGGCTGGCGAATGGTTCGGCATGACGGACCCCGACAAAGTGGCCCCAGAATCTCGTTCGATCTGCGACGGCCTCAATCACTCCCGGCTGTCCGGGAGTCTGATTCTCGACGAGTTGCGACGTATAACAACGAAGCGCAGCGAGCTTGGCGTCGTTCTGGAGACTGATGTCCAGCACGAAGCTTGGCCGTTCGACAATCTTCAAGTGAACACTAAAGTAGTAGAGAATGCGTGATGGGTGGAAAGGGATGCCTGGAATATCGCTCTTAGAGAGCTTTGACCAGAATCGAGCGTCCTCGACGAGCTTGGTCGCCGCGATATGGTCGGGATGGGCATCTTCCCAGTAAGGGGCAAACAGGAGCCGGGGCCTGAGCCGCCGGAACACGGTCGCCAAGGCCCGTCGGTGCGCCAGGGTCGGCTCGAGGTCTCGGTTGGGGAGCCCCAAATTCTCGCGCCAGGGGTTACCAAGTTCGAAATTGGCGGAGGCCGTTTCCGCCTTGCGACGCTCCAACGAGCCCAGCGGCGTTGGCTCGCCGCTGGTCAGGTCGAGAATGCCGACCTTCCAGCCTTCCGCGATCAGCCGGGCGATCGTTCCGCCCATGCCAATCTCGGCATCATCGGGGTGAGGTGCAATCACAAGTGCGTCTAACATCATCTCCACATCTTGCTTGATTCATTCGTGGCTGACAAGGCTCGACACGCGGATTGCAAGGCCCGAGATTTCCCGATACAGACGAAGTGAGAGATCGAAGTTTGCGATCCCTGTGAGGCAGCCTCGCCGAGTTCTCAAATGCGACTAATTACGAACGTGCTGAATCGCTGCCCATGACTGATTTGTGATCCGCTCGATCACGCGGATCGCCGACAAAACGACGGCCATCGTTCCCTGACCGGGGAAGACGCTATCGCCGACAACCCATAGGCCAGGCCCCAATACGTCGGAATCGACGGCGAGGAACGTGCTGTTGCCGCGTGAGACGGGTGGCCCGCCAACGGCTCCCGCTTTCCGTCTTGTGTAACGCTGGAAGCTACGTGGGGTTGCGAACTCGGCGTGGGTGAGGTTTTCGGACGCCCCAGGGATCGCTCGATCCAGGGCCTTCAGCAATCTCTGGGCATAATCCTGCTTCTTAAGCCTTCGCGCATCGTTATCCAAACCAGACCACTCCGCAGGTCTTGTATGGGTTGACATCGTTGCGACTCGCACGTCAGGAGGCCCATAGCCTGGGTCACCTGGTGGTGAGAGTGAGACAAGCACATTATTGCCGTCGTGGATAGGTTGGTCGTAGTCTTGTAAGACTTGGTGGAACAAAGGGCCGTTGTCGTCGGTTGTCTCGCGCCGAAAGGCGACGTAGCCAGTGAATGCGCTCCACTGAGCTCGTGATTGCCGTTCTCTACGCGCGAGGCGTCCTACTAAGCTCCGGCCAAGCAGGTCTACCGCCAGATCCAAGGGGACGTTCAAGGCCACCTGGCGGGTTCGGAGGACCTGGCGACGTCGTGTGGTGACCGCGAATCCCTCTGTCGATTGTTCAACTCTATCGACCTTCGTGGCGGTCCGCAGGTCTCCTCCGAGCGCACCGAAGCGTCCACCGATGGACTCAGCGAGAGCTTTCATGCCGCCCCGAGGTCGGCTCATTCCCAGCCGGTAAGCCTGAAGGCACGCGGCGGCGTTGGCGAATGGGACGGTCTCAGGGCCAGCCTGCGCTGTGTCTTGCAAAAGCATCGCGACCCAGCAGCGAAACGCTCGATCGTGATGAAGTCCCAAAATCCTGAGGACATCCTCAACAGTGACAAGCCAGGTTGAGGCCGCCGCAAGCCCGGAAAATCCCAGGATTCGTCCGTCGTAGATCACATCTGACAAAGACCGGATGGGAAGTCGAGCGACGCGGCTCGCGACCGTGAACAGCGTGTTGCCAACGCTCTCCTGCAGGTTCCAGAATCGCTGTTTTGCCGCAGATTGACCGGGAAACACCTGGGTAACGGCGGTCAGAAACGCAGTCGGATCGGGAGTGATTTGAAGTTCACGATCGGGGAGGCAGACGCGGTAACTCGAAGTTTGGACGCCCTCAAACTCAGCTCCGATCGACCGGAGTAACCCCCCAATCGGCTCGTTCGGACGTAATCCCATCAGGGCGGTGGCTCCCACATCGAAGGTGTAGGGCCCCCGCTCGAAGTAACCTGCCGAGCCCCCCAGCTTGGTGTGAGCCTCCAACAGGGCGACGCGTAGTCCTTGACGTTGGGCGAGGGCCGCCGTGGCCAGCCCCCCCATGCCCGCGCCGATGACCACCAAATCAAAGACATCATCGAACATACTGTCGGTCTCCATTGGATCTCATCAATGTAGACAGTCGATCGCTAAGCGTGCCTGTTTCCAGACGCGAAGGTTCGTGTTAGGATCAAATTGATTTGTCAGAGAGTTAAACAGAGCGACAGTTCCGCCGATGAAGTCGCGAGTTTGAGAGGATTCAGGGGAGAGGTCATGCCGAGTTTTGTGAAGATGGCGACTCTGGCGGAATTGCCAGTGGGATCGGCGAAAGAAGTCGAACACGATGGGCGTATTTACGCAATCTTTAACGTCGATGGCGTGATCTCGGCGATCGACGGCATCTGTCCCCATCAGGGGGGCCCGCTCAGCGAAGGCGAGATGAACGGAACATGTGTGAGCTGCCCTTGGCACGGCTGGGAGTTCGACGTCCGCACGGGTCAATCGAGCTTGAACGGTAAGCTGAAACAGCCCGTCTACGAGGTGAAGGTCGAAGGCGACGACGTTTTTGTGTCGGTGAGTTGAACTGGGCCGACCCTCAGGACCGGTCCGAACCTCCGTATTTCCCACCCTACACTCTCCGCGAGTGAGCTGAGTGAGTTCGGTTACACGACTTCGACCCTACCGTAACGGTGACCCACCCGCGTTGGCCCAGCTCTGGAATCGGGGGCTGCCGGCGGCTTCGGTCGCTCACCCCCTGACGGGTCATGACCTCGACCTCCTGTTGTTCGATAAGCCACACTTCGATCGCTTTGGTTTGATCGTGGCCGAACGTGATGATCGATTGATCGGCTTCGTTCATTCGGGATTCGGGCCATTGGAATCCGAAGGCCCAAGCCACCAGCTCGACACGAGCCTCGGGACGATCGCATTGCTTGTTGTTGATCCAGAGGCGACTGATCCTGACCTGGAACAGCAGCTTATGTCCGCAGGCGAGAGCTATCTGGCCGAGCGCGGGGCCCAAGTCATCTACGCCGGGGGACAATACCCTCTAAATCCTTTTTATTGGGGGCTGTACGGTGGGAGCGAATGGGCGGGGATCTTATCTTCGCATACTTCGTTTCACCGCGCAGTCACTGCTCGATCCTACGAGCCTGTGAGCACTACGATCCTCCTGGAAGCCGACCTAACGGTGTCCGAGCCTCGCGATCGTCTTGCGGGAATTCTCCGCCGCCAATCCAAGTTGGAACTGATTGAAGACCCGCTCCTCTCATGGTGGGATTCCGCCGCGCTGGGTTTGTATCGACCGGTCGCACTCAACCTCCGCTCGAAGACTGATGACACCCTGCTGGCCGAGGCCTTGGTTTGGACAATGCGAGGATTCGAGTCGCCCGGTGGTCTTCATCGGCTCGGGCTTGCTCGCCTCGACGTCCCAACGCGGAACAGACGTCGAGGTTTCGGACGATTCCTGGTCGGTGAGATCTTCCGGTACGCCAGATCCGAGGACTTCGAGGCTGTTGCCGTTCAGACCCGAGCCACGAACCTCGCAGCCCTGCAGCTCTATGCGTCGCTGAACTTCGTACAAGTCGAGAGTTCGACACTCTATCGACGTCCTGCTTCGGTTTGACTTGTTTGAGATCAGTACGCAATTATGGGATCGGGCTGCGCGATTTGTAGGCGAGTCTCCTTCGCCTTGACCGCTTGTCGGACCATCCAAGCTCGGGCCATGATCGAGTGGCCTGCGAGTCCGAAGTTAAGTGAGTAGAAAACCAGCATGCCCGAGGGGCGTCCAAAGATCGGCTGCCAGAGGAGTCCGGCAAGAGTCACGCAGCCGGACGTAAGGATCATGCCCGAAGCAGCGTGCCACCAGAAATCCGGATTCTTCATGTAACGCCGGTACGTCTCGTTGCTCAAATCTGCCCGATCGATGTCAAAAAGCGACACAACCCGGTCAGTCGAGAGAACTCCGGGCCAGCCTCCCATGCCGCGCACGATCAGAAAGAGACTCAACGCGACTGGTGAGGTAATTACAATCAACATCCCCGTCACCATGAAACCAATGGTCCAACTGCCGGGCGTGCTGATTCCTACACCGATCGCGATGACAAAGGCGAAGCTCAATCCTAACAGAACAACGAGTCCAAGACCGACGAGGGACCATCGTACGAGTCGGCCTTGAATCTCATTCCTAAGGTCTTGGGGTAAGTCTCCGTAATCGGTCGATGGGCTGGGGGGACGGTTGCGATCTTGCATGAAGACTTCCTGGGTGTTCGTCCAAAATTATCAACTGCGTGAAATGACGTCCTAGACTTTCGTGCAAGGGGAGGCGCACAGCCCCGCCGCTTGATGGCATGGGAGGGTCACGTCGATGATGACGCGGATCGTAGTCGGGATCGCGGTCTGTCTGGTCGGCTTGGCTCTGTTAGGCCTGACCCTGGATCCGAATGCTGTCAAGTCCCCGATCAAGGTCGGAATCCTTCACTCGTTCTCAGGGACAATGTCCGTCACGGAACGGTTGGCGGTCGACGCGACGCTGCTCGCCATTGAGGAAATCAACGCTCAGGGAGGCGTGCTCGGCCGCCAAGTACGACCGATCGTCGCCGATGGCTGTTCCGACGGCAAGTCTTATAGACTTGAAGCGGAGCGTTTGATGATCCAAGAGCGGACGAGTGTCTTATTCGGTTGCTGGACCTCAGGCAGCCGGCGCAGTGTACGACCGAGTCTGGAGCGGCTGGGTGGCTTGCTGTTTTACCCCGTCCCGTACGAGGGCCTGGAAGAGTCACCCAATATTGTTTACTTGGGGGCCACGCCCAATCAGCAAATCATCCCAGCCCTCTCCTGGTGCGTCTCGAATCTGGGGAATCGCTTTTTCATCGTGGGTTCCGACGATGCCTTTTCCAGGATTGCAGGTCAAATCGCGCGAGATGGGATCGGGAGTTTGGGTGGCACCATTGTCGGCGAGCACGATCTCCCACTCGATAGCCGGGATTTTCAGGCCGTTGTTGGGTTCATTCGTCAGATGAAGCCTGACGTCATCTTGAATACCCTCACGGGCAATTCCAATCTTACGTTCTTCCGCGAACTACGCGCGTCTGATCTCTCGTCAGAAGTGGTTCCTACGGTTTCGTTCCGTGTGACGGAACAGGAGCTACTCAACCCCGATCCGCCCGTGGCTGGCGGCGACTACGTTGTAGGTAGTTATTTTTCATCGTTACCCGGCGAGGTCAATCAGCAGTTCATCGCCCGATTCCGGGCCCGCTACGGCTCCACTCGACAGCCTTCCGACCCGATTGAATCCGCTTATATCGGTGTCTACCTCTGGGCGCAGGGAGTCGAAGACGCAAGATCGTTCGACCCGACCTCGGTCCGAAAGGTGATCGGTCGCCAGAGCGTCGATGCTCCCGGAGGTGTTGTATGTATCGATCCCGAGACCCAGCATGCTTGGAAGACTGCACGGATAGGCAGACTTGGTTCTGATGGCCAAGTCCAGGTGGTCTGGTCATCTCCAGGACCGATTCGTCCCACTCCTTACCCCTGCTTCCGTTCTCGAGCGGCGTGGGATGACACCGTGGTCGGGCTTCAAGCGAAGTGGGGGGGAGCATGGGCCAGACCAACTCCGTGAACGTGATCCGGAGCAGTCACATCGCTGAGGGATCGCTTCCAAGTTCCCCGCGTCCGTGTCGACGAGTATCGATCGCCTCCCGTTTGATGATCGCGTTCTTGCTTGCGACGATGATACCGATGGCATTCGTCGTCGGTCTGACCTTGATCGTCGCCCAAACAGCGATCCAACGAGAAGTGACCATCAACCTGAATGCCGTCGCCGATGCGAAGGTTGATCGGATTGAACGCTACGCGGGCGAGGTGCGTCGCAATGTCATCGCAGTTGCGCATTCTGCCGATGTTGGTCGCACTCTCCAGAGTCTTTCCGCAGCTTCGCTGAGGGGCTTTGACGATGCTACCTTTCTGGAGGAGGTCCGAACCGCGCGCAATGAGTTATTGCGAATGACCAGCGACTTCGGCTACTGCGACCTCTTCTTACTCGATACGCATGGGGTCGCCCTCTTCTCCATGAAGAATTCTGTTCCGCTCGGTCTCTCGTTCGCGCAAGAGAGCCATAGGGCCAGCGATCTCGGGCGAGTGTTCGACCAGGCTCGGAATCTGTTGGAAACCGAACTCGGAGGTCTGACCTGTCTACCAGAGGAAGCTGCTCCGTCGGCCTTCATCGCCGCACCTGTTTTTTCCCAAGGCCAAATGCTTGGTGTCGTGGCATTCCGCGTGAGCAACGAGGATCTACTCCGAATTATCCACGAGATCACTAGTCTGGGAGAGACTGGCCAGACAATCGTGGCTACTCGAGAAGGGGAGGCAGTTCGGCTAGTTGAGCCGGCAGTACTTAATTTGAAAGGGAGTTTTGGAGTCGAGGTTGGCCCCGACTCGCTCAGGGGGACGGCAACCCAGAAGGCGATTTCTGGTCAAAAGGGCTCGGGGATCACAACGGATTTCCAGGGGAATGAGGTGCTCGCGGCCTGGCGCTATGTTCCGTCAATGCGGTGGGGGATGGTGGTTAAGGTTGAGCCTGGAGAAGCGTTTGCGCCAGTGATCCGACTTCGCGAGATGGTGGCCGGGATTGTTCTCCTGATCTTATTGGTTGCCACCATCGCCTCCGCGCTCGTTTCGAGGTGGATCTCCAAGCCGCTTGTCCTTCTGACGAATGTTGCTCACGAAGTCGCAACGGGAGATCTCTCCCACGTCGTCGAGGTCGATGGCCCCGAAGAAATCGGTCGGCTCGGGCAAGCGTTTAATATCATGACCGCCGAACTCAAGCACTTGTACGGCACGATCGAAGATCAGGTCCGGACGCGGACCGATCAGCTCCTTCAGACGGAGCGGAAGGTCGCATATTTGCTGAATGCCACCGCCGAGGCAATTTATGCAATCGATCTCGATGGCGTCTGCACCTTCTGTAATCCAGCCTGTGTGAAACTGCTTGGCTATCGCCACGAGTCGGAGTTGATCGGCAAAAAACTGCATGCGTTGATTTCTTGTAGTCCCGACGATGACCGCGCTCAGGTGGGAGAGTCTTCGATCTGGGAAGCCCTATCAATCGCGGAGAATCGACACTCTGATAATGAGGTCTTCTGGCGAGCCGATGGAACCCCATTTGCTGTTGAGTACTCGGCGCACCCTTTATTCGATGAAGGTCGGATTGTTGGATCGGTCGTGAACTTTCTGGATATTACCGAGCGTAAGCAAGTGCGGGCTCAACTAATGGCCGCTAAAGAGACTGCCGAAGAGGCGAGCCGGTCCAAGAGCCAGTTCCTTGCTAACATGAGCCACGAGCTTCGAACACCATTGAACGCCGTGATTGGTTATTCCGAGATGCTTCAGGAAGAGGCGGAGGAGGGGGGGCAAGTCCAGTTCATCCCCGACCTCAAGAAGATTCAAATCGCAGGTACGCATCTATTGGAGCTGATCAACTCGGTGCTCGACCTCGCAAAGATTGAAGCAGGGAAAGTCGACCTATTCCTTGAAGACATCGATGCTGCGAAGCTTTGCGAGGAGGTGGTTTCGCTGATCCAGCCCTTGTCTCAGAAGAATGAGAATGTCCTCACTCTTGTTCTCCCTGAGCAAGGCGTGGGCCGCCTCTGCGCCGATTTGATGAAGCTTCGCCAATGTCTATTCAATCTGCTGTCAAACGCGTTCAAATTCACCGAACACGGCGAGATCGCCTTGACGGTTCGCAGGGATAAGGACGGAGATGGGCGGAGTTGGGTCTCGTTCGAGGTCAGAGATACCGGTGTGGGACTCAACGCCTCACAGATGTCGAATCTCTTCCGCGCATTCACGCAAGCGGACTCGTCGACCACTCGCAAGTTCGGGGGGACTGGGCTCGGTCTAGTGATCAGCCGGCGGTTCTGCCAGATGATGGGGGGAGATATCACGATGTCGAGCGAGCCCGGCGTCGGCTCGACCTTTACGATCAAGATTCCGGCATTCGTGACTGACCCGAACGTCGATGACTTGGCCTCAGGTCCCGTTCCTGAAGTCCCGAACCCTAAGGGCACCGTCTTGGTGATCGATGATGACGTGACCGTCCATGACCTCATGCGGAGAATTCTCGCGCGAGAGAGTTTTCTAGTCGCGACCGCGACGACGGGGGAGGAGGGAATCCGGCTCGCTCGCGAGCTTCGACCGGATGCCGTGACCCTTGATGTGATGATGCCCGGTGGGGATGGGTGGTCGGTCCTCGCTGAGATGAAAAGTGACCCCGGTCTTGCCGATATTCCCGTGGTGATGATGACCATCGTGGACCACCGGAATATGGCCTTCAGTATGGGGGCTGCGGAGTTCCTGACCAAGCCGATTGATCGCAAGCGGCTTCGACAGGTCATGAGCAAGTATCGCCAGCTCGCGCCGACCAATCGGGTTCTCGTGGTCCAGGATGATCGCACGACTCGGACCTTGAGCAGGAAAATGTTAGAGACTGAGGGTTACCTTGTGGATGAAGCCGAAAACGGCCGAGTTGCGCTCGATCGGATTATCCAATCTCAACCAGATCTGATCCTGATGGATCTTTCGATGCCAGAGATGCATGGATTCGCGTTCGTTGAAGCGTTGCTAGCGAATGAGGAATGGCGTAAGATCCCGATGATCGTGGTCACAGCGCGGGATCTGGACGCGGACGATCGACGAAGACTCACAGGAACGATTGGTAAGATTCTTGAAGCTGGTAAGAAGCAAAGCAAATCTTCCATGGAGGAGTTTGGACATCTCGTCGCCTCCATGGCGATCCATCATCCCGCCGGTCCCGTAGCCTCAGTCCGATGAGAATTGCCTCAATAGGATCGGCGATTGGGGAGTCACAGGTGCCGAGGCTTTGCCGGTGTATGACTCCCATGTGGGGATGTCCGTTGGCAACAGTTTGAGGTCCGTTCGTTACAAACAATTTTGGGCAAGTGGGTACACAATCAACGAATCATGAGCTTCGCCGGGAATGTTACAGTAGAGTTACATGTCTCGTGAGCCGGTAGACGGGAGGCCAGGACCATGCCCACGATTCTTCTGGTCGAGGATAATGAGATGAATCGCGACATGCTCTCACGACGTCTGGAACGGCGGGGGTACGTGGTTCGTGTTGCGGAGGATGGTCAAGCGGGGGTCCAACTTGCTGAGGAGCTGGTACCTGACCTGATCCTGATGGATATGTCGCTACCTGTGCTTGATGGTTGGGAGGCGACTCGGCAGATCAAGGCGAACCCGATAACTCGGAAGATTCCGGTCATCGCTCTGACGGCCCATGCAATGGCCGGCGACCGCGAGCAGGCGATTGCCGCCGGGTGCGACGACTATGACACCAAACCGATCGAGTTACTGCGGCTGGTCCGCAAGATCGAGCGATTTCTCGGCGGTGGGACTCCTAAGCCATGAGGAACGACGACTCGCCAGAATCGATATCCCTCGAAGCAGCTCACGACTTGATGCGTCCGGCCCGCGCATTGTGTCATCGGGCACGGACCCTCCTCGCTCAGCTTGAGTCCGACCCAACCAGCCTGGAGCTGCAGAGCGATCTTCAAAGGGTTTGTCAGTCGGTTGACCGACTGTTAGCCGCCCTGCAAGTCACGACAGCCGAGCACGGACACCCTGCGACTCGTGCCGAGGCACGCCACGAATTGGCGACTCCCTTAAACCATATCATTGGATATTGTGAACTCTGGATGGATGAGGTCGACGGTGGGACGATCGGAGCGATAACCGAACTCGCGATCATCCGAGACGAAGCCTGGGAATTGCTGCATTCGATCAACGAACTGCTCGGCTCGGGTTCGGGTGAACGGGTCTTGGACTAAAGGCATCGGAAGTTCAGGCCGGTTTTCCCAAACAAGGTGATTAACATGATTGATACCCATATCCATGTGACCAACACCGGCCTATCGGGGATTCTCGAGAAGCCGGCTCCCGATGGGACGCCGTTTGGGGACCCGATCGACCGAGTCGCTGCAGCCATCAAAGCGGAAATGCAAGCGGCGGGGACCACCCAGGCCCTGGCGATGCCCAAAGGGATCGGACACACGGGAGATCCACTCGGCATTAATCAGACACTCCGGCTCGCGACACTCATCTCCGGCATTCATCCTGTTGGGCTTGCGGATCCTACCCAGAGCGAAGAGCCCCATCTGGCCAGGGTTGAGGAGGTGCTCAAGACCGGCAAGATCAAGGCTCTTAAAGCCTACCTGGGTTATGTCCATTACGGGCCAGACGCGCCTGGGTACCTACCCTACTACAAACTTGCCGCCAAATATAAGATTCCCGTCATTTTTCATACGGGTGATACATACTCACACAGGGCAAAAGTCAAATACGCTCATCCGCTGCTTGTTGACGAGATCGCAGTCGATCATCCCGACGTCAACTTCGTACTTGCCCACTTCGGCAATCCCTGGTTGGTCGATGCCGCTGAGGTCGTTTACAAAAACAACAAGAGGGGCATTCGCGAGAACGTTTGGACCGACCTCTCAGGACTCCTCGTTGGGGACGCGGCCGAATTCGATAAACTGCGTAAGAACGGAATGATGAAGGATGTCATCGCCACGGTTCGTAAGGCCTTCGACTATACAGAGTGTCCCGATCGGTTCCTCTATGGCAGCGACTGGCCATTGGCCCCGATGGCACCTTACCGGGACTTCATCCGCGAACTGATCCCAGCCGAGTTTCACGGAGGAGTCTTCGAGGGCAATGCGAAAGCCTTATTCGGCTTGTGACGCATCTGAAGATCGACCCATCCTCCCGACTTCTTCGGGGAGGACGGGTCGTCTTTCGATATTAGTTTGCCTTGGGGTTCAAGCTTGGCGAGCCGGGAAGGGGGGGCAGTGAGGCCGTGGTGTCACCAGGTGCTGGAGCGAGCTTGGCGGCTGCGGCGCGAATCGTCGCCGAGCTATCGGAGGCGGCCATCTCGCGGAGTCGTTTGCGTGCCTCGGGTGAATCAAGTTGAGCTGCCAGTTCGGGCATCACTTTCGCCCGAATCGACTCCTCCTTGTCGTGCGAGAGCTGAAGCAACCACGTCATCGGGTCGATGTCGTTGCGGTCTTTCAGCAGCCCAAGCACGCTGAGTCGGACCTCGGCCTTCGCGTTTACGATCATCCGGCCCAGCCCAATCTGTTCCGCCGAGAGCCCGCGACCGCGTAGGATCACCTCCGCCATCTGGGCGATATCGGGCTCGGAATCGTTGGTGCGAACCAGAATCGCGTCCTCGGTCAGGATGCCGGTACGACCTGCAAACGAGTTCAGGACCTGTCGGCGCACCGTCGGGGAAGAGTCATCAAGATATGCCGTGGCGGGAGCAGCGGCTCGATCCACCGGGAGAGCCCCCAAACAAGCGACAGCCGCTGCTCTTGAGACTTCACTTTTGTCGGCGAGGCGGCGGACCACACCGGTATGGAAGCCTTGCTTCCACTCGGCGAGCACCACTTCCTCAATCGCGATGAGTGAACGATTCGGGGCCCAGCCCCACGACCGTGAGATCACGCTCAGGGCTGCGGCTCGCACTGCGGGCTCACCATCGCCGAGACCGGAATTCAGCAGGTCGTGGACAGGACCGAGAATATCTACCCAGTTTCCTGGCGCGTTGGCGCTCGAGAAGCGGTCGAGGATGGCGGCGGTGACTCCCATTGCGACAAGTCGCGACTTGGGCTGGAACTGCAAGAACCCAGCGCGAAGCGAGCCAATGACCTCGGCCAGTTGCTCCGACTCCGTGTCACTGATCGAGGGTTCGGTTTGGTTCTTGGGATCGAGCTTGGCGAGAAGCCCTTCCGCTGCCGCGTTGTTGCCAAGGCGGGCCGCCGCTGACAACTCGACAATAGTGGAACCAAGAACCGGATTCGCGGCGATCTTGGTCCGTGACCCTCGGAAAAGCGACGTCGAGGCGACCACTGCAACGCCCGCCACGATACAAATGCCCAAACCTGCGGCGATCCAGCGCCCTGTCTTGCGAGCCGTCGTCATGGTTGCCTCCGTGCGGACCAAAAACGAGGAGAATTCGTGCGAAAAGCAATCGCTAGGGGTGCAGGTCTCGCCTGTCGTCCCAACTGTCTCGAATCTTAAGGGGAATCCAGAAATCGGCAAGATCATTTCCCGGGGTTGTCGGCGATTTTACCCAGAGCGCCTTAGCTGCCAAAGCAAAAGAAAATCACCCTGATGATCAGGATTTCGAACTCAGGATCCGATTTCTAAGAGTAACAGGGCCCGACGGCGCGGCGCGGGGATGGAGTCCCCGGAGTCGGCGGCGGCCCTTTGCCCGAGCACTCGGGGATATATTCCTATGACTTCATGGACGGCCTTTCGCCGACCGACAACTGGGCTGGTTGTCGTGTTCGCTCTGGCGCTCGCTCCTTTGCCTGCGAATGAAACGACAGCCCAGGCGGGACTCGGGGCTCGACCCCGCGACCCCGTCACGGTAATACCGCTCGACCAGGTGGCGGTCGAGCATCGTGCCAGTGTCGCTGAAACGATTCGTGATGCGACATTCCATAGGCAGGGAGACTCTGATGCCTTCCCATGCCATTCAAAACTTTATCTCAACTTGCTCAATGAGCCCGCGATCACCCTGGCGCTCTGGAAAGATCTGGGCGACTCTCCTGTACGACTTCGTCAAGTTAGTTCCAGTCTCTACCAAGGTACCGACGGCGCTGGTGCCTCAGCGAGTTGGGAATATCTGATCCGTACCCCAAACTTGACGGTCCTGCTCGGCCACCTTGACTACAACGGCCCGCGTGGAAACGTCCAGCTCCAAGGTCGGATTGTGATGGTCATTCGGTCCGGATTCTACCGGGAAGTCAACGGTGAGAACTACGTCAAGCACGACATCGAAGCTTTCGTGAAGGTCGACTCCAAGGGTTGGAAGACTGCCGCGAAGACCATTCGACCGATCATCGAGAAACTGCTGGAAGAGCAAGTCCGTGAGGCCGGTTGGTTTATATCGCTGATGGGTAGGATGGTCGAGACCTACCCCGATTGGGCCAAGCAAGTCGCGCTCACTCGGTCCGAGGCAGTCCCGGAAACCAAACAGCGATTCGCGAAAGTTGTCGAGGAGAGTCGCCGCCCAGGAGCTTCTCCTGGGAGACCGACAGCGCTCGCGGACTCGGCCGCCAGCCCAGCGCCGCGCCGACGCTGATTGAGATCCACTCCCACACCGATGTGAACAGGAATCGGGGGCTGGGGTGAGCTCTGCTTGGAATCGTAACCCTCTGGAGCGGCCGTTTCTGACGCGCCGGTTCGGAGAGTTGCGAACCCAGGTTTGATCTTCAATCGACCTTAGATCTTCCTGGCACCAGGCTGAGCGGCATCTTCAGCACACTGCCGAAGAAGCCGACTGCTGCGTCGGTCATCGCGACACCCGGGTCAAGGTTGACGTTCGGC
This sequence comes from Isosphaeraceae bacterium, assembly GCA_025356475.1. GTDB lineage: Bacteria > Planctomycetota > Planctomycetia > Isosphaerales > Isosphaeraceae > JANXSX01. Next base: position 27,603 of record JANXSX010000068.1, on the reverse strand, counting down.
GACCGGAGGCTGCCACTGACCCGGAGCTTGAGCAGCCGATTCGACAGATAGCTGCTAACCTTCGAGGTCTCCTCCGCCTGGCGACCGAGTGCCTCACGCAGACCGGGGATCAGCGAGATCAGCGCGTTGCCAGTCTGAGGAATGATCTCACGTGTGTTCACGAGTACTTCCATATTGAGCTGTCCGGTGAACCCGACGGTCCCTGTGACGTGGATCTGTGCAAGCCGGCCGCTCAAGGCCATCGACTCGATCGTGATGACCCGATCGGCGATCGCCGCATCAAGGGTTCCTGACTCGAAGAGTCCACCTCGCGACGAGCCCAGAAACTTGTCGATCTCGCGAAAGACCGGGAGATCGACGAGTGAGGCGTCTGCCAGGGTGAGACTCAGCCGTCCTCTGAACCTGGAGATCAGGGCGGGGTCTGGCCCTTGGAAGGTGAGCTTGCCAGAGAGACGTCCCGACGCAGGCCGACGTGAGTCGGTGGTGAGCTGAGCGATCGGTTCCAGGTCGAGATCGGAGAGACGAACGGTTCCGGTGTAGGCGTGATCTTCGCCAAGTCGGAGCACCACGTCGCCCAGGAGCTTGCCCCCAGCGATGCGGGCCGTCCAATGACGAATGTGCAACTGGCCATTCGACCGGGATGGGGATAATGTCACCTCAGCGGGTATCCGCAACTCCGTCAGGCCGATCCCGGCAACCTTAGCGTGTGGGACGAAAACTTCGACATTGGCTCGAAAGGCCGGGCCCATACGTCCATTGATGCGGACGGAGCCGGTCCCCGAGATATTTTCCGCGACCTCGGGTAGGAATGCCAGGAGCTTTGTGAGTGAGGCTCGCTCGACTTTGAGGTCAAAGTCGAGTTTCTCAACCCCCAATGGAAGCGACTCGCTCCAGGCCTTGCCTTCGATTGGACCACCGAAGAGTTCGCCCTCGAAAGGGTTCACCGACCAACCATTGGGTGAGAGGCGGAACTCACCTTTGAGGGTTCCCAACGGGTAGTGAGGCCCATACTGGAGCTGGCGAACTTCGCCAATGCCGGTCAGGAGGATCTTTCCCTGGGGATCGAGCCGAACATTGGCTGCGATCGCCGCCTCGCCCGTGATCTTTGAGGCCAACGCCTGCGAAAGGACGATTGGCAAGAGCCGGGCCACGGGGAACCCGACCGCGCGGATCTCGGCATCGAGCGACTGGTGGCGGACCCCTCCCTTAAAAGCATCGATCGGAAAACCACCAGCCACTTTCACTTTCCCGCCCAGCGTCTCGCCGGTCAACTCGTAATGGAGATCATGTCCCAGGCGCTCAATCTGGACTTGAACGCTTTGGGCCTCTCTCCCGTGGATCGAAAGATTTGGAGCCTTCAAAACGAGATTGCCATGCCAGTCGGACCCGTCTCGCGAGGTTGTGAGTGTGGCAACCCCATCGGCAATTCCGCTCAGGTCCAAGCGCCCCTCGGGCACGAGATGGGCGAGCGAGGCCGTGTTGGTCCCGACGAGGTGAGCGACAACCGTGATCGGTTGAGCTGGCTCCACGGGGAAGCGTGCGTCAATGTCGATATGGCCGCCGAGCGGCCGCTGCTTGAGGTTGCCTTTCAAGTTGCGGACTGTGAGTTTCCTGGATTGGAAGGCGAATCCGGCTTCCAATGCGCTGGTGGATTGCTCCCCAAAGTCGACGCTCGTGGAAGCGATCTTCCCCTCAAGGTGCCAGGCCTCGGGATCACTGAGTTTGGCCATCTCCGAGCGGACCGCGAGTTGGATCGAAGTTGTGCCACGGAAGGGGGAGAGGCCGACCAGAAATGGAGTCGTTAGCTCGTGGACCGGAAGCTGTTCGCCTTCGAATCGAGCCTCCAAGACCCCTTCGGAAGCAAGCTCCGCCCGGAGCGTACCGCGAAAGCCGCCAGCCGGAAGCTTGCCTTTTGCAGGGACCATCGGGAGTGAGTCGGCGGCACCCTCGCCTTGGACATTGGATCGCTCGATCAAGATCCCACGAAAATCGCTGAGAGCAAGCACTCCGCGATCAAGGTCAAGCTTGGTTTCCAGACGACCGAGATGAACCCCAGCGATTTTTGCCGAGACTAGCTTTGCCTCGCCATGAAAGGCGTAGGCGTCCAGCTTCCGGAGTGTTCCGACCGGAATTGTCGCGTCAGCCCGAAGCGACAACCGCCCTGTGATTGGCACGGGAATCACCAAGCCGGTCAGCTTTTCCGCTCGGTGAATGATCTCGGCCAGATCCACATCCTCCAGTTCGAGCTGGGTCGTGAGGGGACGGAGCCCAAGAGCGACCGGCTCTTGAAAGCTTGTCAGAACCACGGAAGAATGGGCCTCTGAGGCCTTCGAGAGTGTTCCGGGGCGAGCTGTCGTCGTTGAATCGTTTTTAGAATTATATTTGAATGTGTCGCCATCGCCTTGCATCTGGATCTTGAATGACTTGACAGGAATTCCCTGGAGAGTCCCTCCCGAGATTTCACCGGAGCCACTGGAACCGGTGAAATCCAGACCATCGAGTCTTTGGATGAGCTGGACTTTAGCCTCCCCGCTCAATCGACCGGTTGCTCCCAACTCCTGAAGCTTCCAGGTTGGGGGTGTTGACGAGACGTCGATGCCTTGAAACGTGACGTGAACACCGAATCTGGGCGGCAACGTGGCAAAACTAATCCGGCCTGTCCCCGCGAGTTGGCCACCGAGCGATTCTCCTTGGAAACTCGTCAGATCGACAACCCCTCGTTCGATCTTCACATGCCCCTGGGCATGAGCCGCATGGAGGTCGAGTGTGGGTAGTTTTACATCTGCCCCGGGACCAATTTCCATCACGACCCCGACCCCGACCTCGGCAGGCTCACCTGATTTGCCGGGCAAGTCGAACCGAAGTTGGCCTTTGATTAATCCGCTAACCTGAACCTGTTCGGCGACTTGAGTTGGAACAAAGGGAAGTTGTTTGAGAATATCGGCATCAATCTGTACGGGATGACGCTGAGTGAGCGTGACCTGCCCCTTGGTGAAGTCGGTCGAGAGTGTTCCGAGGCCGTCCCAAGTACCGAAGCGAGGCCCGGCCGCCGTGGCCGAGATCTTTAGCTCCGTGTTGGTCGGCGTAATCGAGCCGTCGAATCGGTCGAAGGCCAACTCGAGCTTGCCTTCCTGCTGAATCGTCAACTTGCCGCCGGTAATGACAACTTTCGGTACAGATCCGGTCGTCGACGTTTTCGACTGGGGAAGGGCGATCGGCTTCCCATCGATATCGAAACGCAGAGTCAACTCGGGTTCGGAAATCTGCACTAGTTGAGGTGTGGATCTTCGACCGATGAGACTCTGAAGCGATACGTCGGTCGTGACTCTGTCCGCCTTGAACCGGACAGGAGAGCTGGACTTCGGTCCTTCGTGGATCACGAGACCGGTCAGGCCCGAGCTTGTCTGGCTGATCCACCAGCCTTGAATCGATGCCTTGCCGCCAGTCGCCGCCTCGATTTGACTTCGGATCAGGCTCGGGATGACCCATAGCCAGATCGTGGCCCCAATCACGCAGATACCCGTTACAAGTGTGAGCACGATTCGTCGCCAGACGCGTCGTGTGCCCCAGGCCATCGCAGCGACTCCTCACCCAGAGTTGGGGTCGAATGCCAGATTCAGCGGCATCCTAACCCAACTTGGGGAATCATGCATCACGACCTTCAACCGGACCTTTTCGGCCTCCAGTCATTTTCTCCCACTGAATAGGACCACACCCACCAGCTCACTCATTTGGCGGGCGATGTCCCCTCAACCTGGAAGATCTTGACCGGCAGGCCCAGCTTCTTGAGTTGCGGCTCGACCGTCGCACGATCTCCGACGACGACGATCGTTCTGTAGGCAGGATCAACGATTTCGGCCATAGCTTTAACGACTTGGGAGTCTGTCGTTGCCGCAAGCCGGGGGAGGACCGTCGTCAGGTAATCGTCACTAAGCCCATACTCGCCGAGGACGTTAATCGATCCCGCAATCCGTCCCAAGTCTTCAAAGTCCTCAGGAAACGAACGAATTTCCGCCGTCCGGGCTGTATCGATCTCCTGAGGTGTGAGCGGGCTCTTGCCCTTGGGGCCAATCCCGTCCATTTCCAGGAGGATTTCCTTGAGGGCTGCTCCTGTGACATCCGCACGAACCGAAGTACTGACAGCCCAGATACTATCGGCTTGGCGATACCCCACTACGGAACCTGCCCCATAGGTGTAACCGTTGCGTTCGCGGAGGTTTTGATTGAGACGACTCAGGAAGTCAGCCCCGAGGACTCGGTTTCCCAGAAAGGTCGAGAAGTAGCTGGGGTCTTTGCGACTCTTCCAGAGTCGACCGACCTCGACGACACTCTGGACTGCCCCGGGCTTATCGACCAGGTGGATCACGTTGGGCGCAGGCTTGACGGTGATCGGGGGCAGCTTGGCCCTCGCCACGTCGATTGGCTTCCAGCCGGCGAGGGCCGTCTCGATCGCGGCGAACAGCCGATCGGCATCGACATCGCCAACGACCACCATCCGGGCCCCTTTGGGTGAGAATCGCGAACGATAGAATTCGCGGACATCTTCCCGGGTCAGACCCTTGACCGACTCAACGGTCCCCTCGCCTGGCCGACCGAGCGGATGGTCTGGCCCATGGAGCAGGCTTCGGAAAGCATGAGCCGCCAGCCAGCCGGGGCTATCGGGCCCTTGAATGATCCCGGTCATCTGGAGTTGACGCTCCCGGCTCATGTCTTCCGGGTCGAAGCGGGGTGTGGCCAAGACTTCACCCAGAAGTTTGAGCGCTGGGTCGAGGTTGCGGGCCAGAGCCGAGACTCCGACCGTGGTGTGCTCACTGGAGGCACCGGCTCCCAGACTGATCCCAAGGGCATCCAAGGTCTCGGTCAGTTCCGACGCGGTCTTTGTCGCCGTCCCCTGCGTGAACAGGGTCGAAGTGAGATCTGCCAGCCCTCCTTTGCCGGCTGGATCGTCAATCGTGCCGACCGGTAGCGTGATGCTCGCCGCCACGAGGGGCAACGTCCTCCAGGGGACAAACCAGACGGTCATCCCATTCGTGAGCGTCTTCTTGATGGGAACAGGCGGTGCGAACGGCTTCTCAACTGCCGGGGCGGGGAGCTTGGTCCAGTCGGGACCAGGAACTGGAACTCGTGCCGCGAGAGTGGGTTCGGGAGTGATCGAAGGGTTGGGACCGACCGAGATCGCGGGCGACTCGGCCTCGCCAGGCTTGGGGGGCTCGATTGCCAGTGCGAAGCGGTCGGCAACCAGGTACTTCTTAGCCACACGCTGGATGTCGGCGGCGGTCACATCAAAGTGACGGAGAATGTCCTTGCGGTAATGGGCAGGATCATCATTCTGTGCGAATCCAACTGCCAGGATCGTGGCCCGGCCCAGGGGCGAAGTGAACTTGGCATAGCTCTGAGTCTCGAACTTCGCGAGCGACCTATCGAGTTCCGCCTGACTTGGTGCCTGATTCTGAAGCTTGTCGAGTTCAAGCTGGAGCGCTGTTTCCACTTCCGTCAACGACTTGCCTTCGGCGGCCGTTGCCTGGATGGTGAAGAGTCCGGCGATCTCCTTGGTGTCGCTATTGGCGCTGACATCGTTGGCGACTTTGAGCTCTTGAACCAGGACCTTATGGAGCCGTGAGGCATCACCACTCGTCAGAATCGACCTGAGAAGTCCAAGGGCAGGGCTATCTGGATGGTCATCTTCGACCGTCGGCCAGGCCCAGACGATTCTTGGAAGGGTCACCTGGTCAACCTGACGCATTCGCTTGGAGACGGGTGTAGAGGGGACCGCGACGACCCGTCGAGGGACAGGGCCAGCCGCGATCGGTCCGAAGTATTTCTGGATCAGTCCCTTTGTGACTGCCGGATCGAAGTCGCCGGCGATGCTTAAGGTCGCGTTACCTGGGTGGTAGTATTCATAAAAGAACTTCTTGAGATCATCAAGTGTTGCGGCTGAGAGATCCGCCATACTGCCGATCACGGTCCAAGAGTAGGGATGGCCTTTGGGGAACAAGCTGGCCAGGATTGCTTCTTCAGCCATGCCGTAGGGAACATCCTCGTAGCTCTGTCTTCGCTCATTCTTGACGACTTCCCGCTCGGTATCGAATTTCTCCTGGTCGAGCGCAGTCGGCAAGAAAGCCAGTCGTTCCGCTTCCAGATAGAGGGCACGCTCAAGGTACTGTGAAGGGAGGGTCTCGATATAGACCGTCATGTCCTCCGAGGTGAAGGCGTTTGTTTGGGTGCCTGCCTCTTGGAACGGAATGTCGAAATTCGGCACATTCTTTGTGCCTCGGAACATCATGTGCTCAAAGAAGTGAGCAAATCCTGTTTTTCCAGCCCGCTCGTTCTTCGACCCGACATGGTAGGCCACGGCGATCGCAACGCGCGGGACACTGGGATCATGGTGCAGAACGACCTTGAGCCCGTTGGGGAGTCGGTAGGATTCGATGGGCAGGTCGGGAGCTTTTTTGGGCTCGGCAGCCTGGAGCAACAGGCCCAGGGAGAGAAACGCGATAGCGAAGCGTACGATCATCGAATCAGCCCTGGGGTGATGGGAGAAATGTCGGACGAGGGCGGAATATCGTTCTTGGATCAATCCTCGAATCGAAACCTGACAACAATCACGGTGATGTTATCAGGGCCACCGGCAGCGAGGGCAATCTCGATAAGATTCCTGGCCGCCATTTCGGGGTCGCCCTCTCCGGCCAGCACATCGGCGATCGCCTGATCGCCCGCAGGTTCGCTTAGCCCATCCGAACAGAGTAATAGGACATCCCCATCAAGGATCGAAATCTTTTTGATCTCTGCCTGGATTCCCTGTTCCGGACCCCCCAAAACGTTGGTCACGACATGTCGTCGGACGTGCTGGCGTGCATCTTGGGGGCTCAATAACCCCTCGTCAATCATCGCTTGGACCAGAGTATGATCGCGGGTGATTTGCCCAAGTTTGCCATCACGATAGAGATAGCCACGTGAGTCGCCCACGTGAGCGATGAACAAGTCGGTGCTGACTGCGTAGGCGAGGGTAAGCGTCGTCCCCATTCCTCGAAGCCTCAGGTCCGTTTCAGCCCCCGCAATGACCGCTCGGTCCGCCCGTTCAAGTGCCTGTGCGAGTTCTTGAACGACCGTAGACTTCTCCGAGCCTGGCCGGCACAGGAAGAAGTCGAGCGCATCGAGTACGAATTTCTCCACCGACATGACCGCCAGTTCACTGGCTTTCTCACCAGCCGCCGCACCCCCCATGCCGTCGGCGACGACGAACAGGTGGCCTTCCTGCTTTGAAAACTTGACTGATCGCGGTTGGGGGAGACTTGTCGACTTCACCTCGAGCGCTTTGGCGAGGGTTGCGACCAAATATTGGTCTTCGTTCTGTTTCCGGACCAGACCAGGATGTGTTGCAGCCCCGACAGAGACCCGAAGTTGCGTGACATGCGGGACCGCCAGTAAGGGAACGAACTCGCCCGTCTCTACGTCGGCAACTCTGACGATCGGATCCTCAGCCATGGTCACGACCTCACCAGCGAAGAAAAAGGTACTCACAGGGTTACCCTCCAATTTTAGCAGAGGACGGATGCTGGCGGTGAGATGGGTCGTCGGATGGATCCTCGATTTTCGAGATAGCCAGACTTTGCGACGCTCTTGTTTTCGACACAGGTCCCGCGACCTGAGTCGAGGTAGACGGTAGAATCATTCCAAGCTTAGGATGATTTAGGTCTTTCGTGCGATCGGGCCTTAATGGCCGGGGGTAAGTTTCCGTGTCTAAGTATTTCAAGTTCAAGACCCCCGAATCCCTCTCCCAGGAAGCTGAGAAGTTAGGTCTCGACGTAAGGGTTACCGATGATCTGTCCGGACTCTTGGCACCGATCACGATCGGTGGTCGCACGGTTGGGAACCGGATGGTGATCCAGCCCATGGAAGGGTGCGACTGCACCTCGGACGGAACTCCCGACGAGTTGACCTATCGCCGTTATCAACGATTCGGTGCGGGCGGTGCGAAACTGATCTGGGGTGAGGCGGCGGCTGTCGTCCCCGAAGGACGAGCCAACACGCGACAACTTGTCATTGATGCCCAGCACGTTGGGGGATTGACTAAGCTCCAGACCGAGTGTCGAGCGGCTCATCGCCAAGCCTGGAACGATGACTCCGACCTGCTCATTGGGATCCAACTGACCCACTCAGGCCGGTACAGTGTTCCAGCGCCAATCATCGCCCAGCACGACCCCGTCCTCGACCCTCGTACGATTGTTGACAAGACGAGCAAACGGACGGCTGACGACTCGACCCCGCTGATCTCCGACGATCAACTCGACCGACTTCAAGACACCTATGTGAGCGCGGCTTCAGTTGCGAAGCAGGCCGGCTTCGACTTCATTGATCTCAAGCAGTGTCACAAGTACTTGCTCAACGAGCTCTTGGCCGGCAAGACTCGGCCCGGCAAATATGGCGGTTCTTACGAGAATCGGACGAGGTTCATTCGCGAGGTTGTCGCCAAGATTCGCGACCAGGTTCCAGGCTTGCTCATTGGGACTCGGATGAACATTTTTGATGGTGTGCCCTACAATCGTGGTCCTGACGAAGGGGCAGGAATTCCATGTACCTATAATCTGCCTATGCTCTCGACCTGGGGGACTCGGGAGGATGCGCCCGAAGTTGCCGACCTGTCGGAGCCGATCCGCCTGGTTGGTGATCTTGCAGAACTTGGTGTCTCGATCTTCAACCTGACCTTGGGCAATCCCTACGGCAACCCCCACTTGCTTCGCCCGTTCGAATATGCCCCGCCGGATGCCTATCAAACTCCCGAGCATCCTCTGATTGGTGTCGATCGCCACTTCCGATTGACGGCTGATGTCCAGAGTGCTCATCCGGGACTAGCGATCGTCGGTTCCGGTTATAGCTGGCTGCAAGCCTGGATGTTCCATGCCGGGGCAGCCAACATCCGCGATGGACGGGTCTCGCTCGTCGGGGTCGGTCGAGGAGCACTCTCGCACCCGGACTTCGGCGGATATGTGGCTGAGGGCAAGTCGCTCGATCCCAAGCGGACTTGCAGGACGTTCAGCGATTGCACCGCACTCATGAGGGCCAAGAACAATGCCCTTGGCCAGTTTGCTACCGGGTGCCCCCCATTTGACAAAGCGGTCTACGGCCCAATCTACGACGAGGCCATGGCGTCCAAGTGACGTAAGTCCTCAGACGGGTTGGGGGGGATTGCGCAGGTAGTGTTCGACCATCAATCGCAAACCGCCGTCGACGTCGAGACCTATGGCCCGACCTTGTTCGACTGCGTTCTCGGCCGTCCAGCCGTTGGCAAGCCCCGTCTGGAGCAAGACCACAGCGGCAGCCCGGCCCCCTTTACGGCAATGGACTAGGACCTTTTCGCCCTCGTGCTTTTCCAGGAAGCTCGCGAACGCAGCAACACCCTCCTGGCTAAACGGAGCTCCACCGATGGGAAGGTGGAGGTAGTCGATCCCTTGCTCCGTGAGGAATTGGCCTTCGGGGGCTGTTCGGATCGGCTGTTCGGGCTCGCCGTCCTGCCGGAGGTTCACGACCCCGACGTAACCTTCCGCTTTGAGGTTCTCGAGATCCGCTTCCGTTGGTTGGTCGGCGATCACCAGGGTCGGCGTAATGGCTCGCACGAAGTTCATAAGCCAGGAATCCCTGTGGAAAAGGTCCAGTCGTAAGGATCGAAGCCTACCCAGAATCCGAGTCAACCGCTAGAAGTGTGCGAATTTCGTCCGACCTGTTTTCGTGGTAGATCTTGCCTATTTTTACGGTTCCGTTAAAATACCTACCGTTCGGTATACAGGGGACCCCATGACGAAGCACTGTCGATTTTTCCCGAATCGGGCTGGCACCGAGACGAACGTCTCGGCCCAGCACATCGCGCGAGCGGCCGCAAGGTTGTTCGCAGCGCAGGGGTACGACGCCACACCGGTTCGGGCGATCTGCGAGGCAGCCGGCGTCAAGAAGCCGACCCTCTACTACCATTTCGGCAATAAAGAGGGCCTAGCCAAGTCTCTGCTGACCGACCCGCTCACCGCCCAGGTCGCTCGGTTACGCGAGATGATCAACGCCGAGTCGGACCCCATAGAGATGCTGGCAGCCAGCTTCGAGCAGCATTTCCGGTTCTTCCAAGACGATCCCGATCGCGGTCGTTTCCTCTATGCGATGTGGTTCGGCCCACTCGCCTCCGAACTCTCAGCGGAGCTTGGCCAATTTGCGGCACAGTTTGACGAGGTGGTCGTCGGGGCGGTCCGCAAGCTGGCCGACGCCGGAATCCTCGACCCCGATCGGCTCCATGCGTGCTTCATGTCGTGCAAGGGGCTGATCGTGGCCTACACCCTCGACTTTCTTTACCAAGGGGCGGAGCTCGCTCCCGAACTTCCCAGACAGCTCGTCCATGATCTTCTCCAGGGTTTCGGAACCAATAGTCAGGCCGGTGTGTCCGCTAGTTTGGCTCCCTCATCCCAATTCTCGACTCCTCAAGGATCTACTTTATGAGCTGGCGCTTTGGTCCTGTGATTTTCGCGGCGATCTTCTTCGGTGCAATTTGTCAGGGATGTGGCAAGCCAGCCGTCAAGACGGCTTCGGGCTCGCAGGCTGCACCCTTGCCAATCAAGGTGAAGGTTGCCCCGCTGACCTATCAACCGGTCGAGCGAACGGTCGAGGTTGTGGGGAACTTGCGAGGTTGGGAAGAAGTGACGATCGGCTCAAAACGGACAGGGCGAGTCGCTCGGGTGCTTCATGACATGGGGGACCGGATCAGTCCGGGTGAGGGACTCGTTGATCTGGAATCGACCGATGCCGACTTGAGTGTCCTCCAGGCGGACAAGAAACTGCTTGTCGAACTCTCGAAGCTAGGGCTCCGCGAGATGCCATCAGCGAACTTTGACCTCTCGACCGTCCCGACCATCGTTGAAGCCAAGATCAAGATCGATCGGACCAAACAAAATCTCGTGCGTGAGAAGAGTCTGAATGCGCGAGGGGCAGGGACGTCGCAAGACTTCCAGAATGCGGAGAATGACCAGAAAGGGGCAGAGACCGCCCTCGAAATCGCCATGCTGAACGCCCAGTCGACCTTGGCGAATGCACTCGCGAGCAAGATCACGCTTGAGCTGGCCCGCCAGGCCCGCGTTGACATGGAGATCCATGCCCCAATCCCCTCGAAACAGCCTCCCGGCCACGATGGGCCGGTCCTCTTTGCAGTCGCGAAACGATCCGTTTCTGAAGGGCAGATGGTCCGAGAGGGAGAGGCGGTCCTCCAACTCGTGATCGAAGACCCACTCCGACTCTGGACCAATGTCCCCGAACGGTTTAGCAGTGATATCGAGCTCGGTCAAGAGGTACGTATCCACGTTGGTTCTCAGCCCAATGAGACCTTCTTGGGGAAGGTTGCCCGGATCAACCCATCAGTTGACGGCGTCTCGCGGACCTTCCAGGTCGAAGCGGTGGTGGGTAATCCGAAGGGCTTGCTCCGCCCGGGCGGATTCGCCAAGGCCTCGATCCTGACCAAGAGGCAAGACAGTGCGGCGACCGTCTCCCAAGCCTCAATTGTCCGATTCGCGGGGGTCACCAAGATCTTCGTGGTTGAAGGAGACAAGGTCCGATCAATCGAAGTCGTGACCGGGATCGAAGGTGATGGATGGATCGAAGTCTCCGGCGACCTGCCCAAAGCAGCGATGGTCATCACCGATGGTTACACCCAGCTCGCCGATGGGAGCACAATCGAGATTCGGAAGGACGAACCCGCCGAGACGACTAAAGCCGAACGCGAGGACAAGCTGGGATCGAAGTGATCGTACACATCAGGGCGTGTCGATCTCGTGATCCACACCGTCTGACCACCCAACCCTCAGTCACGTGTTGACCATTCTATGAATATATCGAACATTTGCATCAATCGTCCTGTATTCACATGGGTCTTGGTGACAATCCCCGTGGTTCTGGGGATCACCTCATATCGTAATATCGGCGTCGACCAGTTTCCGAATGTGGACTTTCCCGTCGCTACCGTGACCACCGTGCTTGGAGGCGCGGGGGTTGAGGAGATGGAAACCTCGATCACCAAGCCGATTGAAGATGTGATCAACACGGTTTCCGGGATCGACGAACTGAGGTCAAGCACAACCGAAGGCATTTCTGTCGTCACGGTCCAATTCCAGCTCAGCAAGAATGGCGATGTCGCGGCCCAAGAAATCCGGGACAAGGTGAATGCGATCATGTCCTCCCTTCCGGAGGGGACCGACGCTCCGATCGTGAGCAAGTTTGATAGCGATGCGATGCCCATCCTCACGATCGCCGTCTCTGGGAGACGTGACCTTCGTGAAGTGACCGAGATCGCCCGCAAGCAGATCAAAGAACGGCTTGAAACCGTGAACGGAGTGGGCAATATCTCACTCGTCGGTGGTCGGGTCCGGACAATGAACATTACTGTCGATGTCGACAAACTCGCCTCGTACGGGCTATCGATCGAAGATGTCCGGTCCTCGATTGTTCGCCAGAATCTGGAAGCGCCCGGTGGGCGAATCGATCAAGGCGTTCGTGAGCTAGTGGTGCGAACCCTCGGTCGGTTGCAGACCGAGGAGGAGTTCAACAGGCTGATCGTCGCGAATCGCGGCGGTTACCCGATCCGGGTCCAGGATATCGGCAAGGCGGAGAACTCCTTCGAAGAGCCACGAACCTCAACGAGGCTCGACGGTGAAGGAGCAATCAGTCTGGTGATTCAAAAGCAGTCGGGAGTGAATACGGTCAAAGTCGTCGATCAGGTGCTCGCGAAGCTTGAAGAAGTGAAGTTAACCTTGCCGGGCGATATCGAAACGGCCGTGGTGAAGGATCAAGCTCGATTTATTAGAAACTCGATTGAAGAAGTAAAGTTCCACCTGGTTCTGGCAGCATTCCTGGTCTCGGTGACAATCCTCCTGTTCATCCGCGATTGGCGTACGACTATCATCGCGACGCTGGCCATTCCGACATCAATCATCCCCACGTTCGCGTTCATGGCGATCATGGGGTTTACGCTGAATAACATCACGATGCTCGGGCTGATCCTGGCGATTGGGATCGTCATTGATGACGCGGTGGTGGTTCACGAGAACATCTTCCGCCACATGGAAGAGGATGGGATGGACGCTATGTCGGCGGCCCGGCTGGGGACCTCCGAGATCGCGCTTGCGGTGCTCGCGACCTCACTATCCTTGGTCGTCATCTTCGTGCCGATCGCGTTTATGGGAGGGATTGTTGGCCGGTTCTTCTCGAGTTTCGGACTCACGGTTGCCTTTGCCGTGATCATGAGCTTGTTTGTCTCGTTTACACTTACCCCAATGCTTTGCAGCCGATTCTTGAAGCTTGATCCGAGTGAAGCGGGCCACGCCAAGAGCAAGTCAGGCTTCGTCTGGCGGATTGTCGATGGGGGTTACGGGAGCATGCTTCGGCTCGCTCTTCGTTACAAATGGGCGATCGTTGCTCTGACCTTTGGCGTGATTTACAGCACGATCCCGATCGGCTCCAGGATCGAAAAGGCGTTGATCCCTCGCGATGACCAGAGTGAATACGAGATTGTGATCCTGACGCCCGAAGGTTATACGTTGAGCCGGACGGATGCCGCCCTCAAGGAAATCGAAACGCGACTCCGCCAGCTTCGAGGGACGGAACATATCTTCACGACTGTCGGGTCGCTCTCCGGTGGACGATCGGTCAAAGGGGAAGGAGACGTCACCCGAGGCACCATCTATGTCCGCATGAAAGAACTGGAAGATCGCCCCTACAGCCAGTTCGAGGTTCAGCAGGAAGCGCGAAAGATCTTGGTCGATTTCCCAGACCTCCGCAGCAGTGTCAACGACGTTTCCTCGTTTCAGGGAGGGCGACGATCCCAGACGTTCCAGGTGAATCTTTCAGGTCCCGACCTGACAAAGTTGGCGGAATATGCGGATGAACTCAAGAATCGGCTGGCGATCGCTGGCGGGTTGACCGACCTCGACACCTCGCTATCCCTTCGCAAGCCTGAGGTTCAAGTCAAGATCGACCGAGAGGCTGCGAGCGACCTGGGTATCCCGATTGGTGCGATCACCGACACGATTCGGGTCTTGGTGGGTGGGTTGCCAATCTCTCGATTCAAGGAACGAGACGAACAGTACGACGTTTGGCTCCGTGCCCAACGCAACGACCGGACCTCGACGGCGAAGCTTTATCAGATCAATCTTCCCAGCCCCACAGCGGGCCTGGTAAAGCTCTCCAGCCTTGCCAGTGCGACCGAAGAACGAGGCCCGACCGAGATCGAGCGGCTCGGTCGCCAACGGATCGTGACCGTGCTGGGTAATCCCGATACGATCCAACTTGGAGAGGCCGTCGACCGGGCGACCGCGGCGATCAAAGAGATGAACCTGCCCCCACAGTACACGATCCTGCTGTCCGGTCAGGCGAAGACGATGGAGGAGACGCTGGGATATGCGATGCAGGCCTTCATGCTCTCCGTCATGTTCATGTACTTGATCCTCTCCGCTCAATTCGAGAGTTGGATTCATCCGATCTCGATCCTGATGGCCCTGCCGGTCACGGTTCCATTTGGCCTGTTGTCCTTAATCTTATTCCGTTCCCCACTCGACATTTACGCGATGTTTGGTCTGTTCATGTTGGTGGGGATTGTCAAGAAGAACGGAATCTTACAGGTTGATGCCACGAATCAACTCCGGACGGCGGGCGTGCCCCGAACCGAGGCGATTTTGGAAGCCAACCATACGAGGTTGCGGCCGATCTTGATGACGACCGTGATGCTGGTGGCAGCCATGGTGCCAATCGCGCTCGGGAGGGGGCCCGGTGCGGCTGCTCGTGCGAGCATGGCGAAACTGATTATCGGCGGCCAGTCGCTCTCGTTAATCTTAGCGTTGCTGGTGACACCGGTCTTTTATGAGTTGCTCGACATGTGCCAGAACTTCCTCCGAAGGATCGGCTTTCGACTCAGCGTTCAAACGCCGTCGGAGCTCGCCTCGTTCGAGAAGTCTCACGAGAAGGCAGAGTCACTGGTGGGCTAATAACAGGGACTCAGGTCAACCAGGTGGGTTGGGGCTGATCTGAGCAATCAGCCCCAATTTCGTCTGACCATCGAGCGGGCAAGGTTTCAAACTCTCCGAGCTACAGCCAGCAACGAGGTCCCGGTGGTGAGAGTTCCGGCGAGGGCACGCTTGTGCTCCCAGGCAAAGCCCGCCGACAGCAACAGCGGGGCGGGCCAGGGGGGGAGTTTCAGGTACTTCTTATACACATCCGTAGGTGAGTCACCGGGTTTGGCACGGGTCTGGCCCCGTTGTTTCTTCAAGATCGGCACGAGCCATTCCCCCCACCAGGAGATCTGCTCGACTCGAAGGGGTGAACTGTCAAGCGATCGAGCCAGCGTTTCCGGGGTGTAGCGACGCCGATGGCCTTGGATCTGGTCGAACTCGGTGAAGAACTCGGGCAACGCGGGGACGCTCAAGATCAGGAGTCCTCCAGGCTTGATCAGTTCGCTCAGAGTTGCGACCGCTGCGCGATCGTCATCGATATGTTCAATGACGTCGAGAGCCAGGACCGCATCATAGGTAGGATGACCGTCCGGGAGCGGCTTCGTCAGGTCCGCTTCAATCAACTGGCGACCGGGTGAGTCCAGTTTTTCGAGAGTCATCCGTGAGATATCCATCCCGATCGCATGATAGCCCCGTCCTTCGAGCGCCTTGAGGGTCACGCCCCACCCACATCCTGCATCAAGGATCTCAGCGGGCACATGGACCTGATACTTTTCAAGGAAAGCCAAGGTCAGCCGGGCACGGGCATGCCACCAGGGGTGTCTGGCGACAATCGCCCCCAGATCGACCAGAATCCCTTCGTCCATATTCTCGTCGGCAAGACCCGTAGACCACGTGATGATCAATCGACGCTCCCTGATTCGTTGCTCTGGCGATGTTTTCGCGACGATCGACTCTTGAGGATATACGTGGGTCGGTGCTTGGTTTCCAGAAAGATCAAGCGGATGTACTCACCGATGATCCCCAAGCTGATAAGCTGGACGGCTCCCAGGAATAAGACAACGGCCAGGAGGCTTGCCCAGCCCTGCGGCGCGGTTTGCTGGACGATCGCATCAATGAAGACCCAAACCATCAAGATCGAGGCGAACAACGTAATCAACAGGCCCAGATAAGTCACAAGCCGGAGCGGATAGCTACTAAAACTTACAAGGCCATCGACAGCCAGTCCCGTGAGTGCCCGAAAGGTATACTTGGGATTCCCAGCCTCGCGAGCCGCTCGTTCGTATGGCAGGCCGACCTGGCGAAAACCGACGAACGTACGCAACCCTCGCACAAATCGACGGTGTTCCGGAAGCGAGCTCAACGCCTCAACGACGTCGCGATCCAGCAACGAGAAATCCCCACTATCGAGCGGGATTTCCAGGTCGCCGATCATGTGCAGGACGCGGTAGAACACAAAGTAGCAAGCCCGCTTGGGCCACCACTCTTTGCGTTTGGTTCGGACGGCATAAACAACATCAAACCCCTCACGCCACTTAGCGATGAACTGAGGGAGGACCTCAGGCGGGTCCTGCAAGTCGCCATCCATGACGATTACCGCGTCGCCCACCGCGTGGTCGAGCCCGGCAGTCACTGCCGCCTGGTGGCCGAAATTCCGGCTGAGATGAAGTACAACCAGACGTTCGTCACTCGCAGAAAGAGCATCGAGCAATCGCGGCGTCGAATCCGAGCTGCCGTCATTAATGAAAATAATCTCATACGACGAATTCTCAGATTCGAGAACGGATTTGATCCTTCGATACAGCTCAGCGAGGTTCTCGCTCTCGTTGAAGAGCGGGACGACCACACTGATGGTGACCTGTTTGGTCTCTCGGAGTTCGGGCATCGTTCCGACCGATCTCCCAGCGTCAAAGATCATGATTTAAGAGTGCGACTTCGGTCTTCCGTTTCAGCACATGGACGCCAAAACCTCGAAAGGATTTCGAGAGAGTCAACGGGCCGAGTCGAATCGCGTCGGGATTTCTTCTGTCGAGACTGGTCTCGAAGTAGGCTGCGACATATTCATCTCGGGGGGTCTGTCGGGGAGCATCGGATCCAATTGGGCTGCCGGTTGTCGAGACGACCGCGTGAACTTCGCCCCAATGCTTCGCTGGCACTTGATGCTCGAAGATACGGTATTCGTTGCCGAGCGCCCACCACAGGTCGTAGTTCAGGATTGTGCTACCTGGAGGAACCTCTCGGCGAATCAAATCGGCATTATAATCGAGTGTTTGCTCACGAGGGAGCATCGCTAAGATCAAGGTCTCACGGAAGAACTGCAATGACCCGATCCCGATCAAGACCATTCCCAAGGCAAGTGCCGATCGGTCGAGACGACGACCAAAGAGCTCGTTGCGGGCGATGGCTCCGAAAAAACTCGCGGTCAAGAAGGGGACCAAGAACCACAAATACGAGTAGTTGTGAATCTTCGTGAGAAGCAACAAACCGATACCAAGCGTGGGACCAAGCCACAAGTAGAGCCAGCGGGTGGTCGCTTTGCGGATCAATGCAGGCACCAGGCTGACGAATCCAAGACCAAATAAACCGAGAAACGGCCACGACAGTCGCCGACCGACGGTTAGGACTGAAAACAGCCGTTCAATCATTGATCGTGTGTCGGTCTTGAGAATCACGTTCGACTGGGCGAAGAACTGCTTGTACGCCTCTGGGCTCTTGATCGCGACCGGTGCAATCACCAAGATCAAGACCACGGTCGCGATCGTCATCCAGAACCCGAGCATCCGGATCGCGGTTACCCATCCGCCAGATCTCCACAGCATGCATGGCAAGGCGACTCCACCGATCACAATGGCTGCGACCGGGCTGGTCGCTCCGCAGAGGCCAAACGCGATCCCCGAGGCGATCAGCTCTCGGTTGGATATGGGCTCGTGTCGCATCTGGAATGATTTGAGAACCATCAGGACACCCACCAAGCCAAACGAGACGGCAAGGTCGTCGGGCCGGCCAAGGGCCCCGAGACACAAGACCGAGACGAAAGCGACCACACCAGGCCAGATGCGTTGCGAAAGTCGCCAGGCGAGGAACGCTGTCAGGAACGCCACCCCACAGTGAATCACCGCATCAAAGACCACACTCTGCCGCCAGCCGAACCCGAACAGTTTGACGAAAAGCCCATACGTGATCGGGTAAACGGGTGGATAGATCAACCAAGCATCTTCGAGTCCCGGCTTCACGCCGAGGTATCCCGTCAGTTCCGGTGCGCGGAAGTAGCCTGTCTTCGCCCACTCTCGACCGGGTGCTTTGTAAAAGATCTCGTCTTGATCGAGGTTCGGGAACCGCCCAAACGTCCCTGCAACAGCAACGTACATCAACGCGATGACGGATAACGCGATGAATGTCAGAGTCTTCAATGGGCTCAAGGCGATCTGGGGCACGTCATCGCCCTGGGTCGCGTTGAGCGTATCTGAGTGCGACATTGCACTCCTCATGATGAGGTGAACGCAAACCGGGTTCGACTTCTCATCGGTAAGCTAGAACACGATTTCCAGATCGACGATTGAATCGTTGCGATAGGTTCGGAATTCGTGACCTTCCCAATTCCTCCAATGAAAAGCGGCCCGGCAGGTAATGGATTCATTACCTGCCGGGCCGTTCTATTCTGATTGAGTCCAGACGATCAGATCGGGGGAGCTGCGCCCGTGGGGTCATCAAACAGGCGGCTGACGCTCTCTCGCAAGTGGATCGAAAGGATCGCCTTCGCAAACAAAGGTGCTACACTGACAATTGTGCAATTGCTGGGAAGTGGCTCAGCTCGATAGCCGATCGTATCGGTGAGGACCAACTCCTTGATTGGGCTGGCTTCGACTTTCTCGGCTGCACCCTTGGAAAAGACACCGTGCGAGACGCACGCATAAATATCCTTCGCCCCACGTTCTTTACAGGCGTGGGCCATTTCGATCAGGGTCCCGCCCGAGATCGTGAAATCATCCACAATCAACACATTCTTGCCCTCGACCGAGCCGATGATGTCGAGAACCTCGGCCTTCTCGTTGTGGTCGTGACGCGTTTTATTGCCGATCACGAACGTGGTGCGCATTAGCTTCGCAAACCGGTTGGCCTGTTTACTGAAGCCCACGTCGGGGGAAGCGACCACAAGGTTGGGGATCTGCTTCTTGCGGTAATATTCGGCCAGAACTGGCATTGCATACAGATGGTCGACCGGGATCTTGAAGAAGCCCTGAATTTGTGGGCTATGCAGGTCAAGGGTCAGGACGCGATCCGCGCCGGCCGCCTCGATCGCGTCGGCACAGACCCGAGCTCGAATCGAGACCCGTGGCTCATCCTTCTTATCGCCCTTGGCATAAGAGAAGAACGGAATGACGGCAGTGACTTGGGTGGCGCTGGCACGTTTGAAGGCATCGATCCAGAACAGCAGTTCCATGAAGTTGTCGTTAACGGGGAACTCGGTCCCCTGAATGACAAAAACATCTCGGCCCCGCACGTTCTCGAGGACGCGGACGAAGACATTTCCTTCACTAAATGTGAGTGTCTCCGACTTCGCGAGTCCGATTCCGAGCTGGTGGCAGATGGAGGCGGCGAGGTCTCGACTGGCTTTGCCCGCGAAGATTTTCAATTCGCCGAAGGGGTCGCTGGGTCGGGCTGTGATCTCCATCGGCAAATCCATGGGCGACGGGGTCTCATCGGGGGTTAGTGAATCGCTATTTGAAAACTCATCTTATCTTAACCCATGATGGGGCGGTCTGCCACCGGCCTGCCCCCTGGCAAGGCCAACGCCCAGACGTTAAGCTCTCAAGATCACATCTCTCCAGCCTGTCTTTTTGTGATCAGGGGGCCAGTCATGGCGTGGGATTCGATCTCGCGACGGAGCTTCGTAGGGACTGCAGGCGTGGGCGTGGCTGCCCTCAGTGCAGGGCGGGCCTCAGGAGGCCTTGGGGCCAACGAGAAGGTCCGATTCGGACTGATTGGAGCCGGAAGCCGGGGAAATCAGCTCCTCGATACGTTCCTTGCTCGTAACGACGTTGAGTGCGTCGCCGTTGCGGACGTTGATGATCGGCACGCTGCCCAGACTGCGGACCGCATCAAAGCCAAGAAGGGGAACACCCCCACCACAGCGCGCGACTATCGGGCCATGCTCGATAGTAAGGACATCGATTGTGTCTTGATCGCCACCCCCGACCATTGGCATGCCTTGCCGACGATCCAAGCCGTCATGGCCGGCAAAGATGTCTACGTTGAGAAGCCTGTCGCCCATAACGTGGCCGAAGGTCGGGCGATGATCACAGCGGCCCGAAAATACAACAAGATCGTCGCGGTTGGCACCCAGCAACGGAGTAGCAGTCACTTCCAAGAGGCGGTGGCAGACGTTAAGTCTGGTAAGATCGGCAAGGTCTTCTGGATTCAGACCTGGAATTTCGAGAATATCAGTCCCACGGGGATGGGTCAGTACGCCGATGGACCTGTCCCTTCAGGGGTCGATTACGACCGCTGGCTCGGGCCGGCTCCCAGTCGAGCATTCAATTCCAACCGCTTCCATCTCTTGTTCCGCTGGTTCTTCGACTATGCCGGCGGGATGATGAGCGATTGGGGGGTCCACCTCAACGACATCGCCCTCTGGGCGGTTGACCAGAAAGGGCCGAAGACGGTCTACGCCACTGGCGGCATCGTCACCAGCAACGACAACCGGGACACTCCCGACACCTTGCAGGTCGTCTACGAATTCCCCGGAACCACCCTCACGTATTCAATGCGTAAGGGGAATGGGCTGAAGTTTAACGGGCGGGACTACGGCATCCTGTTCTGTGGGACGGACGGCAGCATTCTGCTTGACCGCTCAGGTTATGAGATTATTCCCGACACGACCACCTTGCCCTACGGGATCAAAGAGGTCCACGGCGACCGACCGCTCCGCAAGATCGACCTTCAGCCTAAGAAGGTTCTAGGAGTGGACGGCAACCCCGCCCACGCCGAGAATTTCATTCAGTGCCTTCGATCGCGCGAGAAGCCGATCTGTGACGTCGAGATTGCCCATGACTCGACCAACACGTGCCACCTGGGCAACATCGCCTACAAGCTCGGTCGAAAGCTGACCTGGGATGCCGCAACCGAGAGCTTCCCGAACGATCCGGAGGCCAACGCACTTCTCTCACGTAAGGCTCGGGCAGGTTACGAATTGCCAAAGATTTGAGCATCGGCTCAAGATAATCGTGTGGGGGGCGAAGCACTCTGCATGCAAGAGTGAGTTGCCAAGCCCCCCAACTCGGAGTTCTGAATGGCTACAAAGCTCTGTCCTTACTGCGCTGAGGAGATCCAATATGAGGCAGTCAAATGTAAGCATTGCGGTTCGTGGCTCGATGGCCGACAACCCCAGGCTCTGACTGATCGCGACCATGCGCATCGTGGCTTCGCAACGCAGCCCTTGACCAGGTCTTCAACGGATCGGATGTTCTTCGGGGTCTGTGGTGGACTTGCCCAATACTTGCACATCAACGTCACGATGTTGCGTGTCTCGATTGCGCTAGCCACGTTCTTCTCAGCAGTAATTCCGGGTGTGATTGCCTACGTCATTTGTGTCGCCTTGATCCCAACCGACGACTCGTACTGAGCCAGATCATCACAATCGCATGAACCTTCAGCCTGGTTTGACGTTACGACTCCTTGGGCCTCTGGTCGAAGTTGTTTGCATGGTCGCGCTGTTGCGATTTCGCGGGCGGTCTGTCATCATCTTAGGCGTGTCCGTGGAACAGATTTGTTACCTCGGCTTGATTGTGGGCTTTACGATGGTGATTGTTGGGATCTTCCTCTCACAATCGCAGAGGGAACGGAACCGGCGACGGCTCTGAGCTCCGACGTCCTTCGACTCCTTCAGCATCAAACGTCCGGAGGGTCTACGAGCTTCCGCCCGCTTCTTGGCCAACTGTGAAATATCCTTATGCAAGATTCCGAACCCGGCAAGCTCAACCCGTCCGCGCATCCGGTCCGTGTCTACAAATATTACGACCTGATCATGGCTGCGTTCGTGACAGTCCTGATCTGCACGAACTTCATCTCCGCCCCCAAGCGAGTGACACTTTGGGGTTTCACATTCGGCGCGGGTGTTCTGTTTTTCCCGATTAGCTATCTGTTCGGCGATATCCTGACCGAGGTCTACGGCTACGCCCGATCTCGCAAAGTGGTCTGGGCCGGCTTCGGTGCCCTGATTTTCGCGACCACACTGAGCACCGTGGTCTTGGCCCTTCCTCCCGACCCGTCCTGGCCGAATCAACAAGCTTGGCAAACGGTCTTCGGCGGAACTCCGCGGGTTGTGCTTGCCAGCATGTTCGGATTCTTCGGCGGTGAGCTCGCCAACTCATTCGTTCTCGCAAAGATGAAGATCTTGACTGCCGGTCGGTTCCTCTGGATGAGGACGATCGGATCAACGATCGCAGGTGAATTGGTCGATTCGCTGATCTTCTATCCGATTGCGTTCTTGGGACGTGATGGCTGGCCCCTAGAAAAAGTGCTCCAGGTCTTGTTTACGAACTATGCTCTCAAAGTCCTGTGGGAAGCGTTGGCGACTCCGTTGACTTACAAGGTCGTCAACTATCTCAAACGTGTCGAACACGAAGACTATTACGATTATGACACAGACTTCACGCCGTTCTCCTTGAAAACGTGAAGTTTGCGAGCATCTTGGAGGATTGTCGATGTGCGGGATCGTCGGATACACCGGGGCGCACGAAGCCAGCCCTATTCTCTTGGCCGGTCTCAGAAGGCTCGAATACCGAGGATATGATAGCTCCGGGATCGCGACGATCAGCGATAGCCAGATGATCGTTCGCAAGAAGTCGGGCAGGGTTCGGGTTCTTGAGGAGGCACTTGTCGTTGAGCCTGCCCCAGGCTCATGTGGGATCAGCCACACTCGGTGGGCAACCCACGGGCCGGCAACCGATCGCAATGCCCACCCCCATGTTGGTCACGGGGGAACGGTCGCGGTCGTCCACAACGGCGTCATCGAGAACCATTCCAGCCTTCGCAAGGAATTGGAAGCGCGCGGGATCGTCTTCAAGAGCCAGACCGACACGGAAGTGATCGCCCACCTGATCGCTGTTGAACTTGGCGATGGTGATGACCTACTCGCAGCCGTTGAAGCGATTTTGCCCCGTCTCGAAGGGACCTACGGGCTCGCGGTCGTCAGTCCTCGCTGCCCGGGACAAGTCATTGGTGCTCGGCTCGGTAGCCCTTTGGTCCTGGGATTGGGTGAGGGAGAACATCTGATCGCGAGCGACCCGGTTGCGATCCTGCCACACACGTCGCGCGTGGCGTTCCTCCAGGATGGCGAGGTGGTTCGAGTTACTCCGCACGACTTCGAGATTCGTCACCGAGAACGGGGCTCGATCACTCCTCGGATCGACCGAATCGACTGGAAGCCGGACGCGGGCGAACTCTCTGGCTACGACCACTACATGCAGAAGGAGATCCACGAGCAACCCGACACCGTCCGCGACGCCTGCCGAGGCCGGCTCCGTAAGGCTGAAGGGACGGCGTACTTCGGCGGTTTGAATATGTCGCCGAGGCAACTCCGAGGCATCCGACGGGTTGTCTTCGCCGCATGCGGCACGAGTTGGCATGCAGCGCTCGTGGGTGAATATCTCATCGAACGACTGGCGCGATTGCCTGTTGAAGTCGAGTACGCCAGCGAGTTCCGTTACCGTAACGCCCCTCTCGATAGCCGAACGCTCGTCTTCGTGCTGAGCCAATCGGGAGAGACTGCTGACACCTTAGGGGCACTCCGCGAAGCCACGCGCCAGGGCCATCCGACGTTGGCCATCTGCAACACGGTTGGCAGCACCATCGCACGCGAGGCCGATGGAGGCATCTATCTCCATGCCGGTCACGAGGTCGGCGTCGCCAGCACCAAAGCCTTTTCCGCCCAGGTCGCAGTCCTTACGATGCTCGCCCTTGAGCTGGGAAGACTTCGACACCTGTCGTTCCCTGATGGAGTGGCGGTCGTCGAAGCCTTGGAGTCCGTCCCTGACCTGATCGCCGAGGTCCTCAAGACCGAACCGATCATCGCCCGGGCCGCCGAGAAACTCACCCACGCCCAAAGTGCGCTCTATCTGGGCCGAGACATCCACTTCCCTGTCGCGTTAGAGGGGGCCTTGAAACTCAAAGAGATCAGCTATCTCCACGCGGAGGGCTACCCCACCGCCGAGATGAAGCACGGCCCGATCGCTCTGATCGACAAGCAAACGCCCTGCGTCTTTGTCGCCCCGAAAGGTTCGTTGCACGCCAAGACATTAAGCAATGTCGAAGAGGTCCGAGCCCGCCTAGGCCCGATCATCTCCGTAGGCACCGAAGGCGATGAGTCGCTCATGAGCCTCTCCGATAGCTTCCTCCCCATCCCCGACGTCCCCGAGATCATCCAGCCACTCTTGGCCGTCATCCCTCTGCAACTGCTCGCCTATCATGTCGCACGGCTACGCGGCTGTGACATCGATAAGCCACGCAACCTGGCCAAGAGCGTGACTGTGGAGTAAGACGGAAGATCGTTCTGACTTGGAGGTTGAGGTTCACTCGTGAATTTGTTGGTTGAAGCCGACGGATTCAGAGTCCGGCGATACGTCTGATGTCCTTGATCAATAGGAACAAGTGCAATGGGTCGGTCGGTGACGGGATAAATCCGAATTGTTCGTAGAATCGTTGCGATTTCTCGTCCATGGCGTGGACCGCAAACGCTCGTATTCCGGCAATATCCGCCGCCTGGAGGGTTCGCCGCATCGCATCCTTCAGAAGTCCGGCCCCGAGTCCGTGTCCTTGCCTGTTACTACTCACAGCGAGAGGTGCCAGCAGCATGATGGGGACCGGATGACGGGCCAGGCCTTTCTTCAACCTGTCGGGAGCGTCGGCGCAGGCGACCTTGCCAACGGTTAGGGAATAGTAACCAGCAACCGTCCGGCCCGAGACAGCTACATAGGTTTGGGCGGCCCCGGCCTGCTGATTTATCCGAGCGAAGCGCGTCAGGAAACGGTTGAGTTCCTCGCGGCCGCAGTCGAAGCCATCAAGGAGGTGGACGGAGGCAGGCACTATTGGGCAATTTTGGGGAACACAGGTCGTACTCGACCATCATAAGGCTGGTCTCCAATCGCATGTGCTGCGGCGATTGAAGGTATATCCAGCCGCATCCTCCGTTTGGGAATAGCGCTCCTAGCGACCCTCGTCAGATCAAGCGCACCTTACTCCATCACTCTTGGTGCGACGACTTCCTGAGTTTCCGGCTTTGGAAACTCGCTTGGATCGGCGATGACGACATCGCCGGGGTTCAAGCCGTCGAGAACCTCGGCGTTGGTCTCGTTGGTAAGTCCGAGTTTGAGTGGCTGCCATGAAAAGGTGATGCCTTGATCTCGCGTGATCGCGGCGAAAACCTGGAGCCCCTGCCACCGGACGGACTCGACGGGTATGCGGATTACGTCGGCTCGCGTCTTTACCTGCATCACGACTTCTGCGGAGAGCCCAGGCCGGAGCTCGTCGAAGGCTTCGTCGAGATGAATCATTGCCGAATAAATCTTGGTGTCGGAGAACGGGCCACCCCCTCGGGTCGAGATTGGCACAATTTCGCCGACCGTTCCCTTGAGGGGGCGGTCGGGAAATGCATCAATTTTCACGACAACAGGCATGCCGCTCTCAATGAACGAGATCCGTGACTCGTTGATCCTTGCTTTCACCCTCAACTTCGTGGGCTCGGGCAAGGAAAAAATGGCTTGCCCCTCACGCACGACCGTCCCAGTCTGAATTCGGACATCCAGACGTCCCCAGGCGTTCGCTTGATTGGCGTAGACAACAATCCCGTCATGAGGGGCACGAATCGTGCAGTTTTCAACCATTCGCTCGAGTCGTTCGAGGCGATCCGACTCGCGTTGATAGGCGAGCTCTTGCGCTAGCAAATCGCCCTTGCTCGCCTCCATTTTAGCATCAAGGGACATGAACAAGCGGTCGCGAGTATATTTGTCAAGACGCTTGAACATGCCCTGGGCTTGTTGAAGATTGAGCTCGGCCGCGACCAGAGTCGCGACCTCAGATTCGTGCTGTTGTGACGTGCGGAACTTGGCCTCGCGCATTTCTTCGGACCATCCCACCGTCTTCTGGGCTCGATCCAGTTCGAGTTCGCATCCCTTGATGTATTGGCGGATCAGGTTAAGGTCTTGCGGGTAGACCCCGTCGCGATATTCGCGCTGGGTGATCTCGTTGACTTCCACCAATGTCTTCGCTTGCTCGACCCAGGCGAGGGCCTGCCCGACGCGGATCTGCTGGGCGGCGATCTCGTCACGAAATGCCGAGGACTCAAGCTCGCAAACAATCTCACCGACCTTGACCGGGGTCCCCTCGTCGACGATCTCGATGATGCGCGTTGAGCCTGGACGATCGCCCGTATTCACCACCGCACGATTATAAAGCGCAACGATGTTTTCGCTTGGACCACGCAGTGGCACATGGGGTGAGACACGATACGAAAAGCTACGGATAACCGGCTTCAAGGGCGCGGTTGCTCCGCCCGGTAGCACCGTCGAATTTCTCAGGCCAGAATTTGCAGTCGCAGCCGACGATCGTCTGCGAGAGCTAGGCATCCCTCTTGGTGGGGCAACGCTCCTCCTGGCACCAATGCTTCCTCGACGAGCGCTCGCGCCGAAGTTATAACCTCCCCCTCTTCCCAACATCGCCTCAACTTTACAACGGACCGGAGGAGCTAGGCCGCTATCAAGAGTCCCCGCTTCGTTGATGACCATGGGGACGTCTCCCCGATCGATCGTCACGGTTTCGTATCGCGTGACGTCAGGCTCAAGAAACAGCACTTGGAGTGTAGATGCGTTCTTGGCGAGTAGACTCCCACCAAGGAATATCCCGACGAGTAGCGCCATGATAAAGCGTCTGGACTTCCGCACCTTCGGAATCGTGATCGGGGACTCTGGTTCTCGCCACGCCACGAAAGGGGGACGAACTTGATTAGTAAATGACATTGCACCTATCCTCATTTTTATGAGATCGGCAACAGTGCTCCAGCCCCAGGACGAGGGTCGGTTCCCTATCGATCCCAACTCTGCGGAACCACTGCGCACGATGTCACACACGAGAAAGACGGAACCTCGACGCAAGGCACTGGGCCTTATGACCTATCCACGACGTCGCCACTCAGGACGGAAACCGCCGGATACGCCCTTACACTTCGCTCAGCTCCGAGCGACCAAGACACCAACTCCAGGTGCCACATCGAAGGATTATTGCTGAACTTTTGTCAAACAATAGTCGATCACAGCTATGATGTCAATGGCCAGGTTGTCATTTGCTGGGTGGGGTGTAAGACGCGGTTCGTTTTCCGAGAGACTACGCAGTCTTCCTAGTCCTCTTAGTTTCGTATCGCCTGAAGGGACAGATCGGGCGGTTCTTCAGGTGCTTGGTGAGCCGTTCGTCGTCGCACAGGTAGGCGGCGCGGACACTTGCAGCAACCACAGGCCCTCCGCACTGGCCTCCGCGAACGCATACCGCAATCCCGACACCAACACTACCGCCGTGTACGTCCAGATTTCCTTGCGGCCTGACGAGGGTTGGGCCTTGGTTTTGACCTCATCGGGCTCGACGATCA
>JANXSX010000062.1 GCA_025356475.1 Isosphaeraceae bacterium | reverse complement strand
ATCCCACGTATCACTTGGGTCCGAGGCGATCTCGGCAAGTTCGATCCGGCGGATGGTCTCGCAGCTCTGGCTGTGTTCGATCTTGAGCGAGGCCGTGACCGCCAGATCAAGCTCGAATTCCAGGATTGAGTCCGGAGGAGCCAGAACCCCTCGCCAGTCGGCGAGTCGCGTTTCCTTCTTTGCCTCAAGGTCTTTGGGCAGAAGCATTTTGGCAGTCAGCCCGTGGTCGAGTGCATTGCGCCTCGACTGGGCTTTGCCTTCTTCTGTGATCGGACCGCAGCTCTTTTGGGCATTGCGGCGATTGGCTTCAATCTGCTTTTCGGTGGCCATGGGAGGTTCCCTTCCGTTGGGGTTGTGTTCTACGTCCGACAGTCAACGTCGGCCCGCAGACACAACCAATACGAAAGAGATACCACACGAATTGACCGCATGCATTGCGTAAACGGAACATCATCCGCAAAGTGCGTGGTCGGGAGGATCGTAGGGCTCAATCTGGATTCTCACGGCCTTCCAATGGTCGAGCGAGGATTTCATCCGAGGGTTGATGGTTCGATTTGAAGAAATGTACACCGATTTTAGACTTTCGCAGACCGCCAGCCTCCATGCAGGAACCTCGCGGCGACGAGTGCCCCACGTACGCAGAGGTCGACGAACATCGCATACCATGCACCGACAAGGCCCCAGCCTAACCCTCCATCCGCAAGGGGGCTGGCCATGAGGTAGGTGAGTGGGATCCGGACCGCGAAGTAGCCGAATACGACGATCCCCCAAGGCCAGCGCGTATCTCCTGCGCCCCGTAAGGCCCCGTTGAGGATGTTGATGGTCGCGAGTGCGGGAAACGCAAAGATCACGATCCGGAGGACCGGGACACCCGCAAGAGCGACAGCCGGCTTCCTGCCGCCAAGAAAAAGCTGGAACATCGGTTCGGCTTCGACATAAAGGATGGCCCCGAAGAGGCTAATGGCGATTACTCCCATCAACCAGGCTGTGCGTGCGGCCCTGGTGGCAAGATCGGGTCGTCTTGCCCCGAGATACTGGCCGGTCAAGGTACTTGCAGGGACCGCGAAGGCGGCAAGGGCAAGGAAGGCGAGCGATTCACAGCGGATCGCCACTCCGTGGGCGGCTGTCGCCGTTGAGCCGAGCCGGTTGATGAGCCCGATGAACCAGAGCTGGCAACTGATGTTCGTCAGGCTCTCTCCGGCGGCCGGGACGCTGATTCGCATGATCCGGCGGAGTTCACCCAGGCGAGGAATGATCGTCTCCCAGCGGAGTTGCAGTCCCGACCGACCTCGGATCAGGATCGCCAGAACAAGTACCCCCCCGACTGCCTCGGCAATCGCGGTCCCAGCGGCGACCCCTGCGAAGCCAAGTCGCGGGAAGGGGCCGATGCCAAGTGCAAGCACCCATGTAAACAAGGCGTTGAGGGCATTGACCAGGATCATCACGTACATGCCGGTCTTGGTATCGCCGACACCTCGAAGGCACGCAACCCCTGCGGCAATGCAGGCGACCAACGGAGTCACGGCCAGGACGATCTTGATGAATACGACCGCCTCGCGCGCTGAAGTCCCGGACAGATTCAGCAGTCCGACCACCCGCTCTGCGCTGAGATAACCGCCGATCATCAAGGAGAAGCCGACGATCCAGGCCAGGACAAAGGCCTGCCCACACGTCTTATTGGCCTCGCGTGGTTTTCCCGAGCCAATGAATCGGGCAACCAGGGCGGTCGCCCCCACTGAAACGATCGTAAGTAAGGCCCCTGCCACCCAGATCAGGTAGCTGGTTACGGTCACGGCCGCAAGTTGCTCTTCGCCGAGGAATCGGCCGGTCACAAAAGTGTCTGAGAGACCGATCAAGTAGAGCAACGCTTGTTCGACCAGAACAGGCGCGCCCAGCCGAACGATCTGACCGGCGATTGTTCCCGAAGGTAAGTTGGGATACCCCTCGTCTTCATCCGAGTCAACGTCCATCACAGCAGAGGCGGCCATGGTCACTCAGCGGGTAGAGGAGAGGGCTTCAGCGTTGCGAGACAGATGACACAGACCTCGCTATGATAGTTCGACCTGTCCAGGTGGCCTAGCCGAGATTCGGGTGGGCCGGGCAGTCTGAGTTCCTGGTTCCGAGGAGAGGACGCTGTGGCGGCTCGAATTCTCGATGGGAAGGCTCTGGCGTTGGTGGTCCGCGATCAGGTCGCGATCGGGTCGGCCGCATATCGGCTCAAGGCGGGGCGAGCCCCAGGTCTGACCGTCGTCCTGGTCGGTCATGATCCTGCCAGCAAGGTCTACGTCCGCAACAAAAGCAATGGCTGTCGAGCGGTCGGGATCATTGGTGAAGTTGTCAACTTGCCCAGCGATGTCTCGGAACAGCTCTTGATCGACACAATTCAAAGTCTGAACGAGAATCCTGCGGTCGATGGAATTCTGGTCCAACTTCCGTTGCCCTCTCACCTTGATGAGGGACGAATTCTCAGCGTGATCGACCCCAACAAAGACGTTGATGGTTTCCATGTCGAGAATGCCGGCTTACTCGCAATCGACAAGCCCCGATTCGTCCCATGCACCCCTCTAGGCATCCGCGAGTTATTGGTTGCGAACGGGATTGAGACCAGGGGTAAGCACGCCGTGATCCTCGGTCGTTCTCAGATTGTCGGCAAGTCGATGGCTTTACTCCTACTCCACAAAGGACTTGGTGGTGATGCCACCGTGACGGTCTGTCACTCGGCCTCGCGCGATGTACCCGAGCTGACGCGGCAGGCCGATATCGTAATCGCGGCGATCGGCAAGCCCGAACTCGTGAGGGCCGATTGGGTCAAGCCGGGCGCGGTTGTTATTGATGTCGGGATCCATCCCAAGGATGGCGGCGGCCTACGGGGTGATGTTGCGTTTGAGGAAGTTGCTCAGATTGCCTCGGCCATCACGCCGGTTCCGGGCGGGGTGGGACCAATGACGATCGCCATGTTGCTCAAGAACACTCTGCTAGCGGCAAATCTTCGACTGACGTGATCCCCAAGGAATCTGAACATGCGATTCGGCATCTGCAACGAGCTGTACGAAGAAGGGACCTTCGCCGAGGTCTGTCATTCGATCAAGGCGATTGGATATGAAGGGATCGAGATCGCTCCATTCACCCTGTCGAATCTGATCACCGACATCACTCCAACTCATCGGGCGGAATTGAAGAAGATTGTTCACGACGAAGGTCTGGAGACGATCGGGCTTCACTGGCTGCTGGCCAAGACCGAGGGCTTTTACTTGACCTCGCCCGATGTGACGACCCGTCGTCGAACCGCCGATTATTTCAAGGCATTGGCGGAAGCGACGCACGACCTGGGCGGCGAGCTCATGGTGCTCGGCTCACCGAAGCAACGCGACCTCTTGCCGGGCGTGAGCTATGATTCGGCGGTAGGCTACGCAATCGATGTGTTCGAACAGCTAGCCCCCACACTTGAAGCGACCGGTATCGACCTTTGCCTCGAACCGCTCGCCCCAAGCGAGACGAACTTCCTCAATACGTGCGACCAGGCCAACGCTCTCCTGGCGAAGCTCAATCACCCCAGGTTTCGGCTGCACATGGACGTGAAGGCCCAGAGTGGCGAGGTCGGAGAGACCGTCCCAGCTCTCATCGAAGAGCACGCTGGAAAAGCCCGGCACTTCCATGCCCAAGACACGAACCTGAAGGGGCCGGGGATGGGTTCAGTCGATTTTGGGCCGATCATGAAAGCGTTGATTCACAGCGGATATCGACACTGGGTCTCGGTTGAAGTCTTCGACTATTCCCCAGGCGCAGTCCTGACTGCCAAGGAAAGCCTGGCGTGTTTGAAGCGGGAGTTGGCAGCCGCTCTCGCTTGACGGGCAGGGGAAATTTGTTCACGATCGTTTTTGGCGTTGGCCGAATGGCGGAAGTGGGCTAGTCTCGCGTCGTGGAGACACGGGCTTTACGGATAAAGGGTTGGGACGGATTGATGGCCAAGCGGAATCGTGGTCAGGATGGACTCAAGGAGCCCCGGCCCAAGCCGGTTGTGGAAGAAGTCGCTCTTGCCGACGCCACCCGCTCGCGCTACCTCACTTATGCTCTGAGTGTCATCACGTCACGGGCCTTGCCCGATGTTCGCGATGGTCTGAAGCCAGTCCAGCGCCGGATCTTGTATGCGATGTTCTCCGACTTACGGATCACCGCCGAAAGCCGGTACATGAAGTGCGCGGCGGTCGTCGGTGAAGTGATGAAGAGCTATCATCCCCACGGCGACCAATCGATCTATGATGCGCTCGTCCGGATGGCTCAGCCCTTCAGCCTGCGTTACCCGCTGATTGACGGCTACGGCAATTTCGGTTCGATCGACGGCGATCCCCCTGCAGCGTTCCGCTACACGGAGTGCCGACTCACGCCGATCGCCATGGAGCTTCTTGAGGAACTTCGCGATCGGACCGTCGACCTTCGGCAAAACTATGCAAGTACCACGGAAGAGCCCGAAGTCTTACCTGCACAGTTTCCGAACTTGCTGGTGAATGGTGTGACCGGGATCGCAGTCGGTATGGCGACCAACATTCCTCCCCACAACTTGAAAGAGGTCTGTAAGGCGGCCGACGTCCTGATTGAAGCAAAACTCGAAGAGCGCGAAGTGGACCTCGATCGGATTTTGAAGCATATCCAAGGCCCCGACTTTCCGACAGGTGGTGTGATCCTCAACACCGCTGATGAGATCCGCCAGATCTATGCCACCGGCCAAGGCTCGATCAAGCTGCGCGGGACGTATGAACTCGACCAGGAAAAGCCTAACTTTGTGAACATCACCTCGATCCCTTATGGGATTGAGAAGGACCCGCTCGTCTTGCGGATCGGCGAACTGATCGGCAAGGGGCTCGTTCCTCAACTTGTGAATGTCAAAGACCTGAGCACCGACGATATCCGAATCGCACTCGAACTCCGGCCAGGCGCAAACGCAGATGCCGCGCTCGCCTACCTCTACAAGAACACGCCGCTCCAAACCAACTTTAACGTCAACATGACGTGCCTCTTGCCCGCGACGGGTGCCGAGGTCGCTGTTCCCGACCGGCTTGACCTGACGAGTATGCTCGGACACTTCCTGGCGTTCCGTCTCCAGGTCGTCACCAGGCGACTCCAGCACGAACTTGACGGACTACTGCGACGCATCCACATTCTCGAAGGCTTCGAGATCGTCTTCAATAATCTCGATGAAGCAATCCGCATCATTCGGAATAGCGATGGCAAGGCCGACGCTGCTCCCAAATTGATCGCGAGGTTCCTGCTCTCTGAAGCGCAAGCCGACGCGGTTCTGGAGACCAAGCTCTATCGGTTGGGCAAACTGGAGATCGCCGACATTGTTGGCGAACTTGCCGAGTGCCGGGCTCGCGCGGGGATCTTGGAAGGTCTGCTCGCGAGTGAGCCTGCGCGTTGGCGGATCATCCGTACCGAGTTGCGTGAGATCGCTCGGGCGTTTGGTGACGAGCGCCGGACGCGGATCGAAGGGCCTCCGGCTCCAGTCGAGTTCCGTGAGGAAGACTACATCATTGATGAAGATTCCTGGGTGATCGTGACGCGAGACGGCTGGGTGAAGCGCCAGAAGTCATTCACTGATACGGCGAGCATTCGAGTTCGTGAGGACGATGCAGTGGGTTGGATCTACCGCTGTCGGGCTCGCGAAAGTCTGACCTTCTTCACCGACCGGGGAATCGCCTACACACTCAGGTCGAACGATATCCCGCTCACGACCGGTCATGGTGACCCAATCCAGAAGACGTTCGCGTTTGAGGACGGCGAACACCTGATCGGCGTGATCTGTAATGACACGCGCTGTTTGCCCGCGATCTCTACGCGGCCACTACTTCCAGCGGTTGAAGTCCAGGGAACCCTGGGAGGTGAACTCGCGTTGGCCAATGGCCATGCCGATGGAACCCCACTGCCTCCCTACGGAATCGCGTTAACGGCCGGCGGCAAAGTTCTCCGGTTCGCCTTGTCCTCGCTGGCGGCGATTTCGACCAAAAAAGGACGCTCCGTCGTCCGGCTTGATTCTGCCTTCGCGGATGATCGCGTCGTCGGTGTCGAGGCAACCGATGGAAGTGAGAACGTCTGTCTGGCCACCAAGCGTGCTCGTGTTCTGATCTTCCCGGTTGCCGAAGTCAACGTCGTCTCAGGGGCGGCCAAAGGGGTCGCGGCGATCCGACTCATCGAAGAGGACGATCGCGTGATCGGCTTCGTGCTCTCGGATCGTAAACGCGATGGACTCACGGTTCGAACCAGTCGGGGCGCGACCCAAGTGGTTCGCGCGACCAAGTATCCCGTCTCACCACGGGGCGGTAAGGGTCATTTGATCCTTCAGCGAGGCTCGCTTGACGCCGTCCTTCGTGAGGATGTTGAGCCTGTCCCGCCCGTCGAAGACGTTAACGAGTCTTGAGATTTCGGAAAGATCGCGACTCATGGCAAGTACCACGTATAACGCCGATTCGATCACGGTTCTCGAAGGACTCGAGGCTGTTCGCCGTCGGCCCGGCATGTACATTGGCGGCGTCGATAAGACTGGGCTGCATCACCTGCTCTGGGAGATTGTCGACAACTCCGTCGACGAGGTCATGAACGGTCATGCCAGCCGGATCGTTGTGACCTTGGCTGCGGATGGCCGAACCCTGATCGTCTCTGATAATGGCCGTGGAATTCCAGTCGATATCCATCCGGCGACCGGCAAGAGCGCGCTTGAGGTCATTTTCACGACGCTCCACGCCGGCGGCAAGTTTGACAACGATGCGTATAAGGTCGCCGGCGGGTTGCATGGGGTTGGCGCGAGTGTGGTGAATGCGCTCTCGACGGAGTTGATCGCGCAGGTTCGGCGCGAAGGCTATACCTGGACCCAAAAGTTCAAGCGCGGCAAGCCCGTGGGAGGAGTGACTCAGGGCGAGGCTGCGCGTGGGACCGGGACCACGATCACCTTCTCACCCGACTTCGAAATCTTTCACGACGTCCGCTACGACTCGAGCATGATTGCCGAACGACTCGAGGTCAAAACATACTTGAACAAAGGGCTGGTGATCCAGTTCATTGATCAGAAGGCAGGGACCTCCGTCGAGTATCGTCACGAAGGTGGCGTGTCCGACTTTCTGGACGCGATGAACCTGGCACGCGAAGACCAGCGTGTTGGGACGATGCCTTTCTTGCTCGAACGTGAAGATGTTGACGAGGGCCTCCGTTGCCACGTCGCCATCTGTTGGACAGAGTCCACGGAAGAGGAAGTTCGGTCCTACGTGAATACCATTCCAACCCCCGATGGTGGTACTCACGAACAAGGAATGCGTGAGGCGGTCGCGACCGCCGTTCAGAAGTTCATGGCCAAACATGAGCTTGTGAAGAAAGGGGTGGAAATCAAGCGCGAGGATATTCGCGAGGGCCTGACTGTGGTCCTCTCGGTGTTTGTTCGCGAGCCTCAGTTCCAGGGACAAACCAAGGGTCGGCTCAATAATCCTGAGATCAAGTCACTCATCGACTCGATGATCCGCCCTCGGCTGGAAGACTTCCTCGTCAAGAACAAGAGCGTGGGTGACGCGATCGCGGCGCGAGTGATTCAGGCAGCGAAGGCGCGTGAGGCGAGCCGGGCTGCTGCCTCTCAAGTGCGAAGGAAGTCGCCTGTCAGTAACCGGCTCAACCTGCCAGGTAAGCTCGCGGATTGTGATAGCACCAACCCTGAAGAGTCCGAACTGTTCATCGTCGAAGGTGACAGTGCAGGTGGCTCTGCGAAGCAAGGTCGAGATCGTGACATCCAGGCGATCCTACCCCTCAAAGGGAAAGTCCTGAATGCCGAGCAGGCCGGCAAAGCCAAAGTGGTTGACAATAAGGAACTCACCGACATCGTGAGCGCACTCGGTTGCGGGATGGGTAGCGCGTATGACCCGACTCGACTGCGCTACGGGAAGGTCATCATGATGACCGATGCCGATAGCGACGGTCACCACATCGCCACCCTGCTCATGACGTTTTTCTACCGTCACATGCCCAATCTTATTGAGGAGGGTCGCCTTTATCTCGCCTGCCCTCCGCTCTACAAAGTCTCGTGGGGACAAGAGACCCATTGGGCCGCCGATGACGCGAGCCGCGACCGGATTCTCGCCCGACTTCCCAAGAACGCCAAGCCGAACATCACCCGCTTCAAGGGGCTAGGCGAAATGCCCCCCGCCCTGCTCTATCAAACCACGCTCGACCCAGCACGAAGACGATTGCTCCGTGTCACAATCCCCGACGCCGAGCGACCCTACACCGAACGAACCATCACCGACCTCATGGGCAAAGAACCCGAGGCACGCTACAAGTTCATCATGGCCGAAGCGTATACCGCCAAGGACATCGATATCTAACGGATCCGAAGTAGGACCTTACGCGCGCCTCGCGTGCTCGCTCTTCGGAACGCCTCCTCAGCCTCTTCGAGTGGATACTCCGCTTCGATCAAGGGAAGCACATCTACCTGGCGATTCACTAATGCTTCGATCGCCTTAGGGAACGGTCCACAGCGCGAGCCGATGACTTTGAGCTCATCGATCACAACTGGCGCGAGGTTCGTGAAGTAGTCGCCAGCGACCGTGGTCTTAAGGACTACGGTCCCCTGCGGCTTCACCAAACCGAGCGCGGTCGAGAAGCCTGTTGGCGAGCCTGTCGCATCGACGACGACGTCAAACGACTTCGCGTCACTCATGCACTGATCGAGCAAAATTGGCTCGATCGCCGCACCCGCCATCGCCAGCTTCATGGGATGTTTCCCCACGAGATGAATTGATGCGCCGGTCAATCGCAAGACCCAGGCGCAGAGTAATCCGAGCTTACCATCGCCGAGCACCGCCACGCGATCACCACGACTTGTGGGTACTTGCTCGGCGATTCGAAATGCGGCAGCCAGCGGCTCGATGAAAACCGCTTGACGATCATCAATGCTTGCGGGGATCTCGTGGAGATTCACGGAAGGGACCATCACGATATCCGCCATCGCTCCATCATGATTGAGAATCCCTAGCACCGAGCGATGGGGACAATGGTGGACTGATCCATTCAAACAGGTTGGGCAAGTTCTGCACGCGTTATTGATCTCGGCAACAACGCGTCGCCCCGAGTCGGTGGTCCCAACAAATTCATGGCCGAGGATCCCGCGAAATCCCATATAGCCACGCGCGAGCTGAATGTCTGTGTCGCAGATCCCAGCGAGGTGAACGTGAAGCGGCTCCTCTCCTTCGAGTCGTACCGGGCCGGGAAGATCTTCTCGGAACCTGACAGACGATCCATCACAGTAGCATCCGCGCATGGCTGTTTCGTCCTGTGGAATCGTGTGATCAAACATGTGGTGGGTTCGAGTGAGATTGAAAACCTGGTGGCGAATTCGACCAGCTTGCAGACTCGATGATCACCATCTTCGAGTTCAGATTACGATCATCGACCATGCCTCGAGTTTGGTGTTCGAAGTTAGCTGATCGATTGAATGGATTTCTTTACGGAGTGTTCCGTTGAGGAAGAAAGTCGGTTCAGGGTCTTCACCTTGGCTACGCGCATTCCTTTGGAGTGCGATTCCAAGAAGGTGATTTCACTCACGAGGTCCGCTCTGAAAAAGGATTCTATCGTTTCGCCGATACCGTCGCGATGCATGTTCATGAGGTCGAGACCACGCAGCGCTCAATCATCGTTCGCGTCCGGCGAAACTCGGAGACGCTGCAATGAATGACTGTGAGCAATCGACCTGACCAATTTAGGCTCCGGGCCTTCTGCGACCTTGAGAAGAATGAAATCCAATCGTGCAATTCTCGCGACGGAGGAGGAGGAGGAGGAGCTAAAGATGACTTGAGGATCGCACCGGCCTTCACTGGCGATCGAATCGGTGCAGTGCAGTGCAAACTCATTAGCCTTACCTCGCTGAACGACATCGTCGCAAACCGAGAAACCTAGGACTGAACTTTACTCGTCTTCGAACCTCCGAGTCAGTTCCTAATTCAACGATGATCGGTCGTGTCTAACCCGAAGTATCCTCACGACGTCACGCGATAATGTTCACACAATCGTTGAAGTCGACACATGGTCGCTTTGAGAATCGGTGCGTGTTTGGAGTGCGTGCGACTCGATCTTGAAAAAAAAACACACGTAGCGAGAAATATTTTTTTGTGATGCGTGATTCTCGCGATGACAGATGAAAGAAATGGTTTCTCCATACGTATGAAGATGCACGGCTTTGACAGACTAGTTGGTTTTTATTACGATTTCGCCGAAATATTGACAAACGCATTCGTCTCACAGGATATAATCCCATGAGTTTCCATTCGCAATTCGTTATTGATGATGCACGCATTTGTTAGATTCTGTCTTAGTTGAGGTTTCTCCCGACCAGAAAACCGAAGAAATCGTGAATCTTACGCGAATCATGGTCTTCCCGCGCGTCGTAGATTCCGCTAAGAAATTCATTGTGAGGATGGTGAATGAGTGCCTACCTCCGATGATTTCACTCCTGGAACAAGGGCCAGAAGCGATGGCGAAAAAAAAGATCGAGAAGAAGGCTGAAGAGACAGCCCCGAAGGCTGCTGCCACCAAAGCCCTGAAGGCGAAGAAGGCTGTGAGGAAGGCCGCGCCGAAAAAGGTGAAGGCGAAGGCGAAAGCGAAAGCTGCGGCTCCCGCTGCTGACACCGCGATGGCTTCAGCCTCGACCAAGAAGAAAACGCCCAAGGCGGCCAAGGCTCCGAAGAAAACGGCCAAGGCACCTAAGGCTGCGGCCAAGGCAACGAAGACTGCCGCCAAGGCAAAAACTGCCGCCAAGGCCCTCAAGGCTGCCGCCAAGGCCGCCAAGGCCGCCAAGGCCGCCGCGCCCAAGGCCCTCAAGGCCGCCGCGCCCAAGGCCCCCAAGGCTGCTCCGAAGAAGGCTGAGAAGGCCCCCAACGAGAAGCAGGTTGCCTTGCTCCAAGCGATCCATGGTCATGATGACAACGGCGGCTACCTCGCCACCAAGAAGGGTGAGCACAAGTCAATTGAAGCTCTGCTCACGCGGAAGCTTCTGAAGAAGGGCAAGAAAGACAAGGCCACTGGCGCGTTCCATTACACGGTCTCTAAGGCTGGCGTGAAAGCCATTTCTTAACAGCGGGCCACGGCTCGTTGGACCTCGTCGCGATGATCACGCGGTCTTTTGTCTTGCTCTCGCCCTTGATGCCCCGGTCGCAGATCGACCGGGGCGTTACCGAACTTCGATGCCTTCATCTCACTCAATTTTCAGGAGCCTTCTCGTCGTAGAGTGACGCACAGTCGACGAGCTTTGCCGAGTCGCCGTCGTGTACTGCCATCTTGGCACCAGCCCAGAGACTCGCACCCGCGTAGCGCCCATCTTTGGTCACGCAATAAAATTTCACGTCGAAGTTGGGGCGTCCTTTCGGATCACGATTCCGTGGCGCTTTGTTGGTCGCAACAATTCGCTTCACTGCCTCCATCGCAGCATCCTTAGGGGAGAGTCCGCGACGCATCGCCTCAACAATCGTGTGGCTCGACAGATTGAGCAGATTCGCTTCACCACGTCCTGTTGACCCCGCAGAACCCACCTCGTTATCGAGGAACAGTCCAGCGCCCATGATCGGCGAATCTCCGACACGTCCAGGGATCTTGTAGAAGAGACCCGAGGTCGTTGTCGTGCAGCCGAGGTCACCGTGAGTGTCGAGCGCTGAGCAGTGAATCGTTCCGTGTTTGCGAATCCCAAAGAATTCGCGAACGATCGGGTCGAGTTCATCATCGGGGGGTGGGAACCGATCGTCGTCTTTGCCATTGGTCTCTTTCCAATGGAGCCAGATCTTCCTTGAATCTTCGGTGAGCAAGTCGATCTCTTTGAACCCGTGCATCTTGGCGAAGCGGAGTGCGCCTTCACCGACGAGAAGGCAATGATCGGTCCGCTTCATCACGAGTCGGGCGACCGCCGCCGGATGCATGATGTTCCGTAGCGAGGCGACCGAACCTCCACCATGCGTTGGCCCGTGCATCACGGCCGCGTCGAGTTCGACGACACCATCTTCGTTGGGGATGCCACCGTAGCCGACCGTGTTGTCCTTCGGGTCGGCCTCCACGATAGCTACACCTTCGATCGCAGCGTCGAGCGGGTCAGCCCCCGCCTTGATCATCTCCATCGCCTTCTTGACAGTCTCAAGGCCGTTGGCGCTTGAGATGACGATCGGGCGGATCTTGCCCGTGGGCTTTTGTGGCATAGCGCCCAACGCCGTCAGACTCAGACCTGCGGCTGCACTCGCTGAGAGAAAAGTGCGTCGATTCAACGCGTCGGACATGAGAACGTTCCTCGGAGATTTGGTAGGAACATGATCGAGCGACTCCAGTTTAAGCCTCATACGAGACGCGCGACGAGAGGCTATTCATGCCAAGATCAAAGTGCGGACTTCACGCGCATCCTCTGTACTTGTCCATAGCAATGGACAACGTGCGACTGACCCGACTCTTGATCTTGTCCTCAATGGAACTCCCGACTACATTGCGTCCTCTAGGGATACCAAAGGAATTCCTCCGAGGTCGATTTGTCATGGACGACGCGACCTATCCGCTGATCCGGAAATCGTTTTTGCTTTCGTTGGGACTGGTCTTGGTGGGCTGTTCCAGTCTGCGGAGCCCGGCCACGACTGCCGCTAGCCATCTCAAAATCATCACTCAGGATGCCGATCCCAATAAGCGTTACGCGGCGTACGCCAAGCTCGCCACGCCCTCGGTTTACGACAACGACCGACAGAAGGGTGAAGCCGTAAAAACTCTGATCGACGAACTGACCAAGGCGCGCGAGCCGCTCGCGACTCGTGCTCAGATCTGTCGAACTCTCGGCGAACTCCGCGATACATCGGCCCGGGAAGTGATCATCTCCGCCACGGGAGATCCCAATCCGGTGATCCGGGTCGAAGCCTGTCGAGCACTCGGTAAGATTGGTAAGTCGGAAGATGCAACGATCCTCGCACGAATCATGAATCTCGACCAAGAGCCCGATTGTCGAGTCGCGGCCGTCGATGCCTTGGGACTGCTCAAGTCCCAAGATCCGCGTATCCATTCCGTGCTCGTGATGGGGCTAGAACACGAAGAGCCATCGATTCGCTACGCCTCGTACCAGGCGCTCAAAGCGACGACCGGTAAGGACCTCGGCATTGAGGCTAAAGCATGGAGCCAGTATCTTGAGCCAAAGGCAGATCCAGAGACCAAGCCGGCGGGTCTCAAGAATGAATCGCATGGCCAGCGAGCGCGATGAGATGCGATAATCAGGATTCGAGCGAACCCCACGATATCGTGAGGTGTCGCTGTTTCTCACCTGCGATCGAGGCAGGATTCTCGCTCGCGCGATCTGAGGCTTCATGGATACGCACACACTCGGCCTGCTGGAATTTGAGAAGCTACGTCGGATCGTCGCCTCGTACGCTGCCTGTTCACTGGGCAAAGATCTTGCGAGCCGAATGGAGCCTAGCTCCGATCCAGGTTGGGTCCGATCTGAGCAAGCATTGACGACTGAGATGGCCGATGCTCTCTCTGCGAACGTGTCACCTCCGTTCGGTGGACTTCACGACATTCGGCCCCAGGTTCGCCGTGCTCAAGTTGGCTCGATGCTCGAGGCTGAAGAACTCGCTGAAGCGGTAGAGAGTTTGCACGCGATCTCAAATCTGGGTGCTTGGCTCATCAAAGTTGGAGATGAATTCCCCAGGCTCGGAGCCCTGGCAATCGGTGTGGGAGACTTCACCGCTGTCACCAATGCGATCGAGGCTTGTCTCGACTCACGGGGAATCATCCTCGACAACGCGAGCCGAAAACTTTCTGGAATTCGCCGAGAGATTGCACAGGCTGAAGAACGAATCCAGGAGATCTTGAAGCGGATGCTTCGGTCTCCTGAGATTAAACGAATTCTTCGTTACCCCAATTTCACGATGGTCGGACATCACTATGTGTTGCCGATCGCCAAGGATCACCGAGGCGAGATTCAGGGATCGGTCCATCGCACAAGCGCGTCGAATGAGACGGTCTATATCGAGCCACAGGCGATCGCCGAACGCTCGGCGGAACTTTCGTTCCTGCGTGCCAAAGAGTCGAAAGAGATCCGCCGGATTCTCCGATACTTGACTGCCCAACTCGGGCAAGTGGCAGACTCTCTTCTGGGCAGTCTTGAAAACCTCGCCCAGCTTGATCTTGTCTTTGCGCGAGGTCGCTATAGTCTCGACTTTCGGATGACACCTCCCGACCTGAACACCGAAGGCAAGCTCGCACTTCGTGGTGCCAGGCACCCGCTCCTTGAATTTCTCTTTCGAGAACAGGCCAAGACGCCGCCGAGTCCGGTCGATGGTGAGAACAAGGTGACCGAGAAACGCGAGACTCGGACTGTCGTACCAATTGATGTTCATCTCGGCCTTCAGTTCTGTATGTTGATCGTCACAGGGCCGAACACGGGCGGTAAGA
The DNA here is from genome assembly GCA_025356475.1 of Isosphaeraceae bacterium. GTDB lineage: Bacteria > Planctomycetota > Planctomycetia > Isosphaerales > Isosphaeraceae > JANXSX01. The sequence continues at coordinate 1,529 of JANXSX010000062.1, read as the reverse complement.
CGGTCGCTCTCAAGACGATGGGCCTCTTGTCGATGATGGCTCAATCCGGGCTACACATCCCCGCTCACCCGGGCTCTCAGCTTCCTGTGTTTGATGACGTACTCGCCGATATCGGTGACGAACAGAGCCTGGAACAGTCGCTCTCGACCTTCTCATCCCATATCCGGCGCGTCTGCGACATCCTTCGTAAGGCAACTCAGAAATCCTTAGTCTTGATGGACGAGATGGGGGCGGGCACGGACCCAAACGAGGGGGCCGCCCTCGGCCGGTCGATTCTCGATGAGCTGGACAGCATCGGCTGTCGAGCCGTCGTCACCACGCACATCGGTGATCTGAAGACCTACGCGTTCACGAACCCCAGGGCCGAGAATGCTGCCGTTGAGTTCGACATCGAGACGCTCAGGCCACGCTATCGCGTTCACATCGGCGACATCGGTCAATCCAACGCACTCCAAATTGCACGAAGGTTAGAGCTTCCTGAGCACCTCATCAGTCGGGCGGCTAACTACCTCAGTCAAGGACAAGGGCGAGCGTTACCGGAGATGGAGATCCTCCAGAAGCTCCGTAAGGATGCCGAAGAAGCGCACCAGGCGGCGATGCGAGCGCAGGCGGAAGCCGAGCAAACTCGAGCTGCCTTGAATCAAAGGCTCGGTGATCTTCAGCGCCAAACCGAAAACGACGAGCGGGTGATCGAGGCTCGGGCGAGGCTCCAGCCCGGCGATCGAGTGGTTGTCCCCAAATTCGGTTACGACCGACCGGGCCGAGTCGTGAAGATCGACACCAAGAAAAAGACCGCCCTGGTCGCGATTGGGCGGATGGAATGGACCGTGCCGATCGACGAACTCATACCGCAAATGATCAAAGCCCAAGAAGTCCCTCAAGCCCCGAAATCGCCGAGCTTGAGGGCTTCGTTGCGTATTGACGACTTTGTTGAGTGAGCCAGGCCAGGCTCATTCGCTCATCATCGAGAATCAAAGGGTTCCTAGCGCTCGGCGGTTGGTGCGCGCGTCTAGATTCGTCGGGAGTTACTCAAGGCCTTCCCGACACCCCGAACTACCAGTTGAGGCCGTAGATTGCCTTTCCAGACAGCGATTTTTACCCAAATCCGCGCACCAACAGCCGAGGTTAGGCATTTCCTCCTGAGATCGGCAAGAATTCGTGATGTCGCCCTTGAGTTCCCTGTCCCCTTTGACTCCCCCAGATCCCCCAGTCAGCGTTGAGGAATAAGAACGACCCCTTCGACCCTCCGCTACAATTTCTACACGTAGAAGTCCCAGGTCAGGCCGAGAATCGTTGGAGGGAGTCCGAGTCGAATTGCCTCTTGTCCGTCGTGTTCGTAGTGAAGGGTGCTGGACCATCGCCAATCGTGCAAAGAAGTCGGCGGCAACTGGCACAGGTGAACATTTCTGGGTGGCACTGGACGTACTCGACCAGTGTTTGCATGCACCCAACGACCGGGAGAAGTCTACACGTCGAATTCCCAGGTTAGGCCGTGAATCGTTGGAGGGAGTCCGAGTCGAATTGCCTCT
>JANXSX010000051.1 GCA_025356475.1 Isosphaeraceae bacterium | reverse complement strand
GTGACCTGCTCCCCGATTTCTGGTCCACCCCAAATGGAAGGCCAATCAACGTTTGTTCGTATGCGGGTTTGTAATCTTCGAGGGTTGCTGCTCCGCTTCATTTCCGTCACATAGGGCACTGAACTCCTTCGGCGTTTTGTAGCCGAGAGAACTGTGCTGCGCTCACAACATAATGTTTTATGTCAATTCCATGATTGCGGCAGATGTCCGCGACCGTGAGTCCTTTCGTCAGGTCTCGGTCAAAGTCTTTCAGCAGTCGAGTCACTTCTTCGTCGGTCCGTCGCTTGCTCATGGGGCCCTTCCAGGTAAAGTTTACCGAGGGACTCCCATTTCGGCTGGACCAGGTTTCGGGGCGCAGGTCAAAGACGCGAATTCGACGCATTGGCTCACACTCTTCCCAACGAGACAGCGACTGGGGCACCAGTCCGCAACACTGCGAACCCTTAATGAAGTTGTCGTGAATCACAACCAAACGTCGCTCGGGTAGTTGGTTTCTCACCGTCTTGCATGATATCCTTACGTCATTAAGATGTTCGCTGAGAGTGGGCTTTGAACGCTTGTTGCAATTCATCCGGTTTCGGGTCGTCCTGACAGAAACTGGTCGGAGTCTTGGTTACTATGCATCCTCGGGTCCGCGCTTTGTTTGATCTCCAGAGATTGCGGACGTACAAACGCCCTTCACCTTTGATTTTGGTGAATGGGCTCGCCGAACAATCGGAAAGTTGGTTCGCGAATCGAGTGGAATGGTCTCGGAACTTTGATGTCAAGGTCCCTGAAATCCTTGTTTATGATGGTGAATCAATTCAGAAACGGATCGAAGCAGGAGGCGAAATCACGGTCGGATACCTTGCCGAACGTCTTGCCGCCTACCTTGACGAGTTCGTCCAGCGCCCCCCTTATCACTTGATCGGTTCAAGCCTGGGGGGTCAGGTCATTCTCACTTATGCGGTTACTCACCCATCAAAAGTGGGTAAGCTTGTCTTACTCGCTCCGTCCGGGATCCACGGCGATGAAAATTTGCCGATGATGGAAGGCGTTCGCCGGAGCCAGTATGGAACACTCGTGAAGTCTGTGTTTCACAAGGAACGGTTTGCTTCTGAGGAACTTGTCGAAGCGATCGCCGCGAAATTCCAGGATCGAGTCTGGAAGAAAGGGGTACTGAAAACCCTTCGTGGCACGGTTGGCCACTCGGTCCGTGATCTGCTCTCCCAGATTGAAAGCCCTACACTGTTCCTCTGGGGTTCGGAAGACAAGGTTATCGCAGACGTCAAGGGCTCGATTCGAACTGTCACCGAACAAATGCCACACGCTCGACAAGTCGTGATCCCGAAGTGTGGCCACGCACCGCAGATCGAAAAGGCCCGATTGGTGAATCAACTGGTGAAGCGGTTCTTACGTGATAAGTGGAAGCCAACCCCTCCCTCGCTTGACCCGTTCCGATTCTTGGCTCTGAAGTCTCCGATGTCCATCCTTAAAGGGAAAACCCAGGTTTGATCTTATCAACATGAGTGATTTTCTCTTATTTCTGAGCAAGTTCCTGCGTCACGGGACCAAGATCGCCAGCCTTGCACCGAGTAGCCCCTGGCTCTCAAGGGCCACCGTTCGCAACATCGACTGGAGTTCCGCAAAGTTCGTTCTTGAACTTGGTGCAGGGACTGGGCCGATTACAAAAGTGCTCGCGGAACTTGCTCCTGCGGATTGCCGAGTGATTGTCCTAGAACGTGACCCTGACTTCGCCAAGATCCTTCGTGAGCGCTACGCTGGACTTCAGAACTTCGACGTAGTTGAGGGAGACGCCTGTAATCTCAAAGCAATTCTCGCGGAACGCGGGATCCACCAGGTCGACGCGATCGTCTCCGGCCTACCTGTCCCTTCGTTCCCCAAAGAACTCCAGCGCGAACTCTTCCGGTCGATTCGTGAGGTCCTCACACCTTTGGGAACCTACAGTCAGATTACAGAACTGCCACTGGTCTACTGGCGTTTCTATCGTAGGTTTTTCGAGGATGTCCAGTTCATCTTCGAGCCTCGCAACTTTCCGCCTGCTGGGGCCTATTACTGCCGAGGACTCAAGGAGATCGCAACCGTCCTCTAATTCGACGGTTGGTGCTTATGATTTCTCTCCTCCAAGCTGCGGTTGGTTCAACTCCAGTTCGACGTGTTGTCAACGCAGGCTTTCATGCTCAAGCCAAGATGCGTGTTCGCGCTCTTCAGGGCATGAATCCTGTCGAGATCCAGCGGCGCACCCTTGAAGGCTTGGTTCGAACGGCGAAGTCGACCCGGTTTGGGGTGGATCATCGATTTTCTTCCATCCGCACGGTCAGCGATTTCCAAGCGGCGGTTCCTTTACGAGTCTATGAGGACCTCTGGCGAGAGTATTTTCAGAACGCGTACCCCATCCTTGAGAATCTTACTTGGCCCGGGCGAATTCCGTATCTGGCTCTCACAAGTGGCACCACACAGGGTGCAACCAAGTACATTCCTGTTTCAAAGGCGATGCTCGCCTCGAATCGAAAGGCCGCCCAGACGATGGTGGCCTTCCACATGAACGCCCGGGCCGATTCCCGGCTGTTTCATGGTCGCATGTTCTTCCTGGGTGGATCAAGCGATCTCGAGCGACCTGCCCCTGGTGTCAGGCAAGGGGACCTCTCGGGCATTGCTGCGATGGAACTGACAGACTTGCTTCGTCCTTACGTCTTCCCTCCGTTGGAACTCGCACTCGAGACGGACTGGGACCGTAAGCTCGACCTGCTCGCAGAGCGCAGCCTTCATGAGCCGATTACACTCGTTGGCGGAGTCCCTAGTTGGCTGCTGATTCTATTTCGCAGACTCTGCGAACTATCGGGGAAGAAAACACTGGTCGAGGTGTGGCCATCACTCGAAGTGGTCGTCCATGGTGGGGTCAAATTTGACCCTTATCGGGCTGTGTTCGCAGAGCTGCTCGGCGATACCAAGATCCGACTTCAAGAATCCTACCCTTGCTCAGAAGGGTTTATCGCTTTTGGAGATCCGCTTTCGGATCGACTTCGGCTGATGTTCGATCATGGAATCTTCTACGAGTTTGTCCCGGTCGACGAGCTCGGATCGGAGCGACCAACCCGCCACTGGCTGGGAAACGTCCAGCTTGGGGTGAACTACGCAATCGTCGTTTCCACGTGTGCCGGCATGTGGTCGCATATCATAGGTGACACTGTTCGATTCGAGAGTCTAACCCCGCCGTTGATTAGCTTCACAGGTCGAACGAAATACACGTTGTCTGCGTTCGGTGAGCATCTCATTAGCGAAGAGGTCGAAGCGGCACTCTCGCACGCCTCGCAAGTTACGGAAGCCTCGATTGGCGAGTGGCACGTAGGACCGATCTTCCAAGGCTCTTTAGGTTATCATCAATATGTTATTGAATTCTTGAGAGATCCCAATGATCTGGCGACTTTCCGAAAGACTCTCGACGAAGATCTCAGCGCTCGGAACGCGGATTATCTTGCTCATCGGGCGGAAGGTGTGGGGTTACCGCTTCCTGGAGTGATCGAGACAAGGCCTGGAGTTTTTGCAGAATGGATGCGGTCGCGTGGAAAATTGGGCGGACAGAACAAGGTTCCGAGAATGGACAACTCCGGCGTCCTGACCCAAGGACTTGTGGAATTTTGTCGTGAACACGATATGATTTCCAGAGCGCTCCCTGAGGGGCCTCTCTTGACTTGAGAGGGTGGGAATCAGGCTGCGTGTTTTCCAGCGATCAAGGCACTAATCTGGCCCACGGTATTCAAATTCTCGACACCCGCCTCGTGGGCTTCGACAGTGATCCCGAACTCGTCTTCCAGAAACACAACGAGCTTGAGCGTACTGATCGAGTCGAGGATTCCACCGCTGATCAGCGGGGTGACCTCGGTCAGCTCACATGGATCTTCACCTGGGAGAAAGGTTTGAAGAATCCAGTCTTGAACGCGTCGCGAAATCTGATCTTGGCGCATGATAAGCCTCGATTTTGCTTCTTTTTTCATTCGTTTGCCGAGCTAAATCCGGCCGCGACGAGTTCTGCATCGAGACTAGGATCGTTTTTCGTGATGCATGCCTTGCTTGGATGGACATGGATCGGGTGATGAAAGGCTTCCTCGATCACTCGACCTTCCATCCAATCAGGAACGCCGACCCCTAACATCGCAAGGACCGTAGGTGCGAGGTCATGGAGGTTGGTCTTGAGCGCCTTGGTGATTTTACTATCCGATGAGTCGATCGCGATCACCCCTTCCCTGTAGTGAGTCGCAGGAAGGTTAGGCTCAGGGCGAATCCAGGAGCGGTCGCCTCGTGACCATTTGGCTTGAGCCTGGTAGCCATCGGCTGAGAGAGCAAGGACATGAGGAGCCCCATGCTGATCAGGATCTATTCCGTAGCGATCAGCGACCGAAAAGACATCGTGGAAGAGGTGGTCACCTGTCTCCGGATCAACTTGGGTTCGGCAAGCCTTGATGACGCTGTCAACCAAGTGATCGCGATGCGACCCAGAAGAAACAAGTGACTCGTTCATATAGATGCAGCCACTCAATTGGCCGATGGGCGCGTAAACGGGCGATCGACTCCAGTCGCAGCCGACCTGGGATTCGACCGACCGGGCCGTTTTTCGACCGGCATTTTCCGGCGACCGCCGAGCTGTCCAGCGTCGGAGACGGTCCCCCGCCCGATGGAATCGCCGCTTCAGGCTGGAGCCGAGATTTGGGGCCGTTTGGAAACCCTCCCGTCTGAGAATGCCGTTCATATCGACGATCGACTTACAAGGGCCGAAACCGTGATCACTGACGGCGATGACCGCCGCGTCGCGACGGTTCGCAAGTTCGAGCAAGCGGCCGATCGCCTGATCGAGTGATCGCAAGCACCGTTCGACCTCGATATTCCAACCGGGTCGCTCGACGCCCGACGAATCCACTCGCATTTCCGGCCAGAGTCGATGCTGAAGGCTATCAAGGTTGTGAAAGTGGACCATCATCGCGGTCCAGTCGACCTGGGCGTCGACCATAAGAGCCGCATCAGCCTGAGCATCGAAAACGGCACAGTTCCAAACGGACCGAGCCTTGAGATCTTCAATCGTCTTGGGCCGACCCTTCCAAACAATCTTGTGTGTGTAACGCGGGTGGCGGGCCATCAGCTTCTGGCCAAATTCTGGACAGCGTGCAAAAGCGTAGTCAAGCGAAGGTGCGTCCGAACCGCCCACAACTAATCCGCTGACTTGAGGAGGAGGGTAAGTCATCGGCAAGTTCAAGAGCGCGACTTTGCGTTGCTCGGCGTTGAGCACATGCCAGAGAGTTGGAACCCGGACCCTTCCCGCGTGGTTGGGGAGAATTTCGCGTGAGTTGGGGTCGAGGTAGGAAAACTCATGGATGCCGTGCGTCGACGGCTTGCAACCGGTTGAAAAATTGGTCCAAGCGACAGGGGTGACCATGGGGTCCGAAGAGTTGAGTACGCCCGTAGCGGATCGCTGCCAGAGCGCCGCCAGATTCGGCATAACTCCCCGCTCGAACAGAGGTTCGAAGGCAGTCATCGTTCCGCCGTCGAGGCCAAGAAATAAGACCCGGGTTTCCATCTTCGGGGTCGCCTCTTGGGTCAATAGTTTGCCATACCTGGCGGACCGGAGCGAAGCCTACTCCGTCTCGCTTCGACGGTCAATCCCACCAAGGAAGGTCAAGTGCGAGGTCGATCCCTGCCGATGGTAGGGGTTGTGCAGTCGCTAGCGACCCGACCTTGTCGTCAGACAGGTCCGCATTCGACCCGACTCCGAGGGGTGGTGCCGATGATAGCCAGAACGCGACAGGGCAAAAGCCTTGGAATTGCCATCGCGTTACTCGCCGCCGCGACGGGTTGTCAGGCTTTGCCCACGGGCCACGCGACCAAGCATCAGGACGAGCCCGGAGTGATTGACGCTGACCAGCCCCGCGAACTTCAGATGGTCTCGATGCCACGATATGTTGTGGAACCGCCCGATGAACTCGAGATTGTCGTTCGACCAACGGCGCTCGAGTTTCAGATGATGACCGTCGTTGTGCAGGCTGACGGATTGCTGGACCTCGGATTCTTCGGTGATGTCTATGTCTCAGGTTTGACCCTCGACGAGGTTGAGGTCAAACTTGCCGAGTACCTCCAGACATTCGCCAGTCAGAAGAAGCTAAAAGAGCTTGTCGACGTCTCAGTTCGGCTGGTGAACGGCTCCCAGAGTAAGTCCTTTTACGTGCTCGGTACGGTGACAACCCAAGGGAAATTCCCGATCACCGGAAGCGAGACGGTACTCGACGGTATCTTGGGTGCCGGTCTCCGATCGAACAGTATGCCTGAGCGAGCTTATTTGGCTCGGCCACAGCCTCCTGGTCATCCTGATCTAATCCTCAAGATCGACTGGAAGGGGATCAAGGAACGGGGCGAGACCCTCACGAACTATCAGCTCTTCCCAGGCGATCGGATCGTCGTCCCAGGGGGGAAAGAGCCGGGCCTGCTTGGGACTCTACTCGGTAAGTGAGCCAAGCTTCCATCGAATCTTACCAACATTCACCGCAGGCCCGACGGGCGTCGCGTTCGAACCAGTTGTCCAGGTAATAGTGACGTCCTCGCGACCATTCCCAAACGCTCGATAGCAAATAGGCTGGGATGAAGATCAGGCCCCACTTCTCTGCTTGCCGGACGTGAGCTTGTTCATGATCACGACAGACGTCGAGAGCCAGCAGGTGGGCACCCAGGATCACATGGCCCAGGGTCATCGCGTTGAATCGAACCCTGTTCGCCAGCCAGGTTGAGAAACCTCCGTGGAATTCGAGTGCCCCCTGACGACTCTGGACGGCCCCGCCCGTGGCTAAGGTCGCCAGTCCGGCGAGTAATCCGAGAGTGGTCGTTGGGAGAGCCCAACCATAAACGGCGATCGTTCTGAGACGAGTCATGTTGACGCTCGCCTATTGTCGACCGAGACCAAATATGAGTAAGCCGATGATCGCGAAGACTCCCAGCATTGTTGCCACGACGAGCAGCATCAAGATGAGCATCCCTCCTACCATCCTCCACGACCCAATGCGATGGACTTCCGCAAGGGCGCGGATGGAGATAACTCCCGTCCACAAGCTCAAAATGAATGTCAGGAGAGACGTAATTCCGACCACAACAACATTGCTTCCATTTCCCCCACCAAGAAACAAGAGAAGCACAACTGCGGGTATCATTCCTATTCCCAGGGCGACGGTGGGAACCCAGCTCCAAGCGATTGCCGCTCTCGTCTCAATAACTGTCCGCGCTACCGCCCACGAATCTACCGGCGAACTGCATCATATAGCTGTTGATGTAGAGCACGAGCAATCCGAGGACTGGCCCGAGCAACAGAGATCCAATAAGGGAACTCATGAGATCGGTCGTTCCGCTCGCTTGTGTCAAAACGTTCGATGTCAAACTGAAAAAACCACCTAGACATCCCAGAAGCAAAACATTCTGACGGGGATTCACATTGACGATGTGTCGAATTGTACCGCGTGGTTGAGTCCAGATCGTTATCCATGGATTGCCGTCAATGGGATGAGTGGTTCCCGGTAGGTCGAATGTGGATCGGGGAGGCTGTAGGTCGGCGACGGGTGCCCGGTATGGATTGTCAAGTTCGAGATCGTAGGGATCACCCATTTCGATATCCTTGCGCGTAAATGATAGCTCAATCTGAACCAAACGCTTACTGTGATCATGACCGGACGAATAATTTCGGTCAAGCTGCGGTCCATTTACCAAGCGAGCTTGGCTCGGTAGCGTAAGTTGAGAGCCTGATGGATCCGTCCTGGCCCAATCCACCTCAAGTTGCAGTATTGCGTTATGGAAGCGGCTCACTCAGTTTGAGAGCAGGGAGTCGAGCGATGGATTTCGGAATGAGCGTTGAGCAACAAAAGTGGCACGATGCCACAATCCGTTTCGCTCGGGATCGCCTAGCCGAAGATCTCAACCTACCGGCCCGTGATCAGGCTTCCGAGTTCTGGCGCGAGGGATGGCGTCGCTGTGGCGAATTTGGGCTTCTAGGACTCCCCATTCCCCCCGAGTACGGAGGAGTCGGAGTCGGATTGCCGGAGACAATCGCCGCAATGGAAGGTCTTGGGTATGCCTGTGAGGACAGCGGATTGATCATGGCGATCAATGCTTCGCTTTGGACCAATTCGATCCCTATTCTGCGATACGGGACCGAGGCCCAAAAGGTGAGATGGCTTCCTTTACTCTCGAATGGTTTTTTGATCGGAGCAAATGGTGCAAGCGAGCCCGAGGCTGGCTCCGACATTTTCAGCATGCAAACGCGTCTTGAGAAAACAGATCAAGGCTGGGTCCTCAACGGTAGGAAGACGTGGGTCACCTCGGGAACGATCGCCGACGTCTTCGTTTGCTATGGGACCACGGACCCGAAGAAGGGGGTGCTGGGGATATCCGCTTTTATCATTCCCCAGGAGACACCCGGCTTTCGTGTTGTTCGTGATATCCCCAAACTCGGGATTCGAACCGTGCCGATGGGTGAGTTAGCCTTCGAGGATTGCCTTCTCCCTGTCGACGCCTTACTTGGCCGTGAGGGTAGGGGGGCTGAGGTCTTCAACTGCTCCATGGAGTGGGAACGAGGGGCGATTTTGGCTGCCGCCCTGGGTACGATGCGGAGACAGTTGGAACAATGTGTGGAACATGCTCGAACACGTAAGCAGTTTGGCAAGGCGATTGGTAAGTTTCAGGCGGTTTCTCACCGTATTGTTGAGATGAAGGTTAGGCTTGAGACCTGTCGCCCCCTCGTCTATAAAATCGGTTGGCTCAAGTCGCGAAATGAAGACGCGACGCTTGCCGCAGCTATAGCCAAGCTCCATGTGTCGGAATGTTATGTCCAAAACAGTCTGGACGCTGTCCAACTTTTTGGCGCGAGCGGTTACGTCGTGGAGACTGGCATCGAGCGATTATTGAGAGATGCCATCGGCTCGACCATTTATTCGGGCACGAACGACATCATGCGGAACATCATCGCGACAGGCCTCGGTCTCTAATCGTTGGCCTCGCCTCAAACTCCTGACTCACTCCGTAAAATGATCAAGGATGCGTGATGGAAATCGGTAGGATTCCAGCTTCCTCGGTCGTTTGCGGAGGGTGGCTACTGGCAGTGGCGGCCTGTGTCGGTTAAGACAGTGCATCTCATCGTCTCAGACTCTCCTAATTCACCAAAACCTCGGTGGCCCCGAGCCGGAGACCACGCGCATGAATCCGCGTCGCTTGTTCATTGCCAGTTGTATCTCGCTGATCGCATCAGCGTTCTCGTTTGTCGTCCGGCAGGATGTACTTCCAGCTTGGGGGCAGTCCTTTACGCTGAGCGCATCGCAGCTTGGCTCGATCGGCGGCCAAGCGTTCTTCGGCATGGCTGCCGCAATGCTCGTTGGGGCTCCACTCTGCGACAAGCTCGGCATGAAATTCATGCTTGGCATGGCCTTTCTTTGCCACCTGGTTGGAACGATTGTGACGATCGCGACCCCTTATATCGCGTCGCCAGGAGACTCGGCTTTCCTCACCCTCTGTATTGCCACTTTCTTGGTCGGTGCTGCCAATGGATTCGTGGAAATCGGGATTAACCCGCTGGCTGCCACCCTCTATCCAACCGAAAAGACGCACATGCTCAATGTGCTCCATGCTTGGTGGCCGGGTGGTTTGATGTTGGGCGGCTTGATCTCGCTTGCTTTATCCTACGGATTGGGAATCGAAGTCGGTGGTCTCGGCAAAGATCCAGCGGCGACCCAATTTGGGTGGCAGATCAAGATGGCGATTATCTTGATTCCAACCATTCTTTATGGGGCGATCTTTTTGGGCGCGAAACTGCCCAAGACCGAGCGAGTCGAAGCGGGTATCTCCTCCAAAGAGATGTACAGTCAGGCTCTCCGGCCTCTGTTTTTGCTCTGGGCATTCTGCATGCTGCTTACAGCCTCGACAGAATTGGCCCCGCAAGGAATGCAGAGCCTCGTTCTGGAGAAGACGGCCGGCATGAACGGCACGATCATCTTGGTCTACACCAGCCTGATCATGTTTATTCTCCGCCACTTTGCTGGTCCGATTGCACATGCGGTCTCGCCAGTAGGCATGTTGATCGGATCGTCGGTTCTTTCGGCGATCGGCCTTTTTGCGCTCAGCTACGCCACTGACACGATCACGGCAATCGGTGCGGCCACGATCTTCGGACTCGGCATTGTCTACTTTTGGCCAACAATGCTAGGTGTCACTGCGGAACGATTCCCAAGGGGCGGGGCCTTCCTCTTGGGGATCATGGGTTGCGTTGGAAACATCGCGATCAGCCAAGCCCAGCCCGCGATGGGCTCGATCAATGACCGTGTGACAATCAGCTCGATGTCACCCGATATCCGATCCAAAGTTGTCGACAACAACGTCGTTGTCGGGGAAAAGGTTAAGGCACTTCCCCAGGCGGAACAGGATCTCGTTCTGACGGCCCAGAAGGAAGGTGCGAGCCAGTCGTTCCGTTACGTGACCGTACTGCCATTGATTCTTGTTGTTCTCTTCACCGGGATTGCCCTCTACGATAAGTCGAGAGGTGGGTACAAACCGGAGGAGATCTCCTCTGCGAAGATCGACCAGGCTAAGGTTTCGTCGGACTACTAACTTCTGACCATCCTGATGTTACTTCATGCCATCCTGGGCTTCCTTACTTGAGGAAGCCGGGGATGGCATGTGGTAGTTTAAGGTACACCCATCTTAACACTCAGATGAGATCTCCGTGGACCCGACCGACGATCCCGTTCTGGACTCGCTACCAAAAGTGCTCCAAACCGCCCTCAAATCTGTGATGCCGGAAGCTCGATCTTGGCCGACTGGGATCGCGACGTATGCGATCGGCCTCTTCCTCTGGGTTGGGTTCTTCGATCAGGTTGGAGCACGCACTCTAGCGATCGGCGGCCTAACCTCTTCGATCCTTGGTGCCTTAATCGCCGGATTTCTCTGCTTTATTTTGCTGTTTCTTGCTCCGGCACTCTGGGGTCGTCGCTCTGGCCAACCGATGCTCGTCGTGGCTGCGAGTACATTCGGAACTAACGGGGCACCTTTCGTTCCGGGTCTCCTGATAGCAATCGCCCAAGTCATCTGGTTCGGAGTCACAATAAGTTTGGCCCTGCATTTCATCCTTCAAGGACTGGTCCATCTCAAGTTTCTTGACGGCGCTCTTCTCGAACCAATGAAGGTTCGAGGACTCACGCTTGAGTCCCCATTGGTTCTCGTGGTCGGTCTCTTTTGGTCATATTCCACGGCGGTGATCGGCAGTCTTGTGGTTAAGCTAGTTGTTGCCCTGAACCGGGTTTTTCCGATCATACCGGCCTTGATGTTGGGCGTGATTACACTACTTCTGCTCAGGACTACGATCAACACAGCCTCGGGGATCGACCCCGTCAGCGCACTTCCGGTGAATCATGGTTCCTGGCGATCGATCTTGGCCATGATTACGCTCATCGGCGGATTCTTCGCGATGACGGGGGTGGGTTCGATCGATTGGGGTCGGGCCAGCCTCACTGATTCCGACGTAAATAAGGGCGGTCTGTTGGGGGTGATTTTTGCCCCCGCTGTGATTTTGACTTTAGGACTCCTAAGTATCGCTGGGACAGTTGGCCAAAATCCACCACCTGCCTCGATTGCATCCTGGGTTGACGCAGAGGCAAACCTTGCTCGTGAAGTAGCGGCACCTTCCCGAGCTGGTGTCGATCCTGAAGACGAACGAAGGCTCAAGGCGTCGGGCGGAGCCGCGTATCGATTCGAACCGGCGGTAACTGCAGCGCTCGGGACTAAGCTCGGTGGAGCTGCCCTCATCATCTTTGGGTTGGCTGGTCTGACGCCAGCCTGTTACGCCGCATCGTCGGTAGTCTCACAGGTGGCAGGATTTCGGAAAAGACCGCGACGAATCCGGATCGGAACTTACCTGTCTTTGGTCGCTTATCCTGTGATCGCACTTCGGGGGTGGTCCCACCTCGAGGTCCTCTTCTGTCTGATGGGGGTGGTTTTTGCCCCGGTCTGTGGATCTTTGAGCGGAGATTTCATCCGAAATCGGGGTCAGTGGCCAGGAATTTCGCTGGGCTGGAACCTCGGAGGACTACTGGCCTGGTCATTCGGGTTGATCACTGGAGTTGTGCCAACGGTCGTTGGATTCACCCAAGGTTGGCCCCCTTGGCCTTGGTGGCTTGCGGGTTATTTCGTAGCCTTTTCGGCAGAACTTGTCTTTGGTTACCTGGTCAAGCCGCTGCCAATCGTCCCTCCACCCGTGATTGATTGAGATCCAACCTCATTGTTGCTGTTGCTGGTGCTGTTGCTCTTGTTCCGGAACGAGAGGCGGGGGAGGCGTCACTTCTTGCGTGATCAAACGCGCCCTCTGGCCACAGTATCTGGAGTACGTCTCGCCCCATGAACCAGCCGCGACCGCCTTCCGGCTTCCCGACGACGCACTGGAGCCGGGTGGCCCGCGCCGGCGACTCGATCGCTCTCGCGGAATTGTGCGCGGCTTACTGGTATCCGATCTATGCCCTGATCCGTCGCAAGGGGCATCAAGCCGACCAGTCCCTCGACCTGACCCAGACCTATTTCGCCAGGCTCATCGAGAAGGGCACGATCTCGGCCGCCGATCCCGCCTGCGGCCGCTTTCGGGCATTCCTTCGGGCCGATTGCGCGTTCTTCCTGGCCGACGCCCGCGACTACGACCGGGCCCTCAAGCGGGGCGGATCGGCTCGGGTCCTCTCGATCGACTCCGAGGAAGCCGAGACTCGCTTCCGCCGTGAGCCCGCCCACGACGACACCCCTGAGCGTCTGTTCGCGCGTGACTGGGCCTTGTCGCTGATCGATCACGCGATGGGGCGACTCGAGCGCCACTACCAGGCCGGCGGCCGGGGCGAGACCTTCCGGAGCCTGAAGCCGATCCTGACGAGCGAGCCCGAAGCAGCCCGGTTCGCGCAGCTCGCCGCCGAGTTAAAGACGACCGAAGGAGCCTTGCGGACGGCCGTGCATCGCTTGCGAGCCCGGTTCGCCGACGAGCTCCGGGCCGAGATCGCCGAGACCCTCGACGACCCCACCCCAGAAGCGATCGCCGACGAGCTTCACGACCTCTTCGCCGCGCTGGGGAATTAACGGCTCGGGAAAATCGGCGAGGCCCCTGTAACGTTCCGGTCGGCTCGCCTTATAGAGTAGAAGTCGCCTCAATGATCTCCACGCCGGGGTTCCGATCATGCCAATCGTCAGGTGTCCCGACTGCGGTGGCGAACTCGCCAACGGCCTTTGCCCGCGATGCCTTGTAAAGCTGGGCCTCGACGGAGCCGGCCCGGCCAGGGGCGAAACCGGTGCCACCCTCGACCTGCCCGCCCGGCCGGGTTCGGTGCTCGAGACCATCGGTGCCTCGATCGGCGGCGTGCCTCGTGTGCTGCTCCGGGACACCGCTTTCGGTGAAGAACCCTCGCCGATCATCCGGCCCTCGAACGGCCAGGACTCTTCGACCCGCTACCGGATCGACGGCGAGATCGCCCGAGGGGGCATGGGGTCCATATTGAAGGGCCGCGACCCCGACCTCGGTCGCGACGTCGCCATCAAAGTGCTCCGCGAGGACCTCCGCGACAACGGCGACCTGGTCCGTCGGTTCGTCGAGGAGGCCCAGATCGCCGGCCAGTTGCAGCACCCCGGCGTGGTGCCGATCTATGAGCTGGGCACCTTCGCCGACCGGCGACCGTTCTTCTGCATGAAGCTGGTCAAAGGGCAGACCTTGGCCGATCTCCTCGCCGCCCGTCCGACCCCGGCCGACGACCTACCACGCTTCCTGGCGATCTTCGCGGCGATGGCCCAGACGATGGCCTACGCTCACACCCGGGGCGTGATTCATCGGGATTTGAAGCCCTCCAACGTGATGGTCGGCAGTTTCGGCGAGGTTCAGGTGATGGATTGGGGCCTGGCGAAAGTCCTGGCCCGCGGCGGTGTCGTCGCTGACGCGAAGGCTGGTAAGGAGAAGCCGCCCGAGACGATGATCGCCACAGCCCGGAGCGGGTCGGACCTGGAGCTTTCCCACGCCGGGTCGATCCTGGGCACGCCGAGCTACATGCCGCCCGAGCAGGCCCGGGGCGAGACCGACCTGATCGATGAGCGGGCCGACGTCTTCGCGTTGGGCTCGATCCTTGGGGAGATCCTCACCGGCTCGCCGGCGTTCACGGGCCGGAATTCGGGCGAGATTGTTCGCAAATCAGCCAAAGGGGACACGACCGACGCACTCAAGCGGCTCGATGCCTGCGGGGCCGAGCTAGAGTTGATTGTACTGGTCAGGGACTGCCTAGAGGTCGAGCCCGAGGACCGACCGCATGACGCCAGTGTCGTGGCCGAGCGGATCACGAGCTACCAGGCCGGCGTGCAGGAACGAGTCCAGGCCGCCGAGCGCGAACGGGCCGTGGCCATCGCAACGGCGATCGAGGAGCGGAAGCGGCGGCGGCTTCAGCTCGGGCTGGCGGCCTCGGTGCTGGCGATCACGACGATGGGTGGGCTGTGGCTCCTGTACGAACAGCGGCAGCGTTCAGCCCAGGAGGCCACGGTGGCCAAAGTGGTCGGCGAGGCGTCGACGCTCCGGGACCTGGCCCGCGCCAACCCGGAGGACCTCGCCCGCTGGCAGACGGCGCTGGCGGCCGTGAAACAGGCCGAGGGGGTGGCCGGCGGCAACGCCGAGGCCCTCGGGCAACTCGCGGCCCTGCGGGGCGAGCTCCAGGCCGGGGCGGTTGCGGCCGATCGGGACCGGACCTTGCTCGACAAGCTCGTCGACATCCGCTCGGCCATAGCCGACGACCTCGACGGCAGCGCGACCGACGCCGCCTACGCCGGGGCCTTCCGCGACGCGGGGCTCGACCTCGCGGCCCTCCCCTCGGCCGAGGCGGGCGCGAAGATCAAGGCCCGACCGCCGAGCATCGCCCCGGTGCTGGCGGCGGCGCTGGACGACTGGTCGGCGGTGCGCCGGTCGGCGGTGCGCCGGGGCCTTCGCAAAGACCCGACCGGTGCCAACCGAGTGGATGAAGTCGCCCGCGTGGCCGACCCCGACCCCTGGCGCAACGACCTCCGCGACGCCCTCGCCCTGGCCGCCAAGGATGTCCGCAAGGGGGCGTTGCAGGCCCTGGCCGGCACCGCGAAGTTCGATGAGCTGAGTGCCGTCAGCCTCGACCTGCTGGGAAATGGCCTGGACTTCGCGGGAGACCCGGCGACGGCCGAGAAAGTGTTGCGTCGGGCGCAGGCCCGTCACCCGGGGGACGTCTGGGTGAACTACGACCTCGCCCGGGTGCTGGAGCGGCTCAATCGCCGCGACGACGCGATCCGGTTCTATACCGCCGCCCGCGCCGTTCGCCCCGAGACGGCCCACGTGTTGGCCCACGCGTTGGCCAGCCGGGGCGACTCCGTCGAGGCGATCGAGGTCTTCCGGGACCTGGCCCGGATCAGCCCCCGCATCGGCGGACACCTGTCATGCCTGGGGGGGGAGTTGAAAGGGCTCGGTCGGTTGAGGGAAGCTGCCGAGGTGCTCGAACAGGCCGTCGTCGAACTTCGCAAGGAGATCCGGCTCAAGCCCGATAATGCTGCGGCCCATGGCAACCTTGGCAACGTCCTGTACGCCCTGGGGAAGCTCGACGAGGCCATCGCCGCCCATCGCGAGGCGATCCGGCTCAAGCCCGATGATGCCGAGGCCCACAACAACCTCGGCATCGCCCTGAAAGCCCTGGGGAAGCTCGACGAGGCCATCGCCGGCTATCGCGAGGCGATCCGGCTCAAGCCCGATTTTGCCGGGGCCCATTACAGCCTCGGCATCGCCCTGGGAGACCTGGGGAAGCTCGACGAGGCCATCGCCGCCCATCGCGAGGCGATCCGGCTCAAGCCCGATTTTGCCGAAGCCCATTCCAACCTCGGCAACGCCCTGAACGCCCTGGGGAAGCTCGACGAGGCCATCGCCGCCCATCGCGAGGCGATCCGGCTCAAGCCCGATTTTGCCGAAGCCCATTTCAACCTCGGCA
>JANXSX010000061.1 GCA_025356475.1 Isosphaeraceae bacterium | reverse complement strand
AGTACCCGCGTGGAAAAATACAACGACTGGGCGGTGTCGGCGCGTTGCAAACACCAGGGGATGAGTTGGTCTCCGCAAGGGGTCCTGGCCTTGGCAGCCCTGGAAGCCGCGCGGCGCAACGGTGAACTCGACGAATGGCGTGGCGATCGAGCACTACCGAAGCGACTGCTGCCAAAACCAGTTCCCAAGGTCGCTTGATCGCCAGATCGGCGCACCAACTGCCGAGCGCTAGGGAAAATTCTCATAAACCCCAATTCTGTCGTATATGTGAGTACAGACGTAACTGGTTTTCAGTGAAGCGGTTCCCGCAAGAATCGCCTTCAGAACAAGCGACCGTCTGTCGTCAGGAG
This sequence comes from Isosphaeraceae bacterium, assembly GCA_025356475.1. Lineage (GTDB taxonomy): Bacteria > Planctomycetota > Planctomycetia > Isosphaerales > Isosphaeraceae > JANXSX01. Next base: position 42,534 of record JANXSX010000061.1, on the reverse strand, counting down.
TCCGTCGAAGGGTGGGCCTTCGACCGCTCCTGCTCGACGGTAGAACTCCACCCCGAGGTGCGGATCGTGACCTTGAGTCCGGGTTGCGGATTCCCTGACGATCCCTTTTCAGGCCGGAAAGATGATTTTGACGATTTTGGAAATTCGTTGCGCGGGAATCGCTCCGAATTGCAATCGAGAGAATAGAACACCCCGATCGACCCGGATAACGGGTCAGGGTGTGTCGCCATGATGGCGCAACTTCCTGAGGTGAGGTGAACCCCTCTCCGAGGCGGAACGCGACCGCTGACGAGGTGTCCGAAGGATTGGGGGCTGAGGGGAGAGACCTTGCTTTTTGGTGCCTGGCCGATTCGACGTTGATTGTCGAATCCACTGCGGCGACGGGAGCCCACCCCGAGATGACACACACACGAACCCGAAGCCGAAGTCGCGACACCTGTGTCGCTCTCGAACTTTATCTGGGTGACATCTGCTCCGACGGAGCGTTGTTGACCGCAGCCGAAGAGTGCTCGCTCTCGAAGGCGATCCATGCCGGGGATGACGATGCTCGCTCCAGGATGATTCTGGCCAACCTTCGCCTCGTCGTCAAAATTGCTCGCGATTATCTCGGCAGGGGCCTCACCCTTGAAGACCTCGTCGGCGAGGGGAACCTCGGTCTGATCCGGGCGGCTGAGGATTTTGACCCGAGCTTCGGGACAAGATTCTCAACCTATGCAAGCTACTGGATCAAACAAGCGATTCGACACGCATTGACCAACACCACAGCCGTGATTCGACTCCCTGCGCACACGGTCGGGCTGCTCGCCAAGTGGCGGCGTGAGGAGCGTGCCCTGGCCCGGGAACTCGGTCAGACCCCAACTCATGACCAGATCGCAATCAGCATGGGTCTTACGGGAGCCCAGCGAGGCCTGATCAATCAAGCTCTCCTCACATCCTCGATCCGTTATGAGAGTTCGAGCTCGGAAGAATTTTCGAGCTGGAGCCCCGAAAATACAGCGGATGACGGCAACGCCCCCGACTTCTTCCTCGAACATGAGGACCAGTGCCGCGACCTCTACAAGCGACTTGAGCGCCTCGACGACCGCGAGCGGACCATTGTCTCACTCCGGTTCGGACTTGGTGGCGAAGCGCCCCTGACGTTGAAGGAAGTCGGACGTCAGCTCGGGGTGACTCGCGAGTGGGTCCGTAAGATCGAAGTCCGAGCTGTTCGGAAGCTCGACGATGGTTGGATTCCCGAGCCACCGAAGGCGAAGTCCGTTTGTCGTGGTCGCAACTCGGTGAAGAAGCCAGCGGCCAAGACGTCAAACCCGCGTTCCGCATCTCGAACGGTGGCTGCGGTTGTAGGATGACCGCCTGTTGCGGTCACCGAGGATCTGTTCCATGATGAAGCCCCGGCGAGCTTGCGCCGGGGTGAACTCTGGGATGGACCTATGCGACCGCAAGGCTGGACGTTGGCTCAAGCGTTGATCCTTTTCACGCTCACATTGCTGAATATCATAGGCAATACTCGCTTCACCAGCCCACCCCGATACGATGGTGCTGGGTACGCCATCCTGGCCGAAGCGTACCGAACGGGGCAGGGATATCGCGAGATCTCCCACCCAGATGCGCCTCGGCATACCCACTTCCCTCCCGGCTATCCGATCGCACTTGCCGCAGTTTGGTCAATCTCGGGACGATCGTTTGCCGTGGCTCACCTCTTCTCGACCGGTTGTAGCACGCTGGCCGTTCTGTGCTTCTGGCGATGGTTTGCGTCGATGTATTCGGCACGGGTTGCGTTCACGATGGGCTTGACCTTGGCCCTGAATTGGACCTGGGGACGGGTCGGCGGCTCGATCCAGTCGGAGCCACTATTCTTGCTCTTGGTCAGCCTCGTCGTTTTGATTGCTCAAGCTCGAACGACGATGAGTACGTTGGTTCTGGCGATCGTGCTGGCGGTAGCCGTCTTGACCCGCCATGTGGGAATCTGCCTGGTTGTTGCCGTGATCGTCGATTTGTGGATGCAACGTGCTCGACGGGCGGCGCTCGTTGTGACAACCCTGGTATTGAGTCTACTTGCACCTTGGGGAGTCTGGCTGGCCGTTGTCGGTCGGCGGACCCAGGTTGACCTTATCCCGCGCGGGAATCTCGGCTCATTGATCGCCGATCAGTCGCTCTTTTACCTCCGAAGGATTCCCGATCAGATTGTCGGCCCCTTTGTGGAAGTGGCGACGGTCTTCACTCGCACACCGATGCTCGGCATGTTGGCAACCTTTGGCGCTCTGCTTATCACGGCTTTGATTTGCACAGGATGGTGGCGCTGCCTGTCGGGTCACGAAGGACGGCGGCTTGCGGGACTCGTGCCGTTAGTGACTTTCCCGTTGTTGCTAGTCTGGCCATTCACCGAGGCTGGACGCTTCTTGATTCCGTTCCTACCGTTTTTGTTGATTGGGGGAGTTGAAGGGATTGAATGGCTGCTCACGCATTTGTTCTCTCGGGCCGATCCAGGGGGACACTCACCGACTGAGTCCCCCCTGAACCAGTCCCCATCGACTGACTCAATCGATGATGATACCGCGCGGCGCATGTTGAGCAGACCCCGACTTCAGGCGGCTCAATTCCTGCTTATTTTCTCAATCCCTTACGCAGCGTATGCGATTCTCAGCAATCGGGTGGCGGCCCAAGAGCGAACACATGCCGACTTCGAGACTGCCTGTGCTTTCCTCAAAGATCAGAACTTGACTCCCGGACCCGTGATGAGTCGACACCCTGGCGATGTCTTCTGGCTCTCGGGTCGAAAGGGGCTCGAACCTCCCGCCGACCCCAAGGCAATCGCCGAAGTGCTCGACAAGTACCAACTCGCATACTTATTGATTGATGAGGCTCGGTACGCTCGTGCGGAGTCTAGCCCGCTTGTAGCGTTCGTTGAGTCGAACCCAAGCCGAGCGAGGCTGGTCATGCAGAATTCATCGGTCCTGGTTTACAAGGTGATCACGGCTTCGGAGCCGGGCCTTCAAAGGTGAGCTGACCGTAATCTTCGTGACGATGGAAGCTCGGTTTCGTCAGCGGGGCCGAGCTCGTCAGGACCGGTGGTGTTCCCTCCTTACCGTAATCATAGCGGCAGAGAGCGAACCGCCAGGTCGCGCCGACCTTCGGCTTGCCTCCGGTGGATTCGAACACGGTCCAAGGGATCTTGCCTTCGACTCGCCAGAGCATGTCGGTATCGCCAGGTGTGTCAAGCGAACCGACCAGGCTCGCAACCGCGACCATGCCTAGGGGTGGCTTTGACGCGAGCTTCTCGAAAGAGTAGCCCCGCTCGGGGAACTGCAATTCGAGGATCACCCCGCGCGGGTTGGCCTGGAACTCATAGTAGGCAGGCTTGTCGACCTCGGGCTTGAAGAAGAGTTCGAAGACGTCTCCATTCCAGAGCAGGTCGTTGCGTTTGGTTCCAAACGCCTTCAACTCGGTGTCGGACATCTCCGCGCTGAAGTAGAGGGCTTCGTCATCCCAGACAAGTTTGGCCACCGTGGCATCGGTCGATGGGACCCCTTTCCAAAAGGAAGGAAACCTGTCGATCCGAGCAGCCGACCGCCAGCAGGGGTCGTCGAGCTTGCCGTCCAGGGTCGGTGGTGTCGCTGCCCAAGCACATGTCGCCTTTTCGGTGGCCTCAAGCTGCAGAACCAGAATCAGAGCCGCGAGGAGTAAGGGGATCATCGTTGTTGGTTCCATCGGTTTTCTTGGAAGAGATTGGTTCCGGTTTAACCGATGAGACGGAGCGAGATCGAGCCCCCAGCGTCAAGATTTCATCGTGTTAAGGGCCTGTAGATACACCCGCGAGCGTTGTTTCCCGCGGAGGTAGCTGGAAAAGATCCATGAACCATTTAACGAACAAGACTCCAAGAGGGAGCCTACTGTCAAGTGCGCGGGCTAATACTGAGATATGCAGGGGACGACCGGGTGGATCAAGCCAAGCAAGGTAGGTGTGGATGCATGCTTTGTCTCGCTGTACGTCGTTATAGCGTGCGTCGTGATCTCTGGCCTCCTCGCATGACCTTTGGGCGAAGGTCCACATCTCTTGGCGGTCCGGCTCCATGAGAGAGCTGAGAAAAGTCTCCAGCATCCCGCGAGAACGATTGTCTGGCATTATCCACACACCCATTCGCACGCCATCTGGTGATTGATATATGAGACCTTCCGGTGGTAAGCTCTCTGGAAAATCTTGCGCTACGCGCCGAAATCGTTCACGGACACGGGTCCACCGGGATTCCAGCCAATCGTCTGCATCTATGATAACGCCTAGTGCCAAAAGACCTGGAACTTTCGATTCGGCTTCAATTACACCAGGTTTCAACAGATTTTCGACTCCACCGAACTGCTCGATTGTCACGACCCAATCCCTCTCGTTGTCGCCCCATACGAAATGTTCGTTCATGAAGTAAGGGATGACACGTTTTTCCTCGTCGCCCTCGACAAGGAGCTTCTTCAGGATCGCTCTAGGCATCGTCAACGTACCTCAATATCCCGCTCTGCAGCGGCAATGATCTCTTGTTCAGAGTAGAGCACGGCTTCGATTCGTCCTTTCTCTACCCGCTGAATGGTGACCTCGCTGTTTTCGGCGATGAAATCGCGGCAGATGACGGAAAGACTTTGGTAACAATCTCTGCTGTGCGTCGTGGCAAGGATCTGGACGTTGTACTTCTTTGCGCAGATATAGAGAAATTCCCACATTTTTTTCATTGTTGAGTGATGCAATCCCGTATCAATCTCATCGACTAGAAGTATGCCGTCAGCCGTCTGAACGACCGACAACGCCAATCCTAACATTCGCCAGATACCGTCTCCCATACTTCCAATTGGCAACCGATCTTTGCTGTTCTTCATACGAACGAGAATTCCACCGCGATTGGAGTATCGTGACGGGAATCGGCTCTTTTCCGACCCAGCCGATGCGATTCTATCGATGGATGGCTCAATAATCCTCATGGCTTCAGTGACCAGATCCTCTTCCGGGGTAAGGACTATCTGTTCAAAGAGACTTGTTACAGTATCCTGGGTCAATGACGATGCCGTGACCAATCTTAGCGGGGAACTTTCTACCGTAGAAAAGCGTGTGGGATTTCGGCGAGGAAAGTCCGAAGCGATGCCACCTCTTCTACTCATAGGGATGCTCATTTCTCTATCGTGGCCATTAGACCATGAAAGGGAGAGAGCTAATGGCGGATAATCATCTTCCGCCGAATCGGGTGGGGGTGAATCCGTGTCGAATAGCAGCGGTTGAGCGGGTCGATACTCCTCGATCCTCGCTGCCATTGATGTTTTGCCAAATTCCGTTCGTGCTGTGATCTGAAAATTGCTTCCAACTTCCATCTCATGGTTGTGAAACAACCGTCTGATCTCGACCTGTCTCGAACTTGTGGAAAAAGATTCTTTTTCGACCCAGATGTCCTCACCACGACGGGATAGTGTGGACCAAATGGAGGCAAAGTCGTTGTTCGCCATCAGGATCTGAACGGCTTCAAGGACCGTTGTCTTCCCACTATTGTTGGTACCGACAATCAGATTGAGCCGGCCAAGACTTTTCATCCGGAAATGGGCGAAGCTCCGAAAGTTTGTTATTTCCAGGTTATCTAATTTCATTTTTCCGACTTGAAAATATCTACATTCGGATAGATTAGAGTTTTTCTCTGCCTGGATGTTGACTGTTGAGTTCCGGCTTCGACCTCCAGTAATTTTCTCATATTCGTCATCTTGTACGGAACGACTGTAGATTTCAATCTTCCCTACTGACGTTTCCGACAGAATTGAACGTTTGTCCACATTAATCAGGGCAGCTTGATGGAAAAACCGACGCTTCCCGCGTTCTAAGACTAATTGTGGCAAAGCGTTACATGCGAGTTTCCGCAAGCCTCCCATCTGTCCCAAGCTCCCACTCAGGACTTTTGTCGGAAACATCACGCTTGTATTTGACTGCCATTGCCGTTGTAAAGGCTTATGACATCTCTGCTGTGTCGGTTTTCTTCAACGGCCGAGCTTGCGCTGAGCAATCGCCATTCGCTGGGCATAATGATCGCTTACACAGTGAAGCAGCGGTTTTGTGCATTCACTAGACAAAGCCACCTTCGGCGGCTTTGTCCCGGTCGGAGAAGGTTCAGACTTTGGAATCCTCCTCGTGTGAGGGGTCGATCTCTTGACCAGGAGTGAGGTTGGGCGTTACGCTTCAGGGAGGTTCGATGACTCTCCGACCGAACGGTCCAGTCTCTTGTCTGTGAAGTAAGGACCCGTCGTGCATATCGAAATCTCGTCTCGCCACGTCACACTCGGGCCGGAGACCTTGGCATATATCCGCGAGAAAGCGGAGAAGATTCCCAAGTACTTCGACCGGATTATGGAGATCGATGTTGCCATCGATCACCAGAAGACGGAGTGGGAAGTGGAAATCCTGGTTTCCGCCGAGCACAAACACGACTTCGTTGCCAAGGAAAAGGCTCCGAGCCCCCAGGCGGCGATGGATCTTTGTGTCCACAAGGTCGAACAACAAATTCGGCGCTATAAGGAGCGGGTTCAAAATCACAAGGGTGAGATGTCGATGGGGGGGACAACCCCCGCGCATCCCGACCTTCCCCTGCCTCCTGACGTCGAGTCGAAGTAAGACATTGCTTGAGACATGGTTGGTGTGTGCTGATCGGTGAAGAGCGATGGGTCGCGTCGCTGATGAGAACCGGCGAGTGTGTTGTAAGTTCGTGATCATCTCGTACGAATGAGTCAGGCCGCGACGCCCGCCGCGTCGCGGTGTGCTGTCCGATCGACCCGAGCTTCGGGACGAGTTGTGTGACGGCACGTGGATGGAGGGGCGGATGAAGCTTTCGGATTTTGTGGTGAGCGACGCGATCATTGTAGATCTCCAGGCGACCGGGAAAGAGGCTGCGATCCGCGAGATCGTGGGCAGTTTACACGCGGCCGGTCGGATCGCAGAGGCGGATACCGAAGGGGTCATCCGCGCGATCCTCGGCCGTGAGGAACTCGGTTCGACCGGTATCGGCCAAGGAGTCGCGGTGCCGCACACACGCCACTCCACCGTCGATCAGTTGATCGGCACGGTCGCCCTCTCGAAACAAGGTGTCGAATTCGCATCGCTTGACGGTGACCCTGTCCATGTTCTGTTCCTCTTGGTTTCGCCCCCCAATCGACCGGGGGAACATCTGCGGGCCTTGGAGAATATCTCGCGGCACTTGAAAGATGAACGGTTCACGAACTTCTTGAGGCAATCGAAGACTCGGGAACAGGTCATCGAAATTCTGGATGAAGCCGATCACAACTCCGCGTAAGGACCAAGTAAGGTCCTTGCCCTGAAGTTGGTCGTTGTTCGCTCGGTTTTCGGGTGACTCTCCTAAGGATACTCCCCGATTTTTCTGCCTGTTGTGTAAAGGTTGCCATGGCCTGCCCTCACGTGAGGGGCAAGCTGGCAAAGGTCAAGAAGCGGGCCGCCTCTCCCCCCGGCCCGCATGCCATCCCAGGCGAAGGGCCGTTGTCCTTCGCTGACCGGTCGAGCCCGTAATGGCAAGTGACCCGGCTTGAATTGAACTGGACCGAATTGCCCCGACCCGAGCCGCCGATGAGCCCACAATCGCCCGTCGCCCGCCGTCAGGTCGAGATCACAAATGCCTATGGACTGCATATGCGACCGGCCGAGAAGTTCGTTCGGCTCGCTGGTCAGTTCCAGTCCGACATCCGGGTGATCCACCACGGGAATAGTCACAATGGAAAAAGCATCCTGGATTTGACGACCATGGCCGCCGAATGCGGGACCCAGCTTGAACTCGAAGCGAGCGGTGACGACGCCGAGGAAGCTGTTGCCGCTTTGGCCGAATTGGTCTTCGCCCAGTTTTATGAGACGCAGGAGGGCCTCGACAAGGACCCCGTCCCATGACCGCTCGGAGGGTGATTTCGCCGGGAGACCCGGACCCAGAACGAGACCCGCACCGCCCGCCAACCAAGACCAGGTTGAGCCGCCGAAGTCGCGACGCTCGCCCTCTGGAAGTCCCGGTGCAGATGTCCCAGCCCCCTATTGAGCGGAATCGTGATCAGGGACGAGGATCCGAACCGACGGCCAGAGCAATCATGCAGATCCTCCGTGGGATTGCCGTCAGCCCTGGTATCGCCATTGCACCCGCCCTGGTGATCTACCCGCGCGGACCCAGGCTCCCCCAGCGGTCGATCGATCCCGCCATCGTTCCCGCAGAACTCGTGCGACTCAAGGTCGGTCTGACGGCTGCCTATCGCGATGCCCAAGCCGCCGAAAACGAAGCACGATCCAAGCTCGGTCCTCAGTACGCCGACATTCTCGGGGCCCACGCCCAGATGATCGCCGACCCGACTCTGCTTCGCGATGCCTCCTCGAAGATCGAACGAGATCACCTCGCCGCCGAACACGCGGTTCTTGAGGTTCTTGAACGGCATGCGAACAAGCTGGAAGCGATCGCCGATTCCCACCTCGCGGCACGAGCTGCCGATGTCCGCGATATTCTCCACAGGATTTTGGTCGAACTTGCCGGCGATGCTCCCAGCTCAACACTGTCGGATTTGAAAGGCCAATGCGTGGTCCTCGCGCCGGACCTCTCACCGAGTGAGACTGCGGGGCTTAACCCGAGCTTGGTCCTTGGTTTTGCCACCGAGACTGGCGGACGAGCCAGCCATACGGCGATCGTCGCGGAAGCCCTGGAGATCCCCGCCGTTGTGGGACTTGGTAAGTTCCTCGACCTGGCTCGAGACTGCCGCGAAGTGATCATCGACGGCCATCAGGGGATCGTGATTCTCGACCCCGACCCGCCGACTCTGACCCGTTACCGAGGGCTGGCCGCAGAGCGGGCCTTGCGATTCGAACGGCTGTCACGTTTGGCCCCGCTCCCGGCAGTGACACTCGACGGGCTCGCGGTCCACCTCTGGGGCAACATTGAGTTCGCCGACGAAGTGACCGTTTGCCTCGAACGAGGCGCAGAGGGAGTCGGGCTCTATCGGACCGATTTCCTCTACTTGAATAGCGAACATCCCCCCACGGAAGACGAACAGTTCGCTGCGTACGAGGCTGTTGTCCGCTCAATGGCCGGTCGCCCGGTGATTATTCGGACCTTGGATCTGGGTGCCGATAAGATTGCCCTCTTCCAATCTTCGCCGGACTTGACACGTAACCCTAATCCCGCTTTAGGTTTACGGAGTTTACGACTCTCGCTACGCGAGCCGGCCCTATTCCGTACCCAGTTGCGTGCGATCCTCCGAGCGGCGACTCTGGGTGATGTTCGGATCATGTTCCCGCTCGTAACGACTGTGACCGAGGTTCGTCAGGCCCGTTCTTTGCTGATCGAAGTCGCTGCAGAACTTGCGACCGAGGGAGTGGCGTTGCCTAAGACGCTCCCCTCCGTTGGTATCATGGTTGAGGTCCCAGCCGCTGCGATCATCGCCGACCAGCTTGCCAAGGAGGTAGATTTCTTCTCGATTGGTACCAATGACCTGACCCAGTACACTCTCGCCGTCGATCGAACCGACGAAACCGTTGCGGGCATCTACAGCGCGGCCGACCCCGCTGTGTTGCGTTTGATCGCCATGGTCGTTGCCGCCGGAGAGGCGCGAGGGATCCCTGTGAGCGTCTGCGGTACGATGGGGGGAGACCCCGTCTACACGATGTTGCTGATGGGTCTTGGTCTGCGCAACCTAAGTATGGCCCCGCACCAGCTTCCCGAGGTCAAGCGGGTGATCCGCGGCATTCGGTCCGAAGTTGCCGTCGCGGTCGCCGCCGAAGCCCTGCTCTGTGATACCTCCATCGGAGTTCTTGAAGTCCTAAATCGAACACTCCGCGCCAATTTGCCCGACACCCCAAGCGGCGCGTAACGCCCTGAGATCCGTCGGCAAACTGGACGAACCTATTGCCCCGAACCACTTTCTGAAGATGACGACCACGCTGTGATGACCCCTACGGAATCTCCAAACGCCCCGATTGCAACGACCGCTTGCACCAAGGTCCGACTCCGGTTCGCCAAGCGTGGTGACCTGCGACTCGTTAGCCATCATGACCTGATGCGCTGCCTGGAGCGGATGGCCCGGCGCGGTTCGATCCCCATGGCTTACAGCCAAGGCTTCAACCCCCGTCCGCGCATCGTTTTTACGTTGGCTCTGGGCCTAGGAATCGAGGGAGAGCGCGAAGTTCTTGAGATGGAGTTGGCCGAGCCGATGGAGCCCGAGGTTCTCCTGGCCAAGCTCGCTGCTGAGAGTCCTGAAGGTCTCGAATGGCTCGAAGCTGAGCCCGCCCATTCCCGAAAGAGTGCCCAAGCGGCCACTGTCTGTTTTGCCTTGCAAGTTCCCGATAACCGTCGGGCCGAGGCGAGTGCCAGTCTTGAGCGGTTGCTGGCTAGCGAACGCTGGCCGTACCTCCGCCGCCGGGCTGAGCGCGCGACCGAGGACGACCTCCGACCGTTTCTGCTGGAGGGCCGAATTGACGGCACCTCCGGCTTGCTGAGTTTTCGATTGAAAATGACCCAGGACGGGTCGGCCCGGCCCGAGGACGTCATCGACGCCCTGGACCTGCGCGACCTGATCCAGACTGGGGCTGTACTGATTCGGACCGACGTCGAGCTCGCCCCTATGCCTCCCTCGCCCGCTCCGGCTCCGCCGTCCTCCAAGACGACGATAAGCCCAGCGCCGACCGATCGTCTGGACGAAGAGCACGAATCGCTCGATGACGGATCAGAAAGCCAAGAACTCAACGCTCATTGCCCTCTCTGAGTGCGCAGAAAGAGTCCGCATGAAGAAAGAAATGCTGATCAACGTGCTCCAGCCCGAGGAATGCCGAATCGCAATTGTCGAGGACGGCATCCTTGAGGAGCTTTACGTCGAACGAACAAGCCTGGAAAGCTACACAGGCAACATCTACAAAGGTAAGATCGTGAACCTCGAACCAGCCATCCAGGCTGCGTTTGTCGACTTCTCGGTCGGCCGTAACGGCTTCTTGCACGTCTCCGACGTCGAGCCGCAGTATTACGAACGTCATCAAGGCGAATCCGAGCCCTCAAGCCCTTCCTCGCGAGACCCGCGACGACCGAGCGACCGCGATCGACCTCGGCCCACCGACGATCGTGATCGACCCAGACCCATCGAAGACCGCGATCGGCCTCGCCCGGTAGAAGACCGCGATCGACCTAGACCCATTGAAGATCGCGATCGGCCTCGTCCGGTAGAAGACCGGGATCGGCCTCGTCCCATGGAAGACCGAGATCGACCCAGGCCGGTGGAAGACCGGGATCGACCTCGCCCCATGGAAGACCGCGATCGGCCTCGCCCGGTCCATGATCGGGATCGGCCTCGCCCGATGGAAGAGCGGCCTCGCCCGACCCAGGACCGCGAGCGGCCCCGGCCCGTGATCGAAGATCGAAGTACGTTCGGCGCGGGTTTGCCCCCGCTCTACCCCGATGAGCGACCCAGGCCGAGGGATCGAGATCGGGACCGACCCGATCGCTCGGAGAAGGGCCGTCGCGATCAGAGTGATCGTCGGTTCGGCGAAGGCCTGATCGACGATTGGAAGGTACCTCCCGCGCCTCGTCCGTTGGAGAGCAAAGCGAAGGTCGAACCGCCCCCCGCTCCGGTCGCTCCGCCCGTACTTCCACCCCCCCCGGTTGTGGTCGAAGAGGCACCACCGGTCTGGACCAAACCCGCGCCAGAGCCGTTTACCTGGAACGATGAGCCACCCGCTCGGACCCGGTCGAGAACACCTGTCGCTCCGGTTCCTCCGCCGGCCCCGAGCTTATCCGCTGCGGAAGATGACCTACCCCCGAGCCGGTCTTCACGTGTCGTTCGAGAATCACGTGCTCTTGAGCCGCCCCCCCGTGCTCCCGAGCCGCCGCCCCGACCTCGGTCGAGCGCTCGACCGACGCCCCCTTCAGCAACATTGCCTCCCGCGATCGACCTTCCCGCCGATTCTTGGGAAGACAACCTTCCGCCGAGCCGGACCGCACGGACCACCCGCCCAACGACCCCGGAGAGGACGCCTCCTCCGCCCGCAGCCCCTCCTCGTGCTCGGGCCGTCGAGCCCGACATTGAAGAGCTGATCCGCCCCCGCTCGCCTCGGGTTCGTGACGAAATCGAAGCCTTCGACTCGGAATCACCTTCCTCTCGGGATCGTCGCCCACGAGGAACCCGAGGTCGGTCGCGGACCTCTCCCGCGGAATCGCGAGAGGAACAGACCGACGAGCCGTTGCAGTCAAGCGTCCCCGAGGTCGATGATCTCCAGGACTCCCCGCCCCGGGCAGGTCGGGCTGCGATCCGATCACGAGGGGGAGACCGCGGTCCCGAACGGCCCCGTCCCGTTCCCAAAGAATCGATGGCCCCGATCGAGTCGCTGCTCCGTCCCCCCTCGGAAACGGTCGAGCCGATCGCCCCTACACGCGACCGCGATCCTCGCCGAGAGCGTCCCCGTCCCGAGCCGATCGAACCGTCGCGTGGCGAACGACCTAGGCCAACGGCTCGTGCCCACGAGCCTCTCGAACAAGTTCGCGGTGGTGAGCGGGGTCAGGCTACCGGCCGCACTCCTGAGCCTCTCGAACAAGTTCGTGGTGGCGAGCGAGGCCGGCCTGTGCCTCGTGCTCCTGAGCCAATCGAACCCCCTCGGTCACCGGATCGGCCCAAGGTTCCGCATACCCGTGCCGGCGAGCCCGGTTACGTTCCGAGGCGTGAGCGAAGTCGTCCTCCCGAGCCAGCTTCGTTTGAGCCGGACGACCGCCTCGACTGGTCCGATTCGGACGCCGATCTCGACCTTGATTCTGACCTCGACCTTGATTCCGACGTGATCGGGACCCCCGCCGAAGAAGCAGCCAAGGCTGAAGGTCGTCGCCGTCGACGCGGTCGTGGTCGCCGCCGCCGCAAGGGCGAGCGTGATGTCACTGGGCCTGGAGTCGGTTCGACCTCAGACCTTGATGCCGATCTCGACTTCCCCGAACTCGACGAAGAGGACGAGCCGGCACCGGCTCCGCAGCCAGCGCGTCGGGCACCCGCCGCCCGCCGTCCCGAGCCCCCTCCCCGTCGTGCGCCGGCCCCATCGCCCGCTTCCTCCAAGCCGATCGACGACTTCGACTTCGACGACGAGCCGACAGGTCGGTTGAGCGACGACGATGACGACGATTTCGATGACGAGGATGATGACGATGACGAGGTTCGCCCTCCCAACCCAGACGACGAGATCGATCCTGAACTTGAAGAGGAGATCCGTCGCGAGGCTGAGGAGATCGCCGAACTCGAGCGTGAGATGGGCCTGCGTGGCCCAGTGGAAGCTCGCCCGCGTCGGGGTGAACCCGCCCGTGGTCGCGGTGGACCCAAGCCGCCGCTCCAGGACATTTTCCGGCGTGGGGACGATGTCCTTGTCCAGGTCATCAAAGAGGCAATCGGCAATAAAGGTCCGACACTCTCGACCTATATTAGTATCCCGGGACGATACCTTGTCTTGATGCCAGGCCTAAACCGGGTTGGCGTCTCACGCAAGATCGCCGACGAAGGTCAAAGGCGCAAACTCCGCGAGTTGATGACCGAACTCAACCCGCCCAAGGGTCTAGGCTTCATTGTCCGCACGGCGGGGCTGGATCGGACCAAGGGCGAACTCGCTCGCGACTTGGCCTATCTGCTCCGACTCTGGAAGGTGATCCTCCGCAGGATCAAGAAGTCGCGTAGCCCAGCTCCGATCTACCAAGAATCGGATATGATCACGCGTACCATTCGCGATATCTTCAACGCTGAGATCGACACGATCTGGATCGACGAGCCGCAAGCATTTGAGCGTGCCCAGGAGTTCCTTCGGGTCGTGATGCCTCGGTTTGTCAACCGGCTCAAGCTGTATAGCGAGAAGGTGCCACTCTTCCACAAGTACGGCCTGGAAGAGGAGATCGCCAAGATCCAGCGTCGGCATGTTCCCCTGCCGGAGGGGGGATCGATCGTCATCGACCAGACCGAAGCCTTGGTGGCGATCGACGTCAACTCGGGGAACTTCCGGGTCGAGAACGATGCCGAACGAACGGCTTATGAGATGAACCTTCGCGCTGCGAAGGAGATCGCTCGCCAATTGCGCTTGCGTGACATGGGTGGCGTGATCGTCAATGACTTCATCGACATGCGTGAAGAGAGGCATCGCCGAGGGGTGGAAAAGGCCCTCCGCGACGCCATTAAACGCGACCGTGCTCGGACCAAGGTGCTCCGGATGAGTGCATTTGGTCTGATCGAGATGACTCGCCAACGGATCAGGCCCAGCCTCAAGCGTTCAGTGTACGAGGATTGCTCGAACTGCACCGGGGCAGGCCTGATCAAGACGGTCGAAAGCATGTCGATCGACGTCATGCGTCTCTTGGCGTTGGCCGCGCACCGCGAGGAGGTCCGCCGGATCAACGTCGCAGTGAGTGTGCCGGTCGCCACCTATCTTAATAACCGCAAGCGTCTCGAGATCGCCAAGCTGGAGACCGAGGGGACCATGACCATCCATGTCCGCCCCGAGGACGGTGCCGCCGCCGAACACCTTCAGTTCGAGTGCTATGACGCTGCGAACAACGAGGTGCGGGTGCTCCCCGCCCCTGCTCCTCCCACGAGGCGTGGTCGCTGAGATCGCGGTAAAGGTTCTGATCAACAGGCCCGGGCGTTCTACGTCCGGGCCTGTCGCATTCCGGGTGAGCGATCTCTGCCAGGTTCGACATCTTACGAAGCTCTTCATGTATCAACAAGACAAGTTTGGAATCAAATTATGTGTGAGCTGATGGCATTGAGCTTTACGAAACCGGCCTCAGCCGGGCCCTGGCTCCAGAGCTTCGCCTCGCGAGGTGAAGAGAACGCCGATGGTTGGGGACTGGCGTATTATCCCGACCGAGCAGCCGTCCTGATCAAGGAACCGGTTCGGTGGGGAGCCAGTCGATTATCCCAGTTCATCGAAACATATAAATATTCGCTTTCAACAATCTATCTGGCTCATGTTCGTTACAAGACGCGCGGCGATGTGCCCGCGTATTGCGATACTCATCCGTTTCTGCGTGAACGACAAGGACGTGAGTATCTCTTCGTGCACAGTGGTACGCTCGAAGGGAACTTGCTCACGAGGCCGCTAGGTAACTACCGACCGCTCGGCGTCACCGATTCCGAGTTTGCGTTCTGTCACCTGCTCGCCGAACTCGATCGCCGAGGTGGCCATCTCGACCATGTCGAAGATTGGCGTTGGCTGCATCGATTCTTGTCGGAGATCAATCAGCTCGGCAAGATCAACATGCTGCTCTCGGATGGTCAACGCCTCTTTGTTTACCATGACGTCAACCGGTGGAAGGGGCTCCATTTTCGTAAGCTCGAAACCGGGTACGTGGTGGCAACGTGCTCACTCGACGGCGAGGACTGGACATCCTTTGAGAACGGCGAATTGCTGGTGCTCCAGGCTGGGATTGCCCGTTATTCCAGCCATCGCACCTTCGGAATCGAGTTGAGCTGAGTTCCCTCTGAGCACCAATGCCGGACCCGACGAGTCTTTATTCGACCGTCTCCCAACCCGCCCCAGGTCGCTCAAATCCGAGACCCAAAAATCACGACGGCGAGCACCCAAGCCAAGAACAAGAAGCCAAGGACCGGCAGCAAATTGACCAACCACATCAGAAGACAACCGTCCAAATCGGCTAGCTCATCCTTGCTCAGACCGACCGGAGTTTGTGATGGGGCGAATGGATTGGGATCATCAGCCATTCCGTCGACCTCGTTTCACAAGTGTTTATTCGACCGATCAATGCAGCGATTATGAGTTCGGCTCGTCGAATTTCACGGAAGGAAGCGATTGAACGGCCACGCGAAGGGCCTGTTCCCACTGGGTGTGGATTGCCACGAGATCGGGGTCTCGTTCAGCGAACCGCAGATGGCGATTCAATCGGAGATCATCGCGCGTGTAGACTAGCAGATCGACCGGTGAGCCGACGGTGACATTCGAACGCATCGTCGAGTCGAGCGAGATCAGCGCATACCGTGCCGCATCTTCCAGCGAGGTGCGGTCGAAACGGACGCCACGATCGAGGATGGGTCGGAGAGAGAGGGGATCTCTGAGGAAGATCTCAAAACTGGTCAATCTTGACCTCCCCTTTCGGGAGAAGTCGCACGCGAAGCGGCCGGGAAAGGTTACTTCCAGCTCAGAAAACCTGAGAGAATCAGCTCGGGTCGTCTCTGAAAAGGAGCATAAGCTTAGCTCACACTGTCGCCTTGAGATCTGACTCATTACAATTGTCGTCGGGTCGGGAATTGGGTCGTAAGGTTGTTCGGAAGGGGTGTCGTCTTGAGCGGGTTTCTGATCTGGGCGCAATCAGCGAGCGGGAGGGCAGCAGGGTCGGGGGCTCCGACGACGGGCTCGCTCGTGTCGCTGGGAATCCGCCGCTGGTTCGGCAGCGGAACGCTCTCGCCTTCGACGCCGACCCCCGACCTTAGTGCGCTTGGCGTGACCGTTCTCAGCCTCTTCCTCCTCTTTCTATTGGTCGGCATTCGCCAGGGATTCGGTCGGGCCCTGGGCCAATTGTTCGATTTTCCAGGCCATCTGCGACTGGTCAAAGCGGCGGCGGATCGTCTTAGGAAATCAAGCAGGATCGTCGCGGTGGCGATTGGGGCGACTGTTCTCGTCTGGACCAGTGACCAGATGTTGACTTACAGCCAACCCCGTGGCAGTGATGACCTGCGTCTTCTGACCAAGTCGCGGGGACTCGGCGAACTGACCTTTGAACATGGGGTGTACGCGACGGTGATCCCCTGGAGGGATGTCTTCAGCATGGGAGATTACCTCCCGCTGGCGATTCTGGCCGCAGTGATCATCTTCCAGGCGGCAACGAAAGCGGGCGCAAACCCTTACATCTTGGCGAGATCCGAGAAGCCGACCCTCTCGATCTGGGCGACCTTCGCCTGGGGGAGTTCCGCCCTCTATGTTGTCCACAGGGTCGCCCTGCTGATCGCAGGGGCAAACGACCCTCCCAAGTCTTGGTGCGCGGTCCCCTTCGACTCACTGGTCGTTCCCCTCTTGATGATGCAGGCCGACGGCTTGATCGTCGCGTGGATCCTCGTCGAGCTGCGAAACGCTAGCCTGGGCGATACCGGTAACGAACTCATTGATGCCGATAGCGTTGTCCAGCTCTTTCCCGTCGCGATCTTCGCGTGTGTGCTCGCCTTGCCCGCTCGCTATCTGTCGATGGGTGCGCTCCTTCTGCTGGAGACGTTCCAGTATTACCTACCCAGCGGTTGGATCACCAATCTGCTCGGGTGGCAGATCCGCGAGGGGATCATGTATGAACAAGGTCTGGCGTTCTTAACGGTCGGGGTGGTGGGTGCCGCTGCCTGGACACGTGGTAATCCTCGCGCTGCTCTGGCGGGTTATGGCCGGATTCTGGCGGCGGAAGGGGGGCGTTTGGTCGCGATTCTGGGGGCGGCGAGTGTGGTCGCGGGCGTTGGTTCTGGTATTGCCTATTCCATCCTGTTATCACTCCCCACGCAAACCTGGGTACTCGCCGCCGCCGACTCTTATGCCCATTATGTGACGATGCCGGTGGGCCTGATGATCCTGGCCGCGCTTGTGGAACTCGGCGAGCGAACGTTGCCAAACGCGAACCTCTCTGAAGCGGGAAACGTCCAAGATGCGGCGGGGGTGTGACTTGCTGCGCGGATCGGTTGAACCTTTCGTAAACCAACCGATCTGGTCCGCTTGACAATCGTGCGCCGCCGGGGTTCTAATTCAATAGATGAGTCACTGAAGGCACTCGCCCAGCCGAGCATTGAGTCGGACTTCCTCCTCCCGTTCAACCTTCATCAGATCATCAATTTCGGTGATCTTGACCTCTTCGGATAGCACTGTCCGCGACCCGAACGACCGTTTCTGAAAATTCACGCCGGGCGACGCTCGATCATGAGTGAACTCGTCACCGACGAAGCCGTCCTCCTTTGACAATTCGCCGAGCCTCATCGTGAGGGTCCGCGTGGCTGCTCGCACACGCCCGCCGTTGCCTGAGCCATGTATCCCCACACTCATGAATCTGTCGGCGCGACTTGATTCGCATACCCTTTGATGATGGAACGAAGGGGAATCGGAGCCTGAATCCCCTGCGAGCATCCGCTCGCTCGCTCCCATCGAAGTCAACGATCAGGAGGGAATTCGCCATGTCTGCAGGACTGGATTTGATCGCCCAGATTGCCCGCCGCCAGAATCTGGCCGACTACCAGAAGAAACACTGGACCGGTGGCTTCGCCGACTATATCGACATCGTCCATATCAACCCCAAGGTCACCCGCACCGCCTACCAACGGCTGTACGACATGATCCTGGAATTCGGCACCGATGAGATCGAGGTCAACAAAGAGAAGGTCGTCAAATACAAGTTCTTCGACGACCCGGTCGATGGCGGCAAAGACGCGGTGTTTGGTCTCGATCGCACCTTGATGAACCTTGTCAATGTGCTCAAGAGTGCCGCCCACCGATATGGAACCGAACGTCGAGTGCTGCTTCTCCATGGGCCGGTCGGGTCTTCCAAGAGCACGATTGTTCGCCTGCTCAAGAAAGGACTTGAGCATTACTCGCGAACTGATGATGGAGCACTTTACACGTATGGCTGGCGCGAGGAAGGGGTCGAAGGGCAGGACGTCTGGGTCGATTGCCCCATGCATGAAGACCCCCTGCACCTGATCCCTGAAGAGTTTCGTACCGATATTCTGGCCGAGCTCAACACTGAGATCTCATTAGGGGCCTACCCGATTTCGATCGAGGGCGATCTGTGCCCATATTGCCGTCAGATGTTCAACGAGCGGATGGCCCGAACAGACGGTGACTGGTCTCGGGTCTTGGCGGACATTCGCGTTCGCCGCTTGATCCTCTCGGAACAAGATCGCGTTGGCATCGGCACATTCCAGCCCAAGGACGAGAAGAATCAGGACGCAACCGAGCTGACCGGCGATATCAATTACCGCAAGATCGCCGAGTATGGCACCGAGAGCGACCCGCGAGCCTTCAACTTCGACGGTGAATTCAACATTGCCAACCGGGGAATCATCGAGTTCATCGAAGTCCTGAAGCTCGATGTCGCCTTCCTCTACGACTTGCTTGGGGCAAGTCAAGAACATAAGATCAAGCCGAAGAAGTTTGCCCAAACGGATATTGATGAAGTCATCATCGGTCATACCAATGAACCGGAGTACAAAAAGCTTCAGTCGAATGAGTTCATGGAAGCGCTTCGCGACCGAACGGTTAAGATCGACGTCCCGTATGTCACCAAGCTCTCCGATGAAATTCATATCTATCAAAAGGATTACAACAGCCGGCGCGTTCGCGGCAAGAAGATCGCACCTCATACGCTTGAGGTCGCCGCGATGTGGGCCGTCTTGACCAGGCTTGAAGAGCCCAAGAACGCCGGGCTCACACTGCTCCAGAAGCTCAAACTCTATAACGGTAAAACCCTGCCCGGGTTTACCGAGGACAACATTAAGGAGCTTCGCGAGGAGGCCGAACGCGAAGGGATGCACGGGATCAGCCCGAGATACGTTCAGGACAAGATCAGCAACGCCTTGGTCGCCCACGCCGATGAGCGTTCCGTCAATCCCTTCATGGTCTTAAATGAGCTTGAGGCGGGTCTAAAGCATCATTCTCTGATCAATAACGACGAGGTCAAGAAGCACTACAAGCACTTGCTCTCGGTCGTTAAAGAGGAATATGAGGATATCGTCAAGAACGAGGTCCAACGCGCTATCGCCGCCGACGAAGAGGCCCTCTCCCGGCTCTGCGGCAATTACATCGATAACGTCAAGGCCTACACCCAGCGCGAGAAAGTCAAGAACAAGTATACAGGACAGACCGAGGAACCCGATGAACGCCTGATGCGCTCGATCGAAGAGAAGATCGACATCCCCGAAAGTCGAAAGGACGACTTCCGACGCGAAATCATGAATTACATCGGTGCCTTGTCACTTGATGGCAAGAAGTTCGATTATCGAACGAATGAACGATTGCAAAAGGCCCTTGAACTCAAGTTGTTCCAGGACCAGAAAGATACGATTAAGCTGACAAGCCTCGTGTCGAGTGTTGTCGATAAGGACACCCAGGAGAAGATCGATATCGTCAAGGGCCGGTTGATCCGTAACTACGGTTACGATGAAGATTCGGCAACCGACGTGCTGAACTATGTCGCTAGTATCTTCGCCCGTGGTGACGTGAAACGCGGCACCCACTAGGCCATTTCAAAACTCCCCCTGTTCTTCCTTGCCTTGGAATTGGGGATTGGCTCTGTGTGTGCCCCCTAAGAGCCAGTCCCCAACTCCAGAAGGAAACGGGCCTTGAGCACGACCACCTGCCGGTATAGAATTTGCTGGACAGGATGAACAGACTCGTGGCGGAGCCGATCGGGTCAATCCCACATCATCGCCATAAGGTCTGCACCTGCCTCTCGATTGACTCCTTCTTCCTCCGTTGCCGACTTCCCGTTCTTTGCCATCCGAGAGGATCGAACCGCCCAGGCTGCGGGCATATTTTGCCGCGCTCGGGGGCGAAGCGTCGGTCGCACTCGGTGATTTCCTACACCTCCAGTGGCGAGGACCTTGTGCTGTGGTCCGGAAAATCGAGCGGGATGCAAACCGATTCAAGCAGATCGTGCGCGGCAAGATCAAGGCAGACCTGCGCAAATATATCACGCATGGAGAGATGATTGGCAAGACCGGTGGCGAACTGGTGTCGATCCCTCTTCCTCAGATTCAAATACCCGAGTTCCGTTATGGGAGCAAGAATTCCGGGGGGGTCGGCCAAGGGCCAGGAGATGTGGGTCAGCCGATCGGACGATCCGCCGATGGCGAGCCCGGCCAAGGAGCGGGCGACTCGCCCGGTCGACACCTCCTCGAAGTCGAACTGACGATGGATGAACTCGCCGCCATTCTCGGCGAGGGGCTCGCCCTGCCCAGGATCGAGCCCAAGGGACGAGCGAACATTATCGAGGAAAAGGATAAGTACACGGGTATCCGTCAGACAGGTCCCGAAAGTCTCCGGCACTTCAAACGAACTTACAAGAAAGCCCTCAAGCGGCAGATCGCCTCGAACACGTACAACCCCCGCGACCCGCTGGTCATCCCCGTTCGCGAGGACAAGCTCTATCGGTCCTGGAATCCGATCGCCCTGCCCCATTCCAATGCCGTGGTCCTCTACTTGATGGATGTCTCGGGGAGCATGACCGACGACCAAAAAGAGATTGTACGGATTGAAGCGTTTTGGATAGACACCTGGTTGAGGAGCCAGTACGACGGAGTGACGACGCGATATATTATCCACGATGCAGTGGCCAAAGAAGTTGATCAACATACCTTTTATCACACTCGCGAGAGTGGCGGGACCCGGATCAGCTCGGCCTACAACCTCGCCAACAAGATCATTGAGGCCGATCATCCCCCGGCAGACTGGAACATTTATGTGCTCCACTTCAGCGACGGCGACAACTGGGGAGAAGATAACCGCCAATGCATCAGTCTGTTACGCGACCAGATCCTCCCCAAGTCGAACCTGTTCGGCTACGGGCAGGTCGAGAGCCCCTACGGCTCCGGCGAGTTCTTTCGGGAGCTTGAAGAAGCCTTTGAAAATGTCCCGAACCTCGCATTGTCGGAGATTCGCAACAAAGAGGGAATCTACGACTCCATCAAGGAATTTCTCGGGCGAGGACGTTAAGGGCAAACCGAACAATCGAAGCTCAAGGGTGAGGTCAGATCGTGATGGCTAATCTCGTCAATTCGCATAACTTGCCCGCTGACCTGAGGGAACTCCAGGTCGAGATTGAAGGCTATGCGCTCGAGTATGGGCTCGACTTCTACAACACGATTTTCGAAGTGCTCGACTACGACGAACTGTCCGAGATTGCCGCGCTCGGTGGATTCCCCACGCGATACCCCCACTGGCGATTCGGTATGGAGTATGAACAACTCTCAAAAGGTTATCGGTACGGTCTCCAAAAGATCTACGAGATGGTCATTAATAATGACCCATGCTACGCATACCTGCTGCGCTGCAATATGCGAGTCGATCAAAAATTGGTGATGGCTCACGTTTATGGTCATAACGACTTCTTCAAGAATAACCATTGGTTCAGCCAGACTAACCGCAAGATGATGGATGAGACAGCCAACCATGGCAACCGCATCCGCTCTTACATGGAGCGGTTTGGCGAAGAAATTGTCGAGGATTTTATCGATAGTTGCCTCTCACTCGAAAACCTGATCGATATCCACTCGATGTTCATCAAGAGACGCGATACCCCCGACCGGTACAACTTCGAACGCGATTCCGAGGCTGACAACGGAGTCCACAAGTTTCAAAGCAAGGATTATATGGATTCGTATGTGAATCCTCCCAGCTTCCTCAAGGAGCAAGTAAAAAAGAAAGAAGCCGAACAGCAAAAATCGCGGCAGTTCCCCGAGAACCCCGAACGAGATGTTCTGCTCTTCCTGCTCGAAAACGCTCCGCTGAACGCCTGGCAGCGTGACGTACTCGATATCGTCCGCCAGGAGGCCTATTACTTCACTCCGCAAGGCCAGACCAAGATCATGAACGAGGGCTGGGCGAGTTACTGGCACTCGACCATGATGACGACCCGGATTCTTGACGCGTCCGAGGTGGTGGACTACGCCGACCATCACTCCGGGACGATGGCGACGTCTCCCGGTAGCTTGAACCCCTACAAGCTCGGGATTGAGCTGTTTCGCGACATCGAAGATCGATGGAATAAGGGCCAATTTGGCCCGGAGTATGATGCCTGCGAGAATACGGAGGAACGACGGCGCTGGGATACCAAGCTGGGGAAGGGGCGAGCCAAGATCTTCGAAGTTCGTAAGATCCATAATGATATCACGTTCGTCGACACATTTTTGACTGCCGACTTCTGCAAGCGTCACAACATGTTCAGCTTCAAACATAACGATGCTCAGGAAACCTACGAGATCGAGAGTCGTCAATTCCAACAAATCAAAGAGCGTTTGCTTTTTGGGTTGACAAACTTCGGCCAGCCGATTATCCGAGTCACTGAAGGGAATTATCGTAACCGCAGCGAATTGTATCTGAGGCACGATCATTTCGGGCTCGACCTGAAACTGGACCATGCCCAGGACACGTTGCGGCATTTGAACCGCCTCTGGACCAGACCGGTCCATCTTGAGACGGTCGTGGATGGGCGGAGCACACTCTTATCATTCGACGGCACGGATCACACGATCCGTCCTTTAGGAGGAGCAAGCCATGAACCCCCTGACCCAAAAGATCGCCGCCGCAATTGACGCTCACACCGATACGAGTGCATGCGTAATTAGTGCGGATTTCGAGAATCGTCACCTCACTCTCCATGTCGCGACCGGCGGAGCCGTTGGGCTGGCGCTAGACTCTCTGGAATATCGACTGCTCGATCACCCCCCTCTCACTAAGGCGGAATTGAAGGGCTGGGCCGACCGACTGGTTGCCAAACTCACCTACTTGATGGAGCCGCTGGTCGTCCTGGAGCTGGATGCCGAGGTTGGCCAGGCCCAACTCCGCAGTCAATCGCCGAGCGAGCGTCAAAGCATGCGTACCTACTACGAGATTCAAGTTGATCGAAATGCGTCGCTTCGACTCGCGCGCGTAACCTTTGACGAGGCGACTCGAAAAAGAAGTGCCGCAACGTGCCAGTTCACGCGTGAGGCGATCGAGCGACTCGCGAATGACCTGGCGACCAGCCTCGATTAGACCCAGCCGAATCTGAGGGTCATTCTCCGGCACGAATGGACCGACACCGATGCTATCGCAGATCGATCTACCGCAGAAAACCTTGTTCGGCGGCTCATCCCCGGAGTCACGGAACCTTCATCGACTAATGCAGAGGCCTCAACGGCACCGGCTCCTTCATGGATATCCACTCGCCGCAGCGATGCCGCGCGTCGACGAACTTCATGACCCGCAGACGCCGCTGAGTCTCTCTTACGAGCTTGGGCGTGGGCTCTTGATTGGTGTCTTGCCGCATCCGTTCTGTAATCCGGCGATCGCTGGCTGCGGATTCTGCACTTTTCCGCATGAGGCTTTCAGCACACGCAAAGCTGAGGTCGTCATCGATCACGTCGTGCGTGAAATCCAGCAACGTCTGCGTATGGATCCCAGCCTGGTCGGTCGGTCCGTGACGGGCCTTTACTTTGGTGGCGGTACCGCCAATCTCAGCCCGCCGGCGTCTTTTCGCAAGCTTTGCCGAACACTCGCGGAGTCGTTTGATCTCACCTCGACCGAAGTCACCCTGGAGGGGGTCCCGGGCGCATTCTTGGATCGAAAGCCGCTCCTGATCGACATTCTCCGAGAAGAGCTGCCCGCTCGCCACTTCCGCCTGAGCATGGGAATCCAAACCTTCGATGATCAACGTCTTCAGCAGATGGGACGCACGGGATTCGGCAACACCAAGACATTCGAGGATGTTGTTCAGGCCGGACATCAGCGAAGGTTCACAGTCTCTGGTGACTTACTCTTCAATCTGCCTGGCCAATCGATGTCAGCGATGCGATGCGACGTCAATCAAGCGATCGAGATCGGTCTCGACCACATCGGCCTCTATCATCTTGTGTTGTTCGCGGGATTGGGGACACACTGGTCTCAAGACCCAGCCTTGGTTGCGAGCCTGCCGCCTAATGAGGTCGCGGCTCAGAATTGGCGGGAACTTCGCGAGATGCTCCTCAAACGAGGGTTCGATCAGGCTACGCTGACGAATTTCGAGCGTGAGGAACATCGTGGCCGACCAACACGGTTCCAGTATGAAGAACTCAGCTTTCAGCCCGACCATTATGACGTACTGGGCTTCGGCCCTGCCGCCATCTCCGCTTCGCTTGCAGGTCGGACCGCTATAAAGGTCATGAACCCCGACGATTCTGCTTCCTACAACGCCATGATCGATCAGGGCCGATCACGTTGGGATCGCGAGTTCCGGTACTCATCCAGTGATCTGAAAATCTTATACCTCGCGCGGCGGCTGGCAGCGATCCAGATCGACCGACTGAACTACCGCGACTTCTTTGGCACCGATCCGACCGATGATTTCCCTGCCGAATTCGAAGCATTTGAAATCGCAGGACTGATGGATGTCTCGTCAGAAGCGTTCACACTGACAGATGTCGGCATGTTTTATTCGGATTCTGTTGCCTCGCTGCTCGCGAGGAATCAGATTCGCAAGCAACGCAGGGACCGTGGCCAGGCGATCCTGCCGAAGCTTGATTCTCTGAAAGAAAACAACAATGGACATGGACACATGTAAGTGATCAAAAAAGGCCGTCCCAACCTCGCGAGGTTGGGACGGCTGGCTGATCAACTTGCCAATGTCAATTCACTTCTTGATCGCAGTCACACCAGGCCAATCGTCTGTGCGGAACGGAGTCGTGGGCAAGCCTTCGCGGCTGTAGAGGTTACAGACGGGATTGTCGGCCCAGGCGTAGCGGACCGAGGCGGGATCGCTGATTGAGGAAGCGGAGACTTCCACCGTGTCCTTGCCAGTGATCTTGGCATCGGCCCAGACGAATTTTCGGTCGGACCCTGCGATTGAAAACCCTTTGAGATCGGCAACATCGAATGCCTTCAGGCCTGCGCCAACGTTATCAAACGTGAGCACAACCTTGTTCCCTTTCTTTTCCATCGCCTTATAGGTTGGGCTTTGGTAGGGGACATCGATCCCATAATCCTTGGCCAACGCCCAGCGTGCGAGACGCTTAGCGACGTCTAGCTTGTTGCGGGGGTGGATATCCTGAGCTTCGCCGAGGTCGATGATAACCGCCTGACCGGTCTTGGGCAGACGTGCCATGGTCATGGTCTGAGCTTCGCGAAGCTCGGCCCAGCTACTGTCACCCGGCTCGCTCTTCTCGGGTAGGAAGTCGGCGAGCTGAACCCAGTAGAACGAAAAATCGCCGATCTTCCATTCATCACGCCAGCTCTTGATCATGAGTGGGAACATCTCACGGTATTCATAAGCGCGACCGGCATTTGACTCGCCCTGGTACCAGATCGTACCGCGAATCCCATAACCGATGGTCGGCTTAAGCACACCAAAGTAGATATTGCCCGGTCGCGAGTTGCCATTGAGCTGTCCATCAGGGGCCTGTGGCTTGCGGGGCTCGGTCTTCCCTTCGGCCTTGGCCTTGGCGACCGCCTCTTCCCACTCTTTGAGCTTGGCGGGAAACTCTTCTTTGGCCTTGGCAACGTTGACTACAATCCGTTCCCAGTTCGTCATCAAGGGCTTATAGAACTCGTCGGCAGCGAGGATCTTGGGCTCAATCCAAGCCTCACAGGCCGACCCACCCCAGGCGTTATCGATCAGGCCAATGGGGACATCGATCGTCTGATAAAGCTGGCGTCCGAAGAAGTAACCGACCCCGGAGAGTTCCTTCACCGTGGCGGGTGAGCAAGCCTGCCATGAGCCCTTGAAGTCGCGCTGGGGCTCTTGGGTGCCGACCTGGGGCACGGAGATGAAGCGGATATTGGGGAACTTGGCAGTCGCCGCTTCGAGATCCGCATCGTTCGACTGGCCGACCGCCCACTGCATATTCGACTGGCCCGAGCAAATCCAGACCTCGCCCACGAGTACATCTTCAAAGGTGATTATGTTTTTACCTTTGACCGTCAGGGTGTGGGGGCCACCGGCAGGGAGCGGATCCAGCGTGACTGACCAACGGCCGTCCGCTCCGGTCTCGGTCGACTTGGACTGGGTGGCGATCGTGACGGTGACTTTTTCACCGGGTTCTGCCCAGCCCCAGACACGGTCGTTCATATCTCGTTGGAGGACCATGTGGGTGCCGAAGATGGCGGGGAGTCCGACATCAGCGCGTGCTGCCTGGAAGGCGACCAGCGGAAGCAGAGCGGAGAGACCTAGGCCGAGCCGACGGGCTCGCCCAAGCGCCATGGTGCGGGGCATGGTTGCAGTTCCTCGCGGGTTGGGTGGAGACGACCGGGTGCCAGTCTAAAGTCGCAGTCGCCCAACGGCAAGCCGGTCGAACTCAGTCAGGCTTATGGAGTGACGTAGTCGATCAACTGGGCGAGCATACTCCGCAGGTCTTTCCTGAGAACGATCTTGTCCACGAAACCATGTTCCAACAGAAACTCACTCGTCTGGAAGCCCTCAGGAAGCCGAACGCGGACCGTTTGGGCGATAACCTTGGGGCCAGCGAATCCGACAAGTGCCTTGGGTTCCGCGAGAATGATGTCGCCGAGGGAGGCGAAACTGGCGGCGACACCCCCCATAGTCGGATTGGTCAGCACGCTCACATAGAGCCCGCCCGCAGCATGATGGCGGGCTAGTGCGGAGGAGACTTTCGCCATCTGCATCAGCGAATAAATACCCTCGTGCATTCGGGCCCCACCCCCAGAGCCCGAGACGATGATGATGGGGAGCTGCTGCTTGGTCGCCTCCTCGATCGCCCGGGTGAGCTTTTCACCAACGACCGAGCCCATGCTTCCCATGATGAAACCGCTATCGGTCACCCCAAACACAAGCCGCAAGCCCTTGATAAACCCTTGGCCAACCACAGCGGCCTCAGTGAGCCCCGTCCGTTCCTGCTCGGCCTTCACCCGATCGGGATAAGGTCGTCGATCATTGAAGCCGAGGGGGTCGCCCGGTCTCAGGTCGGCAAACCACTCCTCGAACGTGTCGGTATCGAGCAGTTGGAGGATCCGCTCGTGCGCCGTGACGGTGAAGTGGTGGCTGCACTCAGGGCAGACGTTGAGGTTTCGCTCAACCTGCTTGCGAAACAAGGTCGCCCCGCAAGAGTCGCAAGGCATGAAGACCCCAACAGGGACTCCACGAGGCTCGGACTGGCCGTGCCAACCGTTTGAAGATGCTCCAGGTTTGGTCGGCATTGAGGCGTCCCTTCCAAGAAATCGTAGCGTGAACGGATACTGGTCAGATCACTGCGATGACGTGTGGCTATCAAAAGAGGTCATGACTCTTGGAATATCTTAAGAATCCACATACACTCACAAGAAGATTCTGTGAGTTCGGTCCAGAGAATACTCGCTTCACAAGGCGCTCTTGCGGATCGTCCATCAGAATCAATGACATTCCGCGTGTCTAGAGAATTTATTCCCTATCCCAGCACGCTGTCCTACAACTTCGTCGCGAAGATCCTGACGATGGACATTTGCGAATATATGATCATGTCATTTCAGACATAACCATTTCGGATGAGTTCGGGGACGACCATGATTCTCTCGACGCCGCAGGTTGGGCTATGCTCCTCCAGGTGGACGTGTGGGTCACGGCGGAGGTGGCAAGCGATGAGTTGGGCGATTGGCTCGCCGGCGACGAGACCGATCGCCTGATCGCGATGGCGGCGAACCAATGGTTTGAGGGCATCTTTGATGCGCTGGAGGGCAGACTCAACATCTTCACCGAGTGGGGGACAAATAGTGAGTGGAGCATCGAGCCATTGGCGGAAGACCTTGAGGTGTCGCCGCTTGAGTTCATCGACCTGGAGACCTTGCCACAATCCCTGATCGAGGTTGCGAAGATCTTCGACGCGTTTGGGTCGAAGGCCGAGCACCTTGCCGACCGCCTCGGCGGTTCGGAGGACACTCTCGCCGGGTCCGCAATAGAGGGCGGCCATCGTGGCACCGGTGAGGCTCTCGGCCAGGGCAACCACTTCGATGCGGCCCCGGTCGGAGAGTGGGATGTCGAGGATACCTTGCACGCGGTTCTGCTCGTCGTAGACCGTCGCGCCGGGGCGGATCAGGACCACTTGGGTCATACTTGGGACGCCGCTTCGGCCGGTCGGGCCGTTGCTTCGCCTCGTTCGGTCCCGCGACGTGCGCCTTCGGTCAACTCACCGACGGCCGTCGCGTAATGTCCATCTCGGGTCTTGAAAACCGCTGAGCCAGCGACAAGTTGCGTCGCTCCAGCGGCGACGGCCATTTCAGCCGTGGTCGGGTTGATCCCACCGTCGATCGAAATCCACAAATCGGGGCGGGCTAATCGAGCTGCGCGAACCTTGTCGAGCACCAAGGGCTCAAACTTCTGGCCGCCGAAGCCCGGGTTCACGCTCATGACGAGGATCGCATCGACGTCGCCTAGGAAGGGCTCGATCGCATGGAAGGGGGTAGGCGGGTTGATCGCCAGACTCGCCCGACACCCGAGGTCACGGATCCGACGGATGAGTTCGATCGGCTGAGGAACAACCTCAATGTGGAAGATGATCGTGTCGCAGCCCGCCTTGACGAAATCGTCGAGGTAACGGGCGGGATCAGAGATCATCAGGTGGGTGTCGAACGCGAAGTCGGTGCGAGGCCGCCAGTCGGCGATCACCGGAGCACCGTAGCTGAGGTTGGGGACGAAGTGACCATCCATAACATCGAGATGCACAGCGAGAACGCCAGCCTGAGCAAGTGCATCAAGTTCAGCGGAGACGCGAGCGAAGTCGCAGTTCAGCATCGATGGAGTGACAACGGGGCGCGGGAGTGAGTCCCAGGCCGCAAGACGTTGGTCACGAGTCCGAGGCGACGAGTCGTCACCCATACGTGGTCGTAAACCGCCTCCAAGAGACAGCGAAGTCATCGTCTCGACCGACGCACAGAACGCCGATCGAGACAATGTACCTTATCTTAACGATCGGGAATAACTTTGAGCGAGTTGAAGCTTTTCCCCTCGAGCGATTCGAGGAAGGCCCCACCCCCTGTTGAGACGTGGCTCATCTTATCGGCAAAGCCAAACTCTTCGACAGCTTCCGCAGTCTCACCACCACCAACCACCGTCACAGCGGGAGAGGATGCCATCGCTTCCGCGATCTTGATCGTGCCCTGGCGGTAGGGTTCATCCTCAAACTTGCCCATGGGGCCATTCCAGATGACAGTCCCAGCGGCTTTGATGATGTTTCCGTACAACACAGCGGTCTTGGGGCCAATGTCGAGTCCCAGCCAGCCCTCGGGAATGTCGGAACCTTCGACGACCATCGTCTTGGCACCAACATCGAGCGACTCGGCCACAAGGTGATCGACCGGCAAAACCAGCTTCTGACCGGCGAGGTCGAGCAAGTGCTTTGCCACGTCGAGCTTGTCGGCTTCCACCCGGCTCTTGCCGGTGCCATGACCCTGGGCTTTAAGAAATGTGTAGGTCATCGCCCCGCCCACGAGCAGGTGATCAATCTTGGGCAAGAGGTTCTCGATCACGCCAATCTTGTCGGAAACCTTTGCCCCGCCCATGACCGCGACCATGGGGGACTTGGGGTTCTTGAGCAAGGTGTCAAGGATCTGGAGTTCCTTCTCGACCAGGAAGCCGATCGCGCGTCGTCCTGCGGGGAACTTCTCGGGGACTGCGACCATTGAGGCCTCATCCCGGTGGCAGGTGCCGAAAGCATCGTTGACATATGCGTCGGCAAGGCCTGCAAGTTGAGCGGCGAAGGCAGGGTCGCCCTTCTTCTCGCCCTTGTTAAATCGAACGTTCTCGAGCACCACGATCCCGCCTGGGACGAGTGACGAGCAGGCACTCTTGGCCTCGTCGCCAACCGTGTCGTTGACCTTGATCACAGACCGACCGATCAGCTCCTGGAGCCGAGCAGCCACCAAATCCAGCGTAAAGTAAGCGTCTGTCGTGGGATCACCTGTGGGTCGACCGAGGTGACTCACCAGGATCAACGCTGCGCCATGGTCCAAGAGGTAGTTCAAAGTCGGGAGCGCGGCGCGGATTCGGCGGTCGTCGGAGACTTTACCATCCTTGGTCTGGGGGACATTAAAGTCCACTCGCACCAGGACTCTCAAGCCACTTGCGTCGAAGTCGCGGATCGTCTGCTTGGCCAAGGAGGTAGCCTCTGGAAGGATTAGGTCGCGAGGGTGATCTGAACTCTCCAAAGAAAGTCCAGATCCCCCAAAGCTAGTAGAGCGGGACCAGCCCACCCGTTCAAGGACGGATGCTCAGAAGAATCAACCGAGCTTGGCGAGCAGAGTGATCAGCTCGGCGGTGCGGGTTGAGTAACCCCATTCGTTGTCGTACCAGGAGATCGTCTTGATCATGTTTCCGCCCAGGACGAGTGTCCAGTCGGCCATGAAGATCGAGGAGTGGGGGTTACCGATGATATCGCTGGAAACGAGGGGGTCAGTCGTGTACTGAAGGATACCCTTCAACGGGCCATCCGCAGCCGCCTTCATCGCAGCGTTGACTTCTTCTTTGGTGACATCGCGTTTGAGGAGGCTCGTCAGGTCGGTGATCGACCCATCGGGTACGGGGACGCGAAGGGCATAACCGGTCAGCTTGCCATTCAGTTCGGGGATGACCTCGCCGACGGCCTTGGCCGCACCGGTCGAGCTGGGGATAATGTTGATCGCGGCAGCGCGAGCACGGTAAGGATCGGTATGGACCTGATCCGCCACGCGCTGGTCGTTGGTGTAGGCGTGACAGGTCGTCATCAGGGCCTTTTCGATCCCGAAGCTCTCGTGCAACACCTTGGCCATGGGGGCCAGGCAATTGGTGGTACAGCTCGCGTTCGAGATGATCCGATCGGTCGCCTTCAACGTATGATCGTTGACACCGAGCACGATGGTGGCGTCGAGCTTGTCCTTGGCAGGAGCGCTCAACACGACGCGTTCGGCACCGGCGGTCAGGTGCTTCTGGAGGGAGGCCTTGTCGGTGAAGAAGCCGGTCGATTCAAGTGCGACCTGACAACCGAGCGCCTTCCACGGCAGGTTGGCGGGGTCTCTCTCTTGCGTGATCCGGATCTGTTTGCCGTTGACGATCAGCGAGCCTTCACCTGCCTCGACCGTGCCGGCAAATTGCCCGTGGACGCTATCGTACTTCAGCAGCATCGCCAGGTGCTTGGCGTCCGAGAGGTCGTTGATCGCAACGATCTCGAATTTCTCCGGCTGGGCCGCCATGACTCGAAACACCAGGCGTCCAATTCGCCCGAACCCATTGATGCCAACACGAACCGCCATTCATCCGGCTCCTGACAAGAGACGCAAGTGAGCATGCAACAGCGCAGACCGCTGCCCAGCTCTCGCGTTGAGATTAAGTCGTGATCTTAGGGGCCGGAAGGCCTAGCTGTCAAGAGAATCAGCGCATCCCGCAAGGCCATTTTCGATACGTTTGGCGTCAGACTTGGTGACGGGCCCATGGAGTTCGACTCGTCGTGGGTCCCCAATTCCGAGGTTCTCGGGGAGGGAATGGAGCAAGCACAGCGTGAGAACGTAACAACCCCGCCCCAGGCTGATCGTCAAGATCGGCCTGGGGCGGGGTTTCGTTGGAGATTCAGAACCGACCGAATTCTTGCTTACTTCTTCTTCTCGTCGAAGAGGTGCTCGTTGGGAATACCTTGGAAGAAGTCGATCGGCTTTCCGTTCGTAGCGGTGGGGTTCGCCTTGGCGACTTCCGAGGGCTTCTGACCCAGGGTCTTGTCGCGGGTCTCCGCCAAAATGGGGAAGAGTTGCGTGTAAACCGCCCTTTGTTGAGCCGTCGTGGCGGGGCCGAAGCGGAGGTTGTAAACGTGCATGAAGCTCAGGAAGTCCCCCATCGTGGCTTCCTTGATCTTGTCGAGTTCGGCGATCGGGTGATCGATCGACGGCTTCTCTAACATCTTGGCAAAGCCGGCGAGACCCCGGACGTAACCGTTTACCTCGGGAATACTTGCTTTCTCGGGAGGATTTGCTGCCACCTTGTCGCGTAGGTTGCGAAGTGCCGAGCGGATTTTGCCGATGTCCTCGGCTGAGAGTTCGCCCTCGTCATTCTTGGACCGGGCGGACTCCATGGCGGCGAGATAAGCCTCTCGCTCGGGTTCATAGATCTTGCTCTTGAGGGCCAGAGGCCAATTTTCGTCAGAACTCAGTTGGGCGAGGCTAAACGTAACCCCTTGCGAGGCATAGGTAAAGGGAATCTGCTTGATCGCCTGGGCAGGGATCATGGTCTTCGCCATCCGGAGCGAGGAGGTACCGACTCTTGGGTCGGTCACCTGATCGAGAATGGCATTCAAGGCATCGCCGTTCAAGATGTCGTTCTGGTCAGGAGTCTCATGAATCCGTTTCATGATCTCGTCGGCTGCGTCCCGCCGCTTCTTGGTGTTGAGGGCTTGACGTTCGTAGTAGCGACGAGTGTTCTCTTTCTGACCTTGGTAAACGTACTCATTGAATCGCAACAAGGTGTCCGTGTCGATCGAGTTGGCAACGGCGGTCTTTTGGTTGTAAATGCCAGCCCCTGCGGCATAGACTCCCATTCCTCGGGCGTAATCACCTGCGATCGTGCCGCCACCACCCCAGCCACCCCAACCGTAACCGCCATAGCCACCTGGATAATCGTATTGGGCCAGCGCATCCATGGCAATGCCGTGCATCGACATACCGAACACCGCCAAGGTCAAAGCAAAGCGAAGTCGCATGGTGAAGCTCCGTTGGAATCGTTTCTTCTGATCGACCGATGTTTTCATTCTCGCTGACCCGTTCACGGCGAAAGTCAATACTCTCTTACCGACCATTCAAGTCGGTGCAGTCGTGGGATGTGGTGAACGACTGCTCCAGAAATATAGCACTTCTAATGCCAATCTTGCTAATCCGACAGAAATCTGATTCTCAAAGATCATCGAGTGGGATGAGCTCGTCATCGGGATCATCCTGTGGACGAGGCGGCGGTGGGGGTTGCGGCACGCGTCGAGGTTGGGGCTTGGCCTTTGCTGGTGCAACTTGGGAGGAACTCCCTTCAAGTCGGTAGATCACCTGGCCGATGGCAACCTCGTCACCCGGATGGAGTTCGGCCTCTTCGACTCGAAGTCCGTTAACACGCAGGCCGTTCCGACTACCAAGATCGCGGATCATGACCCGTTCGTAAGCGAGGGCGATGCAGCAATGTCGTCGGGAGATTTCGGGAAGATCGATCCGTATGTCGCACTCGGGATGCCGACCGATGAGCACCACGGGGCGTTGGAGAGCCACGATGGGTGCTGTGCGAGTGTCGACACTCAGTGGGATGAGGCGGGCCGACATACAGCATCACCACTCGGGCTTGGGAGGGCCATCGCGCCGACCGGGGCGATCGAGCCTTCGACGCCGTCCTTACTCTGGACCTGAACGATTACCTGGATCCTGCAATTCTCGCCACCCATCCCCAAGGGGAGCATCTCTCGGACAGCGGCAGCAAGCGGTCCTTCCAATCCTTTTGAGAGAGGATACATCGGCGGAGAGAGTGCCCCCCCCGTGCCTTGCAGGAATGGGTTCTCGAGCGAACCGCCAGGAGTCTCGGGGCGGCGCAACGTGACATGGGCCTCGGCCAAGGTCGCTTCGACCGCGTTGCTATCCTCGAATTTGTAACGGATATGGGCAATCGATAGCTCGTCACCAGGCCGAAGCCGTCCTGCGTCGACACGCTGGCCGTTGATCCGTATCCCGTTCGTGCTACCCAAATCACGTACGAGGATCTCGTCCTTATCGCGTGTCATACAGCAATGGTGGCGCGATACTCGTAGCGAGTCTAGGCGAGCGTCGCACTGGGGGTGACGCCCGACAACGATCATCGAGCGATCCAGGGGGATGTCGCCTCCCTCATCAAGAGCCACCAAGCGTATGGGCATAAAACAGTCCCTGAGCCTAGGCGACAGTGTCGATGTGAATCGCCGGGCCAATCCGCAGGTTCCTGAATTTATTATAGCCCAGCGGCAACACGAACCGCCAGGATGTATTTTCAAACGATTCTTCGCCAGCCCCTACAATCCAACCATCATCAAAGCCCGTCAAGCCCAGTCGCAAAGAGAACTGGACTGTTTCGGAATCGTCTAGGCTGAGGATTGGCATCCAGCTCCGCCTCGCTCTAGGATGCGATGGAATCCAATTCGGAGGCAAACTGGGCGATTCAGGGGGGGGGACAGACGTCATGCGCGTACGCCCGATCTTAGCCCCTCGTTTCCGACCCAAGGTCAGAATCAAGGTCAGAATCAAATCGTTCCGGCAGGCTCAAGAAATACGTCTAAATTATTCATCCGCAGTGTAGTCAGGGCAATCGTCGCACGCAATGATCTTGTGGAGGGTGAGCCGATTGAGCGCCGCAGCGATTGCCTGCGCCTTCTCATCGTCGGGACCAACTCGAGTGATTGTGCAGTGACCGTGAAGCTCGCAGGCCCGCACCCAACGTCTTGGACAGGCGCAGTCAAGTCGGTCGAGCACAGGACCGAGATGCGTGCAATCGACATGCTCGCGGCGATCGAGCGATTCGAGAGCAATGAAGCCAAGATTGGCGAGTTCGACCCAGCGATCGCGACTTTTTTCCGGGCTATCGACGGTCCCAAGCTTCTCGGAGACGAGCTGATCGATGGCCCCGCAGGAGTGATGGTCGTTGACCAACTTGAGGACTGTACTTGATCGCTCGTCGACCTCTCCAAATGCACCCGTGACGGTGCGATAGACCATCCAACCCGGTCGATCGGACAGACGGGAAGGAGCTGCCAGCCCGGTGGGATGCGGGATTAAGGGCTCGACGACCTCAGGCGTGGTCTTGAGCGACTCTGGCCAAGTGGGCAATCTAGGCTCGAAGTCGACCGAGCACGCATAGAAGCGATACTCTTCACCATGCAAAGTTGGGTTCAGTGCATCAGTCAGAGCGGCCATACGTCGGTCGTCGATTGCAGTGACCTCACGCCGCAGCGCGGGGCCGACTGGACCTGAAAGAATCTCCTCGGGCCGCCAAGGCTGCTTCGCCGGGACCACGAGAACTTGCAAATCGGCCGCCTCAAGCAATCTGATGGCTTCGGCCACACTTCGGCCACGCTCTGCAACATTCAGATAGGTCGCGACAAATTGGTCCACGCGAGGGAAGAGCCCACCATGCCGCGCCGCGTCATATTGTCGGATCGGGTGATCGGGACGAAGTGCCGTCAGGAGTTCGAGCCCAAGCGTGGCCTGATCACCTAAAGTCGAATTTGGTCCGGCGAGGGCCTCAACTGCCAGGCGAAGGGCGACGGCTGGACCCCGCCCAACACTCGCGGGGAAGGTGGCCAATAGCAATCCACGTGGGTCGAGCGTGGCCCCGAGGTGCTTCAAGACCTTGACGGGATCGTCCACCTGACCCAGGACTCGACGGCAAACCACGAAGTCGAAGGTTCCCCAGGCCGATGGGATCGGCTCATCCAGGTCGTGGTGGCGGAATTCGAGACCATGAATTCCCGACGCTTCCGCACGGTGCCGTGCCAGAATCAACGGTTTCTCGGCGACATCGAGCCCCAGGACGGTCGAGCCAGGGTTGAGCTTCGCCAATCCGACACTTGTAAGGCCACTGCCGCAGCCGGCGTCGAGAATCCTCAGTCCATCCCAGCGCCGATAAACGAACCGGTGCCTGGCCCAGCCCCAACCGAAATGGAGGCTATCATCAATCGGGTCGAACGGGCGAGAAATGACCGGGGCTTCGGCCTCGGACGGATAAGGGAACTGCTCATACTGGTCGCGAACGGCCGAATTCATCGCCGACGTCCTCCCTGGGGAGCTTGCTCAATCCTGATACCTTGAGATGTCGTGCCGAGGTCGGTTTCGACTTGAGCCGAGAGGGATTTGCCCGTTTGCTCGGAGCCAATCGACCGCATCGGCGAGTGATTGTGCCACAGGACGAGGGCTCACGTCGAGTTCGGCCAGGCTGCGTGAGGCGTCGAAATGCATCGTCCGTTGGGTCAGCCTGACCCCGGTAATGGTCGCCTTGGGGGTCGCCCCGCTCACATGATCCGCCCAGAATTCGCTGAAATATGCAACCGCCAGACCGACAGGATAGGGAATTCGCCAGCGGGGAACAGGAACCCCGGTGAGGCCCGAGAGAATCCCGAGCAGCCCTACCAATGTCAGGTTCTCGCCCCCGAGCAAATACCGCTGACCAGTTCGGCCACGTTCCATCACCTTGATCAATCCATCGGCGACGTCGCGGACATCGATCAGGTTTAGGGTGCAATCCATCCGGGCGGGGAGCTGGCCTCGGCAGAAGTCGCGGATCAATCGCGTGGGAGGGGACATTCCACGGTCGCCTGGGCCGACCGGCATGGTCGGATTGGCCACCACCACCGGTTTGCCACTGCGTCCCCGGGCCATCGCCTCATTTTCGGCCAGGAGCTTCGAGAGACAGTACGGGCCAACGGCATCCTCCACGAGGATCTCAACATCCTCAGCGATCGGGCCAGTCGACCGGGCGCAAGTCAAAATGCTCTCGGTACTTGTGTGCAGGACTCGCTCGGCTCCAGCCGCGAGCGCAGAATCAATGACGTTGACCGCCCCTTGGTGATTGACCCGCTCGAACTCGCCGCGGTCCCGCACCCAGAGATTAGGATTGGCCGCCAGGTGATAGACCCAGCGCCCACCAACCATCGCGCGATCCACAGCCGACCGATCTCGGATATCCGCCTCAATGATCTCGACCGAATCCGGTAGATGGGAGAGAGCCACCCCCGATCGTTCCAGAACTCGAACCCGATCTCCTCGCTCAACCAATTTCCCGACCAGGTGCGAACCAATGAAGCCGGCACCACCGGTTACGATAGTGATCCCATCATCTGATATCATAACTTCCCTCGCTCGTCGCGAGTGTACGGAACGGGCGGGTCGTTTACAAGTTCTCCAACGCATCGGACAATAGAGGTTGGATACTCGACTGAGTCTGAAGACATAGAACGGGTCGAAGAGCCATCGCCTGGGAATCAAGGACTGTCGCTCATGAGCACTGTCACTGCACCGCCACGTGAGTATTCGCTCGACCAATTGGCCGTGATGGCAAACGGCAAGCATTTCGAATTAGTCGATGGCCATCTCGAGGGACGAACCGTGAGCGGACTTTCGAGCTACATCGGCGGCAAATTGGTCCGGATCCTGATGAACCACTGCGAGCCGACCCGCCTGGCCTACGTCTTCCCGTCCGACTATGGGTACGCTTGCTTCGCGGACAAGAAACGCCTCCATCGCCCGGACGTCTCTTGCGTGTTGACCGAACGTCTTACGTTTGAGCAACTCGAAGCCGGTTATGCCACCATTCCGCCCGACCTTGCTGTCGAAGTTCTCTCGCCAAACGACCTTGCTTACAAGGTCGCCGAGAAAGTTGACGAGTACCTCAAAGCCGGCGTCCGGCTGATCTGGGTCGTCGATCCAATCCGCCAGACGGTCCTGCTCTATCGCCTCGACGGATCGATTGGTTTTCTCCGCGCTGGCGATGATCTGTCAGGCGAGGACGTTCTGCCAGGGTTTCACTGCCTGGTCGCCGACCTCTTCGGCGTAGGAGCCCCTCCGTCTGTACCGGCGACGTCCTCTTGATGATTCCGGAATAACTTATGAACCGCATGCGACTACGCTCTTGGCACGTAACCCCGGTGCTGTTTCTCTTGGCGAATATCGCACTCGCCGTAGGCCCACTTCCTTCATGGAATGAGGGGGCAACGAGGTTCGCGACCGTGAAGTTCGTCTCCAGCGTCACTGAAGAAGGGGGACCCGATTTCGTCCCAGTGGTTGAGCGGATTGCCGTATTTGAGTTCATCGACGACAAGGCGGGTAAGCCGGAAGGGATTCATCGATCTATCGGACGACGCCCGATCGCTGCCTTTGGCAATTCGGACGGTGATTTCGAGATGCTCGAGTGGACGACCTCGGGACCTGGCAAGCGGCTCAGCGTCATCATCCACCACATCGAGCCCGAGCGCGAATGGGCCTACGACCGAAAATCGCCTGTGGGGCGGCTCGATAGGGCGATTGACGAGGCCCCCAAGCGAGGGTGGGTCTTGATGGATATGAAAGAGGATTGGAACGCGATTTACCCGCTCAAGTGATCGCGCCGAGCCCGCTTCACTTGACCTGATAAACCTCGTGCTTCAGGCCCAAGGCAATAGGCGAGGACAACACCCCGGCTTCAACTAAGCCACGAAATCGCTCGGGAGTGGTGTATTCCGTCCAGCCGTAATTGCCTGGAGACTTGAATCGATCGATTGTCGACCAATCCACGTAAACTCGCGTGATCTTTCGGTCACGTAAGCTTTGGCGGATCTGTTCAGCCGAGCGGTCCCGGGTAAGTTGTTCGAAGATCTCAGGGCTAAAGACGACGCTGTATTGGACGGAGTGTTCCATCGGGAAGACGGCAGCCTGGCCGACGACCAAAGTGACCTCGCCGGGTGCATTCGTATCATCGAGCCTGAGCAGAGGGCTATCGACTCGCTCGCGAAGACTCACTCGAAGTCTGGGTAAATCTGCAGTCCATTCGTTCAGAGCGGCCAGAGCAGTCGTGTTGTAGACCAGATTCGTAAACAGGCAAATGGCCAGGATGATCCCGAGCCAGACCGACCATGCACGGTTGCGAATCCAGTCCGCCCCCAGCCCGGCCAGAACTGCAAGCGGCGCAAGCAAAGGGATCCAGAAGCGGTCGAGCCGATGGGTGAAGAGCCACCACGTCAGAAAGAGGTAGACGACAAAACCCCACAGAGCGAAGGCCACGCGTCTCGAACCAGCGCGAAGTAAGGCGAGTGGGGCGAGGATCGCATAGAGCGGCGACTGCCAGTCGGACTTGCCGGCCACGTCAACGATTGATGACCACAACTCACCTAAGGCAAACGACTTATAGCCCGCCATCGCCGAACCATGAGCGGCTGCCCACTTCTTGTCGAGTTCAGGCGACCAGTTGCTGCCACCGAAGACCGAGTAACCTAGCGGGTAGACCGGATTCCCTGTATCGACCAGGTTCTTGCCCAGCCAGGAAGCCATGATCAAAGCAACACCTAAGCCGAAGCAGGGAACAATCTTCCAATTCTTCGCGCGGATGGAATCGAGGAAGGCAACGCATCCGAACGGGATCACTGCTGACACCAGCGAAGGGTACTTTATCGCCATCGCCCCGCCTGCCAGAAGCCCAACGAGCGTCCAGGCCCGAGCCTTAAGCTCATCCCGGCACGTCCAGGCCCATCCTGCTGCGTAAACGATCGCGGCATGAACGTAGCAGAGCGGTCCTTCGACGTAAGGCATTGCAGCCAGACGGTAGATCCACGGGGTCGACAGGTAGCCGACTGCACTCACCCAGGCCGCTCGGGGGGAGCCCCACTTCCCAGCCGCGAGGGCAATGCAACCCGTCGCGAAAACCGCGTGGACCATGATCAAAAGCTGACCAACGAGCGCCCCGTACCACCAATCGTCAAGAATCTCCATTCCCAGGAGGTGGAGCATCTCAATCGAGAATGGCATTGCCGTATAAACGTTATGCGCCAGGAAACGGATCTGGCCCGCCTGGTAGTACTCCTTGGGCCCTTGCAGGTGGTACTCCAACCCGTCGAAGTCGCTTGTCGGCAGCATCGCGGCTAAGGCCATCAAGACAACGAAGGGAATGCCAAGGAGAACAGCGGCCACATACCCTTTCTTATCAAAAGGAGAGGCCGGGAAGAAATCACCTCGTTCCTGCCAGAGTAACCACCATTCGCGGGTTCCTGAGATCGTGATCACACCAAGGCCAATCCGCACCGGCCAAGGGCCGATCAGGCCAAGTCGGCCAGTGATCAGCGTGAGGACTCCGAGCCCGGCGATGCCAACCCCGAACCCAAGAGGAATCCGCTCGTGAAGGTTCAACGCCGAGCCGAGTCCAAGCGCCCGGATCATGTTCATACCAAGGGACAACGCGGCCAACAGAATCAGGCTGGCAGCGGCGACGATCGGCCCCCGCTGTGACAGGTTGCTAACCGCACTAAGTTCACCCATCGCGAGTCCAAGATAGGATTCGCGAAAGGTGACACCGGGAACCACTTGAGGGATCGCCCGAACCGCCAGGAATGCCCGCGTTACTGGCGATGCCATGACTTGTCCCGGAGTGGGGACTTTCTTATTGGCCTCGACGTTTGGGAATGGAATGTTGAGGATCCAGCCCAGCCAGACCAATTGGACAATCCCGAGAGCAATGAGCCCAAACGGCCAGGAACTCCGCAATCTCGCCTGCACACGATCGAAGATGGGAGGATTCAAAGGGTCGGTCCGATATGCCAGGGAGCGAATTCCTCCTCGCCAACCCCGTTCAGTTCGCTCTTGGTCTGGCGTCCGCTTGCAACATCAAGGATCAGTTCGAACATGCGTTTACCGGCATCTTCGAGGCTCTCGTCCTCAAGCACCGTGCCGGCATTCATATCCATATCATCGGACATCCGTTCGAACATGGGCGTGTTTGTGGCCACCTTGATGCAAGGTGTCGGCTTCAGCCCTAGGACACTACCACGCCCGGTCGTAAAAACGAGGACGTTCGACCCCGAAGCAATCAGACCGGTTGTACAGGGTGGGTCGTAACCGGGAGTATCCATGAAGACGAGGCCGGGAGTATCCACCCGTTCGGCGTAGCCAACGACGTCAACCAATGGAGTTGAGCCTGCTTTCGCGAGTGCGCCAAGCGACTTTTCATAGATCGTGGTCAGCCCCCCAGCCTTGTTGCCGGGCGACGGGTTATTATTGATCTCAGCGCCAAAGATCCCGGTGTACCATTCCCACCACTTGATCCGTTCGAGAAGCTTTTCACCAACGACTCGACTGACCGCGCGGCGTGTCAGAAGGTGCTCTGCTCCATAGATCTCGGTCGTTTCGCCGAGAATCGCGGTTCCCCCCTGTGCAATCAGCATGTCGGCGGCGACGCCGAGGGCGGGGTTGGCTGTGACCCCTGAGTTCCCGTCCGACCCGCCGCACTCCATCGCCAGGTTGAGCTTGCTGGCAGGCTGTTCCGTACGGGTCCAGGCGTTCGCTTCAGGGAGGAGCTGGGTGACGGCCGCCACCGCCGCTTCCACTGTCTTGGCGATCCCCCCCTGATCCTGAATATTGATTGTCCGAGGTCGCTGTCTCGGTAAAGCCTTCTGCTTGACCCCTGGCATGAGGAGCAGATTCTGGGCATCGACCAAGTGCTGGGCGTAACCTACTTCGCAACCGAGACCAACGATCACATAGGCTGCAATGTTCGGGTGATTGGCGAACCCTGCGAGCACACGTTCGAGGGTCTTGTGATCGTTCCCACCGAAGGGGAGTCCGCAGCCCCCTTTGTGGGTGATCGCGAAGATGCCATCGACGTTGGGGAACTCTTTCTTCCAGGCATTGTCGCGAAATCGGTCGGCGATGTACTTTGAAGTGCTCGCCGAGCAATTTACCGTACTGATAACTGCGATATAGTTACGCGTGCCAACACGGCCATCGGGTCGGAGAAAACCCTGAAAAGTCCGGATTCGATCAGGCTTGGGGGTTGGAGGAAGCTCGGTAGCGAAGGCGTAGTCACGTTCAAAGAGGTCGGCCTTGAGGTTATGCTCATGGACCCAGGAACCGGCGGGGGTCGACTTCGAGGCAAATCCAATGATCTGGCCGTACTTCCGGACTGGGGCGTCGATTGCGATATCGACGACCGACACTTTATGACCTAGCCCGATCGGCTCGAGGGTCTCAACGCGCCGTCCTTCGAAGGTCAGTATCGCGCCTTTAGGAATTGGTCTGGCAGCGACCGCCACATTGTCGTCGCTGCGCAAGAGAATCGCACGCCGCTCCTCGGTCACCGTCGCCATACCAGGACCTTTCAGCCGGGGATCAATGCCGCGCCTCCGAAGTCGTCAGTGTAGTGAAGC
>JANXSX010000152.1 GCA_025356475.1 Isosphaeraceae bacterium | reverse complement strand
TCATATTCGCCATCGCCGTCGAGATCGCCGACTGAGGCGTCATTGGGGCTATGGCCCGGCAAGGTCTTGAGTGGAATCGATAGATATGGCTTTGCCCGTGCGTTGGCCGCCAGAGTCCCGCCAGTCGTCTGAACGGGCTTTCGACCCTCGATCCTCGGCTCGACGTGATAGACATGCATCTTGCTGACTTCGGCGCTCGTGTCGATCCAATGCGTCGCCTTGGCGATCGGCTCCATGTTCAACTTCACGGGCGCGTCTGTGTCGCTGGTCCGAAAGAGGTCGAACGTCAGGTCGGCGGGGTCGGTCCCCAGCAAACGCCAACCGATAAAAATATTTCCATCCTCTTGTCGAATCGCCACGGTCCCGCGGCCGAGCCGTTCCATCTGTCGAGGCGCCGCCGCCTCCAGCGAGGGGTAGGGGACTGTAACCAGGAGTCCGACAATCGCGATCGTACCGAGGCATCCCTTGATCATCCGCCGTCTCGCTTGATCGGGGTATCGATAGGCTTGAGCGGTGCGATCGGCAGCCGACCGTCGGTCTCGTAGGGGTCACCGCCCCCGTTGCGCCCTTTAAGGACGCGCTGGAATCCGTTGATCCAATCGATTCCGAGAATAGCTTCGACCCGCTGTAAGTCAGCGATAACCTTGTCACGTTCGGCATCGACATCCGGGCTGATATGGTGGGTTATTTCCAGCGTCGTGTGACTGAATCCGACCTTGATGTCGTAAGTGGCCGCGCCAAGCCAGACGGGACGACCCCCCTGATCCAGTTGATCCGAACGCCAAAAACGCACATGATGTCGCTGGCGAGGATCGTGCCCGACCGGGAACTCGAAGGCCAGATCCTGCTTCTTTCCCCAAACGTAGAGTGAGCTGACCGGCGCCGATTCGTCAGGCCGTCTCAACACGGTGTCGTCGGCGATGCGGAGGCTGCTGCGAAACGTGATCGCATCGGCGGCATGCCAACCGGCCTTAATCATCCATGATGTGAGAGTCCGCTCGTCGGCGACAAAGGCCAGGTTGAGAGGGTCGCCGGGAATCTTGTTCGCAGTTTGCGCCACCCTCTGGAGGCGGTCGAGAGCCGGATGCCGCTTCTCGACGACTCGCCAGCCCAGCGGTAACGCAAAGTATGCGACCATCAGATACGTGACGAG
This sequence comes from Isosphaeraceae bacterium, assembly GCA_025356475.1. GTDB lineage: Bacteria > Planctomycetota > Planctomycetia > Isosphaerales > Isosphaeraceae > JANXSX01. The sequence goes on along the minus strand of JANXSX010000152.1, from coordinate 11,300 downwards.
CACCATCGTCAACATCGACGCCACCCGAGTCCTCAAGCGACGTTGGTGAGGAGTGATGGGCAAATCTTCCAAAGGATCGACAGACATAGCTACCTCAATGACTTGCGATCGCTCCAGCACTCGTGGCCTCTAGGAGAACACAAGCGGACTACCTCTGGCAACGTCTACCCGCGCTAATGGCGATCCAGGTTTGAGTCGGCTTCTGGCGATTCGGCGTTGTGGATTCCGCAAGTCCGTGCCGCGCCTGCGGCCTTACGAAAAGTGTGATCCCGGCGGGTAGCGACGGCGAGATCGATGCCTTGAGATGGAACCTCGGTGGATGGGACTGACAATTCGGAAGTTCGCTTGCGGGACCGACACTCAGTCCTTGAAATCGAAGCCTTCAATGGTCTCGTGACCTTCACCGCCGATCCAATCGTTACCACCCAAGTTGCCGGGCGGGAATTGCACCTGATGTGGATCCTGAGGTTCGACGTCCGGCTGTCTCCTTTTTGTTCTTTCGGGGTTAGAAGAAGAGCTGGAACCGGAGCCAGAACAGGTCGGACGTGCTCATGTAGCGGTTGCCCGAACCAGTCGTGATCGGGTTGCCGTAAAATGCGTGCTGCCAGTCGAAATAGACCTTGGTTTGATAGTTCAAGTACCAGTTCAACCCAATGTCAGTCGCCGAAGCCTTGTTGGACCAGAGGTTGGGGTCAGCGAAGCCAGAGGGGAAGATCTGCTTGCCCAGGGTGAGCTCACTAAAGCGGGCATGCACCTCGAAGGCTCCCATGCCGAACCGGCCATTTTTGAAGCCGAAATCGTGCAAGGGGCGGACGACGTTGACTCGGCGGGTCAACTGTTCACCGGTCAGGAAGTACGACGCCTGGACCATGTAGCCCTGCAACGGAATCTGGGTTGAGTAACTCGGCTTGCCCCGGAATCCATACCCAGCCGTTCCGCCGCCGTATTCTGTCAGGAGCATGAAGTTTCGGTAGAAGTAGGCGAGGTGGCCCGCGTATTGGACCCGTTTACCCGCTTCCATCACATTGCTGTTCAACGCCAGAAACGCTGGAGACAAAGTCGTCGCCGTCGCGTTGGATGCGGTCTCATCGTTGGCAGTGGTGAGAACCGACGGCTGGGCCGGATTATTCTGATACCCCCCATTCACGCCGCCCCCAAGGTTCAAATACTTCAGCGCGGGGAGAGACTCGGATTTGAGGAAGGGCCGGGTGTTCAGGTAGAAAAATAAGTCTTTCTCGCTGTTATAGTCCTGGAACGAGCGCCGGGGGCCGTTGAAGATTCCCGCCGCATAGCCGACGCGATCGGCGAAGATGTCGCCGAGGAGCATGGCCCCGTCCTGGCGATTACCGGCGAGGTTTCCCGCGTAGAGCGACCGCTCCGGGGCGATTAGGTCCCCTTCAGCGATCGAGAAATATTCGTAGAGATAGGGCGTCTTCATCCGTCCGATCCGGAGGCGGAGCCGTGGGTCCGTTCCTCGCGACCGGTCCACGGTCGTCCTCCCCCCAGTACCCTGAGCGCCAGTGCCAGCCTCTTCGGCGGACTGGTTGGTCAGACTCTGTGAGAGATTGATGGTCATGAACGCGTCAAGCAGGTCAAGCGAGCCGTAGCCACGGTTGATGACCGTGTAGAACTCGACATTCTTAGTCGCCTGGCCAGTGAAGTACCAGCGCTGGCGGGGGATAAAGAACTGATCCTTGAGCGTCCCCTGATCCTGCGAAGGGAACGACCGGAATTCAGCTTGCGTCAGGTTGTGGAAATTGAGCTTGAACTCGTCGTCCTCAGACGAGAATTCGATCCCCTCGTCGAACATGACCTTCGCCGGGGATTTGTTCCGAGCGCTCGAAGCCGACTCACGGACGAAGGTGCGGCCCTCGGTCCCCTCGACGTCGATGCCCGACCTCTCCCGAGCGTTTGGGCCCGAAGGGGAGTCCGACGTCCGCCCGCCCGTACCTTCGGCCCCCCGGCCCGACACGCCGTCACCCAACCCCGTCACTGCGCCCGAGGCGTCTCCATCTCGGCCAACACGGTCCTGAAGCTTCTGGTATTTCTCCGAGAGAGCCCGGTATTCTTCCTCGTGCCGTCGTTGCATGTCTTGATATTGCTGTTCGAGCTTTAGGAATCGCTCTTCGATTGCCCCTGCCGCTAGCGGACTTGCTGAGGTTGGACCTGTCGATGCTGAATCTGCAACAGCGGGGCTTGCCGACGGTAGGGGAGGCGTCTGGCCGTGCGACTCAGACCCTGCGGCACAGACCAGGAGGCCAAGAGCAAACGGTCGCGTGAATCGATGCCACACCTGCCTGGTCGACTGCATTCGTTCACTCCGGTAAAGGTAGATCAGATTTGACATCGGATGCAATCGGCGCCGAATTGAATGATTCCGGAGAATTTAACGATTTGGTCATTTGCAACGATAAGCAGGGTCTACAAATGAGACCCGGAAAACGAAAGAGGATCGTTCTCCCCAGCCCAAAATCGGACTGGACGTGGGGTGGGGCGCAAAAGACCGTCCCGACCTCAAGCTCCAATGACAAGCGTTATTTTGCTGAACCGTAGAATTCCAAGACACGCCGACTCATTGATGTCGAAGACGTGGAAGAACAGCCTGTTTTTCTCGCAGCTTCTGCACAAGTTAGACACAAAGACCTGGCCTGACCCAAAGCAGAGTCCAATTATCCTGGACTTCTACGGCGTTCACGATAGCCTGCAGTTGCGGCTCGCGTTAAAGTCGGCGACGGCCCAGAGGTTGAACCTTCACCTCTTGCCGCCGTTTTGTCCCGACCACGATCGGATCGAATTGATTTGGAAGGATCTGCACGACAAGGTGATTCGCAACCACTGATGCACAACCGTAAAGGATCTCATGACAGAACTGCGGAGTTCCCTGGCGGCGAGTAACCAATGTTGGCGCCATACCTATCTATACTCGCGTGAAAGCAGCAAGAACCCGCGTGCCTTGAAGTTATTCAAGGCGATTTAGTGGCCCGACATGGACTCGGTGACAGGTTCATCCAACTCGTCCTGGATGAGTTTCCCCTTGTCGGCGATGACACCGAACAAGTAATAAAGTCCAGGAATCACCAAGACCCCAACCAATGTACCCACGAGCATCCCGCCAACCGCGGCGGTGCCGATGGTTCGATTTCCGATCGCCCCGGGGCCGGTGGCAACCACCAACGGGAGGAGACCGGCGATGAAGGCAAACGAGGTCATCAGAATCGGCCGGAAACGCAGTTTTCCTCCTTCGATGGCCGCCTCCTGAAGGCTTGCACCCTCCCGGCGCCTTTGAACTGCGAATTCGACGATTAAGATCGCGTTCTTGCTGAGCAGACCGACCAGCATGACCAAACCAATCTGAGCGTAGACGTCGTTGGACAAACCCGTTAACTGGAGGAACAGGAAGGTACCGAATAGACCAACCGGCAGCGATAGGATCACTGCCAGCGGAAGCATAAAGCTTTCGTACTGCCCAACGAGTACGAGATAAACGAAGATAACGACAATCCCGAGGATATAAACAGCCATATTCCCCTTGGCCGCTTCGTCATATGATAGACCTTCCCAGCCGATGTCGTAACCGCGAGGCAACGTCTCGGCGGCGACCTCCTGGATCGCCTTGATGGCTTGACCGCTGCTGAAGCCTTTCGCCGGTGCACCTTGAATGGCGGCGGAGGGATACAGGTTGTAGCGGTTGATCTCGTTTAAACCCTGCTTCTTATTGATTTGCATGAACGAGGAGTAAGGGACCATTTCTCCACTCTCGTTCTTCACAAACATATTATCGAAATCCTCGGGGAATCGCCGGAACTCCGGCGAGGCCTGGACATAGACCTTGAAGAACTGGCCGAAGCGGACGAAGCCTTGCTCCCAGGTACTCCCTACGACAATGGATAGGTTGTCCATTGCATTTCCGATCGACACACCCTTCTGCATGGCTACGTCATTGTTGATCACTAGCTCATACTGCGGGTAGTTGCTGGCAAAGAAGGTAAACAGGCCCTTCAATTCCTTGCGTTTCGACAAGCCTTCCATGAACTTGTCGGTCACTTCTCCGAGCCGCTGGTAATCGTTCGAGTTCGTCTTGTCGAGGAGTCGTACGGAGAAACCACCGGCTGCGCCGAAGCCTGGAACTGCAGGCGGCTCGAAAAACTCGAGCTTAACATTGGATATCTGACGGCCTTTGACCTCGAGCTCTTCAATGATCTGCCGCGAAGTCATTTTGCGGTCGGACCAGTTCTTCAAATTGATAAGACAAGTTCCCGCGTTCGAGCCTCGGCCCTCAGTCAGGACCTCGTAACCGGCCAATGATGAGACCGAGGTTACGCCTTCGGTTTCTCGGGCGATCTCCTGCAGTTCGTGGGACTTGGCGTTGGTGTATTCGAGCGTTGAGCCAGGAGGCGTCTGGATGATTCCATAGATCATGCCCTGGTCTTCGAGCGGGATAAATCCAGACGAAAGTTGCGTGTTCACGACGTAGATGCCCGTGCCAAAGCTCGTGATCACGAACATAGTTAGCGAGCGGCGCGTGACGATTCGTCCGAGGAGCGATGCATAACCGCCCGTGACCTTCTCGACGCCACGGTCGAAAATATGCAAGAGCGTGGCAAGCGGCCCACGCTTTTTCACTTGGGTTGAGTGTGGCTTAAGAAGCATCGCACAGAGAACGGGCGTAAGCGTCAGGGCCACAACACCGGAAAGAACAATAGACATGGCCATAGTAAGGCCGAATTGGCGGTAGAAAACACCGACCGGCCCAGTCATGAAGGTCACCGGAATGAAGACTGCTGTCATCACCATTGTGATGGCAATAATCGCACCGCTGATTTCTTGAATAACCTCCTTGGTCGCCCGATAGGGTGAAAGGTGCTTCTCAGCCATCTTGGCATGCACCGCTTCTACCACCACGATCGCGTCGTCCACCACCACCCCGATCGCCAGCACCAGCGCGAAGAGAGTGATCAAGTTGATCGATAGACCGAACATCAGCATGAAAAAGAACGTTCCAATCAGGGATACCGGCACCGCTAGGGTCGGAATCAGCGTGGAACGCCAATCCCCAAGGAACAGGAAGACCACCAGGGCCACCAATACGAAGGCCTCGAGCAGGGTGTGAAGCACCTTCTCGATGGAGGCCTCTAAAAAGCTGGAAACGTCGTAGCTGACCTCGAAGTCCATGCCAGGGGGGAAGGAGTCCTCCTTGATCTGCTTGAGCTTTTCCTTGACCTGCTCAATGACGATGGCAGCATTAGAGCCGGGGCTTTGCTTAAGCACGATGGCAGCCGAAGGATTGCCGTCAATGTCGGAGTAAAGGTCATAGAATGAAGAACCCAGCTCGACTTTGGCGACGTCCTTGATTCGAAGGATTTCACCCTCAGGATTTGCCTTTAAGATGATATTTTCATATTGCTCTGGCTTATTGTACCGCCCAACCCAGGTGAGGACGTATTCAACTGTTTGCGACGTCTTACCAGTCGCCTGGCCCAGTCGTCCCGGCGAACCAATCATGCTCTGTTCTTTTACAGCCTTCATAACGTCGTCGGCGGACACGTTATAGGCACGCATGCGATCGAGATTCAGAAAGATTCGCATTGCATATGCGCGGTTGCCGAGAATATTAGCGCTGCCGATGCCCCGGGTCCGCTTGATCTCGGGCAAGACATTAACGGTGACGTAGTTGTAGAGAAAATTCTGGTCGAGGCCTTTATCCGTACTGTAGATATTCACATACATCAACATGCTCGTCATGGCCTGCATGACGATGATACCCTCTCGCTCCACGATTGGAGGGAGCCTGTTCTTTACAATGGCGATTCGATTATTCACATTGACGACCGCCACGTTCGGGTCCGTGCCCGGCTCAAAGATGATCTGGATCGTTGCCTCGCCGGCACTCGTGGCGGCGGAGGCCATATAGCGCATGTCCTGTACGCCGTTGATGGCCTGCTCCAAGATGATCAGGACCGAGTCGACCAAGACCTCGGCACTGGCGCCTGGATACGAAACCGAGACCACCACGCTCGGCGGCGCGACTGAGGGGAACTGGGATATCGGCAGGGTGTTGATTGCCAACCCCCCCAGGAACAAGATGAGAATCGAGATCACGATCGACAATGCCGGTCGATGAAGAAACTTGACAAACATAATTATAACTTGTCCTGTTTGGTTTCCGTGCCGAGAAGCGTTTGATAGGGAATGTGGACAAAAGTCAGAGAAAATGCAACGACTGTGGCACGTGCTGAAGACTCTGTGAGCATGTGATGGAATCTTCGTTGGTTCATGCTCACGGAATCCCGAGAGCATGGCACCCAGCAATCAGTCTATCCTGCCGAGTCTACTCAGCTATAGTCCAAACGGCCTATTCTGCCTTGTTTTTTTGGTTTGCAATGATCTGTTCTGGTTCATGAAACTCGTATTCCACCTTCTCGCCGTCGCGAACCTGTCGGATCCCTTCAAGAACAATCTTGTCGTTGACATCAAGTTCTTTCCTGATAACAAAGATATCATCCAATTCATGATCAATCAGGATTTCACGTTGATGAACTACGTCATCTTTATCAACGACGTAAACATACCGCTTGGCGAGGTTCTCAAAAGTCGCTCGCTGAGGGATGACAATGGCGTCTCTCAACACTCGGTTAACTAATACGGTGCCGGTCTGCCCGTGGCGTAGCAGGCCGTCTGGGTTCGGAAAATCTGCGCGGAAGGCGATGTTCCCGGTCTCGTTGTTGAAGTTCGCCTCGATCGCACCGATCTTACCGATTTGCGGAAACTTGGTATGGTTCGCCAGGATAAGTTCGATATCCGGGCTCTGCTTGTTGTGACCCGTTTCCGCCATGTATTCGAGGTAACGTTTCTCAGTTACGTTGAAGTAAACCCACATGACAGTGTTATCGGACAAGGTAGTGAGAATGTCACCCTCCTTGACCAGGCTGCCTTGCTGCTCGTGCAAGCGGTCGATGATGCCATCGAAAGGTGCTTTGACCGAGGCAAAGTTCAGTTCGGCCAACGCCAGATCTGCCTTTGCCTGAGCCTTTGCCAGTTTGGCTTCGAACAGCTTAACCTCATTCTGGGAGACACCTTGCTTGTCGGCCAACCGCTTGGTGTTATTCAACTCCAGTTGCGCGAGGTCCCGCTCGGCCAACTCGGCATCCAGCCTTGCCTTGTAAAGAATTTGCACTGTCTCGAACATCACGTCGCCCGTTTTCACCGTCTGACCTTCCTTGATAGGGATGGCCTTGAGATACCCGTTCTCCAATGCGCGGATTTTGATATGTCGCCGTGAGTGGATCTGGCAGACGTATTCTTGGGTTATCGTGATGTCTTTTGCTATCGGGCTGGTGACCACGATCGTATGGTGTTCATGGTGGGTCTCCTTCGCTTCTTCTTTGTGAAAATAAGACTCATACTGGCCAACGATGCGGCCCTTCAGTTGCCCCGCGCTTTCGCTCATGGAATCAAGTTCAGCGTAAACCTTGGTCGTGTTCAGCGCCGGGATGTCCACGCGCATTTTGTACAGGCCGAAGACCGCACCGCTGATCAGTAGAACAGCCAGCAGCATGGTTCTTATGAGTCGTCGCATCAAGGACTTCATCCGATTCATCTCATGGCTCCTGTTCGGCTCTGTCCCGATTGCTTGGGCAACAAAACGCGATGTGGATTGGTGGAGTTCGAGTACGAGCGGGGAGCCGACTCGGCTCGGCGCCAAAGGGGCGAGCTGAAGCCGGAAGACGCGCGGGATCGACTCCCGACTAAGTGGTCGCCGATCGATCGCAGACCACTTGGGACGTCGAGCCCAAGATCCAGGAAGTGGCGAGGCACAGTTTGGAAGAGTCGGCGACGTCGAGTGCAAGCCATCCCCCAGGGCGGGGGTCTGGACGAAGCGTGATAGACCGACGGCACAGTGGCCTCGATCGGGGGTCCGTCAGAGGACGATTAACAGCGGAGAGGGTACAGGGAGAGGATCGGGCAGGGGGCGATTGACTGGCGATCGAGGACTTTGCGGAAGGAATAAGGAATAAGAAAGGAGACTCGAGGCTCATCCAGAGCATCGACTCGATCCTGTTCCTCTTCCTCGCGGGGGAGCGCTTTCATCGACAGGACGGTATCAGTGGCCGTTGATGCAGTGAGGCTAGTCGCAGATTGGCCCGGGGGTTGGGCGAAATTGCGGAGGAGGCAATTGGGCTGAGCTGAGACTGTAATGAATCCCGGCGTTTGGATCGGCGTGCCCGGTATCGACGCCAGCAAGGCTAGCGACGATGCGAGCCAGATCGTGGCGACGAGACTTTTACGGTTGGGCATGGCCCCTCGCTTCTCGAACGACCTGATTCAAGGCTCGTTCGCCGATGTCCGGCGAGATGGCCTTCTACCAGATCGCTTTACAAATTCTCCGACAGGCCGGGCGGAAGCCCACGACCTTACACTTCAATACTCTGTTTCGAAGTGCAAGGGGATCCCAAAAATTCCGGATAGTCAATACAAAACGTCCAAACCTTAAAATTTATAACCTCGAGATCGACGGAAGTCAAGAGACGTTGCATTATTGTTCAAACACATCCAACACATGGCGAGCGGTCCCGAGTGGACATTTCTAAGTAAAATGCCCCCACCGCGACTCCACGTCGCAAGAGTGTCAGAAGTGCCTCAAATAAGTGGGACATCGGGTGGGGTTCACCGAGCGGGCCGTCCTGCGGATCGTGGCCGAACACAAGTAGGAAGGTTATCCCTCACGCCTAAGCGAGGTCTACCTGGACCGCCCGCTGAAGCATCGGTAGAGCCGCACCGTGAACTCGACGTACTCCTCAATCTCATCTTTTCAGCGATCCCGTGGACGTACAGAACTCACAGGCTGCGACAAACCTCTCTGGATCTCTGAGAGCGGGCCGATCAGGCGTTATCTTGGAGGTCAGACTGCTCCATTAACCCGCTTTGGCCGAGTTGCCAAAATCGTAGCCGCTCGAAGCAATTCTTTCCTCTGAGACGCATGTTTAGTAACTTTTTCCGCCCATGACACGCGAAAGGCCTGGATTGGTGCCCCCGGTGGCTTTCACGGCGGAGTCTTTGGTCCCCGTCTCGCTGAACGGGCCAGGTGTGCCTGTGGGGGGTGGCGGTAGCGACGGGAGGATTGCTCGTTCGTCACCGGGCACCGCCTCGGGGAGGGGCGGGGCTGGCACGGGGACCTCCTCGATCAGGGTTGGGTCGAGTTGGTCCGACCGACGGATGATAATCTTGTCGCCGACGTTCAGGCTGTCAAAGGCGGGCACGAGGTTCTTGTTGTCTGCCCAGAGGGCCTTGCAATACCGGCCCGACCTGTAGTAGAGCAGCGAGATCGTCCAGAAGTCCTCACCGTTACGAACCGTGTGGGTGTACGGGAATTGACCCTGAAAGTCTGCGGGCGTTGAAATCGACAATACACCGCCGCCGAGAGCTTGATAGGCTTTCACGATGGCAGACAATTGCTCCGCCTTCGTGTCGATCAAGACGGTTCTCGCGTCCCTAAGGTCACGCTGGGCGAATAGCACATCAATGTATTCGATGCGGGCATTCTGAAAAAGATCGTCAGCGAATTGGACTGAGGCTTCGAGCGATTTCAACTGCTCTTTCTTGATCTCGATGCTCCGGCTGTAGTTCTCCACCATGGTCACGCGGTTGAGAACCTGGGTAAAGGCCTCGAGGATGACGCGCTGATAGTTGTAAATGCTCTGCAATTGCCTGGCGTTGGCGGTGAGGTACTGGGCCCGGATCGCTCTCCTGTTGATAAACGGCGCGACCAGGCCACCAGCGATATCGCCAACCACCGCCTGCGGCTCGAAGAAATGGCTGAGATTGAAGGAATGGAGGCCAACGCCGCCAGTGATCACTAGTTGAGGATAAAAGTTGACCCGAGCAACCTTCACGTCAAGCCCGGCAGCCGTCAGCTCACGCTCAGCTTCACGGATATCAGGTCGGTTCTGGAGCAGTTGCGAGGGCACTCCTACGCTCAGAGTGTGAATGTTCAGATCGTAGAATCCATCAGACACGCGGTCGACACGCTGCGGGTAGCGATTGACGAGAAAGTTGATCCGATTCTCGGTCACGACGATGTCCTGATTCACGATTAGCTTTTCGCTCTGGTTCCTTTGAACCTCAGCCTGGAAACGCAGAACCCCCAGCTCGGTGCTTCGGGCTGCTTCTTTCCTAGCCTTAGCAATCTCGCGGCTTCGCTCCTGAAGCTCAATGATTTGATTGAGATTCTCAAGCCTCTTGTCGAGCGCCATTAGCCTGTAAAAATTCTCGGCAATCTCAGCGACAAGCGTGGTCACGAAGTAATTCCGCCGCTCACTGGCGACGACGTATCGCTGAGCTGCCGCATCTCTCGCATTCCGAAGCTGTCGATAGATGTCCAGTTGCCAGGTGAGGTTAATACCTGCCCCGAAATTTCCATGCGGATTGGAAAAGTACTTCCCAGGGAGATACGGGTCGGCAAGTATGCCGGCTCCATCAAGCGTGAAGCGGGTGACCCTGTTCAGCCCCGAGCCTGCCGCGACACTCACGAAGGGAAGGTATGCCCCTGAACGCGCCAAAACTTCGTTGGCGGCGATCTGGACTTCCTCATTCAGGACCTTCAGCTCTCGATTGTCGAACAACGCCTTTTCGATCAAACCCGTAAGCATTCGATCATTGTAAAACTCTTCGATCCCAAGCTGGGATGAGTTCTCCGAACTGGTCGCTCCATTAAAGTCTGCCGGCAGGCCTGGTCCGGGCTCCGGATGACGGAGAGGGGGAATTCCGCAGGATGGCAGAACCAACAATATAATGCCGGAAGCAATCGCTCTCGCAATTACTTGCCTCATATGTTTTGTATTGGAAAATCTCACTAATGAGTTCATCTGCCTCGTCCTTGAGGAGTTTCCGCTGGTCGGCAATTCCGCCGCACACGCAATGGGCCATTAACTCCTGGCTCACGCAGAGCTCATTCGTGAGCGTCCTCAGCAAATGGTCGAATAGGCCATCCAATGCGGAGAACTAAATTTATATCGGCTCGTGCGGGTTGTGACTTTAGTAGCGAATTGCGCGATTAGGAAAGGGGGTGGGATTGCCCGGTGCTGAGATTGAAAGGTTCCCTGCTTTCGTAGTTTTCAAGGCGGATCGGGCGGATCGAAGGGGGGGCGGATCGAAGGGGTCGCGGCGGATCGAAGGGGTCGCTCTTATTGCTCAACGCTGACTGGGGGATCTGGGGGATTTCAAAGACGACAGCACGAATTCTTGCCGATGTTTGGAGGAAAGGGATCATCTTCAACTTGATCTCCAACGGCTCCAACGATGTC
>JANXSX010000217.1 GCA_025356475.1 Isosphaeraceae bacterium | reverse complement strand
GGCGTTCGAGTTGGCCCCAAGAGCCTTGAGGGCATCGTTATACTTCTCTTGAGGATACTTTTCGGTTCCACGGAACATCATGTGCTCAAAAAAGTGAGCGAAGCCGGAGAGCCCCTTCTCAATTTCGTTGCGAGCGCCGGTGCGTACCACGGTGTAATAAGCAATAATCCCTGGTGAATCCACCGGGATCGACATCACGGTCAGCCCGTTGTCGAGCTTGGTGGTCTCGATCTTGTAGGGAAAGACGTCGGCGGCAAGGGTCGCCTTGGAACACGCGAATAGTGCCAGGAAGGTCAAAGGGATGACAGAGCGGCGCATAGATACTCCTGATGAATGAAGAATCGCTCAGATGACGAAAGTTTTACCGAGTCCGGAAGGTCCGTGGTGTTCCACCGTGACCGATCTGGACGGTATAGCTCATTCCATCAGGGGCGACCGATAGGTGAATGAACTCGCCGCCTGTGATCTCGCGGTTGGCGATCAGGTCGGCACTCGTGTTTTCGGCTGCTCCCGTGTCGGCGTTCTTGTGGAGCTGATAGGCCGCCTGGATTGTGTGAACCTCACGGAGCCGCGCTACGGTCGCAGCAGACCCCCCCTTCTTAGGACCGTTGTTCATGATCGCAACCGTGGGGGCAATCGAGGCGATCAAGGTCGGGTGGTTTGACGAGTCAAGTCCGTGGTGGGTGACCTGATAGACATCAACACTGTTACCGATCACGTTGGTTGGGCAGACGAGTTGCTTCTCGATGTTCCAGGTTAGGTCGCCGGCATCGAAGAAGTCGAATTTGCCGAGCTTGAACTGAAGAACGATCGATCGAGCGTTATCACTGGGGTCGGCTGGCATATCCGCCGGGGCAGCCGCGCAGAGAGGGTTCGGGGTGGAGTCCTCGGAGGCGACCACCTTGCCGCTGGCGGCGAGCACTCGGGCTTCGAGTGCCCCACGAAGGGGGAGCCGATCGCCGGCTTTAAGCGTGGATCGCTTGCCTTCGGTCACCTTACGATAGGCGATGCCAAGCGGGTTGGTTGCGATTGGCCCGTCGGGGAAATTGATCTTATCCTGATCGGCTGCCGAAAGGTCGGGAAGCCCCCGGTCCCAGAATTTGCCGATGGAAACCAACTTGGCGAGCCCCTCTACACCGCCGAAGTGATCGGTGTGCCAGTGGGTTGTGACCAGGTGATCGATCCGTTCGAGCTTGGCTTCGTTCTTGAGGACAGATGTGATTCGCTTGGGGTCGCGATCCTCAAGTCCGGGCCAGCCGGTATCGATCAGGATCGACTCACGTTCGGGGGTGACGATGAGTGTCGCCGCCCCCCCCATGACGTCGATGAAATAGATGTCGAGTGTCCCTTTCGGATCGTCAGCACCAGCGAGCAAAGGGAGGGCGGCTAAGGCCATCAGGAAGAGGCATGTTCGTCGCATCGGTCGGGCTCCAGGTGTCGTGTTTGGGGGGATTCATCCCTACGACGGTAGCCCGACGATATCAAAGCGGGTCGGTGCTGACCACCTCACCACCATCGATCGAGTGGAGTCCTAGCCAGACTTGCGGGTTGATTCCAGTTCGAATCGAACGAACCGAGCCGTCCCCGAAGAGAGCTTGGACTCCCCTGGGATGGGCACTCCGGGACCCCGCGTAAGCCCCATTCTTGTCGTCGACTCCAGTGCAGGTCATTGAGGGCGGCTGACTGACACAGAGTGATGTATGCGAAAGGCGATCGCCGGTTTGAGAGGTGGAAAGCCCGTAAAGATGGTCGAAGGTGTTTGGAAGGAAGCAAGCGTTATAGTTGGTCGACCCTGCGACGCTCAGGCTGCGGGTGCCTCGGACATCAGCATGGGCACCATAGAGGACTTCGCTGAAGAAGATCGTAGTGCTGAAACCGTCGAGAACATCCTCTAACCGAATGTCGGCCCGGTGCCCAAACGGGGATTGCCGATAGACCCCATCGGGATTGCTGGGGATGTCGGTCTGGCCCCAGTTGGTGTTTCCCCAGTTGGCGGCGTAGTTCGACCGGCTCATGGAGATGCCTGCGAGGTCTGCGGAGAGGTACTCGCCGGGGAGATGAAATTGGTTGTCGAAGGGCGCTGCAGTCCGCCCCCACCAGCCATTGATCTTGCCAGACCCCGGCTGACTTGGGCACATCATCGAGTTGATGTTCGTGTTCGTCACGGTTAGGTTGGCCAACAGGCCCTCGCCCCAGGCTCCGACGGCACCCAGATCAAAATTATAAGATTTGTACATTCCACTCTGTTCCATGAACGGCAGGATCAGCATGGTCCAGGGCGTATCCTGGCAGGCAGTCGCTTCTGAAGTGCCGCAACCGTTGTCCCAGATCCGGCCCGGAACGATCACGCTATTCATGTCATGATAGTTGTGGAACGCCAGACCGATCTGCTTCAGATTGTTCTGGCATTGACTCCGGCGGGCGGCTTCACGAGCCCCCTGTACCGAAGGGAGATAGATCGCCAGGGCGACGGTGATGATGGTGATCACCACCAGTAACTCGATCATCGACATTCCGCGTCGCGAGCTTGGCATCTGCAATCACTCCATCCTACGTAAATCGGTCAAACGCCACGAACCCGGTCCATCCAATTGGCAGTGATCCGCTGCACTCGCGAGTCCGGCCCCTTCGGCGAGGCATAGACCGACGGCCGGAGGTAGCCCGGCGGTTCCGATAAGCCGTCCGACCACCAGATCGTCGAAGCATTGAACACATGATTTCCTTTAGGGCCGGGATAGATCGTCGCGGCATACTCGCCTTCGACCTTGCCGCTATTGATCGTCTTGCCGGAGGCTACCACCTCTAGCCCGGGGATCAGGGCGGGGTCGCCGTGGAACTCCCAGCCGACCAGGCCAGGGATCCCGTCGCCGGCTTTCATGCCGGTGCCGGCGAACAGCCAGTGGTCAGGCTTGCGACAGATCCAGTCGGCCCCTCCGGTGACGGGGTAGGCACTTCGGGCACCGATCAAGCTCGACTCATTGGGCCCGTGTTGGGCGAGCTTCTTCATGTCGGGGAACCCGTTCGCCGAGTCGTCGATGCCGCCGAAGAGACCGACCCGTTCGATGATCCGGTGCTTGCGAGCGTCGGACGCTGGCTTCATCGGCACAACTCCGCAGATACTATTCCCCGAGAAAAAGCCAAGATTAAGTCCATCGGCAACCGCTTGCTTCATATTGGCGAACATGTCGAGCGACCAGTACTCGTCATGACCTACCGAGATCCATCCCTTGGCCCGTTTCAGGCCGGCGGGGTCGGCGTGGGTATCGACGTTTGAAACATAGGTGACATCGAAGCCGTGCTGCTCGGCCCAATAGGTGAACGGGAACTCCCAGAGCAGGAACTCGCCCGAACCGACAGAGAGGGGGGCATTGAAAATCTGGCAATACTTGCCGTAGGGACGGTCGAAACTGACTTGGACGTTCGGCCCCCAGTACCACTGGGCTTTCCCATCATCATAGAGCGAGAACTGGCTAGGCCAGCGGTTGTACGCGTTCCAGGTATTGTCGCTCACCTGGAGCAGAAAGTCGGCCTTGCGATCGTCGCGAACAACGAAGATTACATAGCTTTGGAGTCCACTTTTCTCGGCAGTGAGCTGCCCAAGGTAGACTCCGCTGACCCAGTCGTCGGGGATAGTGAAGGTGGCGCAGGGGGACCAG
>JANXSX010000184.1 GCA_025356475.1 Isosphaeraceae bacterium | reverse complement strand
TTGCTGGGCATTCCGCCCGACGAGTGGGACAACGAGGAATCGGTGATCAGCACCGACATGATCTCCCCGGACGACAAAGATTGGCACCTGCAAGCACAAAAGCACTTGAAATCAGTCTTCACACGTGAGAGAAACCGGCTTGTCGATCTCTCCAAGGTTCTCGAAGTCCAGGACCGAGAGATGGAGGCCAAGGCCATGCTTGGTGAGTTTTTCATCAACGACGCGACTCTGAACAAGGCTGAACGTGAGGCCGCTCGCAGCGAGCGGATGATCAAAGCCCTTGAAAAAGAGCGGCTGACGGCGAGTCAGGATGAGTCCGAGGATGGGTTGGATCCTCCAGAGGCTTCAGCTTCTGCCGAACCAACCGCCTCCGACTCGACCGTCCAGCCCGACCTGCTCCTCTAGTTCGTCAGATCGGTCTTTGACAATTCGGATGATAGTGAAGCTGCTCCTCAATCCGTGAGGGGGACGTCTTCGTCGTTGGCAAACGCGTAGACAAGGGGAGGGCAAAGCCGAACCTACCCACCGGAAAGAAGGTGGGCGGATCCGGCCAATCGCAAGAACCTACTCGACCTTAAGAAGTTCGAGATCAAAAATCAAAGTGGCGTTGGGACCGATCTTGGGTGGAGACCCCTTGGGACCATAGGCGAGTTTGCCAGGGATCGTGAGGCGACGCTGCTCGCCGACCTTCATACCGGGGATTCCTTGTTCCCAGCCTGGAATCACCGAGGCGGCACCGAGCTTGAAGGAGAACGGCTGGTTGCGATCGCGTGAGCTATCAAACTTCGTCCCATCTTCGAGTGTGCCGGTGTAATGCATCGTGATGTTCATCCCCGCCCGAGCTGCCGCGCCAGTCCCTTCCTTGATGGTCTCGTACTTCAAACCAAGCGAGTTTTCGACATTTTCGCTGATTTTGGTGGGTGGGGCATCGTAGACAACAGCCGGCGGCGGAGCATGGGGATCGCCAGCCGCACTCTGGACCGCCTGTTCACCAAGCGCCTGAGCCCCTTCTCCTTCGGGAGTCGGTGGAACGCGGACGTATTCGGTTCCGGGGGGCCCAACCGGCACAATCGCCCCGGGATCGCCGCAGCCGATGAACAGAACACCAATCAACGCAGGAACAGACAGACGCCCGGACGGGATCATCACGCAGTCTCCTCGCAATCTCGCGGCGAGATTGATCGAAACGAAGAAGTCAGGAAGAAAAGGTTGTGCCGCGACGGCTTCATTATGCCCGACTCGTCTCACGCTCGGCCAGCCCCACGCCACTCGAGTCGAGAAGGCGAACCAAGGAAACTGCAATCTGCCCGCCGAAGCAGACGTCAACATCGTGACCAATCCGTCGTGCGCGAGTCTGATAGTCGCCCGAATACTTGGCCTTGCTCCCCTCAACCTGAAAATTCAGAGGAAGTGGCGAAGGGTCGGTCGAGCAGAAGACGATCTCAGGCTCGTGCCCCCCTGACTCGGGATGAGGCAGGTTAATATTCCAAAATGTGCCTGGCTGCCAACCGAGCTGGAGTAAAGGCTCGATCGCGCGACGTGCCCATTGGGCAGCTCGTTCCCAGTCGATCTGACGCCCTCGGGCGATGTAGTGAGAGACTGCGATCCCAGGAATCCCGTGGATCACCCCCTCGCGCACTGCCGCGACCGTACCCGAGATGAATACATCGACCCCAAGGTTCCCACCTTCGTTGATTCCCGAGATTACCCAGTCGACCTTGGGAAGCAAATGGTGCAGGCCGAGCCGCACGCAATCGGCGGGGGTCCCATCGACCGCCAAGCCGCTGCTGCGTTCATGAACCTCGAGAACCCGATGAGTGGTGACCGTATGTCCGCACCCTGAATGATGATGCAGCGGGGCGATCCACTCGACACGCCCCAGACCCGCCAACGCCCGGCCTAAGGCGGCAATCCCTGGGGCATCAATCCCGTCATCATTGGTCAGGAGCAAATTTAGTTCGGGCGTGGTCATGCGCGGAGACCCTTCAGATGAACCGGATCCGTCTTGCAACTCGCCAGGGGAGTAGGATCGCTTCGAAAGCGTCGAGCAAGACCATCGCGATCAAGATCAAACCTGCCACCCCAACCAATAACGATATCAAGGGTCACACTCCGAAGTGAGACGGCTATCGAGTTCTCAGCCCGAAACGACACGCGTGGGCAGGCGGACCTGAACTCGTCTGTGGTGACAAGCTCGACTGGACCATCTTGGCAACCTCGGGCACAATGCGCATAGCCCGGATTCGACCTGTGGAACGGAGTCCCACGATGCGATTATCACTTCCATTGCGACCTGCGACCTGGCTGGCCCTGGCTCTTGGCCTGCTTGCGGGCGTACTCCTCTCCCCACTCACTCGCTCGCCAGCCGTCCTTGCAGCCGGCGGCGACCGATCCGGTGAGTCGATCCTCAACTCAGCCCCAATCGACGTCAACTATCATCAGGGTTTGAAGATCCAGATCTCGACCGACGCGATTTACTTCCTGGACTGGAAGGCGGGCAAGCTCCTGGCTTCGGTCCCAAGCCCGAGGAAGACGGGGACCACGACCAAGATCCTCGGTCCGATCGTGGAACGGGACCTGATCGCCGATTTTGGTATCGAACCTGGTCGGAGCCCTCAGTTTATGATGACCACCGCCCAGCTCGGCAATTACGACAATACGGGGGCCCGCCTCTTCGTCCTGGAAACCATCAGCCGACAGATGGCGGTCTATGCCATCCAACCCCAGACCACATCGGCCGGGTCAGCCCCAAAGTTCGAGCTATTGGAAAAGATTAATTTCGCCGGACAATCCGCCGCGCCGGCACGCTGACAAGGCTGAGGTTCTGCCGGTCACTTGGGCTGAATCGTGACACTGATCGGCAGGCTGCAATAGGCGGTCTTGACGACAAAGTTGATCGACACATGTCCAAGTACTGCGATTTGGACATCTTCAATCGGCTCCGCATTGGGTCCTGCCTGGAGAATAATTTTGCCGGTCGTCTCCGTAGGTCCGAGCAGGGTCTTCGAGCCAGCAGACTTGACCGTCACGCCCGTTGGCAGAGTATTGCAGAACACCCTGCCAAGATGCTCAAGCTGGACCGCGAGATTCACAGGCTTGTCATAATCGCCGTGTCGAGTCACCGTAACGTCGATCGTCGCGGACTCGCCGGGTTTGAGCGAGATCTTGGCGGGTGTGGCCTCAACGGTGATATCCGACGGGTCGGTGACTCCGAGTGGCATCGTCGCGACAGCCAGGTTGGACCGACCTCCACCTGGTAGATAGATCTCTTGAGTGGGCATCGCGACACGTGTGATGATCCCCTGAGGTGTCGTCGCCTCGCCACTGAGAGTGAGAAGAGTCGCGACCGGCTTCGCATCGGTAGAAGCCTCGACCACGATCAACCCTTCTTTCAGCTTGGATGCAACCACGAGAGGGCTGGCCTTGACTCCAGGTGGTAAGCCATTGAGTTGAAAGCGGACCGGACCATCGAAACCTGCCCGACGCTCGACTCTGACATAGAGAGGCGTCCGCGCGCCCGGTCCAAGGTTGAGCTTATCCGGGTCGGTGGATACCACGAAGTCGGGCTGAGCCGCCTCGGCGAGCAAGACATATCCAAATTCCGACCCACCACGATTATGCAGATCCGTCACTTCTAACGCATACGTTCCATCGGCGGGAGCGGTCCATTCGAGCCTGGGATCTTTGCCAAAGGTGTCGTCAGCCTGACTGATCATCCGGCCTTCCTTGCCCAGCAGCTTCAGCACTGGGTCGGTGGCCGCGCCAGACCGCCGGGAAACGACCTCGAACGCGTAGATCTGTCCCTTCGTGGCCTCAAACTTGTAGCAATCCACGTCATTGACTTCGTTCAAGCGTCCGCACATCGCAACAGGTAAGTTCAAGACTTGAGCAGTGTCGACTGTCGCTGCGGTATCTCCCTGTTCGAGAGCGATGGGTAGCTTCGTCACAACCAACGGAGTTGGCAGCGTAAACCCGCGCGAGGTCGGCAGACGAAACAGTCGAGGTCCCGAAGCCAACACACCGGGAACGTCCAAGCCGATCAACTCTTCCGGGTCTAGATTCGCCCCAACCGCGTGAAGCTCAGCCTTCGTACCGGGATTCACCCCCAATGGAAATACCGAGGTCGCACACGGACCCGTCGTCGCCTGGAGGACGTAGGTCCAATTCGCGTTTCCCGCATAGGTCGTATCACGAATCTGCAATCGATACGTCCCCGAGTCTTTGCATGTGTGGATGAGAAGTGGGTCTGCAAAGTCGTGGTTGTCATCGACCGCCAGCTCACGCCCTTGATCATCATAAAGCGCCAGAATGGGATCAAGGTGTGCCTGCAAGTCATGGATCTTGTTTTGCAGCCGATTTCCCCAGATCGAGAAGACCAGAGTTTGACCTGCCTTGGCCTCGAAGCGATACCAATCGACATCCTCAACCTTGGCGATCGAGCCAGCGACAACCACAGGTAAGGAAATCGTCATCGCAGACTGTGGCTTATCATTGAGCAGGTCGTCTTTCTCGACCACCACGGGGTCGTCGACCACAACTACCAGACCGACCGAGGAGACTCCTTGAGGAGTGAAAACCCGCAGCTCACGCGGCCCAGAGGCGGCATCGGCGGCGACTGTCAACTTGGCCTTGATCGAGCTGACCGCTTTCCCACGCATGGACCCCTTTTTAGCAACCGCAGGTGGTGGTTCATCCACGGAGGGCACCACTTCGCCCGCGAGGCCGATCCCCTCGAAGAGAAGAGTCGTTGCACCTGTGAAACTCCCAGCGCCCGTGATCACGACCTCGACCGTCTCGCCCTTCCGAACAGCGGCAGGCTCGACACGTGTGATCATCGGGTAAGAAGTCTGGGACAGAACGATTGATGCGAACAGGGTGAGGATCATGGACAGTCTCCGAGGGAAGAGAAACTCACCGCCGAGGTCGCGAGGTGGAGGCAACGATGTGAGAGATTCTCTTATTCTTGATAGAGGTCAACATTCTTTTGAAAGTGTTTCAATGCCGATTCTCGTGAGATCGGTTTCCCCCCAACGGCCCACTCGGTCACCCCGAGAAGTGACGCGGAACCGTCGAGATGCCCATCACTGAGGATCGCCAACCATTCGGGCATGGGGTCGGCTTCGCTCGCTCGTGGTGGCTGGATAAGCATGCCCAGGAGCGACCCTTTGTCCGCCTGCCACACGCGAACGATTCCATCCCACCCACCTGCTGCGGCAAGCTTGCCATTGCCAGAGAGGGCAGCCGCATATTGCCATTCGGTAGGGCCGGTGAGGGTACGTTGGGCGATCCCACTCTTGCCGTCCCAGAGTCGAACGCTCTTATCTCCAGAGGCGGAGATCAGTCGCGAACCATCAGCGCTGAAGGCGAGTTGTTGAACGGGTCCACCATGACCACTGGTCCGTCTCCCTGGTCGTTCCTCCTCGAAACCCCACCAGCGGAGCGCCGACTCGTCGCCTGCAGTGACGAACCCTTGACCATCGGGGCGGATCGCGATCGCGAGCACAGACTCGTTATGATCTGAGTATGTGCGTAGCTCTTTAAATGTGGAAGCATCGATTCGCTTAACCGTTCGATCTTTACTGACGCTAATGACGGACTTGCCATCGCGAGCAAAACAGAGGTCGTGGACGAAGTCGGAATGACCCTGAAAGACCCCCTGAGCTGTTCCGTCGACGAGGCTCCAGAAGCGAACCGTTTGGTCGAAGGAAGCGGATGCGAGTTGGCAGCCATCGGGTCGGATCGCCAAACCGACGACAACATCGCCGTGCCCATCAAGTTGATGGACCAAGGTACCGTCGGGGACGGCGTAGATGCGAATCACTCCCGACCGAGCGGGCAAGCCCATCCCTAGAACTAAGCGACGTCCGTCTCGACTATATGCCAATGCATGGACAGGTCCGGGCAGATCCGCAAGTGTCAGCGATGGTCGGCCATCCGCCAGATCCCACAGGGTAACCTGCCCATAAGACCCAACCGCCAACTCTCGACCGTCGCCCCGAAAGGCCAGCGAGGAGATACCCGGCAACGGTCCAATCGGCAGTTTGAGCGAGACAGGCCCCTCCGCCTCATCGATTTTGGCCTTGGTCTCAATGGGAATCGTCACCATGAGCGACCGAATGATCCTGCGTTTGGTCACGGTCGTCGTCGAGGGTGTTCCACGAGGAGTTCCGGCATCGATCCAGCGTTTCACCAAGTCGCTTTGATCCGTGGTGAGCGGAGGGCTATTCAATGGCATCCGCTCGGCTTCAACCTGGGCGGACAAGCGACGATAGAGCTCACTCTGAACAGCTTTGCCCGGATGAACGACTTTATGTGCTTCGGTCCCCGCAATAATCGCTTCGTAGCTGTCTAGGGCTAGACCCGCTGAGACGTCGAGGTCAGATTGCTTGCCAACGTTATGGCATCCGACACACTTTTTTATCAGGAGTGGCTTAATATCACGTTCATAAGTTGGTTGGTCCTCAGCGCGGGCCGCAGTGAGGAGCCCCATGGTCAAGACGAGACAGAGGAGCTTTCGCATGCGTAGTGACCATACAAAGAGAAGAAAGCTCCGAGCACATCGAACACTTAATGATTGAAAACAAACTCTTTTGCGTTCAAGAGGCCCCAGAACAGGTCTTGTGCTCCCACCTTGCGGTCGGGGGCTTCCTTGATCAGGTCGCGAGCTGTCTCGACCTCGAAAGGGGTCGGTTCTCGGTTGAAGCTGTACAGGTAGAGGGAGTGGATCAGGGTCTCGTCAGAAAGTTTGGGATCGCGAAGGATCTGCGTGAGCCGACCGTCCGCTTGCGAAAGCTTGCGCTGAATTAAGTCCGAGTTCATCAGGTGGAGGGCCTGGCCTAGAGTCGGGTCCGGCGAACGCTCACACTCGCAGGCAATCGCCCGGACAGGGCGACCAAACGTATCGAGGAAATAGGAAGGCGTATTGGTATCCGGCAAGGCGATCGCGCGGGTGCCGACCGGTCGGAGGTTGAACTTCTCCGTGGTACCCGTCGCATAGTTGACCGCGTCGAGCAGTTGTTCGGCGGTCAGCCGCTTGACCCGATAGTGCGTGAAGAATGTGTCATCGAGCCGATTATCAGGGGTCGCTTGGGCACTGAGACCATAGACGTGACTCGTCAAGATGAGACGCAAGAGTTTCTTCAAGTCATAACCTGAATCAATAAAGCTTTGGGCCATCGCATCGAGCAGTTCAGGATTCGAAGGCGGATTGGTTTCTCGAAGGTCGTCGATCGGATTGACGAGCCCTCGGCCCATCAGATAGCCCCAATAGCGATTCGCCAAGTTGCGAGCCAGCCAGGGGTTCTTGGGGCCGTTGAGCCATCGCGCCAGGGCGCGTCGACGATCGATTGGATCATCGGCGGCTTCAGCGTTCAACGGTCGAGGAGCCACAACCTTCCCCGTCCGAGGTTGGCGGACATCCCCCGCCTGGGTCACATAGATCACTTGCTCGTTGCCGAAGAGCCCGAATTCCTGAGATGGCTTCGTCTTGATCCGACTGAAGTAGGCGGCCAACCCGTAGTAGTCGTCCTGTCCGTAAGCTTCAAACGGGTGGTGGTGACACTTGGCGCACTGAAGCCGGACCCCCATGAAGACCTGGGCGGTCGTTTCGGCCAGGTCTTCAGGATTCGCGGACACCCGGAAGTAGTTCGCCGGCCCGTTGGTAAAGATCGATCCTTGCGCGGTCACCAATTCTTCAACCATCCTGCTGACCGGCTTATTGGCCCGGAAACTATCGCGAAGCCAAAGGTTGAAGGCCAGCATCCCTTGGGCACCAAGCTTATCGGCATTGACCCGAAGCAGGTCTCCCCACTTCAACGTCCAGAAGTCCACGTATTCCGGTCGGTCGAGCAGCCGATCGACCAGGCGAACTCGCTTATCGGTTGCTGGGTCGGCGACAAAACTCTCAACCTCGTCGGGTGTCGGGGTTGTACCAATCGCATCGAGCATCGCGCGTCGGAGGAACTCAGCATCGGTACAGGGCTTTGACGGGGCCAGGCCGAGTGCCCGCCACTTTGCGGCCACTTTCTGGTCGATCACATTGGTCGAATCGAATTCAAAGGGTTTCTCAATGCCGTAAGGCATCGTCAATCGCGCGATCGCCGCGTACCCCATATATCGGGCCATGACACCGGCCTCGCCCTGAGCGATCGCTTGAGCGTGTCCCTTGGAGTCAACCTTGGCGAGCCCTTCATTGATCGGGTCGAACTTGGCTGCGGCGGTGACATCCCGGACGGTGCCATCACTATAAGTTGCCATCGCGAGGAACTGCTGGTCGGTATCGAGTGCCATCATGCGACGATCGGGCAAGATCGCAAGCTTGGTGACATGAGCCTCATCTGGGACTAGCCCGGGCGCTCCCTGTTCAAGCCAAAGAGTAATGAGGGCAGACTCAGGAGAGTCGGCCTCAAGCTTTTTACCGCCTCCGTGGGCCACTGCAAGCGTCGGCTTGAGCAAGAGCAGGCTCTCGTCGGGAGCGAACGGGGTCACCCGCCGCCCTTCTGCCGACTTGACGATCGCTGTGTAATCGGGCTCGGCCTCGAAGCCAAGCAATGAGAGCTTGAATCCCCCCTTGCCGTGCTGCGACCCGTGACACGCTCCCTGATTGCAACCGAGCTTGGTCAGGACAGGTTGGATCTCATTTCGGAAGCTCACCGTGCGTGGAGCACTGCTAGCTTCGACCTCGACCGGCACCCGTATTTGGGCCTGGAGTGCCCGCACGATCACGTCCGTCGCGCCGTCAGTCCCCGGCGAAATCGTTCCTAGAGCGTCGACCTTCGCTACCGGTTCGACCGCCTCGAACGAGGCCTGTTGGGTAAGGTCCCGGACAGAACCATCTTCAAAATGCCCGATCACGACGAGTCGCTGCCTGGCCGCAGGGCCGTTCAAAGTCACCGAAGATGGGAAGACTTCGAGTCGGGGAAGCTCAAACCCGTAGGCAGGGAGGCTGAGCATAATTAGCAGGAGAGAGACCAATCGCATCAATCAACCCCTCGGCATTTCAGAGGGAGAATCATCCAGTGAGCAGTGCTTCCGTCGCGAGCGACACTTGTTAAACAATGCCACTTCCTGAGCCCCTCGTCAAGGTCCAGGGTTACGGGGACCTGGGAATTGGCCTCAAGGAAACTTCACCAAAACATCATGGCACCTGGTGGGCGAACCGGCCACCATCATGGGAGGATGATCTTCCGCAACTGGTCCGTCTTGCATCTCGCCCCGGGAGGAACGCTATGAGTCTGCGCCGCTGTTGGATGATTGCCCTTACTGGTCTGGTTCTGGGGCTTGGGGTTAAGGTGACCTCTGCCCAGGAGTTGCAAGGTCCCTTCATAGTCAAGCCCTTCTTGCAGTTGGGAGAGGCCCCGACCCCGACGAGTCTTCAAGTCTGTTGGAACGCCGAAGACACCGATGTGGAATGGATTGTCGAGTACCGCGTCGCTTCAGATCAGCCTTGGATCAAGGCGGAGTCCGTGGAACAACGCCGAATCGCGCTCGAAGGGGTCAGAGCGCATCGGGTCTATCGGGCAACGTTGAAGCATCTCCTGCCAGGCTTGACATTCCGATACCGGATCAACAAGGCTGGATCGACCGTTTTTCGCGCTGAGGGAATGGCTCCGAAGGGGGCCGACCAGCCCTATCGATTCGTGGTCTTCGGCGACTCGGGGGCGAACACCCCGGAAGAAAAGGCGATCGCGTATCGAACCTTCCAAGTCAAACCCGACTTTGTCATGATCACGGGTGACATTGTTTACAGCAAAGGCCGGATCTCAGAATATGTTCAGAATTTCTGGCATGTGTATAACTCTGAGGAAGCAAAGCCCAGCGTCGGGGCTCCCCTCATGCGTTCGACCCTGTTCACGGCGGCTGTCGGCAACCACGATGTCGCCAGCCGCGACTTCGCGTCTGCGCCCGACTCGCTCGCGTACTTCCTCTACTGGAGCCAGCCCCTCAACGGTCCTCCCGGCACGGAGCAGTTTCCTTATGTGAATCCGATCACCGGGTCGGAGGCGAGCAAAGCGGCTTTCCTCCAATCGGCGGGTTCGGCGTACCCCAAGATGGTCAACTTCTCCTTCGATTATGGCAACTCGCACTGGACCGTGCTCGACGCCAACCCCTATGTCGACTGGACCAACAAAGATCTCCGCGCTTGGGTTGAAGCCGATATTGCCAGCGCCAAGGATGCGACTTGGCGATTTGTCTCGTTCCACCACCCGGGCTTCAACTCTTCGAAGGCGCACTTCGAGCAGCAGCAGATGCGGCTCATGGCCCCGATCTTCGAGGCTGGCAAAGTCGACGTTGTGTTTAACGGCCACGTCCACAACTACCAGCGGAGTTATCCTCTCAAATTCGTCCCAGACCCGCTCGCCGATGCCACTCGCGGCAGGGTCAGCTTCGTCCCAGGCAAGTGGACTCTCGACAAGGCTTTCGACGGCAGGGTCAAGACTCAGCCGGAGGGAGTGATCTATCTCATCACGGGAGCCGGCGGGAACCACCTCTATAACCCTGAGCAAGAAGATGCACCTGAAACATATCAGGAATTCACACAGAAATTCATCTCAAAGATCCACTCACTCAGCGTTGTTGATGTGGTAGGGACGACCCTGACCGTTCGACAGCTCGCCGAAGATGGTAAAGAAATCGACAAGTTCAATATCATTAAGTAATCCATTTATGAGAGATGCCCAACTGCCGGGCGAAATCGCCCGGTCGTTGCGACATGAGATCTCTCAGTTTGCGGCAAATCTGAAGACTGTCCCGAATGGCTGCCCGCAAGGTCAGAGGGGCGAAAGAGGAATAATGAAAGCGAAAGTCGCCTGAAGATTTTTGATCAACTTTTCAATGCGACGCATGCATCGAATATGTTTCTCATTCGTCGCGGGCTTCACGGATCATCTCATTCGCTCAATCCACAATGCCGAGCTCGTCAAAGATCTGTTTCTGAACAGCCGCAGACCGTTCCTTGATCCGTCGCCGAAGCTCAGGATCTGTCACCCGCTTGCCTTCCGCCAGAAGCCGCATGACCTCTTGGCGGTCTGTTCTCTATAGATCTATGGCCGTATCGAGCGTTTTCCTCGTTGTCTCCAGATGGATATTGTCCGACATAGAGAGTCGTTGGTCAACCGACATCGTTTCTGCGAAATTCAGGTCAAATCTGAGTGATTCGGTCACGAAGTTGTGCAAATCGGTCGTCCCAGGTCCAACCCGTCGCGACCCGGCTCTGTCCCGATTCTCCCAACGCGTGAGCATAGGCCTTGTCGGTGATCAGTCGCTCGAGGGCGTGTTCAAGTCGCGCTACGTCACAAAAGGGGATCAACAGCCCGTCGACTTCATGACGGACGACTTCCGCCACCCCACCCGCATCCGCCGCGACGACCGGCTTGCCATTGGCCCAAGCCTCAAGAAAGACGATACCAAACGAGTCGGTCCGCGAAGGCATTGCGTAGATATCTAACGCAGCATAGAGGTCGGGAAGAATCGCATCGTCAAACGGGCCAAGGACGTGCAACCAGCCGAGATTCTGGGATGACCTCGCCTCCAAGAACCGGAGAAAGCCTGAAGTAGGAAGGCCAGCGAGAATCAGGTGTATCGGCTGCGATGCGGCTCGATTCAAGCGATCGACTGCCTCGACAAGGTGCTCGGTCCCCTTGTTGTAGTCCAGTGCTCCAACCTGACCGATCACCGTAGTGCCATCACATATTCCAAGATGTTCACGCAAGCGAAGACGGTCGCCGCCGGTCACTTTGTCCTTATCGAAAGCCATCGGTAAGACGTCGATCTTCGATGGGTCGATCCCGAACCTAACCAGGGTGTCCGCTTCGAGCTTCGTCACGGCCAGGATCAGATCGGCCTGTTTCAAGAGCTTAATCTGATGTGGCCGGGTATACCCTGCGGACCCCAGGTGGAGGAACGGGATCACCACAAAAGGACAGGCCGAGCGCTGGGCCAATCTCCAAGCGGCGTAGCTGAAGTTCGTGTACGGAAAGGCGACACCTACCGTCAGATCATAACGAGACTCAACCCTGTTCAATTGCGGGATGATCGGTAGATATGAACCAACATTGCACTGGATCTTCCAAGCGGGCAAGTAGCTTAAGAGCTTGCCGATGTAGCGCTGGGCGGGGAGGTGATAAGGGGCGAACCGGTGGACCTTGGCATCATCAACTGAGCTAAATGTCGGTAGGTCGACCTTACGGCCACTCCGGCTCGTGAATCGCGAGAGTTCCCACGCATCACTCGTGTAAACATCCACCTGATCACCACGTGCGACGAATCGGCTCACCATCGCCCGGGCGAAGTTCTCGGAACCCCCCACAACCGGGGCATAACGGTGGATGAACCAAGCGATACGCACAATGGACCTCTGATCAGAGCGGGGAATCTGACGGGCAAATCCAAGCTGAAGTACGTTGTCGCGCTCAGTCAGGGATTGGAAGAACTATCGCTGGATCTGATCGCTAACACTCGCGACTTGAGCTTCGAGGTCGTACACGTAGACTTGAGCGATCCCCTTCGCGGGCGTGTCGGGATACTTGGCCACGGGTTCGCGACCTCGGACCAGGTCCTTGAGCTGATGGCAATAGCCCCATGGACCATTCAAGTGAGCATCTCGAACGATGACCCAGCGGACCCGGGGATCTGTGGTTCCCTCAGTCAAGTCTTTGAATGTATATCCCTTTAATCCACTGTAGTAATGGGACCAGCCGGTGACATCAATCACGGGGCGGTCGGGGGTCGCCTGATGTTCCACCAAGAACTCAGCCGCTTTACGGTATCCTGAAAAACCTTTGTTGAGAGGCTCGATCAAGGTCGGCATCTGCCACGTTGCCAGCCCAACGAAAATCCCAAGCCAAACGACCGGCCCCGCTGTGAAGGCCCCATCTTCCTGACCGATCCAACGACCCGGAATCGACACCCTGGCCATCAACCGCGCCAGACCGAACGCACCAACCGCAAGGAGGAGTTCCCCGACCACCATGGCATGCCTTGGGCTGCAATACCCTCCTGTGGCGTGGAGACGCATCAGCCCCAGAATGCCGGCGGAGAAGATGACTCCAAGGAAGAGCCACTGCCTGGGCCGCCCCACATCGCCCAACCGCCAGGCCGCAATCAGTCCGATGGGAGCGAAGATTAGAATCGGCAGAGTCACCGCCCCACGCAATGCCTGAAGGACCGCTCGGCCTGCGAGCAGAGAGGTGATTGCCACCGATTGATTGGGGTCAAGGGGCCGCTCACGTTCGACCGCCAAGGCGGGTGAGGCTTTGTCTGTTCCGAGCAGGCGGGCGACAGCGGGCTTGGTGGAGAGTCCTCCACGCATGATCACATAAGGGGCAACGATCACCATCGGACCGATCACAATCAGGCCAACCGCCGCCCACCACCTTGGCCAGACCAGGCGTGTCGAGTGGAGCAGGGGCATCAACCCGAGCGTTGCGACCAAGGCCCCCGGTAGCAACAAGCCTTCAGGACGGGCCAAATAGGCGAGTCCGGCGAAGACAATCGTCGGCGGTAGCCATCCGAACCAGCCATCGCGCAGGAACCGTAACGCTGTCCAGAGGCCGAAAGACCAGAAGAGCAAGAAGGTTGACTCGCTGAGGGTATCGGCAAAGACATGGCCGGTTGTGGGGACAAGGAACGCCAATAAACACGTCAGCCAGGCTGCCGTAGCTCCAAAAAGCTCGAGCGCGATTAGGTAGAGGGGGATGATGACCAGAACCCCGGCAGTGATCGACGCAAGTTGGCCGGCTCGTTGCCAATCCATGGGTGTCGATCCGCCAATCCATCGATGGGCTCCGACAATCATTAAAGGGTAGGCAGGATGGTCGACCGAGCCTTTTATCGCTTCAACGAGTGAGCCGGAGTCAATGCGCTGAGCTTGGCCGATGTATCGGATACCGTCGGCGAAGAAGATATCCGTCCGGCTTGAGAGCCAGCCAAGCCAGGCTGCCGCGCAAGCCATCAAGAGGATCACACGGGCGACGTGAGTATTAGTGGTCGTCATGGCGTTTCGTCCTCCGTGCCGTCGATTCTCAGCATCACGCTCCGCGTGACTCGCAATCCTGCTGGTCGAATAGGGTCATGAGAGTCCCAATCCGACCTCACCCCGGTGGCATAGCTACTGCCTCTGCGCGAGCCAGTACTTGCCGACCTGCGAGGCTCGACCTCTGGCGAAGTTCGCGAGCGATCTCGCCAACAACTCGCCACGACCTCGCCTGTTCCGCTTGGCCCTGCCAGCCACTCCAAATTCGTCGCACACTGGCCTCGATCGAGACGCCCCATGATAACAACAGGAACGAGAGCCAAGGCGTATGCTTACGGAAGTAGAGTAGCTTGCTATGCCGGGTGATGACCCGCATCTTGGGCGAGATCGCTCGATTTTGCAAGGGACGTAAGTGGACAACCTGGACAGACGGGTCGAACTCGACTCGCCAGCCCGCTTGGTTGGCGGAATGACACAGGGCGACCTCCTCATAGTAAAGGAAGAAATCCTCGTCCATCCCGCCCAACTCGCTCATCATCTGCGACGATGCAAGCAGGCAAGCACCTGTCACCCAGTCGACTGGTCCTGGCTCCGTCCGCCAATCGGACTGGTATTTTCTCCGCGATCGGGGTAAGAACTGCTCCCAGACAGTCCGAAACAGCCCTGGAAAGACGCCGACTGAGCCTTGCGGAGTGCCGTTCGGGTTCAGCAAGCCGAAGCCGACCAGACCAGGTGGACGCTCTCCAAAGCTGCCAATCCGTGTCAAGATTCGACCGGGAAGCCCTGGATCGGTCTCGACATCGGGGTTCAAGAGCAAGAGCCAAGGTGCTGAGGTCGCTCGCCAACCGGTGTTCACCCCGAGTGCAAACCCACCGTTATCGGGTCGTAGGATTAGACGCGTGTTCAGGTCGGAGTTGGAGAATTCGGGAGGAATCGGGCCGTCTGACGCATTATCGACAACAATCACTTCGCACAAACCGGAACGGACTTCAGGGCCGGCCGCAAGGGTTCGACAGAGCCGAGCGACGTCGGGCCAGCCCTGATAGTTCACGATAATGATGGCCAGTCGCGGGTCGAGCGACGTGGTGGCTTGTTGCGACGAGACCATCAGGAAAAATGACCTTGGGTTCGGGAAGGAGGATATTCGGAAGGAAACACTGGAATAAACGGTCGGACCGACCGATGGTAGACCTTGAGGGAAATCGCGATAGGGAGGGGACCAGGATGGGACACTCCACTATCGCACGCGGCGCCGGTTTTCTACCCCACACCGACGGATCGGTGACATGTCATGGAACTCCCTCCCGAGATGATCCCTGAGCCGCGTCGATCGACTCCCCAGGCCGAGGGGGGCCGGGTCGTCATCGTTGGGGCTCGTCGTGATAGTAAACGGGTTGCTCGACAACTTCGAGGCGGTCCTTGGCCTGAATTGCCTGTTGTGGGTTACGTCGATGCCGGCCACTCCCCATATGCAGGGAGTCTGGCACGTAGCCGTCAGCTCGCAGTTCACCCCAGTCGCGACCCCGTCCCGGTTCTTGGCGATCTGGAACGCCTGCCCGAGGTTCTCGACCGCTCGCGGGCCACTCACCTCGTCGTTGCGGCCAGTGGCGGGCTCGCTCGCCGGGTCCACGAGCAGATTGGGCACCTTGTTCCATCTGATGTGCGCGTCCATTGGATCGGCGAAAAGTCAGGTCGGGTCGATACCCCGATCGATGATCGCCCACGGATCGCAGGCCCACTTCGGCTCGACCGCGCCGCCAAGCGACTCGTCGATATCCTGGGTTCCGCATTCGGCCTGCTCGTCCTCTCGCCCCTCTTCATGATATTAGCCGCTGTGATCCTGATCACTACGGGGCGACCGATCTTCTATCGACAGGAACGGATCACCCAGGGAGGCCGAAGCTTCTGGATGCTCAAGTTCCGGAGCATGAGGCTCGATGCCGAGGGGACCACCGGCCCGATCTGGGCCACGAATGGTGATAACCGCTGTACCAAGGTCGGCCTCTGGCTGCGACGGACGAATGTCGATGAGCTTCCCCAGCTTTGGAATGTCCTGACCGGCGAGATGAGCCTGGTCGGTCCCCGGCCTGAGCGTCCTATGTTCGTGAAAGAGTTTCGCCTGTCGATCGGCGATTATGACCTCCGCCACGTTGTACCCGGCGGGATGACCGGTTGGGCGCAGGTTCACGGCTGGCGAGGTCGAACCTCGCTACGGAAACGCGTCCAATATGACCTCGACTACATCCAGCGCTGGTCGTTCGGACTCGACTTCCGAATCCTCTTGATGACCGTCCAACATATCGCTTGGGGCAAGATTCAGTGGCGTGGCGACGGCCGATCTTGCCTCACCAGCATGGTCGCTTGGACTAAACGGAGATTCGCCCCGTGAGTACAACCGACCGACCGCACTTCTCACTTGTGATCCCAACCTATAACGGTCGCCAACTCCTCCAAACCTGCCTGGCGAGCGTCGTTCGTTATTTGCCGCACGGCATGAATGTTCAAGTCATCGTCTCTGATGATGCCTCAACCGACGATACGTCCTCCTGGCTCGCCTCACGTTACCCCTGGATCAAAGTTGTCCGTAGCGAGGTCAATGGCGGATTCGTCGCTGCGGCCAATGCGGGACTCGCGGCTGCGACAGGTACATTTATCCAGCTTCTCAATAACGACACCGAGGTCACCGCAGGGTGGGTCGAAGCCGGTTTGAAGCCGTTCACCGACCCGAGTATCGGTTCTGTTGCTCCTCTCGTTCTGGTCCGATCCGACCCCTCGCGGGTGGATTCTGCGGGTGACCGTTACGCTCTAGTTGGATGGCCGAGCAAGAGGGGCCACGGCGAGAGCTCGGCGAAGTGGCTCAATCACCCCTCCGACCGCGTCTTCGGAGCTAGCGGTTCGAGTGCGATTTACCGAGCTGAGGCCCTGGCCAAGGTAGGTCACTTCGACCCCATCTTTGGATCATATTATGAGGATGTCGAACTCGCCTTCCGACTCCGTTGGGCAGGTTACTCATGTGTTTATGCCCCCGAATGTCGGATCTTGCATGAAGTTTCGGCCAGTTACGACCATGCCAAGCCCTCCCTCCAGCGCCGGATGTCCAGAAATGCAGAGATCCTGTTCTGGACCAGTTTACCCACCCGTTGGCTGATGCTCGGCGTGATCCCGCACTTCGGTTTTAGCCTTGCTCAGGCGGCTTGGCGGCTCTGGCAAGGAAGGTTGACCCCCTTCGTCCAGGGGAAACTTGACGCGATCGCGGCCCTCAAAGACCTGCGTGGTCGTCGACGGTTCCGAACGGATCTGGGCCGAGCCTCGGTCGCTCGCCCCCACTTTCCACTGGTCGTCTCACCGCTCCAGGACCTCCGCAATCACCTCCGCAGGCCCGCTGAAGCGTCGTCACGCGGGTAGGGCGAAAGGCTGTCGTCCTCCTCACGGGCCCGAACGCACTTCCCGCACAACGCTCGAGTACCAATAATACAGCCACCGCAATGACTCCGCGACTCAGATGGACACCCGCCGCGATGACTGACTCTGAGCCGATCCACGACCCGTACGCCGCACTCCGAGAGCCCGACGTCAGACGACTTCTCACGGCTAACGTGCTGTCGATGATGGGCATGGAAATGCAAGCGGTTGCCGTGGGATGGGAACTCTACGAGCGAACCAATCTCCCCGGGGCGTTGGGCTTGGTCGGACTCGCCCAGGTCGTGCCCGTCTTTCTCCTCGCCTTGCCGGCTGGTCATCTCGCAGATCAGCATAGTCGTAAACATCTGATGATGATCGGCCAGACGGTGATGGCACTCGCGGCAGTTGGGCTGACCGTGCTTTCCTACACCAAGGGCTCGATCCCCCTAACGTATCTCTGCCTCGTTTTCACAGGGATCGGCTACGCGATCAGTCGGCCGGCCCGGTGGGCACTGATGCCGCAGGTTGTGTCCCCAGCGCGGCTCCCGAACGCGATCACATGGGGCACGAGCGGGATGCAACTCTCGAACGTGTCTGGCCCCGCCCTGGGTGGGCTCGTGATCGCACTCAGCAAAGGGGCGACAACGGCATACGCTCTCAATCTTTGCATCGGATTTGTGGTTCTGTTTCTCCTGGCACCGATCACGTTGCACACGGCCCCGCCCAAGGTTCGCGAGCCTTTCTCGCTCTCGAACGTCTTCGTCGGCTTGAGGTTCGTCCGATCGACGCGATTGATCCTCGCCACCTTATCACTGGACATGTTCGCCGTATTGCTCGGTGGCGCAACCGCACTTCTGCCGGTCTATGCACGTGACATCCTGAACGTCGGCCCTTCGGGACTTGGCTGGCTCCGAGCGGCTCCTTCCTTGGGTGCCCTGACGATGGCGATCACGCTGGCTCATCGACCCCCTCTGAGGCACGCTGGGCCATTGTTGTTACTCGCCGTGAGCGGCTTCGGACTGGCGACAATCGTGTTCGGGCTCTCAACGAGTTTCCCTCTCTCGTTGCTAATGCTTGCTATTACGGGAGCGCTCGATAACATCAGCGTTGTTGTCCGATCGACACTCGTGCAGATGCTCACGCCCGACGCAATGCGTGGGCGTGTCTCGGCCGTTAACAGCATCTTCATCGGTTCGTCGAACGAACTGGGAGGGTTCGAGTCGGGACTCACCGCGCAGCTCTTCGGGCCAGTCGCCTCGGTTGTTGGCGGCGGGATCGGCACGATCCTGGTTGTGTTGGGGGCTCACTTCCTTTGGCCGGAGCTTCGTCAGCTCCGGAGACTCGATCAAGTCAAACCCGCTCAGATTTCCGATCGCGATGAGTCGACTCTGACTGCGAGCACTCCCGCGACGAGTTCATGAATCGGCTTATTTGTGGGACTTGAGGACCGTCCCTCCCTTCATGACG
This sequence comes from Isosphaeraceae bacterium, assembly GCA_025356475.1. Classification (GTDB taxonomy): domain Bacteria; phylum Planctomycetota; class Planctomycetia; order Isosphaerales; family Isosphaeraceae; genus JANXSX01. The sequence goes on along the minus strand of JANXSX010000184.1, from coordinate 24,518 downwards.
AAGGTTACCTTTTCGAGCGCGGTCACATCGGAAAGCGGATTGGTATCGACTGCGATCACATCGGCGAACTTCCCGGCGCTGATTGATCCGAGATCCGCCGACCTACCGATCAGCTCAGCAGCATCACTCGTCGCTGAGCGAATCGACTGAGCCGGAGTCAGTCCGAACTTAACCATATAGAAGAACTGTTTGGCATTGTCCCCATGCGGGTAGATGCCTGCATCCGTGCCGTAGGCGATCTTGACGCCTCCCTTGACCGCCTTGGCAAAATTCTCGCGTTGGAGACGCCCGATGGCTTTTTCCTTGTCGATCATCTCTTGAGGAAGCTTGAACTCGATCGCCTTGCCGAGGAGATAATCGTCATTGTAGATATCAGCAACGAGCCAGGTGCCGTGCTTCTTCATCAGCTCAATGCCCTCGTCGTCGATCAAGCTACCGTGCTCGATGGAATCGACTCCGGCTTCGGTCGCGTTCTTGATCGCCTGCGTTCCGTGAGCGTGGGCGGCGATCTTCTTACCTGCGGCGTGGGCCTCGTATACGGCAGCCTTGAGTTCTTCGACCGTGAATTGAGAGGCACCGGGAGAGTTACCCCGGGACATCACGCCCCCCGAAGCATGGATCTTCACGACGTCCACTCCATGTTTCAACTGAGCCCTTACCGTGCGGCGGACCTGATCGACACCATCGGCGATCCGGAAGCCTCGTTCGGCGGGAAAGACCTCGAACTTGACTTCGGGTGCATAATTGTTCAAATCCCCATGTCCACCTGTCATCGAGATCCCTGGGCCACTGGCGATGATCCGAGGTCCAACGACGGCTCCTTCGTTGATGACGTCGCGAAGTTCACAGGCTAGGAATGGGTCCGAGCCGAGGTCGCGGATCGTGGTGAAACCCGCCTCGACCGTGACCTTCGCATTCTGGACCGCATAAAATGCGCCCCGAAAGGACCCATCACGGAACTGGAGGATCGGGTCGTACCGATCGGCGCGATGATCGATGTGAGTGTGGCAATCGATCAGGCCTGGCAGGACAATCGAGGTGGAGAGATCGATCACGTTCGCATCTTTGGGGATCGTGACTTCTGACGCTGGCGAAAGGCTCTTGATCCGTTCGCCTTCGACGACGATCACCATGTTGGGAAGAAGCGCATCCCCGGTCCCCGTGAAAACTTGACCTGCACGTATGTAGGTTGGTGATTCCGCCCACGCGAGGGAACAGGTCAAGCTGAAGATAAAAGCAAGTATGATGCGTACCAAGGTGAAAATCCTCGTAAGTTCAAGCTCGTTTGGTTTGAAGATCTAATCCTGTGCCGCTCCCGACAAGTTCCGCATTTAGGACCGTGCGACCAGGGAGAGTATGCAGACAAAGGTCTGGTTCGGACAAGACCCCCTGGGCGAGATCACGGAGTCGGGCATGGTGAGTAAAGAAGAGGACCTGCGTCTTTTTCGATAGCTCGGCGAGGACCCGGAGCGCAGCGGTGGCCCTGTCGTCATCAAAGTTCACCAGCAAGTCGTCTGCGATGACGGGAAGGGGCTGGTGAGCGGCCAGATGTCGCTCGATCGCCGCGATCCGAAGCGCCAGGAAGAGGGCATCGGCAGTCCCATCGCTCATACCCCCGACCCCAACCGCTGAGCCATCGCGTTGGCGGATGCCCATAATCACAGTCTTGCCTTTCTCGTCTTCATCGTCTTTGATCGCTGAGAACGAGCCTAACGTCAAGACCTTGAAGTGCTCGCTTGCCCGCTTGATCAGTGGCATCTGGTTCTTCTGGCGGAATGAATCAAGGGCATCAGTCAGGAGACGAGTCGTAATTTTGAGTTGGACATATCGATCGATTTCATGTTGCAATTGTGCTTCGATCTCCGCTAGGCGTTCAGCGGCCTGCGCACCGCCAGAAGCGCCGTCCATTTGGGAGATCTTACCCTGAAGGGTTACGACCGCGCCGAAGAGTTCCTTTACTCTTACCTCGAGTCGCTCAACCTCTGTTTGATTCTTCGTGAGTTGATCACTCAGCTCTTCGAGATTCGAGCCTTCGGACTCGACGACCAAATCTTCAACCGTTGAGGAACCGGCAAGGGCGGTGAGCTGGGCGTCAAGCCCAGACAAAGTCTTGAATAGCCCGGTTCCCTCGCTCGAACGTCGCTCGGCATCGGGCAAGTCTTCGACCGAACCACACCTTGCTTCAACCCGAAGTGATTCAAGCTGTGAGTCCGCCTCGGTCAGCTTCTTGACCACGCTCTCAAAACGGGTTTCCGCCTGGTTTCGCTGCTGAGCGATCGACTCTCGCTTGACCTCAACATCGCGGGCCGTTTGCAGGATCGGCCCGATCGTGTCGAGGCTCGTGAGTGGGTCTTGGTCCTCCGAAGTCTCTATGCCAACACGACTCCCAATCGCCCTGGCTTCAGCCGTGAAGACGGCCAGAACACGATCGATTTCGACCAGTTGATTTTGCTCGTCCCGGACGACCTGAATGAACTGCACAAGTTGATCAAGACGTTGGATAGCGCGACGAGCCTCGTCGGGGGTCGCGGAACTCGTCAAGCCAAGCTTGCCGACAAGCTTCGTCCAGGTTCCATCAAGCGTCTTGATGAGGGTCCGAACACGACGAAGGCGGCGTCGACTCGATGCGATCTCAAGCCGGTTACTGGCCTGCGATTCGAAGGCACGGATCATTGACTCCACATATTCAATCGACGCAACGAGTGATCGTTCCGTGCTCGATCTGGGTTCATTGAGGGTAGCCTCGATTTCATGGCGGGCCACCTCGATCAATCGCTCAAGCCGGGTAATCTCAACTCGGCTGGTCTCAACCGGTTCGATCAGTGCAAGAAGCGCTGTATGCTTCGCCTTCCAGGCTTTCATTTCTGTGGGTGAGAGCGGAATGATCTGCGCGGGGAGCCATGCGTTCGCCCAATCTTTTTCCGTCTTTTCAATCCGCACGGTGGCCTCCGCACGCCGTGAACTTGCAGTTTGGAGGTCCGTTTCAGCACGTTCCAGAGTTGCCTGATAACCAGCGAGGTTCGCGACACGATCGGCTTCTCGGCGCAGTCGATCGGCAATTTCATCTGCGGTGCCAATCGCTAGAGTTACCGAAGGAGCCTCCTTGGGGGTTGGCTTTTCGACATATCGTGTCCACAACGCATCACGATGCGTTCGTGCAACGTGGAGGTCCGCTTCTTGGGGAATCTCGCCGGCGGCCTGGCATTTCTTGATATCACGCTCAGCTTGTTTCTTCAGTTTAGTGGAGTCGGCAACCTCCTTTTCGGAAGTAGACGCCTCGGCTCGAAGCGCCGTCAACTCGCGGTCGAATCGATCGACTGTCTCCAAAGTGGGCAGGGTGAGAGAACCGGCCTCGTGCAGATCACCGACCCAGAGACCAAGTGTTTTGAGGGCTGTGGCAGCCTTCTTCTCGAGTTTCAGATAGTTGGAACGTGCCGATTCGAGTTGCGATTCCAGATCGCCTTGGGCACGGAGTCGATGTGCAAGTGTCCGTAAAAGGTCCACTTGATCCGCTGGCAATGTGAGGCGATCTTGCGGCTCTCGCTCGATCCGACTCTCCAGATCCGTCTTGGCGTCGTCTCGCTTGGAGATCAGCATCCCCCGTCGAGTGATGAGTCGATTCATCTGGTCGCGACGCTTGATGGAGAGCCTTAGGCGCGGAACTTTGGATGAGTTCGCATCGGGACGAATTGCCGCAAGTTGATGGTTGATCTCGCCGCGATTCTGCTCAATTTTTGTGAACAGGCTCGGTCGTTGAGACAGCGCCTTGCGATAGCTTCCGCGAGCTTCGGTCAGTTCCTGATACGATTTTGCCTCCGCAAGATAAGGAGATCGCTCACCCAACAACTTGAGTTCATCGGCAAGTCTCTCGACTTCCGCCTTGGCTGCCGCCAAGTCGCCTCGCGCCTGAACTTGGGCCAAGCTCGCGTTGCGACGCCGAGTGATGAAATTCTCGTCCAGTTTGATGAACTCTCCGAGCGCGGCCAACTCTCGCTGGACGAGCGTTCGCTGCTCAATCGCAGGTCGAGCCTTGATCAGGGAATCGATCCGGCGGGTCTCGTGTTTGACCGATCTGAGCAAGGTCTCGGCTTCTGCGAGCCCCCTCTGGGCGACTTCAAGGTACTGATTCTCCTCGATCCATTCCGCGGGCGCGAGCCAGGCCCGAGTGACTTGTTCGCGGGCATCGGTCCATTCCTTCATGGTCTTATTAATAATTCGTGTCGATGCTCTCGCCGTGAAAAGTTCATCGACTTCAGCAATGAGCAAATTCCGAGTCTTCTGCAATTCCGCCAAGCCAGAAGCGGCGACGAGCGCTTGCTGAAGATCGCCGCCGCCCTCAACCATGGCCTTTCCACCCGCTCGCAGACCCGCATGATCAAGGCCAAAGAGTTCGTTGAACCGAGGCTCATCAACACCATCGAGAAATCGACTGATCAGAGGCTCATCGATTGGATCGGAATCCGCCAGATTGTAGATGGATTGCTTGGCCTTGCGTCGGACGAATTCGAGCGAGCTCCCATCGGAATGAACCAGGCGGGCACCTACGCGGAGCTTCTTGTACTCATGGAGATGATCGTCACCGGTACTTTGTGGAAATTTGTAGAGGACTGCGCGAAGAGCGCGAAGCGACGACGACTTGCCCGCCTCATTAGGTCCATAGATCAGGTGGAACCCGGGATTCCCAGCGGAAAAATCGAGCGTCAGGTCGGTAAACGGCCCATAGGCACGAAGTTGGATCTGGTCGATCTTCATGATTGAGCACTCGCGCCTAGACCCTGAAACCGACCCAAAACCAGGGGACCCGCCTGCGTGATTACGTCAAGAAGGCGTTGCGGATCGTCGAGACTCGATTGAAGACGTTCGAGACCCGATCCGCCCAGCTTCTTCTTGAGATCGGCGAGATCCCCCAAGAGTGCCAATCGAGCGGACTCATCTTGCTGCAAGGTCGTAATTCGAGCGAAAAGCTCACCAAATGCACCATAATCGATCATCGACTGATGGATCTCGGCGGGTAAGTCGGTACGAACCCGAACGCTCTCGACCCAGACTCGCCCGTGTCCCCGATCGCGCGCGACCCCACGGATCTCGTCGGTCCATCCCTCAAGCCGAACGACCAACTCGGTGTGGATCTTGCACACCCCTGTCAGCTCGATTCGAAGGGCCAAAGGCATTGTGTCGTTAGCGGAGGTCAGGCGTTGGATCTCCGTCCCGACCTGGCCCAAAAGTGCATCAACATCCTCAACACCGGTGATATCAACCTTACACTGCTCCCAGCGAACAACATCGAGACTGACCTCTTCCAGTGATTGGACCTCTCCCGAATCGTTCACTTCCACAATCGTACAGCCTTTAGGCCCACTCTCGCGAATATGTCGGCCTTGCGTGATGCCGGGGAAGACGATCCAGGGATCGTTGAGTAGCTCACATCGTGTGTGGACGTGCCCAAGGGCCCAATATTGGTAGCCGTGCGCTCGCAGCCCATCCAGCGTACAAGGGGCGTAAGGTTGATGCCCCTCATAACCTCCTGCGCTCGTATGAAGCATGCCGATATTAAAGCATCCCGTATCGACCTTGGGATATGCGGTGCTCAGGTCTTCAAGCACCGCACGCTTGGCGAACCCCTGGCCGTGGATTTTGACGTTCACGTCCTCGATCGTGTAGGTCTCAGGACGGGTCGTGGAGAGCATCCGGACATTGTCGGTCCAGCTCAACCCTTTGGTCATCTGGTTCTGTGCGTCATGGTTGCCTTGGATCAAGACGACCTTGATGCCCGAATCGCGCAAGATGGCCGTCTGACCTTGGAGCCAGAGCAAAGTCCGCTGGTCCCGCCAGTCGCCGTCGGCGAGGTCGCCCGCGATCAAGACAAACGCGACTTTGCGCTCGATGGCGAGCTTGACCAGGTTTTCAAAAGCACGCCTGGTGACGAGCTGGAAATCATCTCTGGGGGCCCCAGGATACTCGGGCAGATTCTCTTGTTTACTATCGAGGTGAATATCCGCTGCATGCAGAAACCGGAACATCAGCCGACTCCCAACGTCGATCGACCCGTTTGCCTCAGAAGAAACGACCGAGCTTTCGCTAGGGATCGCTCTTGGACAAATGACCCAGGATAGGTATTCTGAAGTCATCCAAACATAGTGTCAAGACATACAGTATATCACATGCCCGACGTCATGTGCGGATTCGGGAGAAGGAATCGATGCCACTCGTTCAACCTGGCCAGGGTGACTGGACTCGTCGTGGGTTTATTGGTGGCCTGATCGGCTCGGCGCTCCTCCCGGGCTGTCGGGCTCGGATTGGGTCGAAGGGCAACCCGGCAGGCTGGTTCGCGTTCCTGTCCGACCCGCACATTGCCGCCGACTCCTCCACAGTGCTCCACGGTCAGAACATGGCGACGAACCTGAGAGGTGTGATCGGGGAGATCCTTCGGGCGGACGATTCGCCACGAGGTGTGCTAATCAATGGTGACCTTGCCTTGACCGATGGACAGGTTGGCGATTACCGAACGTTCCTGGAGTTGGTGGAACCGCTCCGGAAGTCGGGCGTGACCCTTCATGCCACCTTGGGAAACCATGATGATCGTCAGAATTGCCAAGCCGCGTTACCAGGTCAGGAAGATAGGGGACTCGATCGTCGGGTCGGAGTGGTTGAGCATGACGACCTTCGACTGATCTTGCTCGACTCGCTGGACAAGCCCAACGTCACCAGGGGCGAGCTTGGCCAGGCGCAACGCGAGTGGTTGGCCAATGCCTTGGATGCTCGACCCGACGTTCCAGCCCTGATCTTCGTCCACCATCATCTGGACGCGACCACCCAGGCCGCCCTCAACGACACGACCGAACTGGTCGAGCTGCTCAAGACCAAACGCCAAGCCAAGGCTGTGCTCGTGGGGCATGCACATGTCTGGTCTCAGACCGAAATCGACGGCCTTCATGTGATTAACCTCCCCGCGATCGGCTACAAGTTCGCGAGAAAGGAACCGCTGGGTTGGTGCATCTTTCGCCCAAACGCGAAAGGGGGCGAGCTAGAGTTGCGCTCGGCGGGTGCCAAGCAGGATCGGCAAGGTGACCGGGTCTCGCTGGTTTGGCGAGCTTGAATCCTGAGCCGCCGATCTTACCTCTTGGTGCAGACCTCCCCAATCGCCTAAACTCTTAGACGAGCGATCCGCTGACGAAAAGGCTGGCCCTGCCGACGCACCCACCTGGAGTGACCCCCTTGCGCACTTTTCTCGCGATTCTCGCCCTCACGGGGGTGATCCAGGCCGCTGAGCCGATCCGGCTCGCCACGACTCCTGCACTCTCACCTGACGGCAAGACTCTGGCCTTTTCCTGGTCGGGAGACCTCTGGAGCGTCCACACAGCGGGGGGGACCGCCAAGCCGCTCTCAAGGAATTCTGCGAAGGACACCGACCCCAAGTTCTCCCCCGACGGCAAGGAACTCGCGTTCGTGAGCGACCGGACCGGCAGTTCTCAGATCTTCGTCATGCCTGCGGAGGGAGGGTTGCCCACGCAGTTGACCTATCATACGGCGGGAGCATCGCTCGAAGGCTGGTATCCCGATGGCAAAGCGCTCCTGATCAGTGGTGCTCGCGACCATTCCTGGCGCAGGGCGGACCGTTTGTTCAAGATCCCTCGCGAGGGCCGCACCGCCGAAGTTGCTTTGTTTGATGACTATGGGACCAATCCCGACCTCTCACCTGACGGCAAGAAACTGCTTTTTAACCGTGAGGGGATCAGTTGGTGGAGGAAGGGCTATAAGGGGACGCAGGAAGCTCAGATCTGGAGCTTCGACCTCGACGCCAAAACGTACACCAAGATCTTGAGCGAGGCAGGGGGATGCCTCTGGCCGATGTGGAAACCGGACGGTAAGGGATTCTACTATGTCGGCATCAACAAAGGAGCGTTTAACCTCCGTGAGCATGACCTCGCCTCCGGCACGGATCAGCCGTTGACGAGCTTTGAGGACGATTCGGTCGTCTTCCCAACCCTCTCGCAGGATGGATCGACGATCGCCTTCCGTCACTTGTTCGACTTCTATGCGTTCCACCCCGGCAAGTCCGAACCCCCGACCAAAATCGAGATCAGCCACGCGACCGATCCCATGTCCGATCGGCAGGAGCGCCGAACGGTGACGACCGCCACCGCTGCGGCGTTCTCAAAGGATGGCCTGGACATCGCGGTGATCGCGGGTGGAGATCTTTGGGTGATGGACACCGAATTGCTCGAACCCAAGGCGATCACCCAGACCCCAGAAGAGGAGCGCGACCCTGTGTTCGCTCCCGACGGCAACGCGATTTACTTCGTTTCCGACTCGGGGGGTCAGTCCGATATCTGGAAGGCGGAACGGACCGATGCCGATCAGTTCTGGTGGCGGAACGGCTCATTCAAGCTGACCAAACTGACCGACGACACCGATGTCGAGACCAGCCTTCAGTTCATCCCCGACGGCACCAAGCTCGCTTACCTCAAAGGTCGAGGTGATCTTTATGTGATGAACCTTGACGGGAAAGAGCCGAAGAAGATCGTCAGCTCGTGGGACTCAACCGACTACGCCTGGTCCCCCGATGGTAAGTGGCTCACGTACGCGACCTTTGATAACGACTTCAACCGCGACGTCTGGGTGGTGCCACTCAATGGCTCGAAGCCGGCCTTCAACCTCTCCAAGCACCCTGATAACGAATCCAATCCGGTCTGGTCACCTGACGGCAAGATCATTGCCTTTACCGGTCGGCGCAGTGGCGAAGAGGTCGACATCTATTATATCTACCTCCGCGAACAGGATGACCACCAACAGCGAAGGGATCGAACGCTGGAGAAGGCAATCGAGAAGGTGACCACCGCCCGCAAGAAAGGGGCCCGCAAGCCTGACCCCGCTGTGGCCAAGGCGGACGATAAGAAGCCGGAAGACGAGAAGAAGCCCGAGGATTCGGCCAAGAAGAAGGCACCCGAGGTCACCATTGACTTCGACCGCATCCATGAGCGGATCAAGCGGGTATCGATCCCCAACTCGTCGGAAGGCTCGCTCTTCTTCTCTCCCGACTCCAAAAAGCTGGCCTTCACCGCCACAATCGATGGATCGCGGGGTACCTATACGATCGAACTTCCCGACGACCTCAAGCCTAAGAAGCTGACGACCGTCACTGGGACGAAAGCCCATTGGCTGGAGTCTGGAAACCAGATCGTCTGGCTGGCGCAAGGGGCTCCCATGAGCGTCTCGTCGGGGGGTAAGGAAACGAGCTACCGATTCCGCGCCTTGCAACAGTTTGACCAGGGGAAGAAGTTCCGCGCAGGGTTCGATCTCGCCTGGCGGACGATGCGTGACAAGTGGTACGACGAACGGCTGGGCAACCGAAACTGGGACGCGATCCGCCGCAAGTATGCCGATATGGCCGAATCCGCACCTGATAACGAGACCTTTGCGACCGTCGTCCAACTGATGCTTGGTGAGCTGAACGGCTCACATCTTGGTTTCTTCGCTGGTGGCGCTGGTGCGGGTCGCCAAGGTCCAGGACCGGCGACACCTCCCGGCCCGGGGACACCGCCTGGTCCCGGTACAGAACCTCCCGCGCCGGTCGAGAGGACCTGGCGACCCGTGACTCCGCACCTTGGTCTAAGGTTCGACCCCGGCTATATCGGACCTGGGCTCAAGGTCAAAGATGTGATCACCGACGGACCGACCGATCGGAAGCAGTCAAAGGTCGAGGCCGGTGAGATCGTGGTTCGCATCGATGGCACGTCCGTTGATCCTTCGATGGACTTGACCACGATCCTCAATGGCCCGATCGATCGCGACATCAAGTTGACTGTCAAGGATGCCAAGGGGACCGATCGTGAGGTCGTTGTCCGTCCAACAGCGTATGGTTCGATCAGTAGTTTGCTCTATGAGAAGTGGGTTCGCGACAACCGTAAGGCGGTCGAGGACCTCTCGAAGGGGACGTTGGGTTACTTGCACATTCGTGCCATGGATAACTCCAGCTTCGAGAAGTTTGAGGAGGCGCTATACTCGGCGGGGGCGGGCAAGGAAGGACTCGTGATTGATGTCCGCGAGAACGGCGGTGGTTCGACCGCCGACCTCTTGCTGACCGCCCTCACGCAGCCAGTTCACGCGATCTCCGTGCCTCGTGGCGGAGGTCCGGGGTATCCTCAGGATCGGAAGGTATTCGCAACCTGGGATAAGCCCATCGTCGTCCTTTGCAACCAAAATAGCTTCAGTAATGCCGAGATCTTCAGTCATGCGATCAAGACTCTGAAGCGGGGTAAGATCGTCGGCGTGCAGACGGCTGGTGGGGTGGTCTCGACAGGTGCCACGCAGATCATGGACCTCGGCCTCTTGAGACTTCCGTTCCGGGGCTGGTTCCTCAAGAACGATGGTGAGGATATGGAGCTCAATGGATGCCTTCCCGATGTCGTCGTTTGGCCTGCACCAGGTGACTTGGCCAAGGGGAAGGATGACCAACTCGTCAAGGCTGTCGAAGTCCTGGTCAAAGATGTCGCCGATGCCAAGGCTCTCCCCCAGCCGAAGCTTCGGAAGGCGACCGAACGGTGAGCGACTCGAAGACAGATCACTCCAACCCTTGACGCTCTTGAGGCTATGTTCCAATGATTGCATTGGCATTTCTGCTGACGTTATTGACACCTCCCGAAGTTGGACCACCAAACGGTGCGCTGGTCATTGTCGGTGGGGGAAAGCAAGGGCCGGAGATCACTCGCAGGTTCGTTGAGCTGGCGGGGGGGCCTGACGCAGAGTTCGTCATGATCCCCACGGCGAACGAAGGAGATGCGTTCGATCTCGAGAAGCTGGCCAATGAGTTCCGGAGCGATTTCGGGGTCAACAAAGTCAAGGTCCTGCACACCCGCGACAAGGCCGAGGCGGATCGTGACGAATTCGTCGCGCCGCTCAAGACTGCCAAAGGTGTCTGGTTTGGTGGCGGCAGACAGTGGCGATATGTCGATTCCTACCTGGGCACTCGCACCCAGCGCGAGATCGAGGCGGTACTCGCTCGCGGCGGGGTAATCGGCGGTTCCTCCGCAGGAGCGACGATCCAAGGTTCTTATCTGGTGCGCGGGGCTCGCGAAGGAAACCTCGTCATGATGGCCAAGGGCTATGAGGTGGGTTTCGGTTATCTCAAGAATGTCGCCATCGACCAACATGTGATCGCCCGAAACCGGTTGGAGGATATGCCCGCCGTGATCGATGCCCATCCCAACTTACTCGGATTGGGGATCGACGAGGGGACCGCCATCGTGGTCGAAGGTGATCAGTTTGAGGTCCTGGGCCGCAGTAAAGTCGCCGTTTACGATGGCAAGGAGTACGAGGGCAAGAAGTACCGACTGCTTTCCAAAGGCGATCGATTTGATTTCAAGACTCGTGAAACCAAGAAGTAAAGTGATACTCCCATGCCAATCGATCGCCCGTCGCATGAAGCCAACCGGCGATCCTGGAACGCCGTGACCGGTGCCCACAACAGTCACAAAGGAGATCAAGCCAAGTTCCTCCGCGACGGGGGGACTACGCTCTTCACCGAGGAGCTAGAACTCCTGGGGGACCTGCACGGTAAGAGGCTCGTCCACCTTCAATGCACGATGTGGTGACCGCTCTGCTTGGTGCGGGTCTAAAGCTGGAGATCTTCCGCGAGTATCCTTATTCAAACGGTTGCAAGTTCTTCGATAGGATGCGTCCGGCACCTGGGCTGCGATGGCTTATGCCTGAAGGAGTCCCAGACCTCCCGCTGATGTTTTCGGTGGTCACCTCGAAGGTCTGAGTTCTTATCGAGGGTCGAGGGTTTTCGCCCAAGCAACGCCACCGACCATAAGGCTCGCCTTCCCTGCAACCTTGCTGGACTGTAAGATAGATGTTGAAGAACTGGCCTGCGACCACCCCGCCCAACCTCCTCCCGCCGCATGAGGAACCCTTGATGTTACGCTGGATCATGCCGGCGACCTTGGTCGTCCTCTTCTTACCTCCTCCTTGCATGGCAGACACGCCCGATGGCTTGGCCTATTTCGAGTCAAAGGTTCGTCCGCTTCTGATCGAACACTGTGTCTCATGCCACGGGCCTGCGAAGCAGAAGTCGGGGCTGAGGCTTGATAGCAAGGCTGCGTTCCTCAAGGGGGGCGACAGTGGCCCGGCGCTCGTTGAAGGCAAGCCCGAGGCAAGCCTGGTGGTCGAAGTCGTGACCTACGAAGGCGAAGTCCGGATGCCTCCCAAGGGAAAGCTTTCGGGCGATCCGGCCGCGATATTAGCAGAATGGGTGCGATCCGGAGCACCTTGGACCGAAGGGGCGGTGCTGACCGCAAAGGAACAAGGGGAGGTTTCGAAGACCCATTGGTCGTTCCAACCTGTGAAGCGGGTTGAACCCCCCAAAGACGTGGAAGTGACATCACCTATCGATGCGTTCGTCCATGCCAAACTCGCCTCCGCAGGGCTCAAGCCAAGTAAGCCCGCCGACAAACGAACTCTGATCCGTCGGGCCTACTTCGATCTCACCGGCTTGCCTCCCGCAGCGTCCGAGGTCGATACGTTCGTCGCCGATCGATCCCCTGAAGCCTTTGCTAAGGTGGTAGAGCAGTTGCTGGCTTCACCCAGATATGGCGAGCGATGGGCGCGGCACTGGCTCGATGTGGCGAGGTATGCCGACACCAAAGGGTATGTCTTTACCGAAGAGCGCCGATATCCCTATGCCTACACGTATCGCGACTGGGTCATCAACGCCTTCAACGCCGATCTTCCTTATGATCAGTTCGTCTTGCGGCAGATTGCCGGTGATCTGGTGGAGACCAATGACGAAGGTCGATCGCTAGCGGCGCTAGGCTACCTGACCGTTGGCCGCCGATTCTTGAACAATCAACAAGACATCATTGATGACCGGATCGATGTGGTGGGGCGGGGGTTCTTGGGTCTTACCATCACATGTGCTCGCTGCCATGACCATAAATTCGACCCGATCCCCACCGACGACTATTACAGCCTCTATGGGGTCTTCAATAGCTGTAACGAGCCGAAAGAACCCCCCACGATCCCAGCCAATGTTCCTGCCGAGATCGCCGCTGACTATGCGGGGCAAGCTAAGATTCTTGAGGGGAAACTCGACACGTTCCGGGCCAAGATTCGGACCGAGATCCTGGGTGACCTAAAGGCCAAACTCCCCCAGTATCTTGCGGCGGGAGTAGATCTGAAGTTCGATGAGAAGGCCCCCAAACGCGACGAGGTGGCTCGGGCGATGGGCCTCCGCCCCGAGACCTTCCGTTGGATCTTTCCGCACTGGAAGAACCGACTGGAGAAGAACGGCGATGACCCCACGGTCCAACCCTGGAAAGCCATGTCAGCTCTACCCGACGACATGTTCTCATCCAAGGTTGAAGAGACGCTCAAAGGTCTGAAGTCTGCCGAGCCCAGGATTGTTGAGGCACTCCTCAAGGAGAAGCCTCCGGCGACGCTCCGCGAGGCGGCCGAACGGTATGGGGCAATTCTTGCGAGCGACTCCCAACTCTTCGACCCGTTGACCTTCCCCGAGTCGGAATCGATGCGGGTCTATAATCGCAAGGATAAGGATGAGTTGACCAAGTTGACCAGCGAGCGCGACAAGCTCAAAGCAACACATGCCGGCTCACCACCGCGTGCGATGGTCCTCGTCGATAACCCAACTCCCAACGAGCCCCACGTCTTCTTGCGAGGCAATCCTGGCCGGCAGGGGAAGCAAGTTCCCCGGCGATTCCTTCAGCTCCTTTCATCGACCGATCGGAAACCGTTCACCCAGGGGTCAGGGCGCAAGGAACTCGGGCAAGCTGTGGCGTCGAAGGACAACCCGTTAACATCGCGGGTCATGGTCAACCGCGTGTGGGCCTGGCACTTTGGCCAGGGCCTGGTACGCACTCCCAGCGACTTTGGGCTCAGGGGTGATGCCCCCACCCACCCCGAGCTTCTGGACTATCTGGCGAGTGAGTTCATGGCCTCGGGCTGGTCGCTCAAAGCCTTGCATCGGATGATCATGAACTCGCAAACCTATCAACAATCGAGTGACGCCACTCCAGAGCTGGCCGAAAGTGACCCGCAAAACCTGCTGCTTGCTCGGTTCAATCGGCAACGGCTCGACTTCGAGTCGTTGCGGGATTCGGTGCTGATGGCTGCGGGAAAGCTCGACGTGAACGAGGTTGGCGGTCGCCCGGTCGAGTTGTTCGAAGCTCCATTCGCCACACGTCGGACGATCTATGGATTCATTGATCGTCAGAACTTGCCTGGTACGTTCAGGTCATTTGACTTCGCCAGCCCGGATGCCTCGACCCCGAAACGGTTCGTGACCACGGTCCCTCAGCAGGCTCTGTTCCTGATGAATAGTCCGTTCATCATTGAACAAGCGATCGCCTCTGCGCACCTGGATGGATCGACGGATGCTGCCCAACATCTTCAAAGCCTGCACAGGCAAATTTTGGGACGATCTGCAACTCCACACCAGGTCGATCTCGGCCTGAAGTTCTTGCAGGCCCAGGCGAAGCTGCCGCCACCTGCAGACACGCCCTGGATCTACGGATACGGAAAATTTGATGTCTCGGCGGGGAAGGTCGTCGAGTTCCAGCCTCTCACGCATTGGACGGGTTCTGCCTGGCAAATGAGCCCAAGCCTGCCCGACCCCAAGTTCGCATACCTGAACTTGACAAGCGAAGGCGGGCATCCCGGTAACCCGTCGTTTCCTTGTGTGATTCGAAGATGGGTCGCTCCCTGCGATGGAGTGATCAACATCGATGGACGTGTCCAACAGCCCAGCAAGGAAGGGGATGGGATCTGCGCCCGAGTCGTCTCTTCGAGTGCAGGGGAACTCGGGACGTGGGTGGTCCACGGGAGTTCGATCCAGGCACGACTGAGGAACGTTCCAGTCAAAGCGGGCGAGGCGATCGACTTTGTGCTCGACCCGATCGCCAATCACAATTCCAATGGGTTTAGTTGGGCTCCCAAACTGGTGCTTGTCGCCCCGACTGCCGGCGAAGGGGTGGCTTCTTCCTGGGATGCCAAGACCGACTTTCGCGGGCCTGGACCTGCGGCGATCGACCCTTGGGAAGCGTACGCCCAGGTCTTGTTACTGACGAATGAGTTTACATTTGTTGATTGATGATACTCTGAGGTTCGAGGCTTGTCATGGCTCATCATTTTGGTGCTTCGCCGCTCACACGACGGGAACTGCTCTGCCGCTCCGGGATGGGGTTCGGGGCCTTAGCTTTGGGAAGCCTCATGGCCGAGACTGGTGGGCTCGCAAGTACGGCTCGAGCCGATACTGCAACTCCGCTGGTTCCCAAACTCCCTCAATTCGCCCCAAAAGCGAAGCGGGTCATTCATCTGTTCATGAATGGGGGACCGTCGCAAGTCGATACGTTCGACCCCAAACCCGCGCTGGCGAAGTATCACGGTAAGGAGATCCCGCTCAAGCTTTCGACCGAGCGGAAGACGGGGGCGGCGTTCCAATCGCCATTCCAGTTCAAGCGCTATGGCCAGTCGGGCATTGAGGTCAGTGAGCTGTTCGCCAAGACTGCGGAATGCATCGACGACATCTGCGTGATTCGATCGATGCATGCCGACGTGCCTAACCATGAACCCTCGTTGATGTTGATGAATTGTGGTGATGCCCGCCAGGTTCGTCCCAGTCTCGGTTCGTGGGCCCTCTATGGTCTGGGGACTGAGAACCAGAACTTGCCGGGGTTCATGGTGATGTGTCCGGGAGGTTATCCGATCTCCGAGAGCCAGAACTGGCAATCGGGCTTCTTGCCGGGAATCTATCAAGGGACATACCTCGATACCAAGAATACCGAGATCGATAAGCTGATCGAACATATCAAGAATCACCGAACTTCGACCTCAAGGCAACGCAGCCAGCTCGACCTGCTCGCAGAACTGAATAAGGACCACCAGGAGCAACGGACGCGCGAGGCCGAACTCGAAGCTCGGATCCAGTCATTCGAGCTTGCCTTCCGGATGCAGTCGGAAGCCTCAGATGCCTTTGATATCAACCGAGAGCCCAAACATATCCGCGAGATGTATGGGCCAGGGGTGCAAGCCCGACAGCTTCTGATCGCCCGGAGACTGCTCGAACGAGGGGTTAGATATATCCAGCTCTGGCACGGCGATGGCCAGCCTTGGGATAGCCACGATGATATTGCCCAGGAGCACAAGAAGCTTGCCGGCCAGTGCGACCAGGGGATCGCAGCCCTTTTAATCGACCTCAAACAACGAGGAATGCTCGAAGATACGCTGGTGATGTGGGGGGGCGAATTCGGTCGCACACCGACAGTCGAGCTACCGACCCCAGGCGCAAATCAGGGCAAGATGAACGGGCGGGACCATAACCATTACGGCTTCACCATGTGGTTGGCAGGCGGAGGAGTCAAAGGTGGGCATATCCATGGATCAACCGATGAGTTTGGGTTCCAGGCCATCGAGGACAAGGTTCATGTCCACGACCTGCATGCCACAATCCTTCATCTCTTGGGCTTCGATCATGAGAAGTTCACATATCGGTATGCAGGACGTGACTTCCGCTTGACCGATGTTCATGGGAAGGTCGTCCAGGGGATTCTCGCTTGAGCAGAGCTAGGGTGATAGCCCCCTGTTAGTTCCCTTCGGGGGTCTTGACCCGGAACTCCTTGACACTGAAATAGAACGCAGCGATCGCCGAGATGACCACACTTGCGATGACTAACGTGAGGACGCAAACGAGTGCGGACGGTGCTTGATCCAGCATGATCGACCACTCGGACCTTCTCAGTTCCAGCCAATGGATCGCCAGGACGCGAATGTAATACATTACCGTTGCCTTGCGCACAATAAAGTCGATGTTGGCCATGACACTTTCAAAGAAGATGATATAAGTGACCCCGATCACGAGGGTCCGCTTGAACACCAGGCTAATCGCTCCAAAGATCGCAACATAAGCCATGAGTGCCAACGCGAAGATGCCAGACGTGATCGCCGATCGCTCCAAGATCTGCTCGGACCAGAATTCGGACAATCCCGCGTTAATCACAAGAAATGTGCCCACGGTAAAAACGGTGGTCAGCAACGTCGCGACGAACAAGGTCGCAACGATCTTGGCGACATAAATCCCCCAACGCGGCAGGGGACGGACCATCAAGTACGTGAGTGTTTGATCCTCAATCTCATCTTGGATCATTCCTGAGGCGTAAAGCAAGGCCGTGAGCGGAATCAATGCGTAAGGAAACAAGTTGAAGATCAGGACAAATTCGACTTGCGAAGGGTTGTAGTCATCATCATAGTAACGCGCGATTCCAGCGAACACCATCGGCATCGAGAACAATATGATCATGACTAGAATGCGCCTGGAGCGGAGCTGACGGGCGATCGTCATCGTCGTCAGGGCCCAGAGGGCTCCGAACGGCAATCTTCGATCGAGCGGCCATTTGGCAATCGGGGCGGTCACGTCGCTCATAAATCCACCAGGTAATGGAAGACCGCTTCGAGGCTGTCATCATCCGAATAAACCTCTTCGATGAGGTTACCGTTCTCGAGCGAGAGTTCGGCGAGCCGGCTATAGAACGCGTCCGGCTCCCGGGTCTCCACCAAAATCGAGCCCTCGTCGCGTTTGAATTCGACGCCGACGACATCGGCGAAACCGACCAGTCGTGAGGCGAGTTTTCGCGGGTGTGGACACCGTAAGACGATCCGGTGCGGATGCTTATCGATCAGGTCGCGAATCTGGCGAACCTCGCCCTCTGCCACCAGCCGGCCACGATTGAGCAAGGCGATCTTCGATGTCACCGCTTGAACTTCATAGAGGACATGGCTCGAAACGAGCACGCTCTTCCCCTCAGCCCCGAGCTTCAAGATGATATCCATCAGGTCGCGACGGGCCACCGGGTCGGTGCCGGTCAGAGGTTCGTCGAGGAACAGGACGAGCGGGTCATGCACAATTGCTTGCGCGATCTTGGTCCGCTGCCGCATCCCCTTCGAGTAGCCCTTGATCGCCCGGTTGGCGTGTTCCGTCATGCGAACGGCGGCGATCGCGCGATCGGCAGCCTCTTTGGCATCGCCTTTGGGGAGTCCACCCAACCGAGCGCAACAGGTCACAAATTCTCGACCGGTCATCCACTCGTAGAACGCATCCTGTTCAGGGCAAAGTCCGATGTAGCGGTTGAGAGCTGGATTATTCCATGCGGGGTGACCGAGGACACGAATTGTCCCTTGGCTCGGCTTAATCTGACCGGTTGCGAGCTGAAGCAAGGTGCTCTTGCCGGCGCCGTTGGGCCCCAGTAGACCAGTAACCCCGGGCGGTATCTTTAGGCTCAAATTGTTGAGCCCGATCACGTTGCCATACCACTTCGAGACTGAGTGGAACTCGACGATTGGCTCGGGGCCAGTAGGGTCGAGGGTCGATATGTCTGGGGTGCTCATTTGAGACGGTCCAGTGACTTGACACGTGTGGTGAGCACAAGGGCCGACATCGCAAAGAGCCCACCGAGCACGCCGGCTGACCATGTCCATGAATAGGTCGAGAGGGCGGGCAAGAACGAGGGGGGGCGACCGGGCGGGCGTGGTGGACGGCGACGTGCCACCTTGTTGAGTGGAAACGGGATGACCGCGTCGCGCACCTGATCGGTCCCGGCCTGCACGAGCTTCGAAAGATTCTCTTGGGCCGTTGCGGTATCGAGCAAAGCCTCACGAACACGCAACAAGTTATTCGTGTACGAGACGGTTGGGCACCAGTCGGCCTTGACAGTCGCAGTCAGTGCGTCTGCGGTGATGTTCGAGAGGATCCAGACTCCTACCCAGATAGCACCGACATAACGTGAGTTTCGAGAAAGGGATGAGAAGGCCAACATCAAGGTGCCTGACGATACGATAATCAGCCCGCAAAGAGCGAGACTCGATAGTAAGAGTCGCCACGTGTCGGTAATGACCGAGAATTCCAGGCTAAATGCCAAGCCAAGGCTATAGGCCAGGAGAACTGGGGCGACTGTGACAAGACCAATGTAGAAACCGATCACTCCCAGCTTACCAAGGAAGTAATCGATGCGGCGCAGCGGTCGAGAGAAATAGAGGGGGATCGCGTTGAACCGCAGGTCCTGGCTGATCAGGTCGGGACCGACCAGAAGAACGATCACCATGGAGAAGAAGATCTGAAAGGTGAAGAAGTAATGGAACGCCAATGTCCAGATGTCGCGGCGATAGGCCCTCGGCCCGTTCTTAATCGCATCGGGCAGATTTTGAAAGAGGCCGAGGAACGGTGTGAGCAGGTCCGACTTCTGCTCGAAGAGCCCGTAGATGATCAGCATCACCGAGAGGATGAGTGCGGGAAACAGCCCCGAAATCACCGAGAAACGGACGGCTTTGTTCTTCCACTGGGCTCGTACGCCTTGGCGAGTGATCGCCAGCCAACGCCAAGCATGCCCGGCAAGCGGGCCGTTCCAGTGTTGATATCCCTGGTCGAAGATTGGCATGGGTTAGACAGCCTCGGCCACGGCGTGAAAGAAGACCTCTTCGAGTGTGCTCTGCCGAGGTTTCAGGCTTCGGATTTGTTCGCCAGACTCCAGGGCGGTCCGCCAGATATCAGCAGGCCCTTGCGCATCTTTGAGGATGACCCGGATCCGTTCGTCGTCGAGTTGGGCATTGATCCCTCGATCGTTGAGGGCTTGGGAGAACAGGGTTTGGTCCCCTTTCACCCGGATCTCGAATTCACGATCGTGACGTTCCTTCAAATCCGTGATCTTCCCTTGTGCGAGCAACTTGCCCCGGCCCATGACCATCACATGATCACAAACCGCTTCCACATCGGGGAGCAAGTGGCTTGAAAACAGTAAACTCATTCCTTTGTTGCGGGAGAGGTCGCGGGCGAGTTCGAGAACCTCATCGCGACCCGCCGGGTCCATGCCGTTGGTCGGCTCGTCGAGGATCACGAGCTTGGGGTCGTGGACAATCGCCGAGCCCAGTTTCAGGCGCTGTTTCATGCCGGTTGAGTAGCTATCGACCTTGCGATATCGAGCCTCACCGAGCCCCACATAATCGAGCACCTCATGGGCCCGCTGCAACGCGTCCTTCCGGCCCATGCCACCAAGTTCGCCGGCATAGGCCACAAATTCCACACCAACGGTCGAAGGGAAGAGGCATTCGTCTTCGGGCGCGAAGCCGACCAACTGTCGGATATCGAGCCGCTGGGAGCGGATGTCACGACCGAGTACCTGGCCCGAACCATGGTCGAGCGAGATGAGCCCAAGCAGGGTTCGGATCATCGTCGTCTTACCCGCCCCGTTGGGACCAAGTAAGCCGATCGCCCCCTCAGGAACGGAGACCGTCAGATCGCTGAGTGCGGCAATCGGGCCATAGGTCTTGGTGATGTTCTGCAGTTCGATGAGCATTCGGCAAAGTCTCGGAGAGCCGGTCGGCGTGTCAGACTCAAGGTGTTCGGCTGCGTAGCTCAGATATTCAACAGCAACCCCAAGAATCTACCACATCTCAGGGGCAGATGCTCATGCTTTCGAGGTATGGTCATGAACGATCTTCCAACCTTCGGGGAATTTACGCATGATCAATGTGAACAGCCCGTGAGGTGTCGAATCGTCGGGCATCGTGAGATGCCAACCTCCTCGGACCAAGGCTGAATCGGCTGAGATCTGCTCTACTTCAAGGTTCTGGAAAACAAGGGTCCCCATCGACTTACCGCTGGCCTGATAGCTCTTGCGATATCGCTCACGCATCGCGTCCCAGCCGTCGTTGCGTTCGCCTCCCGACTGAAAAACGAGTTTCGGCGACTTCCAATAGCCTTTGCAAAAGCCGTCGAGATCCTTCTGGTTCCAGTCGACGACCTGACGGTCGAGGACCTTGCGGATCGCGGCGAGATCGTCGTCGGTCGAAGCTGCGCCCAGGTCGAGCAGGGGGAGGAGTGCAAGCAGCAATCGTCGAGTCATTGGCTCAGTCCCAGCCAGAATGGAGCGGATCATGATCGTCGTGGTATCGCAGGTTCGCGAGCCCGTTGCAAGGGTGTGGATGGGAAATGGAGAACAATCGGGGCTGAGGCTGGGAGACTATTTCTATTGACCTAACCCATGCAGGAATACCGAGTGCGGTTGTCCGATCAAGGCAGGATGTGCGATGATTAGGCGACGTTGGAAGGATTTCGTCCTCTGAGACTCAGGATTGTCCATGTCCACGGTTGATACGCCGCCCGTCCGACCTTGGACCGGACTCGCCGGCGAGTGGGGCCCGACACTTCGGCTGGCGATCCCGGTGGTGCTCGCGGAACTCGGCTGGATGGGGATGGGGGTGGTCGACACGTTGATGGTCGGCAGGCTCGGTCCCGAAGCGATCGGGGCGGTGGGCCTCGGGAACATGATGCACTTCGCCCCAGTTGTTATGGCGTTTGGACTGCTTCTGGGGCTCGATTCGCTGATCGCACGCGCATTCGGTGAAGGTCGTCTTGATGAGTGTCATCGCTGGCTGGCGCAAGGGGTTCTGGTCGCGGTCGTGATCTCACCAGTGCTCATGTTCATGGTCTGGGGGATGCTGCCCTTGCTCGACCTACTGGGGGTCGATCCCTCAGTTCTTGTTCTCGTTGGTCCTTATGTAAATGCGCTTAACTGGAGCACATTACCACTTCTTGTGTATGTGCCATTTCGACGTTATTCGCAGTCGATCGGACGCGTGGTGCCCTTGACGATCGCCTTATTCGTGGCGAACTTGATCAATCTGGCTGCCAACGCACTCTTGATCTACGGACTCTACGGGTTCCCCAAAATGGGGGTCGCCGGATCGGGATGGGCGACGGTGATCGCACGCTCGGGACTCACCTTGGTCCTGATCTTGGATGCGTTCCGGCCCGGGACAGGTCTGATCCGAGCGAACTGGCGACCGAGCCTGGATCGGATCAAGCGGTTGATCCTCTTGGGGCTTCCCGCAGCCGGTCAGATTGGTCTGGAGGTCGGCGTCTTCGCGGCTGCGACCATGTTGGTCAGCACGCTCAACCCGATCGCGCTTGCAGCGCATGAAATTGTGCTCAACATTTCGAGCGTCACCTTCATGGTGCCGTTGGGGATCTCCTCGGCGGGGGGGGTCCGGGTCGGCCAGGCATTGGGCCGTCGTGAGCCTGTCTCTGCCGCCCGAGCCGGTTGGTCGGCGCTGGCGCTCGGGGTGGGATTCATGGCCTTGTCGGGCTTGGTGTTCTGGACCGTGCCCCGGCTCATTTTGGGCATGTATACCGAGGAACTCTCGGTAGCTGCCTTGGGAATCCCGCTCCTGGGGCTCGCAGCTTGCTTCCAACTCTTCGACGGACTCCAAGTCACGATCACAGGCCTGCTTCGCGGCCTCGGCGATACCCATACACCTATGTTCGCCAATTTGATTGCTCACTGGGTGATCGGACTACCGGTGGGGGCTCTGCTCTGCTTCGGTTTTGGCTACGGAGTCTTCGGGCTCTGGGTAGGATTGACGGTCGGGATCATGTTTGCAGGCGGGATTTTGCTGCGATCCTGGTGGGTGAAGGTCAGGCAGTTGGTTGAATGAATGAGTCGATCGGGCCAAGCGCTCACAAGCCGAGTGCTCGCCGGATCGGAGCGGTGGTGCGGTGCGATGAGATGACCAAGGTGTTCGTTGGAGGTTGAGGCAGAAAACCGCCCGGGGATTCGAGCTCGACGAGCCGGGCACCCGCTTCAATAAGGCGGTAAGCTTCCTCAAAATCCGAGGCTCGAGCACACGAAGGGCCATCGCAAGGACCACGCAGTGTCAGAGCAATCTCACGCTTGAGCTAATCGATACAAGAAATGAGCATAAAGTCACTATTGGCTAGAATCACTGATGAACAAATCATCGGTGCTGCATCGGCTCGCCACGGATTCGCTGCGATCAGGAGCACTAAGCCCGACTGGAGCAGCGACCGTCGCGTCAGGTGTCCGGTCTGGTTCAACAATCGAGTTGGTCGGCGGTTGCCACCGACCTCTCGTCTCTGGTTCGGAAGACTCAGGCCCTTGTCTCGACCTCCAAGAAGGTCGTCGGGCCGGTCTTCCGTCGTCAGAGTTGATACCGTCCGATTCATCGTTACAAATTGCCATTGGGTTCGTTTCGTAGCGTGAGTCTGGTCAGGAGCGACTCTCGGCACGAACCAAGCCGTAGGTTATTTGGATACGGCAACCTCCAAGAAGGCCAGACTCTCGGCCCGAGCCGACTCGCGTCTCGTCTGAACGATCTGCTGGCGGCGTTCGCGGCGATTTCCATGTGGTTGCGCCTCGGGAACGGGGGCGGGCGGCATGATGATCGGTGCCAGGGCGAGGCGGACTGCGGCTTCCAGATCCTCGTCGTCGAAAGGCTCAGGGATCGGAATCGGCGCGGCTTTGGGTTCGACCTTTCTGGGCTGGTCTCTCCTCGTCTCGACTTCGGAGACCGGAGCGTCACTTTCCGATTCGATTTCGATTGAGCGAAAGACATCGATCGCCAGGAGCGCTTCGGAGAGCATGCGATGGGAGGTCGACTCGTAGCGGTGAAGCGTCTTGAGCGTCTTGTCGTCTTCGAGAGCCATCCCCTTCGCGTGGAGGTTGCGAAGCTCCGTGTTTTCCTGGGCGGCCGTGGCATCTTCGGCGGCGAGGGTCTGGAGTTCGACCGCGATAAGTTCCCGGGTCTTTTCAGGCGTAGAGAACTTAATATGTACCGACATCTTGAACTCACGGTACTTCTTGGGGATGCCAAGCAAGTCCATTGCGTTGCTGGTCTCGCAAGGTCCCCAGACCGACCCGCCCGCCACGGCGACGACCGCCATAAGTTCGTTCCACTGGGTAATCAACCAGGCCCGGCCAGCCGGGGTCTTCCGCAACTCGACCCAACCGCGCGGGGGGTTCCGCCGGATCAACTCACTATGGGCAAGTGCCTCTCCATGTCGATCGAGGTCCCAGCGCGTACCTGGCTCGGTTGCGACTCTGGCGAGCAGGTTGAGCCTGGTCGTCTCTTTCGCCTGACAGGTCTCGACCCGTAAGGATGCGACCACCGCCTGTTTGGCGAAATAACCTTGCATCCGATTTTGAGGCGCAAGGACCGACCACCATTCGGTGAGCCGAGTTTTCACCGCTTCGTCATCGGACTCCGAGCAGACAACCTCGGCTGTTAGCCCGTGTGTGAGTGCATTTCGCCGAGACTCGGCCTTCCCCTCGACGGTTTTTGGCCCAGTGCTCTTGCCGGCATTGGTTCGATTCGAAGCGATTTGTCGCATGGTCGCCATGATAGTGCCCTCCATCTGAGAGTTTGTCCCACCCCGACGAACAGCGGCAGAGCACACAACCCTCACTCAGAGATAACACATTTTTGCTTACGTGCATTGCCTAAACAGAATATAGGACCAAGATCGCGGAATCGGGATGCCGGCTTTAGTGGTTGTATCAAAGGGAGGGGGCTTATGGGTGTTGTTCGCAGATACTCCGGCTCGGTTGGTCTAAAGCCAGGCTAGCCCCAATCATATGGGTTATAAATTCGTCACTAGCCCGGAATTCATTGTGGATCTTTGTGATCGGGTTCGATGCTCATGTTCGTATCGCGACGAGATC
>JANXSX010000140.1 GCA_025356475.1 Isosphaeraceae bacterium | reverse complement strand
AGCCCTTGGGAGAAACTTCATGACGATCGCACGCGGGCGGTTAGTGGATACGTCGGTAACTCGTTGGTACCACTGCATCACACGGTGCGTCCGAAGGGCGTTACTCCTGAGTGAGGGAGCTGAAAACCGTAAAGATTGGATCGAACGGCGGCTCGCCGAACTTGCGGAAATCTTCGCCGTGGGCGTCGGTGGGTTCGCCGTGCTCGACAACCATCTCCATATCCTGATTCGAATCGATCCCGAAACGGCGGCGAACTGGTCTGATGAAGAGGTGGTGCGTCGTTGGGGAAAACTCTTCCCGCCACGAGGCAAAGACCGAAAACCGCTCGAATTGCCCAAAGAGTGGGTCCAAAAACAACTCGACAATCAGATATGGGTCGCGAAAACACGCGAACGCTTGCACAATCTCGGATGGTTCATGAAGTGCCTGAAAGAACCGCTGGCTCGCATGGCCAATCGCGAGGACGGCGTCAAAGGAGCGTTCTTCGAGGGCAGGTTCAAGAGTGTGGCGGTGCTCGATGAGGAGGCACTACTGGCGACCTGTGTCTATATTGACTTGAATCCAGTGGCAGCAGGAATTGCACCAGTACCTGAGACGTCACCACATACTTCGATCAAGCAACGTGTCGATCATGTGCGGAAGCAGCAGCGATTCGGCGACTTGGAGGCGGCGCGAATCAGTAGCGCCATGGCCTCGGAGCGTGCTGGCAAGTTGGAAGAGGGCCATTGGCTCTGCCCGATCGAGGATCGTCGCCGGTTCGATTCTTCACGTGAAGGTATGATCGAAGGCTTCGGCATTGGCAGTTACTTGCTGTTATTAGACTACACGGGCAGGATGTTTCGCGACGGCAAGGCATCGATCAACGAAGGACTTGCCGAGGTGTTCACACGGTTGGGAACCGATGGCGAAATGTGGCGAGTCCGTATCCAACATCTGAGAATTGGCCGTTTCTTGGGCCGATATTTCGCCTCGACCCGCGACCGATTGCGACAAGTCGCGACGCAAATAGGCCGGCATCATCTCGCCAATCTCGCGGCCTGCCCGACGCGGTGAGGTCAGGCTGCGGATTAATACGATTACCTCGATAAATGTGAACGGCTGTGCTACCGCTCGGCACCACAACATCTGAATTGCGCCCGCAGGTCGCTAGACTCGGGCTATGTGGTCGCTATGAAGAACACCTCGCTTGTCAGCCGATAAATGTTTATTAGCAACGTCTCGCAAAATGACAAGATAAGCAATCGCCGACTTGGGGCGATGTGCATTGCCTGTCCTCTTTGTCCTGCATTGCCTGTCCTCTTTGTCCTCTCTTTCAGCAGTCGAGTCACTTCGTCGTCGGTCCGTCGCTTGCTCATGGGGCCCTCCCGGGTAAAGTTTACCGAGGGACTCCCTTTTCAGCTGGACCAAGTTTCGGGGAGCAGGTCATGTCCTCTTTGTCCTGTCCTCATTGCCTGTCCTCTTTGTCCCTGTCCTCTTTGTCCCTCGGGCGCCCTGAACTGGCAGTTCGGGGTGTCCTAGAGGCCTTGAGCAACCCTGGACGAATCCGAACGCGCGCACCAACTGCCGAGCGCTAGGGAGTTTTTTCTTGACACCGCTCCGGCGGTTGATTTATTATCAAAAGTATCCGCTCAATTAACAGGTTTGAATGTTTCACGTCCTCCGTTTGGTTAGGAACGGTGTGTTATGTTTAGATGTGTTGTGTTAATGGCTGTATTGACAGTCCTGGCCTGTGGGATTGCTTGCCATCGAGAAGCTTCCCGAATCCACGACAATCATCATAATGCAGGCACAATCTTCGATGACGGAAGAGAACTTGTCCACACTTTTTCACTTGTTAACACGAAACCACAAGTCATTGACATAGTCAACATCTCAAAATCCTGTACGTGCACTAGCGTTCAAGTCGATAAAATGAAGTTGTCTCCGGGTGAATCCGCGTCGATTGTAATGCATATTAATCCGTCAAGATCGAAGGGCACATACAAAGTCCTGGGCACGCTTCACACAAGTGATAATCTCAAAACTCACGAGTATGTTGTCGAGTATTCAATTATTCCACATATCGCTTTTGAAGCGCCGAGCGTCAATCTTGGGCTCATCTCATCGAAGTTGGATTCGTTAGAGGAGTCTGTCTCTCCCTCTAAGAGTATTTGGTTGGAATTGAATCAAACAACTGAGAAGGCCATCAGTCCCATAGTAACCGTAGATGCAACACCTCCTATCGTTGCTCAAATTCAATCGGAGGGCGTCACCAAAGATTTGGCTAGTGGCAAGATTAGACAAACGAGGTATCGGATTGAGACCAATGTTGATCTTGGAAGTCTACAATCATTTCCAAGTGGAATTCATTCATCCATACTCACAGCTAGGTCGTCGACGGGCGAGTCCGCGTCGGCCACTGTGCTTTGGTCCTTGGACACACCACTGATCGCGGCGCCGAATCCAATATCGTTTGGTGTTGTCAAGAGTTCCGACACCGCGATCGTCCGAAGAATCGTAATTAGCACGCGAGATAAGGTGCCATTTCATGTTTTGGCTATTGAGAGTCAGCCAGCGGGTGTGGAGTTGGACGAGGAGGGAACAGCTAAAGAACAAGCCGAACTTTACACGACGATGCACACTGTTCAAATCGCGATTAGGCCTTCGATGTTTGATACAGGCTTCCCCAACGGGTTTGTCAAGATACTGACGGACCATCCTTCACAGAAGGATATCAAAATAGCGTGGTCGGCGATACTAGCAAACCGACCCTAATCGTACGGCTATGTCTGAGGCCGTTTCTTGACCGACGGTTCAACAACGAGAGGAAAATCATGAGAACGGTGTCGAGAAGAGCGCGGGCAGGCGTCGTGATCGCGGGACTGGGATTCGCATTTCTGGTCAGCATCTGTCATGCACAGTATCTTAATATGTGCAATAGTTTTGTGTCGGCCGGGTGCACCGAGTCGGGTTGTCAAATGGGTAGCTGCCCAAACTTCTGTACAGATTGGGGTGACGACCCAGGGATCTATTGTACCACCGGATCGATTGATTTGATCATGTGCAGTCCAGGATACACGCCGGACTGTTCAGGGACCGAGATTCACTCATGCACTATCGGAACCTGGAATCAAATCAATATTATGGGCCAGTGTTTCGACGGTGCCTGTGCTGTTTTTCGTTACACGAGTGGTTGTTAGTGTTTGAGCCCCGCTAGGTTTGTGTGATCATATTCACAAACCGGGTCGCGCGGCCACGAATGTGGTCTGCCTTACTAAGGCAGACCACATTGTCCCCATCAATCTAGTTCGACTTCCAGCGAAGACGTCTGCCACCCACTAATTAGGGGCGAGAACATGCCACTGTTTTTTTTGCTCCTGGTTCTAGGTATGGGTTCCGATGACTCACCGTCCAACGAACAGTTAAATGAATTGAAGGCGATCCGGGGCATGTACGATGACAATCGCAATAAGTTCGAGGCGGGGGTATTTGAATTTGAAGTAACCGAGTTTTCGAACACGGAATTAGAGGACGCAAAGGAGGGCAGAATCAACGATGCGTTCTCAACCAAAGGCTACTATTCCTACGACGAGAAGAACGCGATTTTTAGCCTGATCTATCCCGACGACATGATCAAAGCAACTTCCAAAAAAGTCGGCAGCAACAGGGTCGCTACCCGATTCAACAACTTCAGGGCATTGACAAATCACGAGCTCTCGCTCATCGAGATTCTTGGGCTGTCACCGAACGGTGAGATGGCTCGATCCGCTCAAATCCATGGGGGCGCCCAGAACTTTTATCAAGGTGTAAACTTCCCCATGGACCTTGGGTTCCCGGAAGAATACAGGAACGATCTTTCTAGGCCCTTTCAGGCAATTATTGAGGGGCGAGCAATCATCAAACTCCTGAAGATCGACAATGATACTGTGGTTAATGGCATCAACGTTTCCACAATCTCGACGAGTTTTAGAGACGTCAAGGAAACTTGGATGGTCGACTTTTCACGAGCGTGTATCCCCATCCTCCGAAAATTCGAAACTTCCGAAGGTAGGTTTAACCTTCAAATGTTGGACGACATTCGATTTCTGCCGGGCCGAGGTTGGCTACCTCACAAGTTCATCACTTGGCGTTCTTCGCGTACCGGTCGAATTGTCCAGATCACGTCGGTTTCACTTGGTCCCGTGGCTTCGAATCGATTTCAACTTGAGTTTCCAGAGCCGATTGGGATTAAGAACCAACTTTCCAAGGTTGCTTACGCCCCACGGAAAACTTGGGACTTGAGAAAACTACCGTCACTCAACTTGCCCGACGCTCGCCCTTATGTGACTATGCCAGCGGCGGACGAGCCGGTTTTGCCGGGCGAAATCGCCTCATCGAGTCCTCCCTACATAGTTTTGGTAATCGTCGCCTTTGGCACAATGGCATTAGCCTACGGCCTTTTGCGTTGGACGACGCGGCATTCCGGCAAGAGCAACTAACGGCTTTTCTTGCTCATTCGTCAGTCGCTGAGGATGGGAGCTTCCTTGTATGCACTCTCATGTATTGGATGTGAGCAAACTTGATCGTGTTCGGGCCCAAATGCTTTTCAGGCGTGCAGGGTTTACAGTGATCGAACTCATGGTGACGCTGGGTGTAATCGCTGCCTTGATCTCCATTTTGCTACCAGCCGTACAGGCGGCCAGAGAGGCCGCACGCCGTGCACAGTGTGTGAACAACCTTAAGCAAATTGGTATCGCAGTACATGCTTATGCGCAATTATACACTGATTTTCCTTCGACAATGCTGTTTTCTGATTCTTTTCTTTCTCCCAGAACTGGCCGCAGACAAGCAGTTGTGGGCAATTGTTTTAGTCCTTTCGCAAGAATTCTCCCTCAGATGGAACTAAGTGGGCAGTTCAACGCACTCAACTTCGACTTACTGCCAGACTTCGGAGCTGGTCTCACGGCGAACCAATCGGTCATGAAAATTACGATAGCATCATATTTATGTCCGTCCGATTCTGGATCAAATGTCGCCGGTTATGGGCGTGTCAATTACCGGTGCAATATCGGACCTTCGACCTTCTTGCGCGCAGCTAGAAAGCCCTCCGATTCAAAGAATCTACAGCTCGACAGCGGCCCGTTTGCAACGGGAATGTCGTTGGGTCCGGCCGACTTTCGCGATGGCCTTTCCAATACAATCGGGTTGTCGGAACGCCTCCAGGGCGATTGGGCCAAGGACACGTTTCGCGCGGGCGGGGATTATCGGTTGGGAGATTTCAAGGGGCTCACAGTGGATGCGGATCAGGCGATTTCGACCTGCGCCGTAATCGTGAAGTCGAGTGTCAAACACGAATCGCGGGGCGGTGAATCGTGGTGCCTCAGCGGTCTTCATTTCTCAAGTTACAACCACATCACGGCCCCCAACCATTCCGAGACCGATTGTGGCTTTCGAAACGACATTCAGACTGTACACGGTCGTCATATGATGGATGGCGTGTTCTCGGCATCGAGTCGACATTCAGGAGGAGTAAATGTCTTG
This sequence comes from Isosphaeraceae bacterium, assembly GCA_025356475.1. Classification (GTDB taxonomy): domain Bacteria; phylum Planctomycetota; class Planctomycetia; order Isosphaerales; family Isosphaeraceae; genus JANXSX01. The sequence continues at coordinate 993 of JANXSX010000140.1, read as the reverse complement.
TTGATGGGCGGGGAGGTGCGATTCGTTCGAGACGCAATCAGCCTTGCCGTCTGGCGATCTCTCGGTACGCGCGCAGGGGGAGAGATCGCTGTACTCGACTAGAGCGGTTCACGCTTGCATTACGCACGATCCGGCTTGTCGGAACCAGCCCAGGATGTCCTGGATGGTGACTCCTCTCAAGGCTTCGCCGATTGCGTCGTAGAGCCGGTCCTTGGCCCGAGCCTCAAGCCGCCGCAGGGCCTGCTTGAACTTCGAGAACATCTCCTCAATCGGATTGAAGTACGGGATGTACGGCGGCAGCGGCAGCACGCTCGCTCCCGCTTGCTCGATCGCCTCGGTCACCTGCGGCCTCAGGTGCGCCGCCAGGTTGTCGAAGATCACCACGTCTCCCTTGCGCAACGACGGCACCAACACTTGTTCCACATAAGTCTGGAACGTCGCGGCAGTCGTGCCCCCGGGAAATGCTAGTGGGGCACGAATTCCATCCCGGCCTATCGCCGCGATCACCGTCACCGACTCCCACGACGCCGGGGCCGACGCCACCACCCGCTCGCCTTTCGGAGCCCGGCCGTAGGCGGGTGTCATCGCCGTCGTGACACCGGTCTCGTCCACGAAAACAAACCGCTTGGGCTCGATCGACTCGACCTCCTTAAAGAACGTGTGACGTTCCTCCTGAACATCCGAGCGGTCCTGCTCGCTGGCGTGCAGGGTCTTCTTCTTGCGGGTGATGCCCAACTTCTCCAGTCCTCGCCAGACGATCATGATGCTGCCGGAGATGCCCAAGTTCTGCTTGTGTTGTTCGAGCGTGGCATCGGGTGTCTTCTCAACGAGTTGTCGCAAGCGGTGCAGGCCTTTTGAATCGAGGGTCGGCTCGACCCCACCGGCGTGCGGCCTGGGTTTGATCGCCCCGGTCTCGCGACGGAGTTGGAGGAGTCGAGTGATGGTCGAGACATTGACGGAGAACCGGACGGCGAGTTTGCGGCGAGAGCCTTC
>JANXSX010000144.1 GCA_025356475.1 Isosphaeraceae bacterium | reverse complement strand
CGACCGGCTCATGAGCATGTCATTCCGTCGCCACATGTTGGGACTGCAACGCAGAGACGCACACGTGTTTGAGGGAAGGGAGTTGGAATAGTGGCGTTCTTCCAGCCCTGAACGTTACGCCTCGACCATGAGGACCGGCCGGCAATAGGCTCCCGAGTGATCCTTGAGGTTGATCGGTAACGAGAGGAAGAGGCAGGGTCGAGGGGCCTGAAAAGCTTCGGCGACGAAATGCAACTCCTCAACGACCCAAAGGCCATTCCCGAGCAGAACCGTATGCGTCTGGCTATTGATCGGCTCGTGACAACCGCCGACCGAGTAATGATCGATTCCCACCGCGCGGGCACCTCTCGCCACGAGCCACTCCGCTCCGTCGGGACTGAGGTAGGGGGAGTGCTTCAGCCACTCGTCGGTTTGAGCTCGCTTTTCGCCCCAACCGGTACAGAGCAAAGCGATCTCGTCCGGTTCGAGGTCGGAGAGCGTTCGCTCAAGATCAGCGGCGGTGATCGGTTGGTCGGCGACCATCGGCCGGAGGTCGGCGATCCGGGCGAGTCCCATAAAAGTATCGAGCGGCATCTCGCTCAAACTCTTGCCCCCCGCGATCTTGTGGATGGGGGCGTCGACATGGCTCCCTGTGTGGCTCGCCATCGTGAGGACTTCCATCCTCCAGCCGTGTTCGGCATGGTCGGCGGTCCGTTCCGATTTGGGAGCCGGATGCGCAGGACAGTTCGGGGCGTTATCGTAGAGAGGCTGGGAGAGGTCGATCAATCGCATGGGACAGAACCTCGGGATGGACGATTGCGTCATTGGCTTAGAAACCGATCTGGCCCCGACCGCCTCGCGAATCGTATCATCTCTGGACCCGAATCAGGAGTCCTTGCCGATGCCCGCGTCTGACCCCTCCGTCGTCGCCATCTACCTTGCCGACGTCGAAACCGCTCCGGTACGCTCCGTCAACTCGGCCGTAGCGGTCGCCGGCCAGGGTCTCGAAGGCGATCGCTACTTCGTGACTCCTCCCCACTCCGGTCCTGACCGGGAAATCACCTTGATCGAGTCCGAGGCGATCAAAGCGGTTCCGCTGGAATTCGATATCCCACTCGATCAGCATGAGTCGCGTCGCAACGTCGTGACCCAGGGGATTCGGCTCAACGACCTGGTCGGCAAGACCTTCCAGGTTGGCCAGGTGGTCATCAAAGGCCACCGGTTCTGCGAGCCTTGTGCCCACCTTCAGGCGATGACTCGCCCGGGAGTTCTCAAGGCCCTGGTTCACAGGGGAGGGCTTCGAGCGGAGATCCTGGTCGGCGGGACCATTTCGGTCGGCGACGCAATCTCCGTTGAACCGACGGCAGGTTCTCATGTCTGAATCGCCCTTGGTTGGGATTGTGATGGGGAGCAAATCCGACTGGGAAACGATGCGCCACGCGTCGGAACTGCTCGATGCGCTCGGTGTGCTACACGAGGCGAAAGTCGTCTCCGCCCACCGGACTCCTGAACGCATGTTCAAATATGCCAGGGAAGCCGAGGGCCGTGGCCTCCAAGTGATTATCGCTGGAGCAGGGGGGGCGGCCCACTTGCCCGGCATGATCGCCGCGATCACGCTCCTACCCGTGCTCGGTGTCCCGGTTGAGAGCAAAGTCCTTCGAGGGGTTGATTCGTTGCTTTCGATCGTCCAGATGCCTAAGGGTATTCCTGTCGGCACCCTGGCGATTGGCGCTTCCGGCGCGGCCAATGCCGCCTTACTGGCCGTCGCGATTCTGGCCCGTCAGAGCGTTCCGCTTCGCGAAAAACTGGCTGAGTACCGTAAGATCCAGACCGATTCCGTCGATGAGTCTCCCCGATGAACATGCGAGTGATTGAACCGAAGTCCTCGATCGCAGTCATTGGTGGGGGTCAGCTCGGTCGAATGTTCATTCAAGCAGCCCATCGACTCGGCTACGATGCTGGGACCTTGAGCCCCACTGCGGACGCCCCGGCCACCCATGTCGCCTCCTGGGTGGTCGTCGGCCCGAGCGATCGCCAGTCCTCGTTGGCCGAGATTGCTCGCAAGGCGAAGGCTGTCAGCGTCGAGTTCGAAAACGTCAGCGCGGCCGGTCTTCGTTGGCTGGCGAGGCGTGGGGTTGTCGTTCGACCTGGTTGGAGGACCCTCTGGATCAGCCAGAACCGGCTCCGCGAGAAGACCTTCCTCGCCGAGCACGGAGTTCCCACCGCACCCTGGCGACAGGTTCACAATCAAGCTGAACTTGATCTGGCTGTTCGTGAGCTTGGACTTCCCTTGATCCTCAAAACCGCAGACTCCGGTTACGACGGCAAAGGGCAAGTGCGCATCGATGCGGGCAATCAGGCAAAGGCTGCGTGGGAGTCGCTCCAACAGGCCCCTTGCGTCGCCGAGGGCTTCGTCGAGTTCGCCGCCGAAATCTCCGTCGTCACTGCACGAGGAGCCGATGGCAAGTCCGTTGCGTATCCCCCCGCTCTCAACCGACACCGAAACCATATTCTCGACTCAACCATGATGCCCGCCCCCGTCGGGCCTATCGTCTGTCAGGAAGCTCAACAACTCGCACTTGGCATTGCGCAATCGCTTGAAAACGTCGGAGTACTGACCGTTGAATTCTTCTTGACGTCATCGGGCGATTTAATTGTCAATGAACTTGCGCCTCGACCTCATAACTCCGGTCACTTAACCATCGAATCCGCAGTGACCGACCAGTTCGAGCAACAAGTTCGAGCCCTCTGCGGGCTCCCCCTCGGAGGTTCGACCTTGGTCCAGCCTGCCGCTATGGTCAACTTGCTGGGCGACCTCTGGTCGAATGGAGAACCGCGTTGGGCCGATGCCCTCGCGCTCGATCCCGGTGTCCGACTCCATTTGTACGGCAAGCAAACCGCGGTCCCAGGGCGTAAGATGGGACACCTGACCGTCCTCGACCCGATCGCCGAAACCGCTCTCGACCGAGCGACCGCCGCCCGAGCTGTCTTACTTGGGCGTAAGTCATAAAATCTCCGCAATCGCCCCGTCTTCCCGTAATCGCGTAGCCCAAGGCCGGGCTTGGGACAGGATTGAACGCTACGATCCTCCCGACCACGCACTTTGTGGATGATTTTCCGTTTACGCAATGCATGCGGTCAATTCGTGTGGTATCTCTTTCGTATTGGTTGTGTCTGCGGGCCGACGTTGAACGTTGGACGTAGGACACAACCCCAACGGAAGGGAACCTCCTATGGCCACCGAAAAGCAGATTGAAGCCAATCGCCGCAATGCCCAGAAGAGCTGCGGTCCGATCACGGAAGAAGGCAAAGCCCAGTCGAGGCGCAATGCACTCGACCACGGCCTGACCTCCAAAATGCTTTTGCCCAAAGACCTTGAGGCAAAGAAGGAAACGCGACTCGCCGACTGGCGAGGGGTCCTCGCTCCTCCGGACTCAATCCTGGAATTCGAGCTTGATCTGGCGGTCACGGCCTCGCTCAAGATCGAACACAGCCAGAGCTGCGAGACCATCCGCCGGATCGAACTTGCCGAGATCGCCTCGGACCCAAGTGATACGTGGGAT
>JANXSX010000111.1 GCA_025356475.1 Isosphaeraceae bacterium | reverse complement strand
GCCAAAATCTAATGATGTCCCCTTGTTTCCCTCTGTTTCTACACTTGATTATTTTGCAGACTCCTGACTAGTCAGCGTTTGAGGCGAAGCAAGAAAACGCAAGCGTACATTCTTCGGTTCAAATCCCGTCGTGCCGACTATTCTTCCAGCAACTCTGCAATGAGCCTGTTTTCGGGCGTTTGCAGGGTTCAAAATGCTGATTCTTTTTCGATCGTGCAACTTGTGAATTGCCCTAACTCCCTAAAGAGCAATCACTTGACAAGTTCAAATCCTTCTGCCTCTCTGGCAGAAAAAAATCGAAATAACGTAATTTGAATTTGTAGAACGTGGTTTGAGCGCACTTTGGTAGCGTGGACCGGGGCGTCGAACGGCGAATGTGTCATGGCGAGCGACGAATCGAAGGGTCGCTGGTGATGTGCGACGTCCCAAATTCTGGAGACTCAATAGCGAATGCCCAGCAAACTCCCCGCCGGTGCCCTATCCGTCACTGTCAGTCGAACGAAACGATTGATGTCAAAATCAGGGGATAAGTCCTTCTCGGGGATTGCATCCGAGTTCAGAGTGCAGATGTATTGGAAGCCGCACTCTCTCGCTTTTCGTTCGGCGAGCTCAAGGGCGTGAGCGACCTGGCGCTCGTCTACACCATCGAAAAGAGTGCTGTCGTGGATCAAGATCGCAGGAGAAGGGCATCGTCCCGACCATAGTTCAGCGAACATCAGATCGTAGCAAAGTATCTTCATGTTGCCGATGCCACCGCTCTGTGAGCGAAGAATCTCGATGTCGAACTTGAAGCCCGAAGGTCCGAGGTCGATAACGAGGTTGCCGGGCGATTCGTAAAGCGCCTCGGAGTTGGCGTTGAAAATCTGGATTGCCTTTTCACGCTGACGCTTGCGGTCGTCGAGATCGTTCCGCGTCTTCTTCCTTAGCAGCTCCTCTTCAATCCGAAGGTTGCCTTTGCCCGCCTCGATCTTCCGCAGAGTCTCGATCTGAGACTCAACCGCCCTCTGCTGCGCGACGCTTTCCGCATGCAGTCGCTGCAGTTGCATGAACTGATCGAGCGCTCCGTGGCTCTTGAGAACCGCCATCACGGATGCCCGTTCATCGTCGATGTGGCGCTGAAGCCCCTCTGTCTTCTCGATGGACTGCCGGAGGCGGGTAATCTCGGACGAGAGAAATCGCCGTCGATTCTCTATCAGTGTCCGGTGGAACTCTTTGACGTCTTCAAGACGTTTCCGTGATGAGTCTGGAAAGAAGACGCCGGCTTCCTCATACACGGCGACCACGTCATCAATGTTTGGCTCCGGGGTATCATCAAGGCTCGCCTGATAGTTGCCCAGAAGCTGCCGATCCGCGACAAGTCGGTTCGATGTAGTAGCGAACTCCTGCGAGAGCCTGTTGGCAGTTGATTCGAGCTCATGGTATTGCTCATGAACCCGAAATGTCGTGAGACTCTCCTCACCTTGGCGAACGACTGTTTCCAGCCTGACTTTCAGGGCATCAAGCTCGCCGAGGGTGCCCTTCATGAGGTTCGAGATCAGCCCCTGTTTCTGTGCCTTCCTGAGTTCCTCCAGCGATGCGTTCTTATCGCGAAGTTTTTGCCACTCGCTCGCGTCCTCCCAGGCCAGGTCGAGAAGAAATCCGTTGTTAACCTGCTTGTCCCATTCCTTTTGCTTGCGATAGTGCTCGAATGCGATGGAGTACGCGTCCTTGCCTCGCCGGATGAAGTAGGAGATCACGCTGCGAAAAGTTGGCGAGTAGTCACTGTCGAATCCACCTGACGGCAGCCCAAACATAAGATTTCCGAGCAGCCCAATCCATTCCGCCGCCTTAAGGACGGGGTGCCCAGTTTTCTTATCCTTGCGTGGGGGCACCGGCCATCCGGTTGTGTCCCCTTCTATGAAAACCTTCCCCGCGTCTTTCGTAGAGCGCGTCACTGACACTGGCTGCCCGCGAAGGTGCATGTCGAGCGTAAACGCCCAATCGCTCAGCTCCACATGGCCGAGACCGGAATTATCCGGCTTGGCACCGAGGCAGAAGGAGATGATCTCGATCAGCGTGGATTTGCCGAGGCCGTTACGCGAATCCTTCTTCGTCGATTCCTTAGTCCGTTCGGCAAGAATGATGTTCAATCCTTCCTTGAACGTCACCTCACGGAATGTCGACTGGTTTGCCCTCACCCTGACGATGGTGGGCAGGATGGCCAAGGCCTTAGCAGGCTGCGAAGCAGCTCTGGTGCTCACGGCTTGGTCCTAAAAATTTGCCCATCTCGCAGCTCGATCGCCCCCAAGAGGTAGAGAAGGTCGAGCACCAGCACGAAACGGTGGAATGTACCTATCGCCTCTATCTGACGGCAGACTTCCCAGAGCGACGTGATCGTGCGCGGCTCAGACAGTTGCGGGAGAACCGCTGCCCCGATGCCGATGAGGGACCTTTTGATCGAAATATGTTTGGTCGGTGCAATCATTTTTCAAACACGTCGCAGATTTCAAAGAAATAAGTCAGGACCGCCAGCCCCGCCGCCCGGTAACGCGTCCGGTGGTCATTCTTGCAGGCGAATGCGGCCAGCCGATCAAACACGTCGTCGCCCTCGAAGCCTTCCGCTCTTAGACGTCGGTATGCATTCAAGAAGCCGGCACGGAGTTTCTCGGGAAAATTCGCATCGATCCGCGTCACGGTCTCGACATATTGTCTGACGAGCTGGACCTTGCTCAGGCCCAGAACTAGGCTGTCATGTGTGCTCTCGCTCAGACCATTCCGCTTCATCTTCTCGTCAGGGTCCAGTAACGTGTAGTCCACCCCCGGCGTCGCCGGCCGCTCGACTACAAAGTTGGTGACCGTCTCCAACTCCCCAAACGTCAATTTCCCCATTTCAATGCTTAGGTCGTCTGAGAGAGCTTCCTTGTCCTTCGGGGGAACCGGCCCACTGCGAAGCATCGTGACCGCGAAGGCCGCGGCCGTGTCGCAGGCGTACGGCCTCCAAGCTTTGACCCTCTTCGACGCCTTGTTCCCGGCCTGGTCGGAGACGCATCGGATCATGAAGAACCCGCAGCGGTGGGCCGATTGGTGGGCGGACACGCCGACACCTCCGGCCTCCATCTCGACACCAATGAGCTTGGGCCAATTCTGGCCCTTGAACGAGTCGAGAATCTCGCTGACAGCGATAACAGCATCCCCCGTCGTGATCGTTCCCATTTGCCGCTTAGGTAATCCTTCGTCGCCGTTGGGCCGGGCTTCTTTGATCTCGGACTGCCACTCGCTTGCAGCGATGGAACGAGCAAATTCCAGCAGGCGGTGATCGACCGGAAAAGCCGACCACCGGATCTCGGTCTTTCCCTTAGTTATCTTCTGAGATTGATAGTCAGCGATTTGCTCTGCGATCAGAATGTCGCCGAGTCCGATCCCGGCCGACTTCAGGCCCCCGGCGATCCCGATCAGAATCACATAGTCAGGCGCACACCGCCGGATTGCGTCGTTGGTGGCGGCGGTGGCGGGGACCCGCCCCATACCAACCATGCAGACGATCACCGAGTAGGTACAGACTCCATCGCCGTACCGAGCCTTGATGGTTGCCGCATAGTAGACTCGGACGTCGTCATTTGTGGCTGGCAGCTTCTGCCAGCCCGGCAGCCGGTTCAGGACCGCGTCGCGCTCCTCCTCAAGGGCCGTGATCAGGAGGAAATCGACAGGCGGGGGCATGAGACCTACCTTCCTGGGCCGTTATGCAGAACGGACGCACACCATTGAATCCACCACAATAATCGGCCGGGGAGGCCCGGTCCAGCACCCAAATCACAGCCCGGCTTGTCTGCGGGCTCTACAAACGAAAGAAACAGGGCTATCAAGGCTCTAACCAGGCGACATTCGCCACTGAGTTTTGCTGCGTCGGACGTGTCGACCGAAGTAGCTCGAAGGTCGGGGTCGGGGTCGGGCTGAACGCTTTGCTTTCTCTCGGGCTGTGCCGCCGCTGTCCTATGCGAGCATTTCAAGACGAAGCAAAACGACACAACTCATTTTTGCATCATCACCTCTGACTTCTCAACTGGCGGAGAAGATCCAGCGGCCAACCCTGCATGCCAGCATGCAAAAGTTCAAACGGTGTCCCGTCGCCCCGGGTTCCATTTTACCCAAATTGCCTAGCCCGGTAGGCTGGCGACGGGATTTGAACTTTTTGGATCGGGTGCTACGTTTTTCGCTTTCGAAGACAGGAAAATGCTCCGGTTTCGCGGCCCGAATCTGGGACTTGGCTAATCGATTCGACTCCGGTCGTTGACGCCCCGACTGGACAAATTACTTGAGACTCGGCGAAGGGTTCGTACGCTCTTTTCTTATGTGCCAGACAGATGTCCGACCCCCCATCCAATGTATTGATCGACGACATTGCCGCTATCATCAAACTTCATACTCACTCGGAACTCGTCGACCAAGTTCGGCCTATGAGCGGTGACTTTGGAGTTCCGTAGCGGTGGACACAGGAGCTGCAAAAGATCAGGACGCTTTTGGCAGTTATGCATCCATTTTCTGGGGACGACAATACTTCCTCCCTGAAACGGATGCGCGGTCTGCTGATTATCAAGGAGCGAGAGGAGCTTGGGATTCGCCCGACAGTCCGCTACCCACTCGGGCGGGAGCGAGAGTGACGGTCTCGTCGTGGTGCACATCCACGCCAACCCGGATGCTTTAGAGGCCTCAACGGAATTGGTGCAATAGATCTCTCTGACGTGCGGTAGTAGTCGCTTTATGCCATCGCAGGTCGGTAATGGATATTTATGTCTATTGAACGGGGTTAATACCAAGACGGTGCTCTTGTCGGCAGCACAGTTATATATTTTGTTTTGATACCCATTCTCGGAGCCGTGGTGAGCTCCCTTGATAAAATTCACTTTGGGGATCGGCACATCTCCCTGCTCATCGGTCAGGTCCGTCCAAAGATCGTCTTCCGCATCGGCCATAAGTAAAATTCGAGTCTGTCCGTACTCGAACAAGATCGATCCGCTGGCTTGATTGTGCGGCAAACCGCTGGGGTCCCAATTGGCGTCCAGCTTCGGTCCGTCGTCCAGCAACTTTTCTGTCGTTTCGGCAAGGATTCTGTTGTAACGCCAGATCGAAGTATCGTTCGGCGTCAGGATCTTGGCAGTCACGTTACCGCCGCACAGTTCTATAGTCTTGGTCGCCATCAACGAACGCGGATGGACTGTACACTGTTTGTCTACTGCGTCTCTGAGCTTTAAGGCGTCGAGCCAAACGGAGCCGGAGGGAAGATCTAGCGCCTTCTCGACAGCATCCTCGGTCTTTTTCGCATGCATGGCTTTGAAGAAGCCCATGCAGGTATGCAGAGCGAACGAGTGGAAGTACCAGAACTCTTCGACGGCGAATTTGTCAAAGTAGTGAGACATCCCCATGCAGTGGTCCGCATGAGGATGCGTAAGGGCGACGAATTTGAGCTTGGTGAGCGTCGGATGATTGACGCGAAGGTATTCCAGGGCCGGTGGTCCCGTGAAACGCGCGGCAAACGAGTCGACGACACCAAACTCACCGTTCGGAAGTTCAATAATAATCGTTTCGCCGAATCCCGGCCCAAGGACATGAACCCCCAGCAATCTGTTCCCCTCTGCCAATTTAGCGGTCCTGAGTTGGGTTCATACCCCAACTGTTCAATAGTGTCCGGAACTTGCCGATTACGGACGAAATGGAATTGGCATATGTTGATTATGCGGCGATTTGGCGATGTGCCTGAGTGGATCGTGGTCTTTTGAGGGTCGTCAACGCGCATGCGGTCGCAGGGCCTCGTCCGCAGGGCGTGGACGGGCCTGATTGGCTTACTTGGGTTTTTCCGCTTTTTTCCGCGCGACTCGATCACGCTGAAGTTTGCATTGACGTTCCCGCTCGCGAAGAATCGGCATGACCTCCTCGATCGTTGCCGAACCGCTCGCGACCATGCCCAGCATGTTGAAGAGATACTTGCTGGGTCGGTGATTCATGTGAAGGTACGTTAACGTCACCCCGATCACCGCGACGTAAAAGTTAAGTAGCACTCCCTCGCGGTTGTGACTAATCAGGTGATCGAACCGGGCGTAGGACTTGAGCCAGCGAAAAAAGAGCTCAATCTGCCAACGATTCTTATATAAAAGGCCAATGATCAACGCGTCGAGCTCAATCAACGTCGTCAGAAGATAAACGGGATGCTCGGGATCGTCTTTGGGAATGATCACAACTTCACGTAAGATCAGATCCGGCGCTTTGCGATGAGTCGAACCGACCAAACGCACCAGACGATCACTCGTGATCCCCGCGTCGCGAGCTTCTTGTGTGAGTTCGCGTGTCTCGATGGTTTCCAGCTTGGGGCAGCGTGGTCCTGGTTCGCGCATTCGCATCACAAAATCGGCGGATTTCGGTGCATGGGCCTCGATCAACTCGAAGCTGAAAATCCCTCGGTCGTAGATATGAATCGCCCCAGGTGTGATCGTGCCCAGTGCGGTCTTGGCCTCGCTTTCCTGAGTCTCGGGAATCACGACCAGTTCGGGAAGCCAGGTCTCAACATCAACGTGGAAATCGAGGCGAGCCCCGGTCTTACCACCTCGGCGGCGGATCGCCCAAACGATGGCGGAAGCGGCTTTGAGGAAGGTGCCATCGACGGCGAGGATCTGACGGTGGAGCTTACTGAGCGGCTCAGACGTCTTGGCCGAACCCGGCTTGAGCACTTCGCGTCGCAGATGATCGAGGATCAAGTGCAACCGCTTGGAGTCGGCCAACTTGTTGAAGTCGGAGAGGGTGCTCTTACAGAGTTTCCGGATCGAGAGATGTTTCTGAGCTTGCCTGGTTTGGCTGAAATCTTCGATGGTCCGCAGCGACCTGATCGCGGGGTTAAAGAAGGCGAGTAGGTAGGCGACAAAGACATCGTCGAGGAAAAGCTGGCGATTTCCGTGAGGCGTTTGCTCACGAAGTTGGTCCACGAGGCGTTCGAGCGAATGAACGTGCTTTGCCCCAAGGACCTGCTTAGGCCAAACCGGCAAGTCGCGATCGACCACTACCGCGCGTTCGGGACGCTTCGACGGCGGAGTCTGGTCAGAGGATCGCTTGGTGGTCGTCATGAAGTGATACGATGACCAAGCGACCTCCTAAGCGCAAGTGAAGATTTGATGAAGGTGGATTCACAGCCTTCGGCGTAATCCCGGACACTATTGCAACTGTTACCAGAGGAAACCTGCTCGCGAAACGAGGTATAGAGGCGTTGAGCTTCGGCTTCTTCGGCTGCCGTCAGGCGATTAGGCGGCATGTCATCGATATCTTCAGCGGTAATTGAGCCGTCTTCGCTCATCCACCACATGAACCGCATTCCTACCTTTAGTCCGCAGGCCTCCAAGACTCTGAAAGGCATCTCAACGGGTAGCTCGGCACCAGCAACCTGGACGAGACATCTCGCCTTTCGTCCGCTAACCGACTCGATATAGGCAGGAGCAGGGACGGTTCCGTTGCGTCGAAGAACCGTAGCGTCCAAACTCACTTTAAAACCGCGTGCAGAACGAGGTTCTGGCTGCTTGGCTTCTTCAGGAAGCCAGGGCTTCTCTAGAATTGGCTCGTCAAGAACCGACCACGAGTTCAGAACCTGAACATAACAGGTGACATCGTCATAGGGTGCGTCGACCCATCCTGCGAGCTTCTTTGAGTATTTCCCCCGCGCTGTAGGCATCTCTTATCCCCCCTCTTGACCATACGTTAGGAGGTCAACACCCCAACTGGCGACTTCATCGGACAACGTCTCGCCTTTTAACTTCGCCCTGTCCACCTCGGACGAGAGATCCCTCAGGTCGTCCATGTCCAACGAAAAGAAGATCGTCTGCTTTGTCTCGCCTTCAGCATACTCCACGACCAAAGTCTTTGCGAGCACAAGGGCTTTAACCGTTGAGGCGTCCTCGCTGTAGACAGGCCTGAGTTCGCTCAGGATTTTCACCCCTTGGATAGGATTAGGCCGATTGCTGAGTAACTGGTAACACTTGTTGACTACGCTGAAGAAATTGTCCTCTTCGAAGAGCGGCTCAAGCTCTGCCACGATGACCTTCCAACTCTCGAAGTCTTCTGGTTTCCACTTCTCTGTGGCAATCTTCTCCAGCGTATTAGAGATGAGTTCCATGAACTCAGGTGTTTCCAGCTTTAGGTAGACCCTGAGATGGTTCAGAGGCATCAACGCTCCCGTGACGAAGCGTGAAACGGCCCTCTTTTCGACCTCAAGGGCACTCGCCAGACGACTAGTCAGCCCCTTAACATTCAGGGTGAGCGGCAAGTCACGGACAATCTCACATAGTGCGCGGATCTTATCTGGACCAAGCGCAGCTAGTTCTTTGAGGCCAACCAACCCTACGTCTGGAATATTGATACGGTCGATCTCAGCCATCGAACCCCTTCGTCCCGCGTCTCACAAGCAAGACTGCCTAGGGAACCTAGGCTGTCGATCTTTTGGTCCACTATATCCTAGCTTTAGGGTATTAGGAATGGGCTCGACTCGACAAGATGCCATCGTCAGAACGAGGGTAATCCTGGTTCTACGATTGTCGGACAGAAGCTTTGGGAGTGGACGAGTTCGATGGAGCGAGTATGGTAGAGCGTAACCTATTAGTTCAGATCTGGTTACAGACAATTGCCCATCGGAGACCATCTAGCATCCAATCATTGATGCCTGCAATAAAAAGTTCTAACGGTGTCCTGTCGCCCCGAGTGTTGCGTCCGCGTTGCGGTGACATTGGAGTGGCGTAGGTATTGGGGTTTGTTTAGTGTACAGCCGCTGCACCAGGTGATACGCACGATTAAACGTCGTCCACCCTTTTTCTATGCGAACGAAAGCGCCTCATGCTAACAATTCATAGTAGGTTCCGTCATTGACATGACAAACTCGGTCGATATATTTTTGAGTTACCTATAGTTGCAAGCGATACGTTCAGCAGAGGTGGCGTAATCGATAGGCCAGCCCTTGGTTTAACAACGTCCGCCCGCCTGTGGGGCCAAGGCCGAAGGGGCGACTCGCTTGAACCAGCCGGAAACTTCTCCCCTCGGTTAGTGATCGTCTTAGTTCACATTCGCAAATAAATGCTAAGTGATAGGAGAGAATAGTTGCACAACTACGAACACAAGAAGCTGATTGAGGAAATCGCCAGGCTCGACGAAGTACCGGCAGATTCCAAATCCTTTTCCGAGTGGATAAAGGCCGAGTCGCATCTCGACTTCCTACGCAAAAACGCCCGCACCGATGAACTTGTCATTTGCGCATCAGGTGAATTCACGTACGTTAACTCGGTAGCCGTTCCGAATGATCGGATGACGCCTGTTGACCGGCAAGACTTGATCAAATGGAACTTTAGCCCTTACACGTCAATCGCCAGCTACGTGTACGGGGGCGGGCGCAAGGACGTGTGGGTTGAACGCGGTCTAAGCGGGACCGGAACCGACACTCTGGAGTCTGCCGTGCAATTGATCTTTGGCCGGACGTTCGATGGCTGGACCGGGTCAGGCCGCACTTACTACGAACTCCACCAGGAGTACGCACATATTACAGACATCCATTGGCGTCCCGAGAAGAGAGCCTACTGCCGCTTCAATGAGCACGGCGACGTTGAGCCCGTTGTTTCCGTGACCAGCCGCGAGGACAAGGGCAGCAACCTAGCCCTCATCTCGTTCAAGTGGGAGCCTCTGGAGGAATACCTTGCGGCGTCGGACGCATCGCTCGTAAGGATGTTTGATTTCACGTTGCGGCGGCGGCAGTCTGAGTTCTCCGGCTGGTCAGACGGGCCGACGCAGGAAGTCAACGAGTCGCCAGATTTCTTCTACCGCCGGAAAGTCATGCCCGGCGTTGCGGCCTATACGCGGGGCGTCCAGATCATCCGCCCTCGTCGCTCCCCCCAGACCGTCTTCGCGGGTATCAAGGACGGAGGGTCTGGTAAGAAGAACAAGCTGTATGCTGAATTCACGGCCTACGATTGGCGTAACAAGCGCGAGACGAAGATCTCCACCGACCCTGCGGCCACAACGAACTATTTTCAGGCGGAAGAAAACTCGCTGCCTTTTGAGCTATCGCCCGCGTTCTTCCGGCCGGAGGTTCTGCTGAAGTACAAGGCGGACCGCGACAAATACACGGTGGACGAGCGAGATGTCTCATGTCGGGCGACGTGGCACCTTGAAGCAATTGACGTAAACGAAGCGGGCCAGGTACACGCTTACATCTGCTACCTGTGCCGCCTTCCGTACGAAGAACAACTGCACTGGCTTTCCTTCAACGAGCCGATGAAAGCCGGCATCTCCAAACGCGCCGTCATTAATGATTTTCGCGGCGAGTGGGTGAGCTTCGTGCAACCGCTGCAAATGGTCTTGTCCATCGTTCGTCGCTGGCGTGATGACAAGGTTGCATGGTGGACGCTCCGCGACGACCAGCTTCTTGAGCGTGTAAACTCGCCGCTGACTGCGAGTCGCGATGAATGGGCCGAGGCATTCATGGACCTTGCAAAGCTGGTCATTGAGGGCTTCGAGACAAAAGCGATCCGGGCGCGGCTTGACGCAGTGCAAGTTTTATACACCAAGGAGGACAGAACGATAGCGTTGCTCGCAAAGCTTTTGAACCAGTCTGACGCAGAGGGAGAGGTCCAGAAGTTGGTTGGCTTGAGGACGGTCCAGAACTTGCGATCGAAGGCCAAGGGACATGCCAGCGGCGGAGAGGCTCAGCAGCTATCGCAGGATGCTTTGATGGAACATGAATCGTATGCCAATCACTTTCAGCATGTGTGCGCCCAAGTCGCCGACGAGCTTGGGACCATTGAAAAGTGGATGTCATGAAAGTCTTGCCGCTCGACAAGACGCTCGAGCCGTCCCGGCTACGTGCTGCGGCTGAGCGGGGAGACCCAACTGGGAGATTCTGAATTCTGGACGCGGACTTTGCGGTTTGGGCAATTCTTGAATCCATCCGAAACAGGCAGCTAAGTTCGGACCGATTCTAGCAACATTGCTAGACCCACAATATCCGCATCCATGCCTGCAATAAAAAGTTCTAACGGTGTCCTGTCGCCCCGAGTGTTCAATGATCCTGGGTAATTACATCCATCCAACAAGGCTTCTGGCCGGGAAGTCCGTTAAGTAGTGCTGCCGACTACACCACGACCTTGGAACAATCAGGACATTCCGCTCTGTTCAATCTCACAATGGGTCACTATTCTTCATCTATAGGAGTTGCGCAGTTGGTCGACATGCGACAATAGGTGCATGATGCTTTGGGCAGGTACGGCTGAACAGGCAGCCACATACAGCTAAATCAACAAGCCGAATGGCTTATAATTTTATATTGGCATCATCAAAATACTTGTCGGCATCAATACTCATCCGGCATCAAAAGGGATGGGGTCTCCTGCGAGTTCACATAAGGCATTGAGGGCAGCTCGTTGTTCGGCGTCCTTCTTATTCTTGCCCCAGGCGGCGGAATAGCGACGGCGACCGATCTGGGCCGCGACCTGGAAACACTTCGAGTGGTCCGGGCCTTTTTCATCAAGAAGGAGATAAGTCGGGGTCTCTCCAAAGGTGCGCTGGGCGACTTGTTGGAGGTTGCTCTTATAGTTGGAGCCGCCGCCATCGTCGGCGACCTCTTGAATCTCAGGCTCCATATGACGAACAATGAATGGATGGGCTGCGGCGAAGCCTCCATCGAGATAGATGGCTCCGACCAGGCTCTCAAAAAGGTCCGCGAGGATGCTTAAGGGGGTGGCATCCACCGACCCCATCCCCTTGCCGAGGATCAAGAACTCGCCAAAGCCGAGTTTCTCGCAAATCTTGGCGCAGGTGGCTCGGGAGACGACGACGGATTTGATCCGCGTCAGTTCGCCTTCCTGACTTACGGGGAACTTCCGGTAGAGGAGGTCGCACACGACCGCGCCTAGGATCGCATCACCGAGGAACTCCAGGCGCTCGTTAGAGGCAAGGCGATGGTTGGCACTCGAAGCGTGCGTGAGTGCTTCAGTCAGGTGAGCGATGTTGGTAAAGCTGTAGCCGAGCACGCGCTGACAGTGGTCCAGCAAGGATTCCGCGTTGGGAAGTCCAGCAATAGCAGGGTCGGACATGGAATCGGTGGCACGCAAAAGTGACGAGTGAGGTTCATCCTCATACTAAGTTCGCCCTCTCAAGGTGTCAACGCCACGCATTTGAAGGCGGCTTGGGGGGTGTTAAGACCCCTTCTCGACTCGTATGCGTCTTGATACGCTGTCAATAGGAGATTCCCAATTTCCGTTGGATTGCAAGTTCAAGGACGGCCACACCATGCCTTTCACCAAGAGCCAACCTGAGGATTTGTCCGATATTCGCGACATGGCGTAAGGTTGGGGGAAAGTTGTCACGCGGCGCGCTTACGGCGAGGAAGGGCCGGGACTCGACCTTGACTTCGACTCCATCGAATCCTTGGCCGTCGAGATCGGCAAATCCGTCACTCAAGGGACTATTGAGGAAGTACTCCAAATCCAGTTCAAACGCCTCGGCGATCACCAGCCTTGTCCCGAGTGTTCGCGGGCCTGTCCCATCATGAAGGTGACGAGAACGATTCAGGTGCGCTCCGGGACGGTTCATTACGATGAACCGGTCTGCCATTGCCCGGCCTGTCGCCGGGATTTTTTCTAGGAAAGCAAAATCCATTTGATTTTTATGCTTGAGCTTGTTATTCCTTAAGCCTTACCCGCTTCAAGGAGCCGACCGATGCCGCGATGGACTGTACGCCCACTGCCTGTTCGAACCACCGAGCTGCCCAACCATATCAAGATTTGCCCTTCCTGTCATGGTCCGACCTGGGCGGCCACCAAGACAAGCCGATCGGTCACGACGCTCGACGGCGTTGTCCGACTTCGACTCCAAATTCGCAGTTGTCGCAACCCAGAGTGTCGCCGGTACAAGGTCTGCTTCCGCCCTGAGCAAGAGGGACGTTTCGCGCTACCGCAGCATGAGTTTGGCCTCGACGTCATTGCCCTGGTTGGCATGCTGCGCCACGCCGAACACCGCAGTGTCCCGGAGATCCACGCCGAGCTGGTCCGTCGTGGTGTCGTCATTTGCGTACGTAGCGTCGGCAACCTCCTGGACCGCTACGACGAACTGCTCACCCTGTCGTGCTCGGACGCGGATCGTTTGAAGCGGATCACGGCGAAGGCTGGGCAGGTGATTCTGGCGATCGATGGCCTCCAGCCCGACGTTGGTCACGAGGTCCTCTGGGTGATCCGTGACGTGCTCTCCGGCGAGGTCCTCCTGGCCCGCAGCCTGCTCTCATCGTGTCAGGCCGACCTGGTGAAACTCCTGTGCGAAGTGAAGGCCGGCCTCGACGTGCCGATTGCAGGAGTCGTCTCCGACGGCCAATCCTCAATCCGCAAGGCGGTCAAGAAGGCTCTCGATGACGTCCCCAACCAACTCTGTCACTTCCACTACCTCCGCGAAGCGGCCACGCCAAGGTCCAATTGAAGAAGAAGGTCTGCGGCATCCGGCTAATCGAGCGAACGGTTCAAGGGCGGGATGATCTTGAGGCCAAAACAGTTCGTGACGACTGTGCGGCGGTTCGGTCGTCGCTGACCGATGACGGTCGGCCACCGCTGGAGGCACCGGGGCTGAAGTTGGCGGATCGGCTGACGAAGATCGCCGAGAGCTTGGACCGTGTGGGCGAAAAAAGGGGCTCCCCAAGGAACTGACACGGCTACGGGCGATCCTGACCAAGGGACTTGAGGCCACAGCGGGGTCGTGGCCGGAGATCCGAACGGCCTTCGGCTGGATCCGGCGATTCGCCGCCGTCCTGGCCAATAAGAAGGGATTGCGCTCTGCGGATGTGCGGCGGCGTTACAGCGGTGTGATTGCCTCGCTGGCCCGGCATCGCAGCTCGTGCGGAGGTCTGGCGGAGTCGTTCGATCACTACCGCAAAGTCACTCGTAGCTACTGGCCAGGACTGTTTCAGTGCTACGATGTGGAAGGGATACCCAGGACGAACAACGACTTGGAACAGTTCTTCGGGTCGTACCGCTATCACGAGCGGCGAGCGAGCGGGCGGAAGGTTGCCAGCCCGGGCACGGTGGTGCGAGGCTCGGTGCGTCTGATCGCTTCGGCGGTGACGAGACTTCGGCCGATCGAAGCGTCCGACCTGGTCCCGTCCAGTCTACAGAAGTGGCGTGAACTGAGAGACTCGCTACAGCAACGCCAAGCGGTGCGGACACTGGGACGCCGCTTTCGCCGCGCCCCGGATGCCTACTTGCAATCACTTGAAGACTCACTCATCAATCAGATTCTGCCATTCTAAAAAAACCCTAGCGCTCGGCAGTTGGTGCGCGTGTTCGGATTCGTCCGGGGTTGCTCAAGGCCTCTAGGACACCCCGAACTACCAGTTCAGGGCGTAGATTGCCTTTCCAGACAGCGATCTTTACCCAAATTCGCGCACCAACTGCCGAGCGCTAGGGAAATTCCTGGGCTCGAGCATAGGCTTCATCGACCGGATTGTGAAATCTAAAAGGCTACCCGGTAGTGGGATCGATGACGTCCTTCATGAGAGTTCCCTCCTGTCTTTCGACGTTGTCATTCTACCGTGAGAAGCCTCTTGACAGGCGACAGTAATTTTGACCCCCTTGAACCTGAACAAAACCCCAAATCCGTTATGCCATGGTGACAACCTGCCTCACAGCCTTTTTGCAGTGATGCGTCCGACCGTCATCGCTCGATCGTTTCTTCGACGAAGCGGGAGCGATGATCCTGGAGGCGTGGTTCGTGTTAGCACTGACTGGCTATCGGCGAACCCCTAAACAAGATTCAGCCCCGACCCCGCACCATTCGTCGTGTCATCCACACTTCAAGACATAAACCACCTAGCGCGGCAAGTACGAGAACACGCCAGGTCTCACGTCGCCCGCTGGACTCACCTCCGAAGATGTTGACTTCAAGTTGGTCGGGCTCGTTGACGAACCGAAGGGGCCAGCCTTCGCTCAACTTGGCGATCTCAGCAGTGTCGAGTTCGGACATGTCGCTCTCAGCTTCATCTCGCTTGACAGCCCCGTAGGCGAACCCACCCTCGGGCCACTCCACACGATGGCTTCCTGCGTCGGCATCGTCGATCCGCACATAGGCTCTCTCGCCGTCGCGAATGATCGGTACTTTGCCGGCTCGAAACACATGCTTGACCGAGTCGACATCGGCTGAGGGCGGCGGGATCAACTCGATCACGAGGGGCTCGCCGGGCGATACCGTTCGGGGTGACAACGATGAAGTCCCCAATGCCATGGCCCACTCATGAACAAGTGGGACAAAATCGGGGTTGACCGGCAGTGTCCCCCCCTCGGCATCAAGAGCCGACGCCACCAGGAGAACCCGGCCCTTACCGACTGATTTCTCGACGAGCCAGGGGTCCCCAGTATCAAACCTCGCTGTCACCGCAGCGCCCGCCGATGGCTCCAGTCGGGTATAATTGACAAATTCACATGCTTTGAGAACAGGATCTTCACCCAGACCAAATCCCGACATGACAGGACCAACGAAGGTGGAGGGTTCAGGGTGGGCCGGACCTTTGCGGCCGACCAGCCGCGCGGGGAGCCAACCCAAACCTTGAGCCCCTAAGCGATCATTATAAAACTCTTCGTCGACGCGATCGCCCAGCGTGATCAGAAGTCCCCCACCCCCTTCCACGAACCGACCAAGCAGAGCAAGTTGGTCGGAAGTGAACCGATCAACATTGGCGAGCACAATCATGCTCATTTCCCGAATCGACTCAGTCGTCAGACCCACCTGCCCAATCACCTTGGCTCGAATTTGCGGCGTTCTATCATCCGTTGGCGCGAGAGCGGCACGGAGGAAGTCGACCTCACCGGTCAAAGGTTCGGTTCCTGGTTCACCATCGATCAGCAAAGTGTCAAGAGCTTCCACCACGCGAACCGCAGCGAAACTGGTATCGTCGCTACCGATCGAGTCCCCACCTCGCCCAAGTTCCACGTAAACAATATGCGAACCGACATTGTTGATCGCGGTCTTGAACACGAGAGAGGACTTACTTCCGGCAGGGAGCGGTCCGACCACTTGGCTTGTTCCCGGAACTTCATCGCCATCGACCATCAACCGAACGGTTCGGGAAAGAGTCGCGGGCCCATGATTCGTGACCGTGGCCGAGACCTGGAGCGGAAGTCCCGGAGTCAGCGTAGACCTGGATAAGATTAACTCGCTGACAGATGCGTTACCACCCTCTGTCGAAATTGTCGGCTTGAACGACAACGCCCACAGGTTCGGTTTTATGCTCATTTTTGCATATAACTGTTTGAGGAGACTCCAGCGTCTGGCATCTCCTGGCCTCCAGGCATGACGCTGAGCATCGGACAAGAAGATCACGTCTGAGACGGAATTCTGTGCAGATCCCAAGATTCGAAACGCCTCGGCGAGCCCTGCGGGCAGGTCACTTGACCCGAACCCCCGGGTTGCGCCGACAAACTGCACTTGCTGGAGCGGAGCCTTCAGGTCGTAGGCCAACGGTGAGACGAGTGGCTCGACCCGATCGCGAGCATCAAGAATCGCCACCGAGTCACCTGCCCCAAGCTTGCCGAGAAATCGCTTCGCCCACGTGGCCGACTCTTTGCGAAGCGTGGCTGTCTCCCCCATCCGTGTCATGCTATCAGATCCATCAAAGATCATCACAACATCACGTCGGGATGAACCACCAAGATTGAGTGTTACTGAAGGGTTCAAATAAGGTCGCGCGAGCGCAAGTGCGACCAGCCCCAGCACCGCCATCCTGGCGAGCATCAGCAATAGTTCGGTGATCTGAACCCGCCGCCTCGACTGCTTCCCCAGGTCGAGAAACTGCATCGCCCCCCAGTCGATTACGGGGTCACGTTGGCGGTGGAGCAAGTGGATTGCCAGCGGGATCACCATCCCAGCCAAGCCGGCGAGCATCGCAAGATTGACGAGCCCAATCATGCCCGACCTCCGCGACTGGCGCTCGCTCGCCGGGCCAGGTAATCGAGCAAGATCCGGTCCGGCGTCTCGACGGTTGAAGCTTTTTGATAGTCGGCATTCATCGCTCGGAGGGCTTCTGATAGCCCTTGGCAATGCGTGCGAAATCGCTCAAGGTAGGCGGCACGCAATGAGTTTGGATCCACACGCAACTGGTTGTCAACTCGCTCAAGGTTGCGGAACTTCGCGGATCGGCGGAATGGAAAGTTTTCCTCTTCAGGCGTCAAAATCTGCAAAAATAAGACTTCGTGCCGCCGATGACGTAGGTGCCGTAATGCATTGGTCAGAGTACCGAGTTCGTCAAATCCATCGGAGAGGATCACAACCAACCCTCTCCGCTTGATTCGTTCTGCCAGCCCGTGCAGAATGCTGCTCAGGGGAGTCTCACCGCCAATCTGGGCCTGCTCCATCGCACGACAAAGGACCGAGAAGTGGCCCGGGGCCGACCTCGGCGGGATCATCGCCCGGGCCTCGGTATCGAACGTGATCAGGCCGACCGCGTCGCGCTGACTAATCATCAAATAAGCAAGTGATGCAGCTATTTTGCGAGCATGTTCAAGCTTGGTCGCAGTACTCAGGCCATAGGCCATACTTCCTGACGCATCGACAACAAGATATGCTTTCAGATTGGTTTCTTCTTCAAATTCTTTAACGAAGTAGCGATCACTCTTGCCAAATGCACGCCAATCGATATGACGGATCTCGTCGCCGGGTCCATATTGGCGGTGTTCGGCAAATTCGACCGAAAATCCTTTGAAAGGGCTCTTGTGCAAACCCGACATCACCCCTTCGACCACCAGCCGAGCCAGGAGTTCGAGTCGACCGAAGCGAGCAAGTGCGGTCGGATCAAGGTTGAGTTCGGGATCAAGATCGGAATTCATGGTCGAGCACCGACCCCCTGCCCGATCAGTCGCGCAGCCGCCTTCTCGGGCAGAGCAACCACGGTTTCCAGGAGATGGGCAACGACCTTGTCGGAGTCAATTCCATCGGCCTCAGCATGAAATGTGGTGACAATGCGATGTCGAAGCACGGGGGGAGCAACGTGACGAATGTCGGCAATCCCCACGTGAAGCCGACCCGACAATGCAGAGCGAGCCTTTGCGGCCAGGATCAACGACTGCCCCGCACGTGGTCCTGCCCCCCAAGCCACACATTTCTTCACCAGGGCCGTTGCCTCCGGTTCACCCGGTCGAGTCGATCGTACGAGATCGCGAGCATAAATGAAAACATGATCAGGTACGGGAATCCGCCGCACCAGAGCCTGCATTGCGGCGATTTGCGCGGCGGAAAGCGCGGGTTTGGGCTCGGCTGCGGGGGCTCCTGTCGTACGGCGGAGAACTTCCAGTTCTTCGTCGGCGGTCGGATAAGGGACGCGAACATTGAGCATAAATCGATCGAGCTGGGCTTCGGGCAAGGGGTATGTTCCCTCCTGCTCGATTGGGTTCTGGGTGGCGAGCACGAAGAACGGGTCCGGTAAAGGATACGTCCGGCCTGCAGCCGTCACATGCCGCTCTTGCATCGCCTCGAGCAGAGCCGCTTGAGTCTTGGGCGGAGTCCGATTGATCTCGTCCGCCAGAATGATATTAGAGAAAACAGGCCCTTGTATGAATATAAATTTACGCTGTCGAGTCTCGGGGTCATCCTGAAGAATGTCGGTCCCGGTGATATCCGACGGCATCATGTCGGGCGTAAACTGGATTCGGCGGAACGAAAGGTCGAGAATCTTGGCCACTGTCGAGACTAGAAGCGTTTTGGCCAGCCCCGGAACCCCCACGAGCAAGACGTGCCCCCGCGCGAAGAGGCCGAACAGCAGTTGCTCGACAACCTCGTCCTGACCAATAATCACGCTGCGAATCGCCTGCCGGAGGGCAAGGTTCGCTTTTGCGAGTTCGGCCAGGGCGGTCAGATCGTCGGCAGGCGGGTCGGTCGAGAACGTGGACATGAGGGCATCTCTAGGAGGAGCATTCGACTCGGACGATTTAGACTGGCGCGCCGACACGGTGGTGTCAAGTCAGAGTCTGTCGAGTTACACTGGTATCCGTCTTCGAGGTGAAGCCGAACGCGGGAGTAGCGGAATGGGATTTGATTGGCTGGGTGGGCGACGAATCGTGCTCGCGGGAGGCGGGCTCGCCTGGCTCTGGCTAGCCATTGGTGCGTTCGTCCTGATCCTCCTGTTTCTGCTCTATCGCTCAGAACGGGTCCTCGTCTCAAGGCGGGCCGGACTTGGTTTGCTGGCGCTTAGGGGGTTCGCCGCGATCGCTCTTATCGCGGCCCTCTTTGAACCCATCTCAGCGCGAACTCTGCGTGAGTCTGCTAAAGGGCGGGTGATCGTCGCCGTGGATGTCTCCGAGAGCATGACAACCGCAGACCCCGGTCGCACCAACGAGGAACGCCAGTCGCTTACCAAAACACTCGAGCTCAGTTCTGCCGAATCGATCGACATGATGATGCGTCGAGAAGTTGCTCGCCGCCTGATCGAACCCGATGGCCCCCTCGCCAAGCTCAACGAAGACCATGAGGTCGAGGCGATCGCTTTCGCTCGCGACGCGGTCGTGACCACTTCCCAGGCATTGATCGACACGCTCAAGAATCCCCCCCAGGCTGAAAACTCGTCCTCAACCGATGCCAACCCCGCACTTGTTCGAGCTTTGTCGAGCGGCGAATCTCCTGTCCTCGGCGTGGTTCTTGTCACGGATGGACGCCTCAATCAGCCGGTCGATGCGAGCGTCGTCGATCGGCTCGCGGCGCGGGGTGTCCCCACTTACGGGATCTTGATCGGTTCGACCACTCCACCCAAAGATGTCGCTATCACCAAGCTGAAAGCGCCTGATTCTGTATATGTCGGAGATGTCGCCACGATCGAAGCTACGATCAAGCTCGATGGCGTTCCGCTGGGTCAAAATGTCCTCGTCACACTTCAGCGTCCTGATTTCGAGCCAATGACGCAGACCGTGACTCCCTCCAGCGACGGCACTCGGCCTGTGGCAAGCTTTCGCGTTCCGCTTGAGACTAAGGGACAAGTACCTATTAGCGTCTCAGTCGCTCCACCGCCAGGAGACCTCCGACAAGATAACGACCGCCGCACTGCCGTCGTTCAGGTTGCCGACGATCAGGCTCGCGTTCTACTGATCGATGGTGAAGCACGCTGGGAGTTCCGCTACCTTCGTAATGCATTGACACGCGATAAACGTGTAAAACTTGATTCAATTTTGATTCATCAACCCATGTCCTCACTCTCAACAGAGACAACATACGGTGGTGTCCTGCCTCTACGCTCAGCCGACTCGAACGTGGCGGACCCACTGGGCAACTTTGATCTGATTGTGATTGGCGACGTCGACCCCAGTGACTTCAATGCCGATTCCTGGCAACGGATTGAGTCTTATGTGGCGGATCGAGGTGGAACCTTGGTTGTTAGCCCTGGACCGCGTTACTGGCCGGCAGTCCATGGCGCGTCGGCGAAGGTCCGCGCATTGTTGCCGATCCTCAACCCGGCAGTGATGCGATATGACGTAACCACAGCGGATCCTGCGCGGCCCGCCCTGCCGCCAGGTGTCCGGCTCGTTGCCTCGTCGGAAGCGATTCGCGATCTGTCCGTCTGGCCGATGCTTCAGATCGGCCCCGACCCGAGTTCGATCTGGCACGAGTTGCCAAGGCTCCCCTGGGCGCTCGGTGGGCCGATCAAACCAGGCGCGTCGGTCCTGGTGTCCGCAGAGGGAATCGACAAACCGACGGATGCCGCCGTCATCGCTTCGCAACCTTATGGGCTCGGCAAGGTTCTCTGGGTCGGCACCGATAGTACGTGGCGGTGGCGATTTGGAGTGGGTGATACATACCATCACGCGTTTTGGGGCCAGGTGGTCCGCTGGGCAGCTTCAGGAGGGCTTGCGGGCGGGAACCGCTTTGTTCGGTTCGGCCCGTTGAAGTCACGCCCGGCCGAAGGCGAGGGAGCCAAGATCCAGGCGAGATTCGCCGAAGGGGTGACGGGAGTTGGCCCGGGTTTGCTCGCCGTGGCTAAAGTTTTCAAGTCAGATCAGCCCGAGTCGGAGCCGCTGGCCGTGGTCACTCTTCACACATTGGCCGGCCAGCCCAAGGCCTTCGAGGGGATAGCTCCTGCTCTACCCGCTGGCTCATATCTGCTCAAGTTAGATGTGCCTGAGCTTGTCGATCAAATTGAACTCGAAGGTAAGCCCATCGAAGCTCCTCTCGAAGTCATCGAGCAAGAGACCTCCGAACGCGTCGAACTCGCTGCGAGTCGAGACGGACTCGACCGACTCGCTTCGGCGACCGGTGGCCACGTCTTCGCCGATTACGAAGCAGGCAAGCTTAGCGACCTTCTCAAGTCGAGAATCAAGGTCGTGGATCGCAAGGTTGAAACTCCACTGTGGGATGGGCCGGGCGCACTCCTATTCTTCTTCAGTTTGCTCACACTTGAATGGGTCATGCGCAAGCGATTAGGCCTACCTTGACACAATCGGGCATCTTCATGATATTCATTTTCATAAATTTGAGTGATGTTTAGATTCGAGCGGTTCATCAGAACGTTCAAGTGTTCTTTGAATAACCCACGCTGGTGAACAATGGAGACCCTGCGATGGCTCTCAGTCCAACAGTAAACCTGCTCCCTTTACCAGCCCCCATCCAGCGTGCGCTGGGGCGGCTGGCCAATCATGTTCGCGCTGTGGAAGCGTTACGAGGTTTGGGAATCCTCGGCGTGGCCGGATCTCTGGTCGCGTCCATAGGGATGGTCGCCGACTTCGCCTGGACCATCCCCGATGCTGGGCGATGGGGGATCTGGCTGGCCTGGGTCACGGTGACGCTCTTTCTGTTTGTTAAAATGATTTTAGGACCCCTCATTCGGCGGATGAGTCTGCTCGACCTCGCCGCCTTGGCAGAACGTACGGAGTCGAAGCTTGGTGAGCATCTCACCGGGGCGGTTGGGCTGGTTGAGACTCCACATGGCTCACGCATTTTGATTGAGGCAACCGCAGCGGAAGCGGCAACTCGTGTTGGGACGATCTCGCCAAGGCATTCCGTTCCCCGCCGTCGCGCCTACGTCTGGCTCATCCCCGGCTTGGGCTCGATGGCCCTGATTCTCGCGCCAAGTCTGCTCCAACCCGACCCATTCAGAAAGATCGCCCAACGGTTCTTCATGCCGTGGTCCAACCTCGACCGGATCAGCCGCTTTGTAATCGAAGTACCGCCCGACCGATTGGTGGCGATCGGCTCTGACCTCGACGTTCGCGCTATGGTTCGCGACCGATTTGATCTTGGTGGGATCAGCAACTTCAATCCGACCAAAACCGTCCCTCAGACCGCAATCCTGGAATGGATTGACAGTCGAGATAAACATCAGCGCGTCAACATGTTCACTGAATCTACTACTCCTGCGTCTTCACGCCAGTTTACATCAGTTCTTCCGGACGTGACTGCTTCGCTGAGCTATCGGGTACGCAGCGGCTCGGCGATCAGTCGTGAAGTTCACGTCAATGCCGAACCCGCGCCGATCTTGACAGCCTTGAACGTGAATGTCACCGCTCCGACTTACATCAAACAGTCGGATATAGCGTTGAACAATCCTACAAAGCTTGAAGTGTGGGAGGGGTCGAGTCTTAGGTTCACGATCGAGACTTCCACCAGATTGAAGCGTGCTCAAATCACCTGGCCCGACCAAGATGAGCCAACGCCGAAACCGCTGGAGATGACCACGGGCTCCTCACCGACCATCATGGTCGTTGCAAATCAAACGGGCGACTTTCGATTCGAACTGGTCGACGTTCGTGATTTGAAGAGTCGCCCCGAGCCCGCTCGCCGAGTTCTTGTCCGCAAAGACGCACCGCCAATGGTTACGCTTGCAAAAGTTGAAGATCTGAAAGAAGCACGATCCGACGATGTCATCATCGCTTCGATCCGGGCCCGAGACGATCTGGAAGTGTCCGCCGCCGAGTTACATTGGGCGATCGTTCGTGAGGGCTCGACGGATACCGATCTCAACGAACGAGGCAAGCTCCCGCTCCCATTGAGTGGCCTGGGAACCCCGTCCGCGCAAGGAGACGCCACGTTTGACCTGGCCAAGCTTCAGCTCAAACCCGGCGATATTGTAACCTATCGTGTGCGCGTTGTTGACAGTAGGCCGAGTCCTCAAGAAGCCTGGTCTGAGATCCGCTCGCTCACCATCAGCGCCAAGGCCGAGCCCTTACTCGCGAGACGAGATAAGGCCCGGCGAGCGACAATCCAAGCGAAGCTCGACGAACTCAAACGTGATGCGGCGACCAACCGGCAAGAGACCGAACAACTCCGGTACGCTGCCGATGCCGCCATGCGAGGAAGCGGACTGTGGGATCAGAAGCGACAACGATCACTCACAGACCGGGAAATGCAAGCGCGATCGGTTGTCGACCGATTAAATATGCTGGCGCACGAACTCGATAGCGATGCGAATTTTGCAGCTTTGGCACGCCCCACCCGTCAGCTTGCCGATCTCGAAGCCGAGGCAGGTCGTGCCCAACTTGAGAAGGCACGGAAAGCGGAAGACGATCCCAAACGGCTCGCCGATCTTCGCACCGCTGACGCCCGCCTTGCAGCGGTCCAAGCCCGGCTCGATGATCTTCAACGCCAGTTCGACGGCCTCGCACGGAGTGATGCCGACCGCGACAAGCTTCGGCTCCTTGCTGCACGCCAAGAAACGCTCGCCGAGCGTGCCCAAAATCTCGATGCTCAGGACCAAGCCGCTCGCGATCAACTGCGCAACGATCAAGAAGCGATGAGACGCGAACTTGATGGGTTGCTCAAACAATCGCCTGAACTTCGAGCCGAAGTCGTCGCATCTCAAGCGAAGGAGGCGAAGGAGTTGGCCAAGCGTGCCCGCGCACTTGCAGAACGACAGCGTGAGCAAGCGCGGACCGCGACCGATCTCGAGCCTCAAAAAGCCACGCTCAAGATCCTCGCCGAAGCTCAGCGACAGATTGAAAATGATGCGCGAATGCTTGCGCTCGACGTCGACCCAACTCTGACGGATTCGGGTAAGGCTCGACTGAATGTCGACGCGCTCAAGCGAGTCGTGGAACCGCTCGAACGCGCAGAGATTGAGTCTGCGCGGCAGAGAATCGAAGAAGCAGAGACCAATCTTCGCCTCCTAAATCGCGACCTCGAAGATACTCCATCAGATCCCAAGGCCCTTGCGCGAAGACTTGCGAAACGTGAAGATGATTTGGTTCGCTTGATCAGCGAAGCACGCCGTGACGCGGCCCAGGATACCCGTGAGGAGTTGAAGAATCGACTCAAGCCCCTGGCCGCTCGGCAGGAGGCGATCGCCAATTTGACGTCTCAACTCGTCGCCCCTGATGCTCAAAGAGCCGACGCGGAGAACGCGTCAAAGTCAACCGCGAGAGCCACCGAAGCGATCCGCGATGGCGATCCCCAAAACATCGAACCTCGAGCCAACGAGGCACGTCAGGCTCTCCACCATCTCGCCAACAGCCTGCCCGACGCGTCACGACGCGAGCAGGAGAATCGGATGCTCGCAAGTCGAATCCGCCAAGCTACGGAAGAGGCAGGACGCGAAGTCGAACGTCACCTGAGAGAGACAGGGCCGCAGCAAGGCAAACCAATTGATGTTCCCAAGGCGGCTGCCGAACTCGCCAAGAAGCTCGATCAGGCGGATCGCAAGCAGAAGGAGGCGCTTGAGGCAATCGCAAAGCTAGAGGTTGACCCTCGCGCGGAACCGCAACGGAATCGGGTCAAGGAGCGGATCGAAGCACTTGCTGATGCAATTGCGCAGGTACGTCAGCAAGCTGAACCTCTCTCCAATTCATCAGAGTTTACGCCGCTTACCGGTTGGCGCACGGTCGGCCCACTCCCAATTGATGTCGCTCCCCCATTCGACCTCAACAAGGCGATCGATCTGAAGGCACCACTTCTGAATAAGGCCGGGAAGGCCGCCGTTTGGCGTGACCCTCCAATCGATGCGCAAGGGATCGTCGATCTTGGATCGATTTACTCCCAGGTGAATGATCTTTGTGCCTTTGCTTCAACGGAGATCATGGCTCCGGTTGCAGGGCCCACCCGATTGGCCGTCGGGTCTGACGATACGCTTGCTATTTGGATCAATGGCAAGCAGGTTTACAAGTATGATGGATCTCGATCACATTCACTCAAACAAGATCAAGTTCAAGTTGATCTCGTTAACGGCCTCAATCGGGTTGTGGTCCAGTGCGGCAATCGCAACGGTGAGTGGAAGTACTCGGTGGCGATGAGCGCACTCACACCCGCCAAGTTCGATCGGGCAGCGAGCCTGGCGATCCGGGAGCGACTGCCCCAGCTCGAACTCGAAGCCCGCGCGGCGGCAGAACGTCTTGAGCAAAAACTGAACGGACAAGTTCCCGCCGATGAAATGGCTCGGGAGCTTGCCGAAGAACAGAAGGCCCTGGCACAGAGCAAGCCGGACGAACCAGGACATCGCGAGGAGCAGCAGCGAATTGCCGCTGCGATTCGAGCTTTGAATCCACCGGATGCCCTGAAGGAACGTAACGAGGCCGTCCGTCAGGCGGAGCGGGCCGCGAATGAACCTGGGAGCACCGAAGCCGCCAAGGATGCCGCCGAAGCCGCAGAGAAGCTCGCGGCCAAGATTGATCATCAGTCAAAATTATCTCAACCTAGTCAGATCAAATCACCAATTGATCCAGAGTTAGCGATTGGTGAGCCACACCTTGCTCAGGCACGCGACCTTGTCAAACGTCAACGACAGGTCCGTGAGCGGTTGCAGGCCATCGTCGGCGAGAAGATTGCTCCTCAGGAACAGCTCCAAACTGAGAGTGCCAAACTTGGCAAGGAACTGGCCGACCTGCGTGACCGGTCCCGCGAATCGAGCCCTCGCAGTCAAGGGCCGGCAAACTCCGCCGCGCACTTGCTGACGGAAGAAGCTCCCAAGGCGATGCAACAAGGCTCCGAAGGTCTGGCACAGGCTCGGCCGAACCAGGCCCGTGACGCCCAGCGACGAGCTGCGGAACTGGCCGAGCGTGGCGCGCAGGCCACTGAAGATCTCGCGAGTTCACTCAGAACCGATCAACCTGCGGAAGGGCAAGCGAACACGGGCAAGAGCGAATTGGCCGAGGCACGCGACGCGATGCAGAAAGCTGGTCAGAATCTCGAGTCGAGCGCCAACCAAGATGCGGCTGAAGGCGCAATGCGACAAGCGGCCCAGGGTCTTCGATCAGCCGCCTCAAGCGGGAAAGGTCAGGGGAAGGCCCCCAACAACACCCCTCAAACCGCAGGTCAAGACACACCCGGTGAAGGGTCGCCCGATGGCAAAGCGGTCGATCCCAAGGGAGGGACCGCTGGTGTTTCGGCTCCTGATTTAGCACAGCTTCAGGAAGCGATTCGAAACAAGACCGGGCGTGCCTGGGGTGAGCTACCCGGGAACCTCCGAGCAGAGTTGCTCAAGCAATCGCAAAGTAAATATCGGGATGATTACGCCCGTTTGATCCAACTCTATTATCGTGAGATTGCCGCCGATGCCGCGAAACCCTAAGGGCCTCTGGATCGCAGCGCTCTTGCTGCTAACGATCGCTTCCTCCACCGCCCAAGGACAAGGTGTCGCCACGTCAGTTCCGTCGAAGGCGGGTGATGAGTCCATCGCCAAGGCCCTTGAGTATTTGAAGAAGTCGCAGAAGCCTGATGATGGCTCCTGGGAATCGGGCGGGTTCGGTCGCGCGACGTCGGTCACCTCACTCGCCGTGATGGCGTATCTGGCAGCGGGACACTCACCCGGAAGTCCAGGCCCTTATCGGGATACGATCGAACGCGGAATCCGCTATGTGCTCAAACAGCAGAAATCCAATGGATTGCTTGTTTCAAACACAAGTCATGGCCCTATGTATTGCCATGGTGTTAGCACTTTGATGCTTGCCGAGGTTGTGGGCACGACTTCCGATCCCGCACTCGCCGCCCAGTGTCGAACTGCCCTCGCAAAAGCGATCGACCTGATTCTGAAGGCTCAAGACCTCCCCAAGAATCCAGACCAGGCAGGGGGTTGGCGTTATCAACCGACCAGCCGTGACAGCGACATCAGCGTGACGGGCTGGCAGATTATGGCATTGCGAGCCGCCAAGGATGTCGGCTGTGCAGTCTCCGCCGACCACATCGATCGGGCGATTGCTTATCTCAAGAAATGTGCGTGGAAAGATGGAGGCTTCGGCTATCAACCCGGTCAGGGACCGAACAACCCACGCACTGGCACAGGGATGCTTGCCCTTGAACTCTGCGGTACCCACCTCACCCCCGAAGCGGTTGCTGGGGCCGAATATCTGCTCAAACATCCTCCACGCTGGTCGAGCGAGTACTTCTTTTACGAAGCGTATTACTGCTCGCAAGCGACCTTCCAACTCGGTGACAAATACCACTTGACCTATCAAACGAAGCTCGTGGCGATCTTGCTCGAGCATCAGGAGAAAGATGGGAGCTGGCTTTCAGGCGATGGCAACGAT
Organism: Isosphaeraceae bacterium; assembly: GCA_025356475.1. Lineage (GTDB taxonomy): Bacteria > Planctomycetota > Planctomycetia > Isosphaerales > Isosphaeraceae > JANXSX01. Next base: position 45,571 of record JANXSX010000111.1, on the reverse strand, counting down.
CGCTCAGGAGGCCGGAATTACTGCACCGCGATGGGGGTGCTTGCCCTGGCGGTAGAGTATCGGTATCTACCAATCTATCAGAGATGAATGCTTGGGGAGCCGATCCCGTTTATCGATCGACTCCCCCCTGTTTCAAGCATCCGAATCACGCTTCGTTCAGTCCTGATCCCAATACTTCGTGAGGTCGTCCGACATTGGCTTACGGACTCCATTATCCGTGAGGATCTCTTCGGTCGCGGCAGTGATCTCTTTGCGGTCGAAGACCAGAGTCTCACTCGCGCGATCGTCAAAATCAATGACGACATACTTGTCTTTGCAGTCGCGCAGGGTCTCGACGAGGTGACGCAAGTTCTTGATCGGAGTGCCGTTGATCGACTTGACGATCTTGGTGATCGGGCTGCTGTACCCTTTGGCAACCTTGTGCGGGAATAAGGGCGAAGCCACAACCACAAGCTCTTCACCGGGGAACTTAGGAGTGTCTCCGCGTCGCAGCGCTAACGGACTACCGATCATTGCCAAGGCGGTGTAAGCGGCTGGCTGACGATCGAAAATCGAGGCAAACTCACTTGTGACTGGTGAAAACACAAGCGGTCCGTAGACAAAATACGAAGGGTACTTGCCACTCAGTCCTTTGATCAACGTGTCGCGGCGGGCCCTCACGGGGACCTCCAGCGTCACTTCTTTGCCGTCGCGTACCACCGTAAGGGGAAGCTTTCCGTCTTTGGCCACGCTCTGAACGAAGTATTGGAACGCCAGCCGCAAATTTGGTCTGATCTGGACCATGCCAACGCTATCCACCGATTTATCACCAATTCTTGTGATCACATCCCATCGCTTCAAGGGATAATCCTCACCACGGTCTGGTTCCGGGTCGGTGACCACCATGCCTTCGGTTCCCTTGGGCAGGGCAAGCTTCAGCTTCAATGCATCGTTCTCAAGTGTCTGCAACTGATCAAATATCGTGGGCTTACCGTCATACTTGTGATCGGAGACATCTTTGAGAAACATCTCGACTTCTTCTGTCGGGATGATGTAGCCAATGTTGTCGGCTGTGCCCAGACGGCTAAAGGTCAAGCCGATCATCTCATCATTGACCAATGCTGGTCCGCCCGAGTTGCCTGGGTTGATCGCGGCGTCGACCTGGATGCGGAGACCGGAGGTCATGTCGCCGTAGCCGGTGAATTCGATACGTGAGACGATTCCCTTGGTAACCGACATGCTATCGCCACCGGTGGGATATCCATAAACAACCACGGAATCTTTCACTTCCGGGAGTACACTCGAACGCGTGAGAGGCTTGCGCGTTTCGAAGAAGCTTTCGTCGTCAAGCTTGAGAACCGCCAAATCGATCCCCGGAGCGAAGACCTCGACGACCGCTGGGATCTTCTGGCCTGATCCGTGCGGCTGAATGAAAACCTGGCTGGCATAGCTGACGACGTGAGCGTTGGTCAGAATCCGGTTCCCCTCGATCACAACGCCTGTCCCACTGCCGTCGCGAGGAGTTTGTTTCTGCCAAGGGTGGAAAGGGTCGGGGGCTCGCATCGTCGCGAAGACCTTGACGACCGATTCGCGGACCTTTTCATCGCGTTCGTCTGCCGCATTTGCAGGAGCGGTCGCGACAATTCCAACCAGAGCATAAAGGGCAAAATGAGGCAATCGCATCAAAGAGGCTCCAGAGCGGGAGAATCACGTGTCAGGGACCGCGTGAGGGATATACGATTCTAGCGGGTCCAGCATGCCGGGGCGAAGGGGCCTCTGAAAACCCGCAGTGGTCGCTTGTCCGACGCCGACATCCATCGTAGCCTGAATAGGACCAGCCTACCAATGAACGAGAGGGAACGCGATGACGCGAATCCGACACGCGCAGCGGCGGCGGCGTATTAGGAATTCAATCGGCCTATTGATCGTTCACGCTCGACCCAGGTCCTGAACGATCTGCCGACGGACCGACACATCCACAAATGGAATCTCAACCTGCCGCCCATCGCTCAGCATGATCTTGTGCAGAAATAACCCAGGCTGGCGTTCGTCACTTGCGAATTCGTCGTAGAGCCAATGGACGAGTCCGGGACGTGTCGGCCAAGCCGAGATGGCGGTGATCTGTCGGATCGTCCCAGGGCTGAAATAGGTCAAGTAGATGTGACACTTATTCTCATTCCGCACGACCATTGCGATTGTTGCCGCCCGTTCCGAGCGGGTCTCTCGGAGATCGATCAACTCCGTGTCCTGTAGACAAATATTCTCCGCGTAGTCCTTCGCCTGAGTCGGCATCTTGGGCGTGATCGATTCGAGATATCGGTGATAATCCTGATTGGCCTGTTCCCACTCTGCCTCAGCGGACCGTGCGACCGCAGGGTTCCCTGAGCTGAAACGAAGGTAAAGTTCAGGAGTGAAATACCTCATCATTCCATTAGTTCGTCAAGTTCTCGTTTATGGGATGGCCGGAAGTGATGGCTGATGATCAGGGTTGTTTCTTCACTGCCGGTTCGTCGGCCTTCTTGGCAGCCGGTTCGTCGGCTTTCGTGGTAGCGGCCTCGTCGGCTTTTTTGGTTTTGAGGACCCTGCGGACCAGAGACGCGTCGGAATAGACCACAGGGTCCAGGTTGTAACGAGGTTCCCACTCGTCGACCTTGAACTTGGTGGTCGATTCCATGAACTTGACTGCGGCGGCCACAGCGCCTGGTTCGAGCCAGACGAGCTTGTAGCCGTGGAGACTTGTGGGGTAGATCTCGACCTTGTTGACCCGCGTACGTTCGAGGATCGGTCGAATGCTGGCGACGATTTCTTTGCTAGCAGCGTCGCGCTCACCACTCAAGACCTGGATCGGAACGCGTTGGGCAAGTGTGGCCAAGGTCGTACCGACTCGAAGCCCTTGGCTGACGTTGTCGCTCATCGGCGAAATCGAGATCAATGCCGCAAGATCGCTAGACCGACCTTCGCTGGAGACTGCCGCGCCGGGCAGGCTCGCCCAGATCGTAGCGAGGTTCGCACCTTCGCCGACACCGATCACTCCCAGCCGGGCGAGATTCAACTCACCACGATTATGCCGGTCGAGCAGGAAGCGATATGCGGCCTGAACATCTTCCGTCATCGCCCGCCAGCCACGTTCGTTGAGTTCGCGATGCGGGTTCGCCCCATGCCCTGAGAGATCGAACGCCAGAACCGCAAAGCCTTCCTCCTGGAGGTGCTCGGCCAACGTGACCTTCTTCAGCTCGGCGATCGGCTCCTGGAAATCCTGGAGCGACCGACCCTTCTCATGAATCAGGAGGACAGGTGCAGCACTTGTGCCGAGCTTCGAAGGATAATACACCGCGTTGAGCGCGTTGTTACCCGCACCCATGATCCGCAAGCTGTAATGGATAGGCCGATCGTCGAACGCCGCCCCGTCCGCATTTTGAGCATCGGCAGGACCAGCAACCTTGTTGAGGGGGTCGAGCCCTTTGCGAAGAGCCTTGGCCCGACCGACAGGCGCACGCATGCCGGGTCGGCCCTTGCGGGTGGTTGATTTCGGATCGGTCTTGGTGGTCGCTGCCCCAGGTTCGTCCGGTTGCTGAGCCGTTGCCAGGGTCGTGCCCAAACCAAGTGTCGCAGTCGTGAGAACGAGTGCCATCCACTTGAGACTCTGTCGCTTGCCACGCATCGCCGCCGCCTTTCCGAGGTGGGAGGATCTGACCCCGACCGTCATGCCCTCGCCTATCTCTACAGCATAGCCCATTTTACAGATCTTAGGCCCAGGAACGACTCCGGGCAAGTTGCTCGTTGCCCCATGCGACCCGGGCGGACCGTTCGTGTAGGATGAACCTTGCGATCAAATCGCCAAGCCTAAGGTTAGACCTCACTCGACTGAGGTCTTGTAGATCAGAATTTTCCGTCGATGGCGACGTGTCCCACCTCAAGGACTTCTCACGATGCGCATCTCTCACTTGATCGTCCTGGGACTGATCCCCCTCATTTTACTGCCGATGTTCGGTTGCGAGGATGAAGCCCCCAAGCCGAAACGGAAGCTGATCATCGGCCAGACAACCCAGGAAATCCGCAAGGTCGAGCCGGAAGTCCAGAAACAGCAAGGGGCCCAGATCATCGAAAAGCCCCGAATCGTGGCCAAGGACCCGATCTTGTTGCAGGGCAACGCCTATGTCTCGATCGTCAGCCGGGCCGCTCAATTAAAGATCGACCACGCTATCGACCTCTACAAGGCCGGGAACGACAACAAGTATCCCGCCAATTATCAGGAGTTCATGACGAACATCATCCAGGCAAACAACATCTCGCTGCCTCAATTGCCTCACTATCAGGAATATGGGTACGACGAGAACCAGCATAAGCTGATCATCATTGAATACCCCGCCAAGAAGAATCCGTAAGATTCCACGGAACCTAACGATCAGGGGGTTTGTCATCTCCAAAAGTAAGGGCCTCCTGAACGACAAACGGCTGAGAAGTTACTGGAATTGAAGGTTCCATGAAATTTTCCGGTCTCTGAACGAATTCTGGGAAGAACCATCGTCAAGTCGGCTCCCCTCCCGTAAGATTATGGATTGGAAGCAATCAACGACCGCTCCTCCCGAGGCTGGCTGAGAAGGGCTCCGAATTCTGACGGCGAGGGTTAAGCTGAGTTGTACTGCGAGCATGAAAAAGGGGGGGCGAGATGGCGGAAGGAACGGACGCGGTGTCAGGGAGTGGATTGGGCTGGGATGCCGAGCGGATCACCTTGGGCAAGAGCTTCCTTCGCGATATGGAAGGTCTCTGGGCAGGCGTACTGAAGCTCGCGGGGGTCGTGGAAGTCGCGTTAGTGAAGAGCATCCGAGCTCTGTGCGACGACCGAGCTGATATCGCCAGCGAGGTCAAAGGCGAAGAGCGCATCGTCAATAGCTGGGAAGTTCAGATCGAGCGTGAGTGCCTTCGCGTCCTCGCGTTGCATCAACCGGTCGCTAGCGACCTGCGCCGGGTTGCGACGGCTCTGAAGATCAATGGCGACCTTGAACGCATGGGCGACCTTGCGTTCCATATCGCCAAGCGAGTCAAGAAGGCATCGAAGGAAGCCGACCACCCCGCTATCCCCGAAGCCATGGAAGCGATGGCTTCCGAAGTGCTGGCCCAGATCCATGGAAGCCTTGACGCCCTGACCAAGTCCGACGTTGAGCTTGCTCGTCGCGTCATTCAGGGGGATCGGGCCATCGACAACCACTACCGAGCGGTGCTCCGAGACCTGAAGAATGCGATCCGCCAAGATCCCGACCGGCTCGACGGCTACTTCCGTTTAATCAACAGTGCGCGGAACCTCGAACGAATCGCCGACCATGCAACCAATATCGCCGAGGCTGTCATCTACCTGAGGGAAGGCGATATCATTCGACACATCCACGCCTCTCAAGGTTTGAGAGAACGTGAAGTGAACCGCTAACAGGACGGAAATGACCATCGAAGGCGTCGCTTTCGTTCTGTCAGAACTCGCGACAAGTCTCACTTCGGCTCAATCTCGTACTTTAGCTTCAGATAAAGCGCGCATTGGACGACGGGCTCAACCACGACCGGGTTGACCACGAAATCGAAGCCATCGTGATCCAACGGGTTGAAGAAGAAGGTTCGGCTCTTGCGCATGTCCTGGATGAGATACTTGGATCGGTACTGCTCGCGCCCGATCGTTTCCGCCTCGAAGGCTGTATAAGATTCGTACATCCTTGTCGGATAGTAGACGTTCGATTTTTCCGCGTAGACTTGCGGCGGTGCCTTGAGGTGAATTCCAAGAAGTCGCTCGTGGCGGGCGGTCTTCCGCTTGATGATCCGGGAGGCTTCTTCCATGAGCCTGTCCTGGATCGGTTCAAGACTCTTGATCACATCATCGACTTTGACAAGGTCGAAGATATTGGACTTTGAGGCGGCGATCACGATCTTGTCGAGTCGTGTCTTATCTTGATAGCGTATCAAGATATTCTTCTTCAGTTCAAAGCCGACGAGCGTTTCTTTGGCAAGATTGCCCTCAATCTTGTAGGCGTGGATTTTGTGTTGCGCGGCGAAGTCGACGACGATGTCTTCGTCGCTGATTCCCAGTGGTTTCAGGGCGGAAGTGAATTCCGCGACCGTTGCATCCATCTTCTGATTGCACTCGGCAACAGTGAGGCCTTCGAGGGCGATCGCGAAGGTCACGACATATTCGTCGGCCTTGACATTCATGAGCACGCTCGCATCAACAAACATTGTGGTTGACGAGGGGGGTGCTTCACCTGGAGTGGTTGTGCGTTGAGCACGCTCTTGCTGCTCGGCCTTGGCCTTGGCGGTTGCCTGCGAGTAGCCGATATTTCCGCCAACCTGCCCGAAGCAAAGACTTATGTTCATCAGTACAATCAAAAGCGGAAGCCACATCGTCTTCATGGAGTATACTCCCAAAGATCTAAAGATGTTTCGATCACTTGTTGATGTGGTCGGTTTATATCATCGGAACTTTAACCCTTCGCCAGCCGCTGACGTAGAATGGCCATGTGATGCCGCTCATGGCCAAGCAGAATGTAAGCGAGGGCTCGCACGCTGACCTCGTCGCCGTTGGCTATACCCCGCCGGGCCCAGGCGACTTCGGGCAAGTTCCCAAAAAACTCCAGATGCGAGCGCCTCACCGCCTCAAATTGAGCGACGAGAACACTCAGCGGGTATTGATCGAATTGGGCGGTCTTCGTAAAGGCGTTCTCATCGAATCCAGCCAGCGGAGTTGAGTCTCCACGAGCGAACCGAAGCGCCCGATAGCCAAAGACCCACTCGGTATCGGTCATATGCCCAACCACTTCTTTAGTGCTCCACGTGTAAGGTGCGTGGCGCACGCAGGCATCTGCTTCCAAGACAGATCGCAAAAAGGCAAGGCTCGTCTGAAGATCCGAGTTCAGCGACTCGACGATCGTTTCATCGGGTATCAAGCTGACATATCTGATATGGTAGGGGGCGTATTCCGAAGGGTCGGGGCGAGGCATCGTACAACTCCAGTGACGATCGCGCAGATGATCAATTGTGCTGTCTTGTTAATGCCGCCAGGACATCGTCGAGCGGTACGGTCGCGAACGTACTCGAATGGTCGGAGATCGCATAAGGAATGACCAGTGTACGACCGTGCAAGACTCCGCCACAACTATAGACAACGTTAGGAACATAGCCTTCGCGTTCCGTGGCATCGGGAGATAAGAGCGGCTCATTGAGCCGACCGATGAGCTTGGTTGGGTCGTCTCGGTCGAGCAGAAATGCGCCAATCGCATACGTACGCACCGGACCGACACCGTGAGTTAAGACCAGCCAACCCGCTTCGGTCTCGATCGGGGAACCGCAATTACCAAGCTGGATGAATTCCCAAGGCTCGGTGGGGCGGGCGAGAAGCTGCTTCGTATACCAGAAGTGCGGAGTATCGGACGACATAACATAGATGTTTTCGTTATCTTGACGCGAGAGCATGAAGAAACGGCCACCAATTTTGCGCGGGAAGAGGGCAAAGCCCTTATTCCGAACCTCGGGGCCATTCAAGGTGCTGACCTTGAAGTGGAGAAAATCATCAGTCTCGATCAGTTGCGGCAACGTCATCTTGCCATCATAGGCTGTGTAGGTCGCGAAATAACGGACTGAGCCGTCGTCGTCAACGAACCGGACAAATCGGGCGTCCTCAATTCCGTTAACTTCGGACGGGGAGGAGGGGAAAATGATCCGCTCTGAAACAGGCTGATCAGCTCCAAACATGATTTCATAATTAGATCTTGCAAGCGTGATCATACCTCGTGCCGTTGGGTCGAATTCGTTCAACCGCGCTCGATTCTGCATCTCTACAAAGTTCAGCCGGGTTTGCAACTCTTCGAGGTTAAACCATTCGCCGAGCGCGGAGAGGACCTGTTCGGTGAACGGACTCGTGTTGCCCAACTCAATCAATTTGCGATGGAAGAGATTCTTATCGTAGAGTGAGTTCGGCACCAGTTCGGGCTCGGTGGTGAACCGGTTCGGCTGATCAAGGCTGATGAGATTATTCGCATCGATCGCTCCCGAGCGGAATGTGATCGACGAAATGTGCCCTTCGCCCGTCGCCCGCAGGCTAATAATAAACCGTGCCGAGCCCTCGGGCAGGCCCGACTGGTCAGGGTGCCACACCATGGATGGGTTGAAAAGCGCTGCGGATTCGACGGCGTATTCCTGGGAGAAATACGAACCGATGAGGAGGCGACGATTCTCGGTCAGTTCGCGATCGGTCAGCAGATAACGGCGAACCTGTTCGAACCGCCGCAGGAAGTACGCGCGTGTGGTCTGGTGTCGAGTGAGAAAGTCGCGAAGGACCTCTCCGGTGAGGCGATCAACCTCGGTTTCGGTGAGAGCCAAGACCCTCGCGATGATCTTGGTCACGCGATCGTCATTCGCAGGCTGGAACGGACGAATCACTACGCGAGCGCTCGTGGGCGCCAAGATAATACCAGTGCGTCGTACGTCCATGTGCGAACCTGTAACCTTAACGTCGGTGGGTGAAGTGAAGCGAAGCGAAGCGACCGTCAATCAGTGGGATCGAATGCACTTTTGTAGATTCATGTCTGCGAGCGAAAGTAAAAACGCGAGAGTCGACTCAGCCCCTTGGTTCCGATTCACTCGGTCACGCAGCAAGCCGTCAAAGCAGCCGCCGGTGGCCGGGTCATAAAGCGGAAGTCCCAGATCATTGTGGCCCAAGAACCAGTCGAAAGCCTTGCGGGCCTCGACCAGCCAGCGTTCATTGCTTGTCACCCGATACGCTTCCAAACAGGCTGAGACTGTCGCTTGAGCTTCGACTGGTTGTTGGTCGAACTTGGCGAGTTCGCCTCCCTTGCGGTAGAAACCGTCGGATCCGATCGCGCGGAAATCGCCTCGAGGTGACGATTGAACACCCACCAGCCACTCAAGCGACCGCAAGCCAATTGCCAAACCCCGGGGCTCGCCCCAGGCGATTAAAGCCTGAGAGAGTCTCGCATTTTCATAGGTCAGGCCTTCTTCGAACCAAGGCCAATCGTCGGTCGCACAGCGGTCGAAAACGTCGAGCAACTTGGCTGCGAGCATCTCGCCGAGTTGATGAATCCGACGGTCGCCGTTGAATCGGCGACAATACTCCACGACACCCAGCAGACCGAACGCCCAGGTTCTCGGCGAGGTCCGCTCAATGAGTTCAGGCCCCGCTTCTTGAAACAGAGAGGTTGTCAGGTGGAGCAATCCTCGACGTTTTGATCTTCCGACACAGACGCCCAAAGCCCAGACCGCCCTTCCTTGGCAATCGTCGGACCCGAACTCTTCATGCCACTGATGATCGAACGACAAAAAGTTGCGAAACCGCCGAAGGTCGGGGCTATATGCATGCTGAAGAAACGCTGCATACGTTGATGAAAACCGTTCGATCATGTGAGAATCGAGGCCCAACTCCTCAAGCTTCACGCTCAGCAAGAGTGCCCGTGCAACGTCGTCGGTGCAGTAGCCATCGGCAAAGTTGGGGATGCCGTGGTTGGCGAACTGGAAGATACCGGTCGAGTCGGTCAAGCGTTCCCAATGATCGAGCTTCCAAGGAGGAAGTGCCGTCGTGGCCTCTGCGCGTTCTTGGATCGGAGCGGATTCCGAGCGGCCATGACGGGCGTTCTCGAAGGTCTCCATGTAACGCTGGGCAACCTGACTCCAAACCATTTCTCGACCCAACACGTAGGCATTTTTTCGCATTGCGTGACGACGTTGATCATCACATAGCAGATCGCAGATTGCGCTTGCGAGCGCGACGGAGTCGCTAAACGGAACAAGCACACCCCGCCCGTCGGCCAGCAACTCCTCGGCATGCCAGTAAGGCGTCGAGACCACCGCCTTGCCACACCCAAAGGAATACGCCAGTGTTCCCGAGACACTCTGAGCAGGATTCAGATAGGGTGTAACATAAATATCTGTTGCAATGATAAACTCGGTTAACTCTTCCAGCTCAACAAAGCGATTATCGAAGATCACGTTGTCAGAAATCTTTAGCTCACGGGCCAAGGAGATCAGGCTGTTCCGGTAACGCTCACCCTCGGTACGCAACAGGTTGGGGTGTGTCGCACCCAGCATAATATAAACAAACGATGGGAACTCGCGAAGGATCGCGGGCATCGCCTGCAACATGTACTCGATGCCCTTGTTGGGCGAGATGAGTCCGAAGGTTGATGCAACGAGTTTCCCACCGACGTCGAGCTTATCTTTATAGTAGCTTGGGTCAACGAATGGGATGTCGGGAATACCGTGCGCGATCAGATCAATCTTGGATTCAGGGACGTCGTAGCGGTCGCACAAGAAGGTGCGTGATCGCTCTGTCATGACCACAACGCGGGTGGAGATCCTGGCAATCTCGGCGAGCACACGCCGCTGATCGATATTCGGGTCGCGTAGGACTGTGTGAAAGGTGGTGACGACCGGCATGTGGAGATCGGCCAGGAGCCCAAGGATGTGGCTGCCCGCAATTCCACCATAGATGCCGTATTCGTGCTGGAGGCAGGTAATGTCCGCGTTGCGAACATTGAGGAACTCAGCGGCACGATGATAGGAGGCGAGTTCATCTTGGTGGATATCGAAGCGAACTTCGCGAGGATAGTCGTAAGAATGCCCGGCATCACTCACTGACGCCACCAGGCAATCTGTCGCAGGAAACTGCTGAGCAATCGAAGTGCAAAGATCAGTAGTGAAAGTGGCGATTCCACACTTACGCGGCAAGTAATCACCGACAAAGGCAATTGTCTTGATAAGGTTTGCTCGATTCATGGAGTGAGACTCGGCTGGCCATTGATTCTACACATATCATCGGAGCCCGATAATAATGCAAAAACCGCGCCAATAAAAAACAACAAAGGCCGGGCACAGGAGGGACAAAGACTTCGACCACCTGAGGGGTCGCCGATGCCTTTGTCTACCTGATTGACCGGCCAAATCAACTCAATTATAGCGAGGCACAAGGCAGTGGTTGATCGAAAATTCGATCAATAACGTCCGCCGCCGCCACCACCACCGTAGCCGCCACGGCCTCCGCCGCCGCCACCGCCATAACCACCACCACCGCCACCACCACCGCCGTAACCACCACCGCCGCCGCCGCCGCGATCCTCGCGGGGCTTGGCTTCGTTGACCGTCAGGCGACGGCCATCGTGCTCGCGGTCATGAAGGCCGTCGATGGCGCTCTTGGCCTCGTGATCGCTGCCCATCTCGACGAAACCGAAGCCTTTGCTCCGGCCCGACTCGCGATCCATGATGATCTGGGCGCTCTGAACGGTGCCAAATGGAGCGAACAACGCCTCAAGGTCGGCGTTTCCGACGCCGTAGGTGAGGTTTCCGACGTACAGTTTCCTGCCCAATGAATCAATTCCTTGCACAAGGCGTGACGACCCGACAAGCACACTCTCCGGGTCGAGCGAGAGATAGGTCGAAAGTACGACCCTTAGCTGGCAAACGATTCGAACACGCCCGAGTTGCAAATTCCTGAGAGGAACCGACGTCGCGAGCCTATTCCGCAAACCAACCAAACATGATGTTACAGAAAGCTTAATCAAATTGATAGAGGCTTTCTTACATTTTTTTCAAACCCCAACAACGGTGTTCTATGGTTACTCGTTTCATGGTCTCGAGTGCGACCTCATGAGGTCTTGTCGGATCAAAAATTCGCTGGAAGAAGACCGAAAGCAACATGATTGCAATATACTCATATCAGTTAGAAGCGATTTTTCGGACTCAGCCGTACCAGATGGACTGCACGACGATCGAACGGTTGAAACCCCACAGCGGTGTAAAGTCGAGCGGCCGGCCTGTTGCGGACATCGACCGCCAACTCAAGCCTGGGCACGTATTGGCAAGCTTCTTCGATCGCGTGCGAGAGCGCCGCCTGGGCAAGACCTCGACCTCTCGCCGAAGGAGTCAGGCCCAAGTAGGCGACCTCCCAGACGTTGCGCTCGGGGATCTCGGACATGAGCAGGACAAGCGAACAGTTATCCTCACCTTCAACCCGACCCAATTGCCAGCGTTCGGGACGAAACCGGCCTCCCGCTTTGTGACCCGAGATAATGTCATCAAGCGAGCGAATCCCTTCGAGCTCGGGCATGTCGAGGCTTCCCTCATACGTTTCTAATAAGACCCTGCGGAACTCGGGTTCGGTCGACGCGTCGAAGCAGATCCAGGTGATCGTTGGCACCCCTTGCGGATGCGGAAGTGGAAGGTGGGTCGAACGTTCGAGCGAGACAAGCTCGGTCACCTGGGGCATCCCGCCACGGATCAGGTCACCGACCGCTTGATGACCTGAAGACTCGTCGAGCAGGGCCTGGGCGAGGATCACCCCGGAATCGGCCAAAGACGATAGTGCCGCACGAAGCAGATGGGCCGCAGTCCCGCCGCGGCTCCATGGGGGCAACGCCACCTCTGGCGGCCAGACTGCAGCAGCACGCCCGGCGAGGATCTGGGTCAGAAGCGCTCCGACGACCTTGCCTCGACGCCGGGCTACCCAGAGACCGGAAAGGTCAATCTCACCCCGTTGGGCCTCATCGAGCGCATCGTGGATCAAGCGAGGTCGAAGCGACTTCGGCACGCGGCGATAGAGGATGCCCAAGGCCACCGGTCGATCTTCCAACGGGCATGGCTCGACGCGCGTCGACGAAATCGGCATTGAGGGCTGTGCCCCTAACCTCGGACTCAGACCGAACCAGGCTCGGGCTCAGATCCGCGCGAAATGAAAAAAAGGTCCAACGGGGAGACCTCGAATCGCCGTATCATAAGGTATGGCAGGAGGTCATGCGATGCGTCAGCCGGCTCATTCCGGTGTTTCGGGACCCACGACGAGCCACTCGACTCCTTCTGAGGGATCCCCTCAGGTGGAGGATGCGGGTGATGCTCGGCTCGTAGAAGAAGCCCGTGCCGGCGAAGATCGGGCGTTTGCCGCCTTGGTCTACCGTTACGAACACAAGCTGATTCGGGTTCTTAGCCGGTTCGTTCACGATGAAGAGTTGGCCCGCGACCTTGCCCAGGAAACGTTCTGGAAGGTCTACAACCGGCTCGACTCGTTCGACACCGCTCGTCGTTTCGGACCCTGGTTGTTCCGGGTTGGGGTGAACCTCGCTCTGGATCACCTGCGACGGCACGACCCGCTCGCGGTGGCCTCGATTCACGCTCGCACAGGCGATTCCTGCCCAGCCCACGACCTACCCGACCCAGACCCTCGTCTGCAAGTCGAACTAGCTCAAGAAGTTCGGTTCATTATCGAAAAAATTCCGGTGGCGTATCGCACCATCCTCGTTCTGCGCGATCTTGAAGGTTTCTCGTCGGCGGAAGTGGCGGCTATCGTCAACCGACGAGAGGCGACGGTGCGGTGGCGGCTGGCCAAGGCCCGCAACCAATTCCGCGAACTTTGGCAGAAGCGTGAAGGTGAAGAAGTGGAGGTCAATCATGCCTGAAATCTCGTGTCGCTGGGCCAAGACCCAGCTCCCCCTCTGGGTTGGCGGCGACTTGATCGGTGCGGATCGTCGTCGAGTCGAACGGCACCTCTTACGCTGTTCGGATTGCCGGAGCCTCCGCGATCATTTGAGCCAATCTCTGACCCTGCTTCATGTTCTGGCGAATCAAGCTTCGAGAACATCCGCCGAGCCCCCCTCGCTCTGGCCCGCCCTTGCCCAACAGATTCATGAGTCACGACACGCTGTCCCCTCCGCCGCTCCCTGGTGGCGTCTCTTCGCTTGGCCGATGACGGGTCTGAGCGCAGCGGCTTTGTTGATCGCAAGTGTCGCGATTTCCGGTCGGCCCAAGGCTCCGGGGATTGAAACACCAACGCAGTCGGTCGTCACAACCCGGCCCGCCTTGCCGACGACTTCTCCCAAGGAAGCCTCGTCTCAAGCCCTTTCGGCCAACAAGGTTGATTCCGAATCCGACTCGCCCACCGCCCCGGTTCCCTTGCCGATCCCCGCAAGCTCTCGCGAGCCTCAGCCCTCGTCGTGAGTCTGGTACGGTTCGAGTAACCGACGCGGCAGACCGAGCTCGACAACCTCCACCTCTCCTAGATATTCCCTCGCCACAGGCGACGTAAACCCAAGCTTGGGCGCGACAAACGTCGCGGTCGCCCGGGCCCGGATTGTTGCGCCCTGCGGCTCACCCGAGTCGGCGTCCAACCCCGAGGGCAGGTCCAAGGCAAGAATCGGTCGGCCCGACCGGTTCATGGACTCAATCACGTCCCGCAGTTGGCCGGCAACAGGTCGAGTGAGCCCCGTGCCCAGAAGGCCATCGACAACCCAGTCGGCACCTTGGAAAATCCCATCCAAGTCGCCAAAAACTGTTTTAGGCCAAAGTGTTTGGTCGATTTTCGACCGCTCCAGGATCTGAAACTGCGCGAGGGCGTCGCCGGCGAGCGTCTCACGCTCGGCGAACCAGACGACACGGACCTTGAACCCCCACGCATCAAGGTGGCGAGCAACCACCCCGCCGTCTCCGCCATTGTTGCCTGGACCACAGGCGATATAGATAGAACTTCCTGGCTTCAAACGACTTCGGAGCCAAGTTGCCGCTCCTCTGCCCGCGTTCTCCATGAGGATGAGGGTCGGTAAGAGGTACTCATCCGCAGCGACCCTATCGAGGTTTCGGACCTCATCGCGGGAAAGGGGTCGGATCGTCATGGCAGCGCTCCAGGAAGGACGGTCACTTGTCAACAGACGGGGTTGGACTTCACAATAGCGATAGTTCGCTCAACCGCCGTGCTACATGATTCCGAGTTGGAGGCTGATCCTAATATGCCGATTTACGAATACCATTGTGAGCCGTGCGACCACACGTTTGAGACCTTGATCCGTGGTACCGGTGATCTCGCCCACTGCCCCAAGTGCGGCACGATCAACGTGGCGAAGCAATTCAGCGTGCCTGCCGCCGCCCAGGCTGCCGGCTCATCGCAGTCGGGGGGCCTGCCGATCGCCAACCCGAGCATGGGCAACCCGTTTGGTGGTAGCTGCGGCTCGGGTGGATGTGGCTCGGGCATGTGCTCGATGGATTGAACTCACGAGCGTGGAGGCATGCAAAAGGCATTGCCTCCGCGTTGTCGATCGAGAGATCAAGAGGGTGCGGGGTCCATACCAGACCCCTGGGAGGGCAGCTTCCCACCAGGGCGACCCGGCCCTTCCCTTGCCCGAGCCGGAGCCGTCATAATCGCTACAGAATACCATTGGGTTCGTTTCGTAATTCAGATAGGCGATGATGTGTTGGTCTTATAATCGTTACAGAATACCATTGGGTTCGTTTCGTAGTTCAGCACTCGCCGACTCGGAGCCATCATAATCGGCACATCATGCCATTGGGTTTGTTCCGAGAACCACACACTTGAAAATATCGCCCACGTGACAACCCCTACATCTTGCCAATGGCTTCGTTTGGTCACCAGGTGGCCCTACTCCAAGCTTTCTTAGACGCTCCCCATTTAATCCAGTATACCACAATGCTTTGGACTGTCGCCGATCACTCCAAATTCTCAGATGACCAAGTCGAGGCTCGGCAACCAGGAGGTCCCCGTTGCGTTCCCCCAGAGTTGAGTATAAGGTCAGCGAGGAAGCAAAAATCCTACCCAATCCTCGTAAACATTGGTTGGCAATCAAGGATGACCCGTTCACCCTACTGCCATCACTATATACTAATCGTCGGCATTCAATTCCAAAGAATTCGGTTCCTTTAGGGTAGGCCGAAGTGGTATATTTGCCTTTGGGCGACGACCGGACAGGAAAAAGCACTATGCAAACATCCCATGAAGGCACTAGCGAAGCGGCCATTTTTGGCCGCGTACTTGAACCAGACCGGGCAAACCTATCGATTTCGGCGGCAAAATCGATCCTTGCCCTCGAATTCACCCATGCCGATATGGATCGGATGCGGCTTCTGCTGGCTAAAGCTAAGCAAGGAAAGCTCACCTCTGCTGAGCAGGTTGAAATCGATAATTACGAACGGGTCGGCCATATGATTTCGCTGATGAAATCAAAGGCTCGTTGCTCGCTCAAGGATCGCAACGTCACGAACCATAAAGCCAAGGCACACTGAGCACGTATGGAACGTGCATTGGCACTAGTGGTATGGCAGCGTGCCAGCGGGCGTTGTGAATACTGCCAGCTATCCCAGGAAAATCACGATCTGCCTTTCGAGGTCGATCACATTATCGCCGAGCATCACGAAGGGCTGACCAGGGCTGGCAACTTATGCTTGGCCTGCTTTGCGTGCAATCGACACAAAGGCCCCAACGTTGCCGGGGTTGATTCCAAAACCAAGAAGATCACCCCGCTGTTTAACCCACGTAAGCATAAATGGTCACGTCATTTCCAATGGGATGGCCCCAAACTGGTAGGTCTAACGCCCATAGGCCGGGCGACGATCATCGCCTTGAAAATTAACCTTAACCACCGCGTTGATCTTCGCAGTGGGCTGATTAAGGAAGGCGTTTTTCCACCGGCATGAGCCCCCGCTTGCCCTGCCTCGGAACCCATGCTAAGCCTGTAACACACTTCCGGAACGGTCGTTCTGAAGGAATGTAATTAGTGAGTGCCTGTCCGGAAAGTCGCCATTTCGTGCGAATCCTCGACCGAAAATTGCCATGCTGATCACATGCTCACGTAACCGTACCCCGAGCCTGCGGGTTCCGACCAAGTTTCTCCGACCAATTTACCAATTCCATCGAGCTCGACGCGTGCCCGATACACGCCTACGGCTCTCACCGCAGGTTTCATCGATCTTTGCCTAGCGCTCGGCAGTTGGTGCGCGAATTTGGGTAAAGATCGCTGTCTGGAAAGGCAATCTACGCCCTGAACTGGTAGTTCGGGGTGTCCTAGAGGCCTTGAGCAACCCCGGACGAATCCGAACTCGCGCACCAACTGCCGAGCGCTAGGATTTTATGTGGGACTGGGTGATCGATTTAGGCGGGGAATGATTGATTGCCAGTGCGATCGTCGCATGTCAGGTTCTGTTGGGGGTGGTCTCTCATGCCACCCTCATCTCCAGACTTGACGCGCAGGCGCAACCGCACTGGCGTGCTAGCACGACCTAGCGAGGGAACGGGATCACAGATGACCCTTTTGAGGATAAAATGTACCGTCGTTGATCCCTGCGAGGACAAAGTCCCGTTGAGCGCCACGGACCGAGTCTCGCGCCCACCCGATCATTCGGCCTGAACCTTTGGCTTCGGCGACAGAGGAGATCGAGGTCAGTCGATCCTGCATCTCGAAAACGGTTCCCTGCACGGTCGGTATGAGATCGGAGCTCGCTCCTCTCAACCGCCCCATACTGTTTGCAAGCTGGTTGTTCAGCAACGTGATGCGCTTCTCGACATAGGCGTTAAGCTGATCGAGATCGGTCGCTCCCAAACCGCGACTGGGCGAATTCGAGATCGACTTCCAGACCTTGTGGTAGTCTTTCGCAAATGAGACGAAGGCATGGTCGACTTGCTTACCCAGGTCACTGAGCATCTTGCCCGAAAGAACTTAGGCTCCTGGCAAGTGGACGAATAAGGCCGATGCGTTCGAGAGAACAACGCGGGCCTCAAGCGGCTGGTTACCCAGCGACGCGGGACGAAAGGAACGATTTTGGCGTGGACGCATGATGTGACTCCTATTTCTTGAAATCGATTCGTCCTAAACATCTCACAACAGGGCAGAGAATCTGCCCACAAATCCAGACCGACGAGAGCTTCATCTCCCGTACGGTCGTGAATTTGGCTCATCCCTCATGATCCTGGGCAGCGAATATTGTCGCAAGCTTTGCGAACACACGAGGGATGAGGACCGCTGGCCGGGTCGCGTCTATTCTCCACGCGATCGGCGGATAGCGACCCGTTCCCTTGGTTCATGTCTGCCACCCAGGGCAGCTCATGCGGAATGGGCCGTCATAGGATCTACTCCCGGAATCGTCTTCAAGAGCGCACATCGGGTGATCCATTTCTTTCCAACACGACCAAGACCGTCGTGTTAAGATCCGTTTGAGGAATGGACCAGGCATCCGACATTCTACGAGTGTGGAACATGACGACTGAGGCCGGTGGCTCCGTCTCTTATTGGCTCACCCAACTTAAGAATGGCGACTCATCTGCGGACCAGCTAATCTGGGAGCGTTATTACGCTCAACTCGTCCGTCTCGCTAAACGAAAGCTGCCCAATGTTTCGGGAGGGGATGAGGAAGATGTCGCCCTAAGCGCTTTTCATAGCTTCCTGGTCGGTGCTCGACGGGGTCACTTTCCCAGGCTCGATGATCGCGACGACCTCTGGCGCATACTCGTCTTCATCACCGCGCGGAAGGCAAGCAATCAACGTCGCAACGACAATGCCATCAAACGCGGGGGAGATTTCAACCAGACAGTCTCGACCGACCTTGATCAAATCGTTGGACGGGAACCTAGCCCCGAGTTCGCCGCGATGGTCACCGACGAGTTCCGCTGGCTCCTTGACCTCTTGGAAGATGAGACTCTCCGTAAAATCGCGATTCTCAAGCTCGAAGGATGTAACAACCTTGAGATCCGTGATCAGGTCGGCTGCGCTTTGCGCACAGTTGTGAACAAACTCACACTCATCCGCAAGACCTGGATGGATAGCCTCCCCGATGACGCGGAATGACTCGAACGCTCCGGGCGGCGGCTCTCTCGCCTTGAGTAAGTTCCGACTCACGGTCGAGATCTGCGACCGTTTCGAACTGGCCTGGCGCTCTGGGGAGGAGCCGACGATCGAGGAATTCCTCGATTCGGCCAGCCCGCTCGTCCGGACACCATTACTGCGGAAGCTGCTCGAACTTGAGCTGGAACTGCGTCACGATAAGGATGAGATCCCTACCTACGATGATTACCTGTCAAGATTCCCTGCGGAATCGAGACTGATCCATTCGATCTTCGAGGAGGCGACGGCCACCAGCCCCCGACCTCACAACTCCCCGCTGATGCCTCCTCACCGATCTCTCCACCAAGTCGAGCCCGGAAGCCTGATCGCCCACTTCGAATTGCTCGAGCTGCTTGGCCAGGGAGGCATGGGGGCAGTCTATCGGGCCAGAGATCAGAAGAGCGAACGCACCGTGGCGCTCAAGGTGATCAAGCCCACGCTGCTCGATGGATTGCCGTTGAAGCTTCGTGAGGATCTTGTCCAGCGGTTCGTAATCGAAGCCAAGGCCACAGCTCAACTGCAACACCTCCATATTGTCACGGTGTTCGAGGTGGGTGCGGCCGATGACCGGCACTTCTACTCAATGGAATATGTCGAAGGCCAGAGCTTGGCCCAGATCCTCCAAGGCGGCCCGTTCACGAGTCGCCGGGCAGCCATGTATCTCGAACCTGTCGCTCTCGCAGTCCACCATGCCCATACTCGGGGCATCCTCCACCGTGACTTGAAACCAACCAACATTTTGATTGATGGAGACGATCGCCCACTCGTGACTGACTTTGGCCTGGCCAAATGGATTTCCAATGCAGATCGGGTGACTGTAAGCGGTGACGTTCTTGGAACCCCATCTTATATGTCGCCCGAGCAAGCCCGTGGTTCTTCCGATGTTTGTATCCAAAGCGATGTTTACAGTTTAGGAGCAACCCTCTATGAGCTACTCACCGGTCGTCCTCCTTTCAAGGGTGGCGAGCCTCTCGAAACCTTGCTTCGGGTCCTTAACGAAGAGCCGGTTGCACCTCGCCAGATCAATCCAGGGGTTGCCCGTGACCTGGAAACGATCTGCTTGAAATGTCTGCGTAAGGAGATTGCGGCGCGTTATGGAACTGCCCAAGAGCTAGCCGAAGATCTCAGGCGATTCCTCTCTGGCGAGCCGATTCGAGCTCGGTCGGTCGGTTTCTTCGAACGTGGCGTCAAATGGCTCCGACGTCACCCCTGGGCCGCAGCGATTCTGACGATTAGCTTTGTAAGCTTGGGTCTGTTCATTACTGGCCTCATCTGGCGCGACAGAAGAGATAATATCGCCACAGTTTTACTCGTAGGTGACCTTCAATCAGCCGACATCTCGGGAGTCACTCGGGTCATCGAACGTCTGCAAGCGGTTTACCCGCGTGAGATCTCGTATCTCGATGCGATTGTCCAAGAACCCGAGATCGACATAAAACGACGCAACCGCGCTGAGCTTGGGCTCTTGCCACACCGGCCCGAACTTGGCGAGGCCATTTTCCAGAGGATGCTCATCGCGAATGCCCAGGAACAAGGTGTCCTTGGCAAACTTCTCCATAGCTATTGGCCTGAGTTCGGTGTTCGTCTTCAATCCGTGGTTTCAAATCCATCCATCGATAGTGACAAGAAACGGAATGCGGTCGTCGCCTTGATCGCTTCGCCCAGTCCAGACTTTCGTGAGGCTTGCTGGCCGCTGCTCAGGATTAGCGAAACCCCTCAATTCCGGACCGATCTGATCCATCGGCTCGCTTCGTCGAATGTCGAGCCATCAATCCTGATCGAGCGTCTCCGCATTGAGCCCGACACGTCGGTTCGACGGGCATTGATTCAGGCGAGCGGCGAGTACGCTCTCAATCAGATACCTGCCCCCTCGCTCGGTCCATTTCTTCAGGAGCTTGAGGCCCTCTACCAGCAGGACCCGGACGCCGGAATCCATGCGAGTATCGCTTGGGTCTTGCGTCACTGGGAGCGAGGTGACCGCGTCGAGTTACTCGACAGCGAGTTGGTCAGATCAGGACCGCCTCGAGGATCTCGATGGTTCGCGATGCCCAACCTTCCCACGATGGTTCTGATAACGCCTCCCAGTTCGGTTGAGGGCGAAGTCAGAAAGCCGTTTTTGATCAGTGCAACCGAGATCACCTGGAGGCAGTTTCTCGAATTCAAGCCAGAGCACCGACCTTTCAGTTCGAGGCCGCTTCCCCCTCTGGATCATCCGGTGTACGACGTCCTCCACCATGAGGTGCTTGAGTACTGCGCCTGGCTGAATCGTCAGAAATCTGGGCCGATTGTGTCGTACCGCCTCCCTACCGGGGCGGAATGGAAGCTCGCAAGCGCGGCCGGGGCCTCAACTTCGCGGCACTATGGCGACTCGGATGATTCGCTCGGCAATTACGCTCATTATCTCGGAAATGCCGATGGGCATGTCCAACCCGTGGCCACGCTCAAGCCGAATGACTTTGGCCTGTTCGATACGTTAGGGAATGTGAATGAATTATGGTCGGATCTGGTTGAAAAGAACGGTGATTTTCTGATCGTTATCGCCGGGGGTTCATGCATGACCAATGCCGATAAGCTGAAAACCAGTTTATGGACTTCCCTGACGCCCAAACCATCGGCATTCAGTTACGGCTTTCGCATTGTTGGCTCACCGGCGGAACAGCTCCCTTGACCTAGAGAAGGGCTGGGGAGAGGAGAAGAATCGCCGAAGGACGCGAGTGGGCCTTAGAAAATGCAGAGGGCGCTGCTGGTGGTTTCTTGCCCGCCTGGTACTTCTCTGATGAAATGCGCAACTACGGGAGGGTTCTCAACCAGTGCTTGTCGATCAGACGAGGATCACGGCCTGAGGACCAAGACGTGCCACCTACCCCATTGTTTGTCAGGAATGAGAAGGGAAGTCATTCACAATGTCAGAGAAAAAGGCAGCCCTGTCAGAGTACGATCACGGAATCTGGCAATGGGATGGGCGCGTGTGGGTGGTGAAGGCATCCTCATTCCCATCCGGAGAGCCACCATGCGATCCAAACCATCTCAATGGGGTTCAGGTTCGGGGTAGCTATGTAAACCAGTACATGATTTTTCCGCTCACGTTCACGATCGGCAATGACGACGACCCAAACCAAGTGGAAGCGACCCTTCCCAATGGCCAGTCTACAGGAAACATGTGCATATGTGAATGTCAAAATGGCATATGGGTTCCCACTCAGAGTAGTTGCACCGAAGGCGTGGCAACTTGCTCGCTGTTTACAGATGCATGTCAGGCGGGTGATGCACCCAGGGTTGGAACTTGCGCCTGAGATTCGGCCTGACCGCGACTTGATCACAGAGAAATTCATCGGCGACCGCTAATGATCGCGGCACCGCAAGGCGCATTGTGACCTCTATCCCCGCCTACCCTCCGTGTCCTGAATGTGTAACAGCGAAGTGATCGATTGAGTCCGCTCGATGCCGTGAGTTGCACATTCAGGCACAAAAAGCTCACCAACTCGGTTCCCCAGGGCTCTCGGGAGACCACGAGCTTCGTCGTCTTACTCAGTCGTCGCGTGATGGGCGACTTCACTTCTTAATTAACGGCGGAGGCAATAACGATCCTAAACTTACGAATACAAAGTATTTTATTGTTTTATCATTTGTAATTATCTCTCAGTTCGATTGACCTCATCTCCCAAGTTCCTAACCCGCTGTGACTTGGGTTGCGAGCGTCGCCAGGCTTCGGCTACACTCCATGGAGTCCACCTCAGGAAAGCAAGGTACGTTTGGTCGAGGTCGAGATGACATCCGCTGAGGAACCCTGGTATAGCGAAGGTCTGGCGTTCGAGTGTACGAAGTGCGGCAACTGCTGCACCGGCGCTCCTGGGTTCGTATGGGTTGATCAGGATGAAATCGAGCAGTTAGCCACGTTCCAAGGCGAGACGCTTGACGCGTTTGGTCGCAAATATCTCCGCCAGGTCGGCTCGAATCTTAGCCTGATCGAGAAGCCCGGTGGTGACTGTATCTTCTGGGACAAAGCCCAGGGCTGCACTGTCTACGAAGCGCGACCGACCCAGTGCCGAACCTGGCCGTTTTGGCACGAAAATATCGAGTCACCCCAAGAATGGGCCCGGGTTCAAACGGGATGTCCAGGAGCGGGCAAAGGTCGGCTATATACGATCGACGAGATCATTACCTCGGCCGAGCGGACCGCCCAATGATGTTCGGCCCGATCGACCACGAACCAATTGACCCGTCGCTCGTGCGAGAACCCTTGCGGGTCCTTTACGCCGATCTCGACGCGGAGGTCGCGGGTCATCAACCGGCGTGCATCCTGAGTGGCCGGTGTTGCAAGTTCGCAGAGCATGGACATACTTTGTTCGTTTCGGCTCCTGAGTTCGCCCTGTTACTGGCCGATGCCCCTGCTCCGTCGCGACCACTCGATGCAGGATTGACCTGCCCTTGGCAAGATTTTCAAGGGCGTTGTACGGCTCGTGAGGCCCGACCGTTGGGCTGCCGAGTGTACTTCTGCGACCCTGCCTATGAGCCTTATTCCGGACCAATCACGGAGGGGCACCTGGCGAAATTACGCGCCCTGTGCGACTCTCTGAACCTGCCGTGGGCGTATGCTCCGCTGCACCATCACCTTAACGCCTCAGCCGACACGGGCCGGCTCCAGGAATCTCGGCACTCAACCGTGGATCCGAAGGATTTCGGGATGTCGCCCATGATCGAAGGAACGGTTCGGGAAATAACTTGACATTAAGCTAAGCCACCAATACAGTTGGGCCACTTGATGCACGGCGTGGCGAGTCCTCGCCCCGGGGGAGTCCGGATCGTGACCAAGAAAGAAATCGTTCGAAAGATCTCCGAAGACATCGGTCTGACTCAGCTCAAGACCAAGGATATCGTCCAGCGCACGCTGGATGCGATCATCCACACACTGGTCACGGAGGGTCGGATTGAGCTGCGGAATTTCGGTGTGTTCGAGGTAAAGCGTCGTGCTCCGCGAAAGGCACGCAATCCACGGACAGGGGACAAAGTGTTTGTCCCTTCGAAGAACGTGGTGACGTTCAAGCCGGGCAAAGAGATGGAAGAATTGGTACGAAAGATGAATCCGGAAAATCTTCCACTATTGGAATACAACACGGATGCCGATCTAAGTAGCAACGGAACCGTCGAGCCCACCGCGAAGCCGACCCCGGCCGATACGGACGACGACGAGTGAGTCAGAGGTCGGCAGGCCCTTCTCTGAAGGGCTCCCCCGCTCTGACTTGACTCGCTCAGGTAAGGCTCGACGTGATCCACACGCGAACCGAGCCAGGATGGGTCGGGACAGATCATCCTCGGGAGGGAGCCCGGAATGAAGAAATCCTTAGCGGTGTTTATTTTCTTGGGGGCGGCCCTCGTTCTCTGCGAGGGATGTGCTCCCGTGCCGTTGCCGCACTATGCGGCCTACCCGGCCAAGCGGGTGGAGGAATTGCTGGTCGACAGCGAAAACCTCCGAATGGCCGGCGATGATTGGGAGCGGTTCTGGTTCCTCGACCAGCCCTCGCACATGACACCATTCCGCACCCATGGCGGCCTCGGTCCCTGATCTAGGTTGGGACAAATGGCCACACGGGTCTAATGACATCACCGAAAGCCGCCGCGAGCCCAACAGCTCGGGGCGGCTTTTCTTCATTTCAGGGTCCAATCCAAAACTGCCAAGTAACTCGCCTTTGACCTCACATTCGTACTGATTTCTTTTCGAACCGCTCCCCCGCGCTTTGACAACGGGCCCAGAAGGGCGCATATCTTGCTGGCTGGTTGAATTCGCACCTCGCGCCGCACCTCCGCCGGTCTACGATAGACCGACGGAACATTTCTTGCCGGCCCCACTTGAGTTTTCTCTCAACGAGAGATACAGGCGTCTGCGCCGTTGTGTCTCTCTAGGGGTGGATTGAATATGCGGTCGCAGAGTCTGCAACTACCGAACCTTGCTCCCGACGACTCCGCAATGGTAGCGACACTCCGATCGGCCCTCGCACAACAACTTGGCGAGTCTCGATATGGCCTCTGGTTTGGCGAAGGGGTCGAGCTTGGCGTGATCGGCCATACACTCGCCGTTGGGGTCCCCAACACGTTCGTTCGCGAGTGGATTCAGGCGCACTTTGCCAAGAATCTGACCGAGGTCGCCGAACTCGTCGCTGGTCGGCCTTTGGAACTCGCATTCCACGTTGCCGACGAAGCGTGCCCGCCGATTCGGACCGTTGTGGAACCGGTCCAGTCCCCCCCTGGTCCGCGAACTCCGTCGACAACCCCGTCGCCGCAACCCCTTCCTTCAGAACGACCTCGATCAAATCAAGCTCGGACGACCCGGCGGCTCGACGAGTTTATCACCGGCCCATGCAATCGGTTGGCCCATGCGGCGGCGCTGGAGATGGCCCAGTCGCCGGGTTCCGGATTCAACCCCCTGGTGATCCACGGAGGAGTGGGACTGGGCAAAACCCACCTGCTCGAAGGGATTTCGACCGCGCTTCGTGCGCGTCACCCCGGCTCACGAATCCTCCAGCTCACGGCTGAGGCCTTCACAAATGGCTTCCTCGACGCCATGCGGACCGGCGGCCTGAACGGATTTCGGTCGAAGTATCGCGGTGCCGACGTGCTAATCGTCGATGACGTCCACTTTCTGGCCGCCAAGCGGGCGACCCAAGACGAGTTCCTGCACACCTTTAACGCTCTTGTTGCCGACGGTGCCGCCGTGGTTCTGGCGACCGACCAACATCCCCGAAAGATCGCCAAGCTCACCGATGAACTGGCGACCCGGTTCATGGGTGGAATGGTCGTCAAGGTCGAAGCCCCTGACCCAGCGACCCGCAAGGCGATCCTCAAGGCGAAGGCCCAGGCTCGACGGGTTGACGTGCCCGACGTTGTGTTAAGCTATGTGGCAGAACACCTTCGGTCGAGTGTCCGCGAACTTGAGGGGGCTCTCCATAGCCTGATCGCCCAGGCGACCCTCACTGGCAAGCGGCTTGACCTGGCACTGGCGAAGTCGGCCTTGCGCGACACGATCCGGCATACCGCCCAATCGGTCGCCCTTCGCGACGTTGAGCGATCTGTCTGTCAGCTCTTTCACCTTGATGGGGAAGCGCTTAAGACCGAAAATCGAGCCCGCGCTGTGTCGTATCCCCGGATGGTCGCCATGTATCTGGCTCGCCGTCATACAGGGGCCGCTTACAGCGAGATCGGTCGGTACTTCGGCGGTCGCAACCACTCGACGGTGATTTCCGCCGAGAAGAAAGTCGATGGCTGGCTCAAGGAAGAGCAGCAAGCCGGGCTCCTTGCCGGATTTGAACGGGTGGCCGATGCGATTGGTGCTCTGGAACGCTCGCTCGGAATCTGACAGATGTCCTTTCCGTGGCGTTTGGTAGGTGGATAGAATCTAAGTGCTGGTCAGGCTTGCTTGGCTTGACCGCATTTCACCTCCCGCTGCGGAGCGCCGCTGATGTTGACCTGGTTGAGTGAAGACCCCTGGCCTTTGGCCAGCATCCTCGCCGTTGTGGGTCTGGTGTTCTTGATCGTGCTTCGGATGACTCAGGATGGACAGCATCTGATCCGTGCGATCATCGCGTTCGGACTGGCGGCTCTGGTGATCGGGATCGAACACTTTTGGGTCACCGACGACGAACGGATTGAGGCTGTGGTGTATTCACTGGCCAATGCGGTCGAGAGGTCCGACGTACCAGGCGTGATGTCGCACTTCACCCCCAATGTCCAGTTAAAGCTGGGCGGCGAGACGGTCGACGGACTCGTTTTTGACGACGTGTTCGTACGGTCGCACCTTGAGAACGCCCACTTTGACTTTGTGCGGGTTCGCAAGCTAGCAACCAAGGTCTCTCCTCAGGCTCGGCGGGGCTCAGCAGAGTTCGAGGTCTTTGTCAGCGGTAACCAGGCAAGCGGCGGCTCGGTCGTCAATGCGGGCGCGTTCCCCTCCACATGGTCACTCGGCCTGCAAGAGACATCGCCCCAGGTCTGGAAAGTCAACGAGATCCGCCCGATCCAACTCCCTTATGGATCTCTCTTCCGCGGACTCCGCGGTCGATCTGGACCCGGTGGTGGCGAAGGAGGGCGCGGACCTGGTCGAGGAGGGCCCGTGGGTATGCCCCGCTTTTGAGGGTTCAAGGCTCCCTCAAATCCGGATCAGTCAGTAAGTCAACGGACTTTTTCATGTGGGTGGGCTCACCAGGAGGATTGCAAGGTCCAATCCTTCTCGCTTCGGGAACAGGTCTCTACACGTACTCTGTAGATGCCCACCAGTTGGTACAGCTTGGAGGTTTAGAACGACTACTTGTACCCGCCCCAGTCGGATCAAGCTTCCGATTGTCGTGTCGGGGAGATCACGATTTTTGCCCCAAAGGGGCATGACAAATCAGCCCAGGGCAGCGCCCTGGTGAGAAGGGCAACGGCTCTCTAAAGCTCAGACGGACGCCGCATCGTCATCCACCAGGGCGATGCCCTGGGCTGATTTGTGGCCGCCCTTTCAGGACGACAAAACCCCTGAGGACAGAGTGTTACGTTAGATTTGCCCTTCGTTTCCCCAAAGCGCCAAGCCATGAAGGCTAAGCACATTGCTCTGGGATAGAGTGACCAATACCCAAAGAGAGAAGGAAGGGATGAGGACTTTGCAACTCTCCTTGTGCGCCCACTTGCGTGCTTGGCCAGCTCCATGCTCAACTTACAGCTCGACCAACTTCAGATCAGCAAACCACGTCTGCGCATCCGCCTTCGACCAGAGGCCGATCTTGCCTGGCTCCGGAAAGGTCGCGTCGGTGAACTCCAGCATCTTCTTACCGTCGAGAAAGCACGCAATCTGGTCACCTTGCATGATCACACGTAAGGTCGACCAATCGTCGGAGTGCTTGACATCGGCACTCAAGAACATCGTTCGCTTGCCATCAACTACCTTATAGAGACGAAGGTTGTCTTCAAGGTGGTTGAATCGAGCGACATAATAGTTCTTGGAATCTTTGGCCCGCCAGACCAACCCGCCCCCCTGATCGTCCACGCCCGCGACCCGCTTGATCTTGACCGAGAGATCAACATTCTTGACGCGCACCGAATCGACCAACACCACGTTGAACACCGTACCAGGACTCTTGGCAGTCTGGGCGAGTGCCTTGCCCTCTTTCGTTTTTACAACAGTCCAGATACCGACTTCGGTCGAAAACCCCTCGGCAGCCTGCCCCACGGTGTCGGTCTCGAAGGTCCAGGTCCGTGGCTCGACCGCGAGTGCAAGGATACAACTTAATGAAACGAATATCGCAGAAATATTCATGCCGAGCATCCTTCAGACAAGTCTACGAATATGCATGCAAAATAGCAATAGAAATGTGTATTGCACCTAGGCAAGCATTGCCTCAATTGGGGTGCCCATGCTCAGTACGAAGGGGCGGTCGAGGGCATCACGGATCTCTGTCGCTGGGTCAACACCCATGGCTTTGTAGATTGTGGCAGTGATGTCGTGCGGGGTCACGGCATCACGCACGGGATAGGCAGCGTGGGCATCGCTCGCCCCATAAATCATCCCACCAGGGACGCCGCCTCCTGCCATCAAGACTGTGTAGCAATGGGGCCAGTGATCACGGCCACCGGCGTCAGCTCCCGCACTACTGGTGATCTGACCGACCTTCGGAGTCCGACCAAACTCGCCCATCGCGACCACCAGCGTCTCATCGAGCAAACCTCGCTGGTGGAGGTCTTCAATCAGGGCAGAAAAGCCTTGGTCAAACATTGGTAGGATGGAACGTTTGAGCAACGGAAAGTGCTGGCGATGCGTGTCCCAAGCCTGGTCGAGCCTCGCACCGGTGCAAACGGTGACGAGCCGTACTCCCGCTTCGATCAGGCGACGCGAAAGCAGCAAACATTGCCCCAAGTGCGGGAGGCCTCCGAACTGGCGACACTCCTTCTTCCGTTCATTGGTCGGGTCGAGCCCGTAACGCTCACGGACCGACTCAGGTTCCTTCGAAAGGTCAAATGCCCTTCGCGCCTCGGGACTGGCGATCAATGTGTACGCTTTTTGATAGTAGCCATCGAGCCGATCGACCGATCGACCGTCACCGAGTGCATGATCGACCTCATCAAGCAGCGACCTCCTCCGCCCGACCCGTTCCAAGGATAACTCGCGTGGCAGGGCCAAACCAGGAACGCGGTAGTTTGGCAGGCTCGGATCCCCCGCAATGAACGGCTCATAAGGTCCGCCCAAGAAGCCCGCATCCTGACCGGGGAGGAATGAGCCATTATTGCTCATCCAGTCCGGAGTCTGAACGAAGTCGGGCAAAGGCCGACCCGTTGGGCGAAGCTTGGCAAGAACCGATCCGAACGGTGGAAAGTTGTCGGCGGCGGGAGTGGTGATCAATCGGCCATTGACGACGGGGTCGTGCCCGGTCATCGCGAAGTAGGCACCGGCGTTGTGGTCCCCAACCGTGTGATGGACCGACCGAATCAGAGCAAGGTGATGGGCCTGCTTGGCCAGTTGAGGCAGATGCTCACAGAATGAGAGCCCAGGCACCGTGGTGTCGATCGGTCGAAACTCACCTCGGATCGACTCGGGAGCGTCGGGCTTCATATCCCAGGTATCCTGATGGGCAGGTCCTCCTTCGAGGAACATCAGGATCATCGAGCGAGCGCGTGTTCTGGTGGCCGCTGCCTTCAGAACGGTCGGCAGGTTCAAGCCCAGCAAGCTCGCGGCACCAATGCGCATGACATCCCGCCGCGTCGGTAGCGAAGGGCCAGGCCGAGATGTCGTTAAGCGAAACATGAGTCGAAGCCTTCTGCCGGGGTGGAGCCGATCTGAGGTCGCGTTATCCTACCATACGAAGGCCCAATTCGGGAGTGCCACGAGTTCAAAGCTCAGCAGGATGCTGCGGAGAATGCCTCAACGCGCCGTGTTGTCACGAAATTGGCCAGAAACTTGACTCTCATCCAAGATCGTATCGACTCGATTCCAGTCGATAACGATGTACATGATCGGCCAAGCTTTCTGTAAGATCCAAATCGACTGGAACGCGCGGATGAGGGCTGCGAGACCGAGACCAAAGTGGAAGCACATAAGATAGATCAGATCATAGCTCCAAAGTAGGTACCCACCCCCTCCGAAGATCATGAGTATCGTCACGAGCCGCCAGGACGATTTCCGGATCAGTGAGCCAAGCGTCGGCGTCTTGCGATAATATTCCCGGTACAACTTGAGGATCTTGAGGTGCAATGGAGTGAGTGTGAACGGCGGCACAACCCCTGCAGCATTCCCCACGGGCGTCTGGGGAGCATGATACGGATTATCGAACATGTGAGAGAAACTCCGACACCAGGCGTTTGGTCGCGTCACTCGCCTGGTCCACGAACCAGAAGACGACTTCCAACCTTACTCGCTCTCTGTGAAGCGGGAAAGACGTGAGGGCTCTTGAGGTCCGGAAATCGTTGGAACGGAAATACGGCATAAAGCTCAAGCTGTTGCCAACTTGAGCCTCAAAATAATCACCGTTCGCTTGAACTTGGATTCGACGATTCCCAGCCAATTCCTGTGATCACCATGCGATCACAGGAATCCGGCACAAAAAGGTCGTTCAACGCGGGCCAGCCAGGGGCAGCCAAAGCCTGGGATGTCACCTCAAATCGATAGCAGCCGTGCTGGTCGAGGGTGCTCCTGGAGCGGGCTTGCGAGGGAGCTTCTCGTCGCGCATCGCGGCGTTATAAACAAACGCAGCCATGATCATCGAGGCTTGCTTCATATCCTCGCTGAGGATCCGGTCGAACACGTCCATGTTCGAGTGGTGGGTCCGGGTGTCGTAGTCGAGGTCGTCTTGGATGAACTGAAAACCGGGCAAGCCGATGCCGTCGAACGACTGGTGATCGGTACCGCCCGTGTTCGAGATCGTGATCGTGCTGGCACCCATGTCGCGGAACGGCTGGAGCCACTCGCGGAAGATTGGCCGGACGGCTTCGTTACCTTGCAGGTAGATCCCCCGGATCTTGCCGCCACCGTTATCGAAGTTGAAGTAGCTCGAGAACTTCTCGTACTCGGGTTTGGTGGTCAACTTGGCGGGTGGCCCACCGGCCATCGCGCCAAGGGCCGCGCCTTGAGTGCCATCACCCAGGTAGCCGAAGTGCTCTTTCACATAACCACGCGACCCGAGCAACCCCTGCTCTTCACCGCTCCAGAGGGCGATGCGGATCGTCCGTCGTGGCTTCAAATCGAGGGCCTTGATGATCCGCAGAGCTTCCATCCCTACTGAGCAGCCGGCGGCGTTGTCGGTCGCGCCGGTGCCGCTGTGCCACGAATCCAAGTGGCCACCGAGCATCACCACTTCATCCTTCAGGTCGGTGCCGGGGATCTCGGCGACCGTGTTGTAGCCCATCAAATCCTTGTCCTGAAACTCGACGGCCAGATCAAGTGTCACGGTCAGCTTCTCACCCGCCTGGACCATCCGAACAAGCCG
This sequence comes from Isosphaeraceae bacterium, assembly GCA_025356475.1. Taxonomy (GTDB): domain Bacteria; phylum Planctomycetota; class Planctomycetia; order Isosphaerales; family Isosphaeraceae; genus JANXSX01. Next base: position 14,511 of record JANXSX010000111.1, on the reverse strand, counting down.
GTTGTACTGCTCCTTGCTGACGACAACCTGAGTGACGTTCTTGGGAGCCTCTTTGTCCCAGGCCGAGGGCCGCCGCGCGGGCGGAGCACCACCAGGAGGAGCAGCAGCAGCGGCGGGAGGTCCGCCAGGGCCAGGGCTCGTTGCTCCGGGAACCGATGCCTGCGAGACAAACAGCGTGCCAGCATCGCCAATCGAGCTGGGGTCAAGAACTGCCGCGACACCTTCCTCAACAAAGAACTTCAACTTCTTACCGTTCAAGACGAACCCGGCGGGCATCTGTCGACCGGCATCGGCACCAGGACCACCGGCAGCGGGAGCACCAGGAGGACGTCCGCCTCGGCGGCCTCCGGTTGGACTCGAAGCGTTCGCCATGTTCAAAAGATCGGTATCGGTCTTGCGGATCGCCAGCGCCTCAAACCTAGGTGCCACTTCGCGAATGGCCGAGCTCAGAACGATCGCCCCTTTTAGCTTGCCCTTGTACTTCTCGAAATCCGCCTCTTCCTTGACGTTAAAGAAGACGACAGGGCCAGTGACAGGGCCATCGGTGCCCGGCGACCAGGCTTTGGGATAGGCGATCAAGGGGATGCACTGGGGCTCGGTGACTTGAAGAGTGAACTTCTTCAACGTCCAGCCGGTTCCGAACGGTCCCCAGGGCTCAAGGTGTGCGTTTTCGATCCCGAATTCCGTAAGCTTGTCGCGAGTCCACTCGTTCGCACGCTTCATTCCCGTCGAGTTGGTCAAGCGAGGGCCAATGACATCGCTCAGATAGCTGAGCGTTTCCATTACCTTCGAGTTCTTCTCGACTTCGGTCTTGATCTTGGCGATAGGGTCAGCTTTGGCGACAGGCGTGTCAGCCTTCTTGGCGGCGGGAGCATCCGCCTGTTTGGTAGCGGGCTCCTGGGCGAACATCATCGCCCCTGGTCCAACAAGGCAAAGCGTGGTCGACAGCAAGGCGAACGATCGTTTCATGAGGTGAAGTCTCAACGCAGAAGATGACAACGATGTGGTCGGATCGGGCATCACAGCCGGAGAGAACCAAAGTCTACGCCGAAGGGGAAAGCATTTCATCCCCCCTGCGGCCAACAACACAACGAGCGACAAAATTGGTTGGCCTGGCCCTTGAATCTCGAACTAACTGTATTCAAACTGCCTCCAAGGCAAACCGCCTCTCCGGGCGTCTAAAATCCTGCGAAACAGTACCTTCGACACCTCCATGAGCCTCCTCATGGGTTTACGGTCTAAACAGACTGAGAACAAGCGACACGAACTGAGTTCGTGATGTCCCTGTATCATTGAAACCGTAACCAAGTCCCACCTTCCTCGTTTCCTGGAGGTCGAGAATGCGATCCTTTGTCGGTATATTGATGTTCCTGTTGAGTGCTTCACTGCTCGGTGCAGCGGAACTTCCGCAACTGAAGGTGAGCAACAATCGGCGGTTCCTTGTCACAACCCACGGAAAGCCGTTCTTCTACCTCGGAGATACTGCCTGGGAAATCTTCCACCGACTTGACCGGTCCGAGGCGGACACGTACCTCCAGAAGCGTTCCAAGCAGGGCTTCACCGTGATCCAGGCTGTGGCCATCGCCGAGTTCGATGGGCACACGATTCCAAGCGCCTACGGATACCTCCCGCTCACGGACCTCGACCCAGCAAAACCTGCCGTCAAGGACGGCGAGCAGAACGACTACTGGGACCACGTCGATTACGTTGTGGACAGAGCGAACGCGAACGGGTTATACGTCGGCTTTTTACCAACCTGGGGACGGTTCTGGCACGACGGCAAGGATGGTAAGCCGCTGTTCAACAAACAGAACGCCGAGGTCTATGGCGAGTGGCTCGGCAAGCGGTATCGAGACAAGGGACTGATCTGGATCCTCGGAGGCGACCGTAAGGTCGAGAATGACGACCAAAAAGAGATCATCCGAGCGATGGCTCGCGGGCTTCGTAAGGGGGACGGGGGAACGCATCTAATGACGTTTCACCCGAATGGAGGGGCAGGATCCTCGCAGTGGTTTCACGACGACGAATGGCTGGACTTCAACATGCGGCAAAACGGTCACGGGACCGAGTTCACCGGTCGATTCGACAATACCAAGGCCGATTACGATCGTACCCCGATCAAGCCAGTGATCGACGGCGAGCCGATTTACGAAGGCCACCCGATCTCATTCAACGCGAAAAGCTTTGGCTACTCGATCGCCGCCGACGTCCGCCGCCCCCTCTACTGGGACCTATTCTCTGGAGCCTGCGGGCACACTTATGGACACCACACAATGTGGCAGTTCTGGAAGCCCGGGGTTGAGGGAGTGAACGACCCCCTGCTTCCTTGGATGGAAGCGATTGATAGCCCAGGCGCAAACCAGATGATCCACGGTCGACGGCTCATCGAGTCGCGCCCGATCCTGACGCGCGTTCCCGACGACTCTGTGATTGTGACCGACCGCGTTGCGACTGCGGTCCCGGGCGCCGGTCGATACCGTTTTTTGGCCACCCGCGACTCGGCAGGGACTTTCGCGATGGTCTACGCGCCCGTCGGCCGGTCGTTCAAGGTGCGAATGGACAAGATCCAGGGTGAGAAGGTCAAGGCGTGGTGGTTCAATCCACGCACGGGGAAGGCTACGGAGATCGGCGAATTCGCCAACACGGGAGAACTCGCGTTCAACCCCCCCGATCCCGGCGAACTACTCGACTGGGTGCTGGTTCTCGACAACACAGGCAGCAAGTATCCGCCACCAGGACAAGCTGGCCAGCCATAGCCATAAGTAAGACTTAAGAATTATTCATGAAAGGTGATGATTGGTCATATTCCTGATTCACGAAACGCCAAGACGTGGCCGCGAAGCCCAGCGACAAGTCTCTGGAACGTCAAATCCGCAGCGGGCTGGGTTAGGCCAGCCTCTGAGTCTCGGCTGGTGAGAATCAGGCACGCGGATCGATACAGCCGGTCATGCACCAATCGGCGACAAAGCAACTCATACCGCTTACTATACGATGCACCTATGAATGCAGGATCGACTGGAAAGTATGGCTCCTTATGTCCAACCGGTCGCTTCACGGCGGCGCAATCTTCGAGAAGAAAGATATATCCCAGGAACGGCTCAGGAGAATTTCCAAATCGTCCTTCTCGATAGGCCCGCCAAATATCAGTTGCGCTACCGATTGCCTCTTCGGACCGATTGTTGAAATTATTTCCAAATGATGGTCCTACTTGGGATTTGAACTCGAGCACACAGACAAGCTGGCGTTTGGAAACGACAATGAGATCCCATTTCTTCTCTGGGCGATAGTAGCCAGGAAGCTGAAGCGACGTGCGTGTTTGAATCTCACTCTGATCAAATCCTGCTTCGATCAAGACATCTGCTACCAGGACTTCGAGACCGCCCATCTGCGTTCCACCAGTCACTGCGCCCCGAGTGCTGGCATCGATTACGCCGCTTTGAATCTGCTTTTCTTGCTGTTTCGAGCGTGTAATCCAGAACTGCTGTACTGCCCTCTGAAGACGGTGATCAACGTCCAAGGTTCTCCTCCAATTCTCGGACATCAATTCGATAGAGTTCCGAGGCTGCCTTCGTCGCCGCCTCCTGGTCACGCGATCGGAAGGCGTTGATGAGTTCTTGAGAAAGGGAATTCGGGATCTCAGTCGGTCGAGGTACACGAATTCGCCGAAGATATTGAGCCTGGAAGCGAAGATACCCGCCACGCATTCGGACGCCGTAACTCTCGATAAAGAATTGGCCAACTGAAGACAAGAGAATCCCTCCGAGGACCTCAAGATCCCAAATACTGGACTCGATATAGTAAAGATTATGATGAGGGTAAGTTTCGCCCCTATCGAGCACTGGGTTGAAACGATCCTTGATATCTGGGATGTAGAGTTTCTGTTTCAAGATGAGCGGATGCTGAACACGGTCGATTGTACGATACCAGGCCGACGGATTGCGCTGGGCCGTATTGCGCCCAGAGATTGCGGCTCGGTGCTTCTCAAAGTATGCTGCCAGTCGGGGATAGTTCTTCAGATCGACTAATCCGTTTTCATCCCAAGGGTTGATAAGATAATGTGTCGACCAATTCAGGTGACCGGTGATTGTGTCGGCAGCCATTGCCAAGGGCACCAGGCGTGACGCCTCGACGATATCCGGGTCCTGAGTGATGTACACGCGGTCTAAACCGGTCGCGACACCGATCCCAATTCTCAGATGATCCTTCTCCGACTCAAGCGGCTCGAACTCTTCCTCGAGTCTGCGTAAGAGTGCCAATCGCTGGGGAGACCCGCACGGCCAGGGGTCAGATCCTTGGAACCAGCTTGGCATGATCGCTCGGCTGAGTCCCGCGATTGGGTCGAGGCTCGACGGGCACGTGTGCAGATCCAGAATGCGTGTTAGCTCGGTGACACCGAACTTCTCGGCAGACGAATTCAGCTTGGCAACGACGGATCGCCCCTGGGCTGCTCGCTTGAATATCGTGATTGCTGGATAGGCGCTAACCTCACTAACAAAGGGATTTGCATTGTGCATTTCAACGATCGCCTCAACGCTATGGCTCGTGGTCACGAGACGCCTTAACTCCGCCCCATATTGGTTGAGCATCCAGCGATCCGCACAAATGAATCCGCAGATTCCATCTTCTTTCAGGAGTCCTAGTGCGGCCTCGTAAAATGCCACGTACAGGTCAGCCCGACCTCGCATCGTGGTATACATCCTGCGATAGAGACCAGCCGTCTCTTCGGGGATCTCTTCAATCCGAATATAAGGCGGATTGCCCAAGATGAAATCCGCAGAGGGGAGGGTCGGTCCATCGAGTAAGAAGTCTCCACACTTCACCCAACCCTCTGCAAGTTTCTGTGCAACATCGTCCTCAATCTCAAGCTCTGAGAGAGCGTTGAAGACCGCAAGCCGGGCCAGAATTGCACTCTCTTCATCGATCTCATATGCGATTAATGAACTCGCGCAATCGATGATGGCTCGCCCATGTTTGCGGCAAGATCGGACAAGTCGGCGCACCATCGAAACGAGAAACGCACCGTCACCCGCCGAGGGCTCGATCGCAAGTTTGTCGACCAGATTCGTTTCATCGGTGTATCGAGCGAGATTCAGGAGAAGTTCAACAACCCATGCCTTCGTATAGACAACACCATGGAGTTGCCCAGATACGATAGGGTTTGTGTATTCCAGGGGCAGGAGTGACTGGCGCATCGTCAGGAATCGCCTCGGCAGAAGTTCGGCTCTCTGCCCATAGTATCCGGATGTGCGCTGGCTGCCAAGAAGCGGCACGCCCAAAGAAGCGGCACGTCAGGCGATTTCAAGAGATCTGTCGCGATTATCTCACGACGCTCTCTTTTGGCGTCGCCAGCAGGGCGACTCGGGCTCGATCCGGCTCGGGTGTGATCTCGATCAAGGAGAGTCGATCTTCCGGTCGGGGTGTGCGGTGCCGTGATGAACATTCATCGATGATCTTGGCTTCACCGAGCCGCGCCAGGTGTGGCAACAACTTGCGGGGACCGACGACATAGATGGATTCGCCAGGGCGTGGGTTCTCGGCGACGTCACCGGCGAGTTCATGCCACTCGACGCAGCGGATCGGCAGGCGAACATAATAGGTGATCTGACCGTCGGGCAGCTCCATCAGATAAACGGGAGCTCCTTTCGGTATGATTGCATTCGCTCGCTGGGCAAGTTCGACACGCGGCTGGTACAGGTCGTACGCAGGCATGACCAGAGCCTCAGCTAATGTGACAACCACCCAGATCATCCCAAATGCGGCGGTCAGCGCATGATCAGGACGCGCACGGCGGGCGAGCCAATTGGACACGCCAAGACCAATTCCGGCAACAATGATCAAAGGGGCTGCCGATGCGACTTTGGTCCAAGCTTGGGCGTACCCCAAACCGGTCGCGATGATGCCGCCGATGACGAAGCCTGCCGCCAGGATGCGGAGCGGACGCTGGCTCCTCAGCGAGAGTCGATCCAGGTAGCGGCTCAACCCCAGAGCGGCGAAAATCGTCATGGGGGGCATCGCCGGAATCGCGTAATGCTTGTGCTTCCACGCCGCACTCGCGATCAGGACCATCCCCGCCCCAAACCAGCAGAGCAGCAACCTCGAAAGATCACGCTTGGGGCCAGTCTCACCGCGAGCCGCCGCGAGCCCAAGGATGGCAAACGGTGTCCAGGGTAGCGCAATCAGCGGGATCGTATAAAGGTAGAAGAATGGGTTTTCTTGTCCGCCAAGCACTCCCGTAAATCGGTCAATATTCTGATGTCGCCACCCATCAATCACTGTCGGGTCGATCAGAAACGCCGTCACTGGCCAGCTCAACCCGACCAGGGCGAACACCAGCCAACCGACCGGGTTCAAAAAGAACCGCCAGACCGGCCATCGCATCTGCCACAACGCAAAGAAAAAGCTGCCCCCGCCGACGAACGCTACCCCGATCGGCCCTTTGGAAAGGAACGCCAGCGCAACCGCAAGCCAGTATGCCTGGCCAATCCACCAGTGAGGCTTCGTCCCATCGGGCCGCTCGACCGTGGCATACGCAAGCGCAGTCATTGCCGCAGTGACAGTGGCACAAAGCGACATATCCGCTTCTGCTAAACGTGCTTGAAACAGCACGTAAAAGGTTGTAAGCTGAATTAAGCCGGTCAAGCGACCGATGCGGTCGCCATACCAACGCCCTGCCAGTCCCGCGATCAGTACCGCCTGGATCAGTGTGGCGAAGACGGTGGGCAGGCGGACAACCCACTCCGCTTCCGAGTGGAACACCTTCATACAGACGGCGATCGCCCAGTGCAGCAGGGGAGGTTTGTCCCAGGTGGGGACTCCACCCATCCGGGGAATCACCCAGTCACCGGTCTGGAGGAACTCGCGGGCGGGCTCGGCGAACAGCGTTTCGTGGAAAGTTAACACCCAGTCGCGGCCCGGCTGGAACAGGAGCATTGAGGCCCCATAAGCCACGATCCAACCAATCGAACGCCAAGAAAGGCGTGATGAAGCTTCGAACGGCACGTTCATCGGGCAAGACCATCCTAGGTCAAGCGTCAAGATCAGGGAAATCCACCCGGGCGCAGAGTCCACCCAGACTCCCGAGTCCATTCGGGCGTGCGGAGTTTGCGCTGGAATGAAAATCGCCGCAAGGGCGGATCTCTGACCTGGGGTCGCCACTCAAGAAAGTGGCCTTCCCAGGAGAGAACGGATTCTCCAAAGCCCCCTTATTTCCCCCAATCCCAGGCTGACAGCTTGGCGATTTCGTCATGCTTGGTCAGGTCGAAATGCAGCGGGGTGACGGTGATGTAGCCATTGCACAGGCTGGTGACGTCGGTCTCGGGACCTTCGAGGTGGTAGGGAGGGTTATAGGTCATCCAGTAGTAGGTCCGACCTCGTGGGTCACTTCGGCGTTCGAAGCCTTCCCCGTGCCGACCGATCCCCATCGGCACCACGCGCACGCCTTTGGGCTCGCCTCGCGAGTGGGCGGGCAGGTTAACGTTGAACAGCGAGCCTGTCGTAGGCTTGTTGGCAATGATCTGTTCAATCACCTTGCGGGAGTGCTTCGCGGCGTGGGGATAGTCGAAATGCTCGGCAAGTTCCAGCGAGACGGCGATGCTTGTGATCTTGAAGAACGCCCCCTCGATCGCCGCAGCAACTGTCCCTGAGTACAGCACGTTGATCCCCGCATTGGAGCCGGCGTTGATCCCAGAGACGATCAGGTCGGGGGGCCGTTCCATCAGCTCGCAGATCGCCAATTTGACACTATCGGCGGGGCTTCCCTCGACCATGTAGCCCAGGCCCCGGCCCTCCTCGTCGTCAACCGCTTTGACAACCAAGGGTTCGAGCAAAGTGATCGAATGGCCGACACCCGACTGTTCGACGGCAGGTGCAACCACGGTCACTTCGCCGAGCTTCAAGAGCTCCTTCCGCAGGGCACGTAACCCTGGGGCGAATACGCCGTCGTCATTGGTCAGCAAGATACGCACAGGCGGGCACTCGCAAGGAATGGGTTCCAGTCAAACATCATTACGTCGAGCCTAACGGCGTCCCCATGCCCGCGTCAACCGACCGGTCGACCTCAAGGGTCGCCAGAGGATCGCCTTTTCCTCAACGCATACTGCGCGAACGACCAAAGTCCCGCGAACCGATACGAACTGTCAACGTAGTGTTCGATCACGTAGAACGCGAAATAATAGGACCGGGCAAACGCCCAGATCGCCAGTGCCAGCAGGAACGCAACCTTGAAGCTCGGATGCTCGAACAACAAGATTGCCGACGCCAGCACACCCAGCACCAAAAAGAGAGCGCCTTTACAGTACAACAGCCAAGGGCTACGAATATCAGTCATGAGGATAGATCACAAAAACTCACAAGTGAGTTTGTACACAGATTTGAGTTCTTCAACAGATTCTTGAGCCACTTCGTTCTCCGAGTATGGTGGAGACCTGGTCAAACCACAACTGGCGACTCCGGCTGGTATGAGGATAGCTTCCAAATCTGTCCACAATCCAAGGGGAAGACTCTCGCTCGACTTTCCTCTTGGCTGAGAGCTATTTAGGAATCTTGAGAATCTATACATAAACGAAGACGGAGATGCTGGAGCATCTCCGTCCCTTCATTTGCGATTATTCTCGATCAAGATCCGACCTATTTTGGGCCGGCCAGAGTTCTCAGCGTTTTGCCGTGGTGCGGGACTTGACGTTCACGTCCCCGGTCTCTTCGACCTTGACCTCTTCCTTGCGCACCCGTCCCGAGACTCGCTCTGTATCCTGAACCACCCGCTTGCCGACCTTGACCTCCTCGGTAACGACAACGTCCTTGGTAAGGTGGATTTGTTCTTCCCGGACTGGAATGCGAATTTCTTCGCCTTGAGCCATGTTGCCCGACATGACGCCAGTCGATGCCCGCCCGTGGACGGGGGTTCGCTCGATGACGATCTCTTCACGCTGAACGGGGACCTCCAGCGTCTTGGTCTCGGTGTGGATCTCTTTGCGGACGGTAACCGCGCCGGTCTCGACAGGCCGCTTCTCCGCGTGAAGTCTCTTTTCCTTGACTTCAATCGTATCGTCATTGCGAGCTAAGGCGATGCTCGGGGCTGCCGAGTTCGACATCTTGGTATTGCAGGTTTCGGTGGACATGGAATTCGCGGAAGATGTGTCCTTGGTGTTCATGTCATAGGCACCAAACCGGCGCAAGATGGCCGTTGCCTCGGTGGCCCGAGTGTCCGCCGTGACGGTCACAATCGCCCGACCGGCCTCGAATTCGTCATGGTAGTAATTGGCCTCATGCTCGGGCACACCAGCGCCGATCAGGGTTCCGACCAACCCAACGATCCCGGCCCCGGCGGCGGCATTGGAGAGAATGACGCCGAGCGTGCCGGCCGCAATGGCGGGGCCAACCACAGGGATGACGCCAGCGAGAACTCCGAGGCCCGCAAGAGTTCCAAGACCCAAGCCTGTCATGACTCCAGCGATGGCTCCCGACCCAGCATGCGATTCATCGCCATCGGTCGTGGTCTCCGCCCCAGTCGCCCCGTCGTCGTGTCGCATGGCAACACCAATTTGATCCTGACGGAACCCAGCCTTCAAGAGGTCGCTGACAGCCTTATCGGCTTCGTGACGATCTGCGAAAACACCAACGACTGTCGTGCATTTCTGTGACCTGGACATGGAAAACTCCTTGGCGAAAGAGCCGCAACCTGGTGTTGGACGTGAAGTGCCGAGCATCTTCTTTTCGTGAGTCAGGTTTCAGCAAACCTGGTGCCATTCAAGGACCCAAGCACCCCTTTATGATCGGCTCCTTCGTCACTTACCAGCTCTTCCTTGGAAGTCCTAGAGAGTCATCACAATCAAATCGCATATTCTTTGAACTCGGGGGGAATGCGATTGCCCGTGATTGAGCGACGAGGTTGACCACTCAGAACAGATCTCGATCAATTTCAATACTCATGACCTTGCTCCCTGGATGGTTCTACTGTTTCTCAGCAGGACACAAGAACAAAGAGGTGATAACCACCTCCCCTTAAACCGGGAGATCTAGGCTAGATGGGAGGAGAATTTCCTGCTGCTCTTCTCTGCGAGGAAGGATTGATCAGCAGTGCTGCTGGTCAAAGAAGTGATCACGATCGTTACCCAACTCGGTTTGACGCGATTTCTGAGAGTCACCGACCGAGAGGGATCGGTTCATCCTAATTTTTGCCGAAATTCACCCAATCTCGAATCTTCGGCACTCGACTTGCTGATGTCGTACCCAACGAGCATGTAAGGCTCGACACCTCTTTCATCCGCAAGGTATGCCGCCCAATTTCAAGTGCTCTATCAGGATGATGTGTGAGCACGACTGCGCGCTTTGGCACGATACTAGAAATATGCATGTGGTACGGAAAGAAAATTTCTGACTACAAGCACTTCAGAGCATAAATGGATTTTCACGAGCAACTTACCTTATTCGAACATGAGGACTTCCGATGAGAGCACTCTGCTGGCATGGTAAGGGAGACGTTCGGGTCGATACAGTTCCCGACCCTAAGATTGAGGATGCCCGTGACGCAATTGTGCGGATCACGGCGACCTGTATCTGCGGCTCAGACCTTCACCTCTACAACGGCTTTATGCCAACCATGGAGCCTGGAGACATCATCGGCCACGAGCCGATGGGGATCGTCGAAGAGGTTGGCAAGTCGATTACAAACCTCAAGCCGGGGGACCGCGTTGTCGTCCCGTTCACGATCTCTTGTGGTGACTGTTGGTTCTGCAAGAAGCAACTGTATTCGCTTTGTGATAAGTCCAACCGCAACGCAGAGGTGGCCCGTAAAGTGATGGGTCAATCACCGGCGGGGCTTCTGGGCTTCTCGCATACGATGGGTGGAAACCCTGGCGGTCAGGCGGAGTTTCTCCGGGTTCCGTTCGCCGATATTGGTCCCCTGAAGATCCCCGATGGCATCCCGGATGAACAGGTCGTCTTTCTTTCCGACATCTTCCCCACGGGTTACATGGCGGCAGAAAACGCCCAGATCGAGGCTGGTGATGTGGTCGCAATCTGGGGTTGCGGACCTGTCGGCCAGTTCGCAATCCGGAGCGCTTGGATGCTCGGAGCCGGGCGAGTCATTGCGATCGACTGCGTTCCAGAACGGCTCCGCATGGCCGAGCAGGGCAAAGCCGAGACCATCAACTTTGAAGAGAAAAACGTTTATGACACACTCATGGATATGACCAAGGGTCGCGGACCCGATAGTTGCATCGACTGCGTGGGAGCCGAGGCGCACGGATCGGGCAGCTTCGAGACTGTGGTCGATAAAGCCAAGGAGACAGTAGGGCTCGCGACCGATCGAGGATATGCCCTTCGCGAAGCCATCATGTGTTGTCGAAAGGGGGGAACCGTCTCAATTCCAGGTGTCTACATTGGTTTCCCTGATAATGTTCCCATGGGTCCAGCCATGAACAAAGGCTTGACATTCAAAATGGGACAGACACACGTCCCCAAATATTCCAAGTTCTTGCTCGAGAAGATTCAAAAGGGCGAGATCGATCCGTCATTTGTTATCACTCATCAACTTTCGCTCGAAGAGGCCCCAGCAGCCTACAAAACCTTCCGAGATAAGAAAGATGGCTGCATCAAGGTTCTCTTGAAGCCGTGAATGTCGCGACTTGCGAGACTCGGACCTTACCTTCAATCTCAAACAAACCTCAAGAGTGGACTTCCATGAAGCGTTTACAGTGGAATCGTTCGCCTTGGATGGATGCCCAACAAGAGACGAACCGGCAAAATGGATCACTCCCTTCCTCAGTCGATGTTTGCGTCGTCGGCGCTGGTGTCGCTGGTTTATCGGTTGCTCTCCAACTCGCAAGAGCGGGCCGGTCGGTGCTCGTTCTCGACGATGGGCCTATCGGTGGTGGTCAGACAGCGGTAACCACGGCCCACCTGTCTAGTGCGATCGACGATGGTTTCAAGCATATCGAACGGATCCAGGGTTCCGATGCAGTTCGGCTCGCCTACGAAAGTCATAGCGCGGCGATCTATTGGATCAAAGAGACATGCGAAACAGAGCAGATTGCTTGCGACTTCGCACTCGTTGAAGGCTTCCTCTACGCCCCCAACGCCAAGGACGCGAAGATCATCGATCAAGAATGGGAAGCGATTGAACGGGCGGGCCTGAAAGGGATCGAGCGTATCGACCACGCTCCTATCGATGGACTAGGGACTGGCCCGAGTCTTCGTTATCAAGACCAAGCCCAATTTCAGCCCCTCAAATATCTCGATGGTCTCACACGTGCGATTGAGCGGGTTGGTGGCAAGATCGTCACGGGTCAGCACGTATCCGCGATCACCGGGGGGTCAGCACCTACGGTTGAAATTCGCGGCGAACCGACCTCAACCGTTTCTGCCACAGCCATTGTGGTCGCGACCAACTCTCCCATTCATCTCACTGTTGGCATCCATACCAAACAAGCTCCTTACACAACTTATGCGATTGGTTTACAGATTCCGAGAGGACTCGTGCCCAAGGCCCTGTTCTGGGACACCGACGATCCCTACCACTACGTGCGAACTCAGCCAATCGATGATGAGCACGACCTCTTGATCGTCGGTGGTGAAGACCACAAGACCGCACATGCGCACGATGCCGAAATCCGTTTCGCTCATCTTGAAGAATGGGCCCGTGCCCGTTTTCCTCAGGCTGGTGAGGTCACTTACCACTGGTCTGGTCAGGTTTTTGAGACTCTTGATGGTCTCGGCTATATTGGCAAGTGTCCGAGTGGGCAGAAGAATCTCTATATCGTAACCGGTGACTCAGGTATGGGTCTCACGCACGGCACCATTGCCGGCATGCTGATTTCCGACCTCATCTTGGGAAGGTCCAATGCCTGGGAATCACTTTATGAGCCCAGTCGGAAACCACTCAAGGCCGCCTGGGATTTCGTTCGCGAAAATGTCGATGTCGCGCTCCAATTCGGTGATCGCGCGACCGGGGGAGAAGTCACTTCGGTGGATGCGATTCCGCCAGGAAGCGGAGCAATTATCGGTCGAGGAACAGCCAAGGTTGCGGTTTACCGCAACGATGGAGGGATCCTTCATGAATGCTCAGCAATATGCCCACATCTGGGCTGCATCGTCGCCTGGAACCCCGCCGCGCGGACGTGGGACTGCCCCTGTCATGGCTCCCGATTTGACGCACTCGGTATCGTAATCGTAGGACCGGCAAATACCGACCTGGCACCTGCCTCGACTGTTCCTCAGAAGCAAGCGTGATCCTCAACAGTCTTGCGTTCGCTCCATGGTCAGCGCCGCAACGTAGTTTCGAATCCTACTTTAGGTTTAGGATCCGCGGCGATCTGGTATCCATCCACTTCGTGCATCAATAGTTCCCGGCAGGAGCTTGAACCCTGCCGACAGCGTTTGGGAAATACCCGTTGTGATCCTATCGTGTTTACTTCCCAGTAGGCGAGGTTTGACTTCTTGTAGCAATGTCGGTACTGGCGTACTGTCGGATCCCAACCATTTCCCTTTGAAATGAGCGATCCGGGAGGAGTCACGCCATGAGCCGCGACCGATTGACGCTCTGGGAACTGATGTTGCTGATCGCAGGAGTGGCGGTCGGGCTATGGACAATGCTCGACAAAGGCTGGGATTATAAGGATGAACAAGATTTGGTCGTGTTGATTATCGTCATATTAGGAGGTTTTCGGTGGTTGGGCCACCCCTCTTGATCTGGGAACGGCGCCGGACTCGACGGCCTTTCACTTCCGGTCGATTCCTCTGGTTCACTCAAGGGACATCGGCCTGGCTGCTCTGGCCGCCGGTCATGCACATGCGAGCACAAGGCAGGGATCAGGCGATCGCCCAGGGCAGTGCGGGCGTCTGCTTCTTCTACGGAACGCCCCTGATGGCCGTTTATGTCACGATCAGCTTATTGGTCGGTGGCCGATTGCGACGCAAGCACTGGCGACGCGCCCGCTCCTGGCGCGAGAAGTTTGGCTTGCTCCTGGCACTCGCCTGGGCCTGCACCGGGGTTTATGTACTCGGGAAGATCTATTGGGAGGACTTCCGCCGATAATCTTTAGCGGAATGGGTTAGGAATTTGACGATGAAGTCGATCGTCGTCGCCTGAATCATAGCCGCCTTCGTGTTACCGTAACAGATCGAACGGACACCAGCCCCTGGTGACGAGCGCCTGAGAATGCAGACAAGCTCGCGGCGCGGCGCGGCGTTCAGGGTAGAATCCTCAAAGCGAGTCACAGGCGAGCCACGATCGGGGAACCTGCCCACAGGAGTTCGCTCATGCCTACAATTACTCTTCAAGACGCACAAGCCCGCCTCCCAGAACTAGTGGCAACGCTCGTGCCAGGCGAGGAGGTCTGCATCGTGCGTGACGGTCAGATCGTTGCTACCCTTATGGCCCCTAAGATCGAACCCTGGACTTGCCAGCCTGGCACGGCCAAGGGAATTTTGACCATCCTCGACGAAGATGATGATCATCTCGCCGACTTTCAGGAGTACCTAGAGTGAAAATCCTTCTAGATACCCATGACGTCC
>JANXSX010000226.1 GCA_025356475.1 Isosphaeraceae bacterium | reverse complement strand
CCCCGCAATTGTACTGGGAAACCCAGTTCTTGACGGCTTTGAGTGAACATCCCAAGGCATCGGCGATATCCTGGGCGGTCCACCCCTGTTTGGCGAGGACGACGCTCTGGACACGCCGCCAAACTCGCTTCTCGGGAAAGGCGTGGATGAGTTCGTGAAGTTGTTCCAGAGTATGGTGATCGGCGACGAACATGGATGAGGCCTCCGTGCTAAAAAGCGGATCGCCTCATCTTGCCTCATCGAGAGAGTCAGCGGAAGCTCGGGTAGAAATTTTTCGGGGTCCGTATTAGAGCGGTTCACCTTCGCTTGGCACACGATTTGAATACGAGATCTTCGAAAGGAGGCGACTCATGAAAGCGCTGTCGAATGATCTCCGCGAACGTATCCTGGCCGCCATCGATCGCCACGAAGGCTCTCGCCGCCAACTCGCCGCACGGTTCTCTGTCAATGTCTCGACCATCACCCGACTCCTCCAACTCCGTCGCGAGACGGGAACGTTCAACCCCAGGCCGCACGCCGGCGGGATCGAGCCGACCCTCGATCAAGAGGGCTTGGAACGCTTGCGAAAACTCGTCAAGGAGACTCCCGACGCCACGCTCGAACAACACAGGCAGAACTTGGGCATCTCCGGCAGCATCATGATCGTCTGGCGAGGGTTGGAGAAGCTCGGTATCACTCGCAAGAAGAAGACCCTGCACGCCAGCGAGCGGGACCGGCCGGATGTTCAGGAGGAGCGTCGCTTGTTCCTCGAAGAGGTCGAGTCGATCGAGCCCAAGCGGCTTGTTTTCGTGGACGAAACCGGTGTCACGACGGCGATGACGCCCGCCTATGGCCGGGCTCCCAAAGGCGAGCGGGTGGAGGCGTCGGCCCCGGCATCGTGGGAGTCGGTGACGGTGATCGCGGCGATGGGCCTGAATGGAATTCGTGCCCCACTGGCATTTCCCGGCGGCACCACTGCCGCGACTTTCCAGTCTTACGTGGAGCAAGTGTTGGTGCCGGCATTGCGCAAAGGAGACGTGGTGATCTTCGACAACCTGGCGGCGCACCTGAGGCCGGAAGTGACCGAGGCGATCGAGCGAACAGGAGCGAGAGTGCTGCCGCTGCCGCCGTACAGCCCGGACTTCAATCCGATCGAGGAGATGTTCTCAAAGTTCAAGGAGGCGCTTCGGCGACTTGGGGCTCGGGCCAAGGATCATCTCTACGACGCAATTGGTGAGGCCTTGAGTGGAGTCACCATTCAGGACATCCTGGGTTGGTTCCGACAAGTCGGATCGTGCGTAATGCAGGCGTGAACCGCTCTAATGAGCGGTAAATTGCTCCGAGACGGACTCAATAACGATTTGCCGCTTGGTTTTCGACGACCCGATCTGGAATCGTGCGTACAGTAGACCGACCGTAATTCGAGAAAGCAAAGCAACATCGACGTTTCCGACAGAATTGAACGTTTGTCCACAGTGATCGGGGCAGCTTGATGGAAAAACCGACGCTTCCCGCGTTCTAACGCTAATTGTGGCAAAGCGTTACATGCGGGTTTCCGCAAGCCTCCCATCTGTCTCAAGCTCCCACTCGGGACTTTTGTCGGAAACATCAACATCGGGCAATTCCAAAAAAAGTGAGCCGGACAGTTCTGAAATTGAACTGAGACCATTTATCCTCGGACACCATTTATCCTCGCTCAGCAACTCATCTGGTATGCTGTGGGTCGGAGGGGCAAGATGGATTTCGAGTGGGATGATGCCAAAGCCGAAGCGAATGAGCGGAAGCACGGCGTCACCTTCTCGGAAGCTATGACGGTGTTCGGCGATCCGATCTCGGTCACGGGCTACGATCCCAAACATGCCGACGATGAGGATCGTTTCCTGACGATGGGTACGTCGCTCGCCGGTCGGCTGCTGGTGGTCTCTCATACGGATCGCGACAATTTGATCCGCATCATCAGCGCACGGGTAGCGACTCGGCGAGAACGAAAGGACTATGAGGATGGCAACTTCCCCTGACGGGCCGGGGTCGAGCGACGACATTCAGCCGGAATATGACTTCCGCTCGATGCGTGGCGTTGTCCGTGGCAAGTATGCGGCGCGCTATCAGGAGCGGTTACGCGTGGTCCGGCTCGCGGCTGACGTGTCTGCGGCTTTCGCGGACGAAGACGCTGTTAACGCTGCTCTCCGCGAGTACCTGAGTGGTCACCCCGAACTCCAAACAGCGAACCCGGCCTAACCCACGGTTGCAGCGGACGGAGTACCGCCACTGAACCTGGTCGTTAGGCGGCAAAAAAGTCGGGTCGGCATCTCGGATAACAGGAAGAGCCACATGGACAATAAAGGGGACGGAGCGAACAAGCAGGCTTAATAGAATCTATTTATTCCTCCCGTCCCCTTTTTCTCGCCTCTGACGTACTATCCGCCCTATCACAGCAAGTACAACCCCGTGGAACGGTGCTGGGGCATTCTAGAGAACCATTGGAACGGTGCGCTGTTGAACACAGTGGAAATCGCCGTGTCCTGGGCCAAAACGATGGCGTGGCGTAAGGCCGATCGTCCATCACCTTGACCAGGTCTACAGCACCGGCGTGACGATCGGTAAAGCGGCCTTTGGCCTGATCGCCGCCCGACTGCAACGCTCGGCCACTCTTCCCAAATGGAGCGTCACCATATCAGTCGCAACCGAGTTAGAGTAGTTCTTGCGGACTGCCTAAGTGAAGCGTGACTTCTAGATCTGTAGACCATTCATGTCGTAAACTAAGGGGATCTGAAGGGGGATTACCTGGCGTTTCGTTCGCCTGGATCTCTCGGACCATGGTTGGGAACGATCCATGAGTGTCGAAGTCGAGCCCAACCCGCAGCGTCGTGGCCGTGCTGAGCGTTTTCTCGCGACCCTTGCGCCCTTTCGCGAGGTCGTGTTCGTGTCCCACGTCAACCCGGACCCGGACGCCCTGGCGAGTATGCTTGGGCTCAAAGCACTGATCGAATCCAAACAGCCGGGCAAGCCGATCACTCTCACGATGGATGGGATGATTGCCCGGGCTGAGAATCAGGCGATGGTCGACTTGATTCCAATCCATTTGGTACCGGTCGATCAGGCCGCCATCACACCAGAGACTGCGGTCGTGATGGTTGACACTCAGCCACACACCGGAAGAAGAGCGAGCGAGGCGGCGAGGCCCCAGGTGGTTCTCGACCACCATGAGACGGGTGGGTTACTGGAAGGGGTCTTGTTTCGCGACATCCGGCCTCAGATGGGTGCGACCTCGACGATCGTGACGGGCTACCTTCTGGAATCGAATGTGCCTGTGACAGGGCGACTCGCGACGGCACTGCTCTACGGAATCGAGAGTGAAGTTGCCGGGTTTCCTAGAGAAGCCGGCCCGACCGACGATGGGGCGCTTGTCTGGCTCTTCCCTCGCGCCGACAAGGATCTGCTCGCCCAGATCAAGAATCCCAAGCTCCCTCAGAGTCATTTTGCCACGGTTCAACATTCGCTGGCAAATGCCTTCGTTTATGGAAATTTGATCGTCAGCTTCTGCGGGCACGTGACACAGCCCGATATCATCGCGGAAATGGCAGACTTCTTCATCCGGTTTGAGAAGGTAGAGTGGGTCGTCTGTCTCGGTCTGTGTGACGGGGTCCTGAAACTCTCAATGCGAGTGAACCATCTCGGAGGGCACGCCGGAGAACTTCTCCGAGATGTCCTCGAAGGCCTAGGGACCGCCGGTGGCCACGACAAACGGGCTGGTGGGGCAATCCCAATCCCCAACGAACGCCCAGAGACCATCGACCCCCTTCTGAAAACCATCCGTCAGCGGCTCCTTGATGAGTTAGGCATCCCACGGGATCAGGGGCGTCGGCTCCTGGAAGCATCTCCCATGCTCCCCTCGCTCTAACATCAGATGGCTTCTCAAATGGTCATTCCGACCTGTCCCAAATTGGGTTGGAGGTGTACCATCATTTCATGGATCTGGCAGAACTGAAGGACGCCTGTGCAGGCATCGGAGCGAGGGCTTAGGTTGTGATTTCGACTCCTCCGCCTTCGACCCATCTGGAAGTCTATCTCCTTGGGATCATAGAACTTGAAGAGGCGCTTCGTCTCCAGCGAAGGCTCGTCTACGACCTTACCGAACAGGGCGGTGCGGCGCTGATCCTGTGCGAACATCCACCAACCATCAGTGTGGGTCGAGTCGGCAGCCGGGCCCATATCCGACCCGACGATGATCAATTGAAGTCGTGGGGCTTGCCAGTCCGGTGGGTGAACCGAGGAGGGGGCTGTGTGCTCCATCTTCCCGGTCAGCTTTCGTTCTATCTCGTGCTCGGGCTCAACCCCCAAACACTAAATCTCCGTTTGTATCTCGATCGACTTTCGGGCGCACTCGTCGATCTTCTGGGCGAGTTTGAACTTCGGGGACATGTGGGCACTGAGGTTTCTGGAGTGTACCTCGGACCGTCGCGAGTGGCCTCGCTGGGTGTGGCCGTGAATCGCTGGATTGCCTATCATGGAGGAACGTTGAATGTGGCAACTTACCTCGATCCGTTCGACCTCGTCCTCAATGAGCCAGGCTCGGCTGGCCACTCACTCCGCCAAACCTCGATGGAAGCCTGGAGACAGAGGCCGACCCCGATGGCGAAGGTCCGAGAATCCCTGATCCGTCACATCGAGCTAAGATTTGGCGTGGAACAGCATCATCTCTATACCGATCATCCGCTAATCCGGCGGAAGCCGAGGGCACATGTCTACGCTCCCAGTCTTGGATAATGCCCCCAGCTTGCCTATCTTGTCCTCGGAAGATGTCGTGTCCGCACCGAGACGCCGGTTGCCGGAATGGCTCAAGCGACCGCTTCCGGAGGCGGGGGGGACATATTTCACCAAGAGCTTGGTCGCTGAACTCGGTCTTGAGACCATCTGTGAGAGTGGCAAGTGCCCGAATCGTTCGGAGTGCTGGACCCGGCGAACTGCTACGTTCATGATTCTGGGTGAGACCTGCACTCGCCCTTGTGGCTTCTGTGCGGTCAAGCGGGGCAAGCCTGAGGAGGTCGCTCTCGACGAGCCTGATCGCCTGGCGGAAGCCTGCTTCCGATTAGGGCTCAAGCATGTCGTAATTACTTCCGTGACCCGAGATGACCTTGCCGATGGTGGTGCCGACCACTTCAAAAAGTGTGTGGAGGCGGTCCGGCTCCGAACTGGCGCGACGATCGAGGTGCTTACGCCGGACTTCGAAGGCGATCCCGAATCGATCCGGATTGTGCTCTCAGCCCGCCCGGAGGTCTTCAATCACAATATGGAGACGGTGGCCCGGCTCCAGCAGTATGTCCGTCGAAAAAGTCAGTATGCGATTAGCCTCAAGGTTCTCGAACTTGCCAAGCAGCTCGGCGGTGGCATACGCACGAAGAGTGGCCTGATGCTTGGGCTGGGCGAGACGACCGAGGAGATCATCGATACTTTGGCGGATCTTCGCGCAGTAGGCTGCGACTTCCTAACACTGGGCCAGTATTTGCAACCCTCACCCAAGCATCTGGCCGTTCAGCGTTACTTACCACCCTCAGAGTTCGACGAACTCGGTCGGATTGCCAGAGGACTCGGATTCCTCGAAGTCGCGAGCGGTCCGTTCGTTCGTTCGAGTTACCACGCCGATGAGATGGCGAGCCACCACGTCGACGCATAACGGCTCTTCTACCCGAGACTTTCGATCAAGATCGCTTCAGGTCAAATTTCTCGGTGTGCAATTTCTTGCCCTCCATGTGGCCGTCCCACTCGGCTTCGACGTGATCTTTGTTCTTGATCGAAATCCAACCGGAATGCATGTGCATGTCCTTGGCAGGATCGAAGTTCGTGCCGCCGTCGAACATGAAGACCAGCTTGTCCTTAGTCGATGCCTTCTTGTCGAGCTTGATATGGGGTTGGTTGCGAGCGGCACAGTAGTGGATCGCTCGGAGTTCATCGCCTTCCAGGTGGTACATTGAGACCATTTCGTGGTCGGTCCCCGGGAAATAGGTCTCCATCACAACGCTACCTCCGGAGATGACGCGATAGTTGATCTGGGGCGTATGACCATCTTTTTCAACTCCTTTCCACTCGCCGGCCAGCGACTTCAGGACCTCAAAGGCCGCCTTGGCTTCTAAGCCTGGCTTTGCATCTTGGGCATGAACTGGGGCGACCATGCAGAGACCAAGAATGCCGAGAGATGCGAACCAAAGGCGCGCGAATTTGGCCATTTACGACTCCTTGAAGAAGAGAGAAGGGGGATCCCATTGGGGACTTGCGTACACTAGCGGAGGCCCAACGATGGGTCAAGGCGGCTTGCAGGGCGTGAACCCGCAGGGGACATTTGGTATCCTGTATGGTCAGAGGGTGTGGCTGAGCGTTGCGAGGCGGCTCACCGCCCTGAATGCCTGAAGTGCCGAATTCTGAGGAGTCGAGGGATGCCTTCCGCCCCTGATACGTTGTTTCATAAGGTCTGGAAACGTCACGTTGTGACCGTCACTGAGGACGCGACCCTCCTCTATATTGATCGACACCTCGTCCATGAGGTCACGAGCCCCCAGGCATTCGAGGGGCTCCGGCTCAGCGGTCGGAAGGTTCGCCGCCCTGAGTTAACGTTCGCCACACTTGACCACAACGTGCCGACCGAGAATCAACTCGACATTCGCGAGCCCATGTCGAAGCGTCAGGTCGAGGCTCTTCGCACGAACGCCAAAGAGTTTGGCGTCACCTTGTACGACATGGGGAGCGGTCGCCAGGGAATCGTTCACGTCATCGGCCCTGAGCTTGGCTTGACTCTTCCTGGCCTGACTATTGTCTGCGGTGATAGTCACACGAGCACACATGGCGCGTTCGGTTCGCTCGCATTCGGGATCGGTACCAGCGAGGTCGAGCATGTCCTGGCGACCCAGACCCTCTGGCAGGGGAAGACCCCCAAGGCACTCGGGATTGAGGTCAAGGGCAAGCTCCCCGCTGGGCTCGAACCCAAGGATATCATTCTTGCCGTGATTCGTGCGATCGGCACCGGAGGCGCGACCGGGCACGTTCTGGAGTACTACGGACCGGCGATTTCCGCGATGTCGATGGAAGGACGGATGACGGTCTGCAACATGTCGATCGAGGCCGGAGCCCGGGCTGGTTTGATCGCTCCGGACGACACCACGATCCAGTATATTACTGCGACAAAGCGACCGTTTGCTCCCACGGGGGCCGCCCTGGAGTCGGCACTTGCCGACTGGAAGCTACTTCAGACCGACGATCCTTCCGCGTTTGATCGAATTGTGACGATCGATGCATCCTCACTCGTACCTCAAGTAACTTGGGGCACGAATCCTGCGATGACCGTGGATGTGACCGGGCGCATTCCCGAGCCTGATCAGGTCCCTTTTACCAGTCGCGAGGATGCTCGGAGATCACTCGAATACATGGGGTTGACACCGGGCACTCCCATCAGCGAGATACCCATCGACATCGTCTTCATCGGATCCTGTACGAATGGCCGAATTGAAGATCTTCGTTCAGCGGCGCAGGTCTTCCGTGGTCGCAAGGTCGCGGCGGGTGTCCGGGCCCTGATCGTTCCTGGCAGCGAGCCGGTCCGCGAGCAGGCGATTGCCGAAGGGCTCGACCGGGTCTTTACGGAGGCTGGGGCCGAGTGGAGGCAAGCGGGTTGTAGTATGTGTCTGGCAATGAATCCAGATAAGTTGACTCCTGGCCAGCGTTCCGCCAGTACGAGTAACCGAAATTTCGAGGGTCGCCAAGGGCCGGGCGGTCGGACCCATCTGGTCAGCGCTGCGATGGCAGCCGCAGCAGCCGTGACAGGCAAGTTTACCGATGTTCGCACCCTTTTGAGCCAAGGAGTCTGACCCGATGGAAGCATTCCTCACGTATCGAGGCAGAGCGGCCCTGCTCGATTGGTCGGACGTTAACACCGACTTGATCATCCCCGCTCGCTACCTCAAACGGATCGAACGCACCGGCTATGGACCCCTGCTATTTGCCGATAAGCGATACGTCCCAGGTGGAGCTCCCGACCCCGATCATCCTGAAAGCCATGGGGAACTTGCATCTGATTTCCCCCTCAACGCGTCGGCAAATCAGGATGCGACGATCTTGATCGTCGGTCGCAACTTCGGGTGTGGATCGAGTCGTGAGCATGCGGTCTGGGCAGTTGCGCAGGCAGGCTATCGTGCTGTGATTGCCCCGGGCAAAGATGATGGATTCGCCGACATCTTCGAAGGAAATGCCCTCAACAACGGCCTCTTACCGATCGAACTTCCCGAGGCCGATTGGGAGACAATTGCGACCGCCGTGCGCACTGGGCCGACCGAGATCACGATCGACCTCCTTCGTAAGCGAGTCACGCTGCACGGTAACAGCGATATCGAGTTCGCGTTCGACGTTCCCGAGGGGAACCGTGAACGGATCCTCAAAGGGCTCGACGCCATTGCCGAGACCCTTCTGAACGACCATGCAATCACCAGGTACGAGCAGAGCGCCCCAGTCTGGGCGGGCTTGTCGGTTTGAGGTAGAGCACGCGCCGGGCGACTTCGCTGGTTAGACCTTCCGCGAGGTGAGTCAGGACAGTTAAACCGCGCATCGACACACCTCGTGGTATGTCCACTTGTTTTGAATCTCGCTCTCGGCCTTCGACGAGTCGAAGGCCGAGAGCGTTGTCGAATCCAAGTCCATGTGATACGAGAAATTTGCTCGTGGCCTAACAGTATTGCAGTTCTGTGGTCTTTTGGTGTATCCCTTTTGGATAGGATGGAAGTCTCGCTCCCCCTTGAGGATACGTGTCGGAGACCGCACTATGGACGATCTTTCGCGGTTCTCCTGCCAGAATTCCCATTGTCTTGACTATGGTCAGCGAGGCAAGGGAAATCTGACGATGACCAGCTTTACGGCCCGACCAACTCCCGACGCATGCTCCGATGCCGCACTTGTAAGACCCGATTCTCTGAGCGAAAAGGGACACCCTTGTTCGACTCCCGACTGCCGCCGGAGAAGATCGAATCGGTCCTGGAACATATCGCTGAAGGGTGCGGTGTCCGCTAGACGGGACGGCTCTGCAAGGTGAACCGCAACACGGTTGGCCGCTTGAGCCGAATTGCTGGGGAACACGCCCGAGACCTCCACGACGAACTGGTCGAGCTTTCCCCTCCAGACGCGTGAGGTCCAGTTCGACGAGAGGTGGTCTTTTGTGGCCAAGAAAGAGAAGAACTGCCACGATACCAACCCCGCCGATGATCGCAAGGGCGACACCTGGGACCACGTTGCGATCGATGCTGAGAGTCGGCTGATCGTGAGTGTTGTGCCCGGTGAGCGAACGGCCAAGAACATCGTGGCGGTGAGTTGAGGACTTCCAGCGTCGCACCGAGGGTCGATTGATGAATCTGATCACCACCGCGAACCGGCAAACGAGGTCGTCCCAAGTCCCCGTTCAAGGTCGCTCCCCAAGGCTTGATTTATGCTGTGGTGGAGAAGACTCGCGAGAAGGCTCAAGTCGTAGCGGCATTGAAAACGTCGCGTGCGAGTCGAGCGATCAACACGTCTTTCGTCGAGCGTCAGAACGGGACGGACCGGCATCGCAACGCCTGCAAGGCTCGCAAGACATATCGGTTCAGCAAGGCCTGGCGATATCACGAAGCGTTTACATATTTAATAATGTGCGTCCATAACTTCTGCTGGCCGGTGCGGACGCTGGGAATCAAGGAGGATGAACGCACCTTGCAGAAGTAAGCGAAGCCCAGCGATGGCCGCCGGGTTAACCGATCATGTCTGGTTAGTATCTGAGTAACTGACGTTCCCGTCTGTGCGACATTGTTAAGTCACGAGGCGTAGTTCCCCCTGAACACGTCCTGCTTGACCAAACCTTGGCCGGTCGGTCTAATCAATCTTGTTGTGGGAACTCGGTCCCTGCTTAATCCATCTTGATATACAAGGAGACTTCCATGAGAGAACGTCATCACACTCGGGTGGTTGGGGCACTTCTGACACTTGGATTGTGCCTTGGGATCGGGCTTTCAGAGTGTCGAGCTGGTTCGATTCAGAATATCATCGACAACGATGGTGGTGTGATCACTTCGGGCAAGTTGACATTTACGTTCACGAACGCATCGGTAGCGAACGACCCAGCGAACCCGCCAGCCAATGTGATTTTCACGCCTCCCACGGCGGCAACGATCGACGTGACGGTCGTGGCAGGAGGCTTGACCTTTAGTTTCAACCCGTTTCTCTCGCTGACGACCGCACTGGCAATCACTCAGAAGGTCACGATCAGCTACACGGTGGCGGCTGGCGGAGGCATCAGTGGAGCAGGGCTGGCGTTCTCGGGACTTGCTGTTGATATCAATACAGGTTCTGATTTGACTGAAACGTTCACAGGACGCAACGAGACATTGAACGTGTTCTCGAATAAAGACAATGGCGGTGCAGTCACCAGTCAGAACAATCAATCCGTGTTATTCAACAATAATCCCTTGACTCTCAGCGTGGTGAACACTGGGACTTTGACAACCGGCGTCCGTGGTAATGGAGCCCAGAGTACGGCCCAGCTCAGTGAGATCACGAATACGTTCTCCGTCGTTCCGGAGCCTGCGAGCTTGGGAGGGGCGTCGATTGGCGCTCTTCTATTTTTGACGATGTACTATCGTCGGTCGGAACAAAAAACGGCGAGATTGGCTGCGAATTAGGCTGCTTCGCCAATGGCCGCCGAAATCCTGTTCTGAGAAAACTCATGACGAAATATCATAGATAAATCAATAATCTTCAGATTGATCATCGACTTCTTCATGAACACCCTCCATCGTCCCTGAAGTGTATTGCCCTACCCGAGTGTTCCGACGAATTCTTGAGGGGGTGCTCGCTGTTCGGGAAGAATTTCCCCTCAAAAGCCTCTGGAACTCAGGAAATCTCGGAGAAATTGTTCTTTGTCGCCCCCAATGGTGCTTGCCGGGTCGTAAGTATCGTCATAGAGACCACTCCGCCGGTAATGAGAATCGCTCCGGCAAGGAATCCTGATGCGCCAGACGTGACCTCAGCCGAAGTGCCGGAACCCATGATGAGAAAGCTCACCATCATTCCGAGTCCACCCGCGATGATCGTTAAGGCCGCGAGGACAAGGCAGATCGGACGCAGGAATTCTGGCGAATCCATACGACTTCCTTATTTGACGGGGCTCCAGAGTGCGAAATCTCAGGAGCGACTTCCTTCAAGCTACCCGGCTAGGATTCGAACCTAGAAAGACAGGACCAAAACCTGTCGTGATACCATTTCACCACCGGGTAATGAAACTCTATTCTAACGAGTCGTGCTCATCCCGGAAAGTCGACCCCAGGTAGGAAATCCCCCCTTGGGTATTCAGGACTTTGTATGCGAGGTGTTCAAGCTGCACGCTGAGATCAACAGCGACGACACCCACAGTTGGGGGCAGGTTCAATGGCATCGGTGCAAAGTTGAGAATTCCTAAGATCCCGCAAGCGACAACCTGATCGGCAACACGCTGTGCGGCTTCGGCAGGTACAGTCAAAATCGCGAGACAGATGTTCTTGTCAGCAATAACTTTAGGGAGATCGTCTAGGGGATGGACGACCAGATCGTTAAAACGCATCCCTACCTTGGTTTGATCGTTGTCGAAGAGAGCGGCGATATTGAATCCACGATCGCCGAAGCCGCGATACTTCAATAAAGCTCTGCCAAGATTGCCTAAGCCAATGAGCGCCATTGGCCAGTCTCGGTCGATTCCGAGGATGCGCCTAAGGGCG
The DNA here is from genome assembly GCA_025356475.1 of Isosphaeraceae bacterium. Lineage (GTDB taxonomy): Bacteria > Planctomycetota > Planctomycetia > Isosphaerales > Isosphaeraceae > JANXSX01. Next base: position 41,198 of record JANXSX010000226.1, on the reverse strand, counting down.
GTTAGAAGCTCATCAATCCGGTAGCCGACGCCTGGATGACCGAACTGGCCGAAGAACGCGAGGTCTTTGCGGACCTGGGCGTCGTTGATCCCAAGCGCGGTGCCGATCTGATTGCTGGAGATCGTTACCTGTCCCTGAGCCCGGAAGGCTTCCAACTGACGAAGGTACAAACTCACCCGGCCAACCACCGCCTTGGGAGCCAGCTTCTCGACCGGATTCGGTGATTCGTGTCGAGAGTCCCGCACCGGGCGTGGGCCTCCGAGGCCGGCATCCATCACCACTTCAAGCGAGTCATCCCGTAAAAAAGCGGGCTCGCGTCCTAATTCCACGCTACCATCACTCGTTATGCCCGGTCAAGCTCAGCCGATTTGACGCCACGGGGCCGGTAGGATTCCACGGACTCGGACATCGCCTTCAACCGTCTCAATATGAAGGTCTCCCAAACGAATCGCGTCGGCCATTCGGGTTTGTCCTCGACCAAGGAAGGGGCCCCCAGCGTGATTTCCCCCCTCAATGATCGGGGCGATGAAGGCATCGATTGCGTCCACTTCACCCGCATCAAGGAAAGCTCCCAGGACCTGCCCTCCCCCTTCGACCAGGAGGTTCGTTAAGCCTCGCTCCCCTAATCGATTCATTAGGGGTGTCACATCAATTCTCTCCTTTGATTCCATTCGAATGATTTCACAACCGAGCTGTTCGAGCGTGTTGATTGAAGCCTCGGCGGCTCGTTGATTCACGACTATCCAGACGGGCGTTTCGTAAGCTGTTTGTGCGAGTCTGCTATGAGGAGGAAGCTTGCAGGAGGGGTCGAGGATGATCCGGACAGGAGTGCGGGGCCCGGCAGGGCGGGCAGTGAGGCTCGAGTCATCAGCAATCGCTGTTCCGATCCCCACAAGGATTCCGTCCATCCTGCCTCGGAGTTCATGCACTCTTGCACGCGAGCCGGGCGATGAGATCCACTGGCTGTTTCTTGTGGCGGTGGCGATCTTGCCGTCAAGCGTCATCGCCCATTTCGCCGTCACATAAGGCTTCCCGGTATGGATCCGTTTCAAGTACGGAGCATTGAGTTCGCGGGCTAACTTCGCCTCAACACCGATTTCAACATCGAGCCCAGCCTCGCGGAGTTGGGCAATACCCCCGCCCGCGACCTTGGGGAACGGGTCACTCTGGGCTACCACGATTCGACTGATGCCCGCAGAGATGAGGGCCTGAGTGCAGGGAGGCGTCTTACCAAAATGGCAACATGGTTCCAAAGTGACGTAAATCGTCGCCCCGCAGAGCAGCTTGGGCGTGCTGGCGATCGCATTCGCTTCGGCATGCGGACCACCGAAGGATCTATGATATCCATAAGAAATAAGCTGGTCGTCACGAACGATGACAGCCCCAACCATGGGGTTGGGCTCGACCGCCCCCTGACCACGCCAGGCTTCGGCGATTGCCCTGCGCATCCAGAAAGCGTCACGCTCGTTCAACCCTGGCGTCCTCACAAGCAAGCGGGCTTCGAACTGGATTGGCACGACTTTCGAGATTGGGTGAGGACTTTGTGGGAGCACCTTTCGTCGGTGCCGGAGGCGCGGCTTTGGGCATCTCGGTTCCAGGAGGGTAGGCAATCCGATAGAGGATTTCGAGACGCCTTCGAAGGCTCTCGGGAGGGAGCGGGTCAAGTGATTCCCCGAGCCAGGAGGGAATGGCAGCCTCAAATCGAGCGAGATCCGCCGGAGTGACCTTAGGGGTATCCATCTCGGCCAAGAGCATCGCGTCTTTGAACCGGGCCTGGACCCGAACTTGATTCTTAGGCAAAGCTGCAAACTTCTTCTGGATCTGGGCGAGGCGGTTTTGACGATCCGTGACTCTGGCGACTACGGCTGGGCTCGGAGGAAGTGCAGGATCGTTCCGTCGCTTGATCATGTTCCGAACCCTCTCAAACCGTTGGCCTACGGCAAGTTTGTTGATCTCCGCCTGTTCAGACGCAGTGAGACCGATCCAGAACCGGATCTGATGTGCGAACTCATAAGGAGGGCTCGTCACAAAATCAGTGGAGTCGAGTTCCACCACAGGTTGACGGGCACCACCTCGAATCGCCTTGGCCGGAGTTGTCAACTTGAGGAGTTGGTCAATCCTCGTTGCATCGGGGGACGATAGGACCGTTTCACGTTGCTCGGGAGTCAAACTGTTAAGCGCCAGGTGATAGCGTCTTGCGACTGCAAGGTATCGGTGCTGCTCCTCGATCGGCCGCTTCTGTAACTCTGCATCAAGAATTCGAATGGCTTCGCGTTCATCGGCGCTCAACTTCTCAAACTGTTCAAGTTTGTCGCGCAGGGCGAGTCGTCGCTCTTGGGGCATCGCCTTCAACACATCGGAGTTAGATACCGCGACCCGTCCATCCGCCCCCGCGATCACGAGCAGTAGTAGAGTCGCTACGCTTCCAGACCAGAGAGGTCGGCGGATCATGGTCGGCTCGAATTCGTCGTGGGATCGGTTTCTTTGAGAAACCGGGGTGAGTTCTCAAGCTGTTTCAGAAACTCGAACGACCCGACCGCACGGTATTCGTCGAGGTGTTCCGCAATCGACAAATCCCGGGCCAGCCGAGATGTTGGATTCGGAATTAGGTGCTGTGCGATCACTGAACCTGCGACGAAGAAGCCGCCACAGAGGGCTATCGCGACGACGACGGAAAGGAGCTTCCGAAGACTTGATAGTGCCGAATGAGCCCGTTGATCCTCGGCTTCGGAAATATTCTGAACCTGGGTCAAGGTTCGTTCGGTGAGGTGCTCGCTCGCTTTGGTCTGGGGCAAGTGGTCGAGTAGCGCCCACGTCTTTTCGAGGATTTCCATCTCGCGACGAGCCGTACTCGACTGAGTCAACTTGGTTGAGATCGCGCGAGTCTCGTTCTCGGGCAACTCGCCATCCAAGTAGGCAACTAAGTTGCCTCTCTCCGCCGGTGATAATCGTTGCTGCTCAGCGGCCATTGGTGAGAGCAACTCCGTCGCGATCTCTACTTTAAGAATGATGAAGAGTTAGCGAGCTGGAGGTCCCTCAGAGGGAACCATCCATCTCGCCATACCCGCTATGAAGGATTATCGGGGGCCGAAGCCGCCTCCAAATCCACCACCCATCCCGCCGCCACCCATGTTTGGCATTCCTTGAACGCCCCGACTTGCCTTCGTCACAGCCACATTCTTATTCGCGCCCCGGCTAACGCGGATCGATGGGTAATAGTTGACGGCCCGGTTGTAGTAACCAGTCGGTCCCGATCCCAAAACATGGGTCGTTGGCGTCCCACTCCTGGAGCGAACCGTGGCTGATCCACGGCGACCAGCGCCATTGGGACCGGTACCACCGAACGGATCGCTCTCGAGACTGAAAGGTGAAATTGGGTCAAACAAGGTGCCACGGTTCGTTGCCGCGTAACTTTGCCGATCGGCAGTTACCGCATTGATCGTGGCTTCGGGGCCAGGCTGCATGGCCTGGGCCGCCTGCCTGGGGAGGTAAAAGCCGTAGTAGAACTGGATTGGGTCGGTGGGAACCAAGCCCAAGTTGTTTCCGTTGAGTTGTGCATGGCAATCGCTCGCCATCCAAGAACCAACCGCGACGACCGCCAGCCCCAACATCATTCGACGCATGGCTTGGGTGCTCCCAACGAGCTTGTAAGACTACCAACCGAGACGAAGGTCGTATCGGAGGAACCCTCCACTAATCTCTAATCATACCGTGGGCGTTCTGCTCGGCAAGCGATGGCTTTCGGATTATGCCGAAAAAATCGTCAAGTCGATGATGGACCGGTCGATACGGATTCGTACAATATCCTGAAGATGAGCGTTTCCGCCTCCACACAAACCAGTCGTTCAGGACGACTCCCCGTGATACTGTTACGCTCGGCTGCACCGTTTCTGAGTCTGTTCGCCCTGATTGTGACGGCGATCGGGGCATTCGTCATCCTTTTCCGCTACCTCGAACTTCAACGTGAGGAGAAGGAGGAGCTGGGTCCCCCCGACTCGCCGCAAGCACGTCTCGCCCAGCTCGAGCGTGCTTATTATGCAGGTCAGATGGATGAGGCCGAATTCCTCCGAATCAAGGCTGTACTCGGGGAAGTCGAGCCTTCTGAGAAGTCATCCTGATCCAGGTCAGAGCGTAACTGTAATCTGACCGGTTTTCACGCTCTCGATTTCGGCGTGGCAGAGAACGAGTGCCTGACGAGCGAGGTCGCCGGAGAGTCGAGCGGCAGGGATGCCGGTCGTAACAGCTTCGACAGCAACCGTCAGCTCACGTGTGAAGGCTTCCACCGGATCACCCGAACCAAGCTCCGGTCGCTCGACCGAACCGTCGGGCAAAATAACCGACAGCTTGGAGGATTCGAGGACGATAGTCGCCTTTTCCAGATAGAACTCGAACCCGTGAGCGAATGGTCGCCCCGCCTGGCTGAGTGCTCCCGAGACTGCGGTCACGGTCAGGTTGGGATCGTCATAGAGGTACTGTGTGCTCAAATGCACCACGGCCTCATGGTCGATGACCCCCCGCGAGAAGACTCCCTTCGGTACTCCGCAGACCAGTCCCACGAAATGGGTATCGTGAATGTGAAGGTCGATCGCTGGGCCTCCCGATCGATCGGAATCGGCGATGCCGCTCGACCAATCCGGCTTCGAGATCACCCTGAGTAGGTGCGCTGCCAGGAGCTTTCCGTACCGGCCTGAAGCCACAACCTCATGGGCGAACGCGAATTCTGGGAAGAACGGTAGTACATGGGCGACCATCAAGAGCTTGTCCGCTGCCTTCGCCGCCGCCACCATGGCATCTGCATCTGCCGTTGTCAGGGCGATTGGCTTCTCGACCAACACGTGTTTACCGGCCTCGAGCGCCTGGATCGCGAGCTTAGCGTGCCCGTCGTTCGGCACACAAATGTCCACGAGGTCGACAGCAGGATCAGCCAGCATATCGCCGAAGTTGGGGTGACAATTAAGCCCGGAGAGGTCCATCTGCGACCCTCGAGGACCAAAGTTGCCTTGGATGCCCGTCCAATCACCCGCCAGTTTTTTCGGGTCTCGACTGCATAAAGCAACGATCTTGCCGCCCTTGACGCTCTGAGCGGCCAAATAGTGGATCATGCCCATAAAACCGATTCCGACGATTCCGATGCCGACGTTTTTCATCAGTTTCTCTTAGAGTCGTCGCGTTCTATCATATCGATGAACGGCGATTGGTTGGAGGATGTCTCAAATTCTAGCCATCAATCATTTTGCCCGACCTGGTCTTGCGAGGTCGCCAACCGATGCCTCGGGATTAACGAGTCTGCCCATGCTTACGAATAAACGCGTGATGACTTCTTATTTGCGTGTGTCTCCCGCAGGGTCCGACTGGCTATGCGGCGATTTCTTTCGACCTCGTTTTCCGAGTTCTGGACTGAGTGGTAGGAGCGGTGTGGTGAGGGCCTCGTAGAGGCTGAAAAGGTGCTCGACTCGTTCACGGTCAGTCTTGAAAGGCTCGCGGCGGTAGCAACGGTCCACAGCTCGGTCAAGAGCGGAATGCGCCTGGACGAGCGCAGCGGGCATCGCCAGCGGATCGTAGAGATCAGCCAGGGTGGATTTTCCATTCGGTGGAAGAAAGGTCGAACGGGCCTCAAGGACGGATTCGGCGGCGGCGGTCACTGTGGAGTGACGCTTCGGGTCAATCTTAGTGGGCCAGGGGAAGTTGTTGTAGACGATTCCAACCGAATATTGGTAGTCGCTTTTCATGCGACCGCAAATGCGACGCATCCAAGCCATGTGCATCCGCGATTGAAGAATGCCGAAGTGATAAATGCTCGCACTCGGCACTATCAATGCACTTCCGCTTGCAATCGTGCTTGCCTCGAGAAATCCGATGGGAAGATACTGGCGACGTTCTGATGAGACCTTGGGTACAAGAAGGTAGGGGGTCGTCGGCTGTCTCATCTCACCAAACTGCCCAGGGCTACTTGCGAGTTGGACGGTCCGTGCTTTGGGACTTCTGGAGCGGAACTCCCGTACTTGCTCGAGCCGAGCGAGCGTGGTCGGACTTCGACGAATTATTTCTGGCGGAGCATTCTCTAGCCACAAACACCACCGCGAGGTACCGTTAATAAACTCATCACCACCGGTAAAAGGTTTCAAAAAAGGAGTCATCTCCTTGCACTCGGCAAGTAGAGAATCACGCTCACTATCTGAAAGAAGTAAATGACCTTTGTCTGTGACTTCGCTCCCCTTCATCATTTCAGGAGCCGCATCAGATATTCGTACCTCCCTAGTTGGAATTGTAAGGTCTTTCCCCTCAATCAGATATGGCGAGATGCTTCGCACTGAGGTGGCGGTAGGTGTCTTTAAATCCGACTCGTAATCAAAGATCACTTTGTTGAGAATGTCCTCCATGCCGAAGCCAATGATCACGCAATGGACGTGGGCCTTACCACGAGCTTCGCTCTCCCATACAAACGTACCGTGTGCAAACTGAAGCTTAATGCGAAATTCCTGGAGTAACGCGTTCCATAAGATACTGACCTGCTCTCCTTGGCAAATGCTGTTGGTCGAGACGAATGCGACCCGAATTTCAGTCCCTTGAATATATCGAGCAGCGATCCGATACCAACAGGTAACGAAATCCAGTGAAGCACTGTTTTTAGTATGACCCCAGACTGAGGCGAGATCGGCTTTTTGCTCGGCGCTTTGCTCTTTCTTCCCTACAAACGGTGGATTCCCAAGCACAAACATAGCTTCTCGAGGCGAGAGGACTTCACGCCAATCGAGCCGTAGCGCATTCCCCTGAACGATGTGCGGGCTGGTCCGCAGGGGAAGGCGTTCAAACGTATGGCCAAACGTGTCGGAGACGCGCTGGTTCATCTGGTGATCCATCAGCCACATTGCGACTTCGGCGATTCGAACAGGCCATTCGTCGAGTTCGATGCCGTGGAATTGATCGACATCGACTTGGACGAGATGTCGGACGTCGAAGACTTGCTGACCAGTGGGGTGACGTTCATGAAGGACGTCGAATTCCAAAAGCCGCAACTCGCGATAGGCGAGAACCAGGAAATTCCCACAACCGCAGGCGGGATCGAGGAAGCGGAGTGTCCGGAGGTGGTCGTGAAAGGCTTGCAGGCGGCCACTGCGTCGTTTCGACTTGTCGGACCGGATCGTGTCGAATTCGGCCCGCAGGTCGTTGAGGAAGAGGGAGTGGATGACCTTAAGGATATCGCGTTCCGATGTGTAGTGCGCCCCTTGCTGGCGACGCGCTGAGTCTTCCATGATGCCCTGGAAAAGGCTACCAAAGACCGCCGGGGAGATCCGAGCCCACTGGAAATCGGCGGCGTTGAGAAGGCGGTCTCGCATTGCTTTGGTAAAGGATGCGAACCCAAGCGGGTCGGCGAAGAGGCGACCGTTGACGTACGGGAAAATGGCGATGGCTTCGTTAAGTGACGGTGAGCGACGGTCGATTGGCGTGTTCAGAACATGGAAAAGTTCGTTGAGTCTTGCCCCCAGGTCGGAACCGTCCTCTCGGGTGTGGTCGCGAAGGAACGCAACAAAGGCGTTCGGCTCAAAGACGTTGGTATCCTCTGCGAAGAGACAGAAGAGAAGACGAACTAGCAGTTTCTCCAAGTCTGTCCCGGTAAAGCCCCCTCGCATCAGCTCATCGTGGAGCTTGCACATGCGATCGTAAGCTTTTTCATTGGCAGGGTCTTCCGGAAGGATCCGAAGCGTCCGCTCACCCTTGATGAATGCGAAGTGACGGATGAACTTTGGCAATTCCACCAACGAGAAGGTGGTCACACTGTAGTGGATGCCAGCGAATATCGATAGGTCGTTCTGTACCTCGGGCTCGAGGTCATACAGAGCAAATCGCGAAAAGTCCGAGAGTATGACGAACCGAGGAACTTCTTCATTTCGGCCTTCGCGAATCAAGTCTTGGATGTAGTCAAATGCCTGAGACTCAGCACTGGCGAGCGACTTCTCGGCACTCTTATGTTCTACGAGCAGTGTGCCGCGCCAGAGGAGATCGATATAGTTATATTTGCCTTTGAGATTCTTTACCGGGACCTCGAACGTTGCGACGGTGCGACGTTCTTTGCCGAAGACATAAAAGAACTCGTTCCAGAAAGTCTGTTTCCCAGCGGCTTCGCTGGACTCATCGGCGAATTTGCGGGAGAAGGCGATTGCGCGATCTCGAACTTCATTCCAACTGAGATTTATCATACTCGAAATGTACCGGTTATTTTTGTGTTGGGCAATCGGCTAGCTACGGCAGTGAAAGCCAAGCGACCGTTTCGCTGACCAAGAGACTCCCAAAATACTGCGAACTGGGCTCCGTCTTGAAATTTGACAATGCTCAACAAGGTCTGCGAGCCGATAGACGTTAGAAGAACTGCGATTGTCGGCTCGGTCGATTTCTTTTAGGCTGCAACTACCACGAATTGGCCTCCACACCTCAATCGCCGCTCTTGGCGACTACGGAGTGCCTGTATATGAAGTCCTGGCTCTCACGAAGGCGACGCCTAATATTCTGCTTGATTGGCGTTCTTTTGATCCTGATTCCGGGCGTTTACGCCGGAATCTCGCTCTACTCCGCGCACGAGCTGACCCGGGCACATAATCGTGCGATCCACTGGTTGCCGGAACAGATCAGTACAGGGGCACTCCCTTGGTCAGCTCGCACCGAGGACGGGCTGGTCATCCGTGGGTGGTACTGTCCGACACCTCAGCGACATCACCTCTTGGTGATGGTTCATGGCCTGTGGGCGAATCGGGATGAAATGGCTGGTCAAGCTCGTGACTTGCATGCTCTTGGGTATGACGTTTTACTCTTTGACTTGCGTGGTCATGGGCTCAGCGACCCCTCGCGGGTCACCATGGGTCGTCGAGAACGAAGTGATCTGCGCGCTGTCTTGACGTGGGCTCGACGAGAAGGGTTCGACCCTGATCAGATCGGCTGGCTCGGGAACTCGATGGGAGCCTCGACACTGCTATTCGAAGCAGCCCGTAATCCTGCAATTACTGCGGCTGTGATTGATAGCCCTTATGGTAGCCTCCCGGAGTTGCTCAATACTCAGCTCAGCGCCCATAGTGGCCTCCCCAAGCTGTTTAACCCGGGAATCCTACTCGCAGCTCGACTCTGTTTTGGTGTTCGGACCGATGACCTAATTCCTATCCAGGCCGCCAATTACTGGGGCGATCGGCCCTTGCTCGTGATACATGGGGAGGCCGATTCGATCGTCCCAGTCCGACAGGCGAGGAGGATCGCAACGGCCGCCGGTAAGAACTGCCGGACAGTTACGCTGCCGGGGGTTGAGCATGTCGAGGCCTATCGATCGTACCCCATCAATTATGTGGCGGCTGTCGACCAATTCTTCCACAAGAATCTCCGACCTCATTTGGGGGAAGTGCCCTGAATTTCGGCCTTCTGTTCTGTTTGAATCGTATGCTTTACAATGAAGTCACGCATCGCCAGAGTTGTGGAATCGGTATCCGACAGCATCAGTCGGAACATGATCGAGATGTGGTTGCGGTCCTTGATCTCGACGCAAGTTGAATCGACTTTCTTATCTCGCAGGCACGCATCCAGCTCTTCTGACATCTTACCGCAGCCTCGGAAATCACCGTCGGCATAGAGGATCAGAAATGGCGGTTCCTGACCGCTTACATGACGTGTGGGAGATGCGTTCTGGGCGATCATTGGATCGTCGCCCATGACTTTTTCCATGAATCCCGGGCGAATCTGGTAGACACCGCTGATGGGCATCACAGCCTTGATCTGCTTGATCGAGAGCTGATGGGCCTTCAGGTACGTTTCGTCGGTCGCCAAGAGCGCAGCAAGGTGGCCACCGGCGGATTGACCTGTTACGAAAATCTGATCAGCACGACCTCCGTAAGTGCCTATGTTCTTGTGTGTCCATGCGAAGGCACGCGCAACGTCCTGAATATGGGCCGGGTGTTGGACTTTGGGGGAAAGGCGATAGCTGATCACGACGGTGCCGATCCCATTCTTGGCAAAGACCCGCCCGACACTGCCATACAATTTGCGGTCTCCCGAGGTCCAGGCTCCACCATGGATGAAGAATAGGACCGGGAAGTTCTTAAGGTCTTTGGGCACGAAAAGGTCGAGCTTGTGCTTCTCGGGGTCGGCATCCTTGCCGTCGAAGTAGACGATGTCACGGAAGGCTTGAACCTCAAATTCGACCTTGTCGGCCGGCTTCTTGACTTCTTGGCCTGAGGAGACGACTGCCGAAACAAGGAATAGGACGAATGAACCAATCAGCGAGCGTTGTGTCAGCATAGCCATGTCTCATTTCGCGTTCGTACTTGCCGGCATTTTGAAGGAGACGGTTACCGATTGGCCTCAAACCGTTACCGATCAGAAGCCTGAAACTATCATAGCCGGGACCTTCCCGAACGACCAGAACATGCAGATCCACGTTCGCTCACTCCAGCGCTCAAACTGCGGCTTGACATGAGTCGGAGCCGGACATCGGCGGTCGCGTGATGGAGGATTTAAGTACCGAAGCTTTCCTCGACCGACTACAATCAAGCTTAGTAGACGGATTGAGTCGGTCTGTTCATTGACCTAACGAGGAGGCGAGATGACGCGAGTACAAGCCCTGAAGGATCGGATCCGCATTCTGTGCTTGGCCCTGGCAGGCTTGATGGGGATGGGGGGAGGATCACTCGCGACGGATGAAGCGATCGAAGCGGGTATCTTCCACGGAGAGGCGACATTGCCACAAGAGCCCAAATTGTCGCTAGAAGGGGGTATTGCATGGATCAATACTGCAGGTCCGATCCATCTCGAAGACCTCAAAGGGAAAATCGTCCTGCTCGACTTTTGGACCTATTGTTGTATCAATTGTCACCACGTTCTGCCCGACCTCGCTAAACTCGAAGAGAAGTATCAAAACGAACTCGTGGTAATTGGTGTCCACACTGCTAAGTTCGACGCAGAGAAGGATACCGCGAACATTCGCAAGAAGGTCAAAGAGTATCGAATCCAGCACCCCGTTGTGAACGATGCCAATCAAGTCATCTGGAGGACGTTCGGAGTGACCTCTTGGCCGACTCTGGTCCTAATCGACGCGAATGGAAACTATCGAGGGCACGCCAGCGGCGAGGGGAACTACGCAGTGCTCGACAAGGCGATTAGCGATTTGATCACCATTCACGAGTCCAAAAAAGAACTGAATCTGACCCCGCTGACTTTCAAGCCCGAGAAGGATCAGCCTCACAACAGCCCGCTGCTATTTCCGGGTAAGATCTTGGCGGATGCCAAAGGTAAACGTCTTTTCATTTCAGATACAGGTCACAATCGCATTGTCGTTACGAGTCTGAAGGGTGAAGTGATCGACGTCATTGGCAGTGGTCAAGAGGGATTCAGTGATGGGGCCTACCAGACTTCCACCTTCAACCGTCAGCAGGGGATGTGTCTCGTCAATGGCATCCTGTATGTGGCCGATACCGAGAACCACGCAATCCGAGCGATCGACTTGAGCGCTAAGAGGGTCCTCACTGCGGCTGGAACCGGTAAGCAATCGCAACGTCGCGAAGGGGGAGGGCCGGGCAAGACGACGGGGCTGAACAGTCCCTGGGACCTCATGCTTTTGCCTGGAACAAAGAGCCTTGCGGTGGCGATGGCCGGCCCCCACCAGCTCTGGAAGTATGACCTGGAGACTGGCGAGATTGTCGTGTGGGCTGGTTCTGGACGTGAAGATATCATTGATGGTACGCCGACCACAGCAGCATTTGCTCAGCCGAGCGGACTGGCCACGGATGGAAAGCACCTGTTCGTCGCCGATAGCGAGGTTTCCGGCGTTCGTTCGGTTTCGCTTGCCGCCGGAAACCGAGTTGAGACCATCGTGGGGATGGGGTTGTTCGAGTTTAACGATATCGACGGTAAAGGCCCCGCAGTCCGACTTCAGCATTGCCTTGGGCTGGCCTTCGGTGAGGATAATCTCTACATCGCTGATAGTTATAACAATAAAATCAAGATCTGCACGCCCGAAACACGTGAAGTGAAAACCTTTCTCGGGACTCGCGAGGCTGGTAGTCGCGACGATCCTGCCCAATTTGATGAGCCCGGCGGCCTGAGTATCGCCAATGGCAAGCTGTACGTCGCCGATACCAACAACCATGCGATTCGGATTGTGGATCTCGAGTCGAAGGGGGTCACGACCTTAAATCTCGCCAGTTTGTCGTCGCCCTCCCGAGTTGTTCAGCCTCCGTCGTTCCGAAACGCCACCGTTGTCGAAGCTCCCGCCGGAGTCCTCGCACCGGGCAATACTCTCGCCTTTGACGTTGCTCTCACCATCCCCCAGGGCTTCAAGATGAGCCCGGATTTCCCGGTCCGCTACCTCGTTTCGACTCCGGACAAGGAAGGGCTCCTGAGCACCGAGCTTTCACCAGGCGGAGAGCAGATTCCCAAAGCGACCGACGTACTGGCAATCCGCGTCCCACTCGCCAGAGCAGTCGTCGATAAACAGGCCTTCACGATAACAATCGGCGTCGAGTACGTCGTCTGCAAGAGCGGAAATAACGGTGTTTGTGTTCCCAAGAGCGTGATCTTTAAGATTCCTGTCACCATCGGCGATGGGGGTAGGGACCGGCTTGCGGTTTCGAGTCCCAAGTAAGCTCAGATAACGTAGTGAGGCTTTTGCGAACTCCGTTGGTTATTAAGAACGAACGGGGTTGCTCTGATCTTGGGTATTGACAACGGTCGTCAGGAAACCGACAATTCGACCAGTGTCAAATTAGACGCGTGTCGAAACGCAGATTTGTGGAGAATGTCCGATGGGGATGGCTTGGATTTTGAGTTGTCTTGTTTGTACTGCCACGCCTGGCGAGGTTGCTTCGACGTATCTGCAACACTGTCGCGAAGGCAAATTTGAACAAGCGGCAGCGATGCATGACGAAGCCATGCAGAAGGCGCTTCCGTTGGATAAGCTTACCGCGCTCTGGAAAACGCTCGACGGACAGGTTGGCAAACTCAATTCCGTCGGCAAGCCTCGGGAGTCGAAAGTGGCCGGCTTTACCGCTGTCCTGCTCCTGTGCAAGTTCGAGAAGACCGAACTTGATGGCAAGGTTGTTGTCGATGCGACAAGTAAGGTGGCAGGCCTCTTCTTCGTACCACCGGAAGCACCCAAGAGCGAAGTGACTGTCACACCAAGCTATATTGATCCCAAGCGGTTTCATGAGCGAGAGATCGAGATTGGGGCGGTCGGATGGCCGCTGGGAGGAACATTGGCAGTTCCAAATATGCCCTCGAAACCTCCTGTGATCATTCTTGTCCATGGGTCTGGCCCGCAGGATCGTGACGAGAAGATCGGTCCGAACGCACCCTTCCGCGATCTCGCCCAAGGGTTGGCAGGCAAGGGGATCGCTGTGATTCGCTATGACAAGCGGACCTTGGTTCACAAAGAAAAGTTGGTCAAGGCGGCTGATCAACTGACTCTGAATGAGGAAGTCATCGACGATGCACTCGCGGCAATCGCATGGGCGCGGAACCAGCCGGACCTCGACGCGACACGTGTTTATCTCCTAGGCCATAGTCTGGGCGGAAGTTGCGCACCCCAGATTGCAAAGCTCGACGGCAAGCTTGCCGGAATCGTCTTGATGGCTGCTGCCAATCGTACCCCTGATGAGATCCTGCTCGATCAGTTCAAATACGTCTCAACGGCGGATCCCGCCCAGGCGGAGGCGATCGAGAAAATTCTAGTTGACCTTAAACCCGGCCTCGCCAAGATCAAAGCAGGTTTGCTCGGGCCGGACGAGAAAGTGTTGGGGATCGGTGCCCCCTACTGGAAATCGTGGATGGGTCTGACACCTGCAAGGACCGCGTCGAGTCTTACGGATCTGAGAATCTTGGTACTTCAGGGAGGAAGGGACTACCAGGTCATCGATGAGGATTTCAATGCCTTCCGGTCCGCTCTTGAAGGGCAGAAACACGCTGAGTTCCACAGCTATGCGGATCTCAATCACTTATTCCATACTGGCAAGGTGAAGGCTGTCCCTAAAGACTATGAAGTCGCGGGGAGCGTCGATGTTCGCGTCTTGGACGACATCAGTAAGTGGGTGGAATCTGCGTCACAGCAGTCATCAAAGTGATCAGCCGACCTCTTCAGAAGTGAGCCGCAGTCCGATAGGCAAAGCATCTCCAAGTGCCTGCGCCTGCCCAGGTGCATCGAGTTCGCGGAAGGCCCGGACCCCCTCAATGATGCTCGATCCCGCCCCTAAGCCCTCTAGTTTTTCAATTACTTGAGTACGTAGCGATTCGTCCAGGTCACGAGTCCGGTCGCCAGAGACGCGGGCGATCTGGCCCAATGCAAAGATTGCATCGGTGGTTTCACGGCCCGGTTGATAAGTCGCAGCGAGCAGGCCTCGACACCAACGCTCAGCATTCTCGTGAGGTACGACCGTATTGGCCGGTCCGTATAACGGGACACGCGCTCCAAGCCGCCCAAGTGACCACAGGACATGACCTCCAAGTGCGGGCTTACTCAGTTCTGCCGCGAGTGTGTCGCCAAGTGCAGCTCGTTGGAGTGCGGGCACACGGTCGAGGCTCGCCGCGCATCGCCACATTTCAGAAAGCTCGTGTGGTTCGATTTTCGACCGGTTCAACTTCTTGACGGGTGTTGAGCCTCGATTCAAGAGATGAACACTGACTGTTCGGTAGATTTCTTCCTGTTGAGGCTTGCTGAGTCCGGCGGAGACCCGTCGCCAGAGGACCCACCAATCGAGCCAACACTGTGTCACTTTGGGGTATCGTGTCCAGCCGTGCCAGAGCGGCCAGAGGGCCTTCAGACGAATTTCGTCGAGCGGAAACCCGACACCCGGTCGTAGGCAATAGCCGGCCAGGTTGAGCCATCGCGACTCGGCCTGCGGGCTGGCGATACGTCGCTCGACGACGTCCCGGAGTGGTTCCCACATCGCCCTAAGTGCGGAAGGAGGCCACTCTTGTCGAGGAAGCCCAAGGGCCTCTTCCAAACGCTTGATCAAGCGAGTTGGGCCGGCTTCGACCGCTGGAGCGGGTGGGCCAAACGCCACTCGGATCGCGTGCGCAGCAGCTTCGATCTCGGATTGTTCCAAGACAACGCGATCGGCCTCTTCGCTGGCGACAATCGTCTTGGAACCCTGCGAGTTTGTCACGCCCCGGAGCTGGATCTGCAACCGCCAACTCCGTTCATCATTGCGAGACTGACACGCGAGTTCGACTGTGCCGACCTCGGTGACTCGAGCTGCGAGTCGGACGGGGACCCGCTCCGACTTGGCCTTGCGACCGACTCTCATCACCCCGATTAACGGAGGCAGTTCGAGGATGGAATCGGGATCAGACGCGACGAGATCGCCAGGCTTATCTTGGGGGCGAACCGAGCTGGAAGCCAGCGGAAATGCGGCGGGCTGACCCATCAAGAGGTCAAAATCCCGGCCTTCGATGGTGATCTCGTCCCCTTCTTGGGCGTCACGCGGGACGACACAAACCCAAGGCGAATCCTCAGGACGACCCTGGACTCCCACATAAAACGAGCGCGCTGTCCCACCGCCAATCCGGATCCCGCCCCCTCGGCGTACGACCCCGTAATACGCGGCTCCATAGGCGACCGCCAGATCGAGCGAGGCGTTTGAGAGGACGCGTGGTGGGCCGGGATTCGGACTACCTGCCGACCATGATGTCAGGACTTCGACAACCCGGTCTCGAACGATCTGCGGGGTCAGGGCCCCCCCATTAAAGAGGATCGCGTCTGGTCGAGCGGGCTGGGTTTCCGGAGTATGGCTTGATGCTCCGATTGCGTCGACTTTGTGACGGCGAAGAAAAGTCGCCATGTGTCGTGGGATGGATGGATCGGCGACAAACGGGAGGCCAAACTCTTGAAGTGCGGATCGAGTCCCGCGATGCGCTGATTCTTCCCCGGGAGTGATCGGGAAGAACCCCTCTATGACCACGTCCCGGACTTCCTCTCGTGTCAATTCCGACTGGATCGAACCACCAATCAGTTTGGAGCCTCGGCCCGCGATCGTAACCGGCCAGCGTTGGGCGGGGACGTCGGCCAGTAGCTTCTCCTTTGCAGTCCGGCATGCCATCCGAAGTGCAGACCATTGCTCAGCATCGAGCTTGAGACCGCCGAGTTTGGCTTCGACGCGGTGGGCCAGAGCCAGGTCGATATTGTCACCACCGAGCATGAGGTGGTCGCCAACCGCAACGCGCTTAAACCCTGGCCCAGTGGGTGTTTCAATCACGGTAATCAAACTAAAGTCGGTCGTGCCGCCACCAATGTCACAAACGAGAATAAGCTCACCCGCACGTACCTCTCGCTGCCACCCATCTTGATGGGTGACAATCCAGCAATAGAACGCAGCTTGAGGCTCTTCAAGTAAGACGATTGAAGTCAGACCAGCAAGTTTGGCGGCCGCTAGAGTGAGCTCACGAGCAGCCTCATCGAAAGAGGCGGGAACGGTCAGAACAACGTCTTGGTTCTCGAGTCGGTGCGCTGAGTCATGGGTCGCGAACTTGGCGTTCCACGCGTCGCGAATGTGCCTAAGATAATCGGCAGATGCTTCAACAGGTGAGAGTTTCTTGGTGTCTGCCGAACTTCCCCAAGGAAGAATGGCGGCTTCTCGATCCACCCCCGAGTGGCAGAGCCAGCTCTTGGCGCTGCTGATGAGGTGGCTAGGGACTCGTGCCCCCTGGATTCGTGCGAATTCGCCCACAATCCGATCCGAATCGTCACGCCAAGGGAGTTTGGCCGATCCTGGCGGGAGTTCGTGCGGCCCAGGTAAGTACAAGAACGAAGGCAGCATGGGCCGGGGCTTGGTCTCACCGGGCGCGACGAGCTGCGGCACTTCGAAAAGCCGGATATCGGCCGTTGGGCGATCACGCCCCTTGGTATCCACGTACGCCACGGCGCAGTTGGTTGTTCCTAAATCGATTCCGACGAGATAACGCGATCGGGCCATCGGTCAGTGTGCCTCATCCCAGGGTCCGCCGAGTCGCAAACCTTCGACTCGATGACCGAGGAGAAAATCCTTGGCGGCGAGAACTTTCTTACCCACGATTTGAACGAATAGGATCTGGATTGCTCCCGAACCCGCCGCGACGATCAGTCGATCACCCTTAGCTTCGATGATTCGACCCGGGACCCCGTGTCCCTCAACAACGGACGACTTGTGGATGATCCATCGTTCTGAGCCGTGAGCCATCGTGGACGCGGCCGGCCAAGGTTGCATCGCCCGAATCAAGTTATGAATCGTTTGCGCCGGCTGAGCCCAGCCGATCACTCCGTCATCTTTACTGAGTTTGGGTGCCTTGCTCACTTTTGCCTTTACTTGAGGCAAAAAAGTGGCGGTTCCCGCCATGATCATTTCGATTGCGTCGGCGATCAAAGGTGCCCCGATGATCGACAATCGAGCCTCAACCTGCCCCGCTGTCTCGTCAGGTTCGATAGGAGTCCGAGCGATCGAGAGCATGCCACCCGCATCGATTCGGGGTGTCATCCGAATCACGGTGACCCCTGTTTCGGTCTCGCCGTTTTGGATCGCGCGGGCGACCGGAGCGGCACCACGATACTTTGGCAGAATCGATCCGTGAAGATTGATGCCACCGAGACGAGCGATCCCCAAGAGCTCGGCGGAAAGGATCTGTCCGTATGCGGCGGTCACCAGGAGGTCGGGCTGGTATGAACGGACCATCTCGAGCCCTTCGGTACTGTTGACGTCCTCCGGCTGCTCCACGGGGATAGCCCGAGCAAGTGCTGAGAGTTTGATTGGACTAGGGATGAGTTCGAGCTTCCTGCCTTGGGGCCTGTCAGGTTGAGTCACTAACGCAACGACTTGGTGTCCCTGGTCGATGAGATGCTCAAAAGTGGGGAGAGCGAAGCCTTTGGTCCCCAGCATCATCAAGCGTAAACGACCCGACATCAGTCTTGCCCCGCATCTTCGAGGAGCTTGCGGAGTGTTGCGTCGTCAGGATAGATCCCGGATGCTTGGTCCGCCCGGAAGGCAGACTCAATCTCCTTGACCTTGGCATTCACGGTCTTGGAGGGGGCGAGCAGGTCGATGAATAGTTTTCCATCAAGGTGGTCGGTCTCGTGCTGGATCGCCCGACTGAACAACTCGTCCGCGTCGATTTCGATCGGCTCTCCCTTGAGATCATACGCCCGGACTCGAATCTTCTTCGCACGTTTCACGTCGCCATAGAGCCCTGGAAAGCTCAAACAGCCCTCTTCTTCCTGAACCGATGAGTGACGCTTGATGATCTCAGGATTAATGAACACTTGTTCCTGATCGGCCTGGTCAGGGTCCGCAGTCAGGTTAAGGACGAAGAAGCGGAGGGGGATCGCTGCCTGATTCGCGGCGAGCCCGATCCCTCGAGCTTCGTACATGAGGTCGAACATCTCAGCGACCTTCGCACGCAGATCCTCGTCGATCCGAGTCACTGGCTTTGATTCGTAACGCAAGGCTGGATGGGGATAAGTGACAATCCGCAACACGCAATCTCTCCCGACGGACCCTGGCCTATCCCAACCCCTAATCTAGCAATAGCATCACGTTGGTGACCATGCCGGATTGGTGGAATCGGCCAGATTCCGTCAACTCCAGGTCTTGGCTGTTCCAGGTGTGAGTGTGTGGCGCTCCGCTCGCTGAGGCATCGTTCGGGACGCGGAATTCGACCAATTCCCATTACTTGGCGTTTGGCTTGAACGTCGAAGGTGTCTCAGGATCAGAGCTGAATACTGGGAAAGGCAAATCTCCCGGAAGAGTTGGTGCTTCGATGAAAGGGCCCCATTCTTCGACTGGCAGAAGGAAAACTGACCCATCCTCTGTTCGTTCCAGGGTTGCTGCGAGTTTGTCCGGGGTTGCGGGCGAGATCGACCCAAAACTTAAAACAAATTCGTTCTTGGGCGATTCGAGCGTAATCTTGATCGTCATTCGCGCAGGTGTCAGGCCGAGGAAGGGGGCGAATTCCCCCAGGTACTGGACATAGCGATTTGTCTGTAAGCCTGCGAGTTCGGCAACGAGCGGACCCAATCGACTCAGAGGGAAGCTACCAGGATCGGCCCCCGCCGGCTTCCAGTTGGCTGGGCCCCCAAGGGGATCGGGTACTCGCACGAACGAGAGCGACTTATCTCGTCCCGGCCAGTCGAATTCGAGCTTGGCAACCCGATCCGGCTTAAAGCCTTGTCCAAACGGCCTGCGGTCGCGAAGCTCCTGGTCGAATAGTCGGAGGAAGTTCTGACTTACGGAGAAGACGGTTGGCAGGTCATCAAGCCGTGCATAGCGGGCACCGTCTTTCTGTCCTCGAACTGGAGCCCCGACTCGAAGTCGATGCTCGACCGGCTCCCCCTCACTTTCCGTTCGAACTCTCCAGGTGACATAGAGGACGGCCTGGTTCAGACCCTCGCGATCTCCGTCCTCAGGACGGTCGGCGATAAGTCGATCCGCACGAAGTGTCGCCATCGCATTCACGAGGTTGGCAATGACGCTCGGGTCTCCTGGTGCTGATGCCGGTGCGACCATTAACCATTTTGTTGCGTCGGCGGAGGTCTTACCGGGAATTGCATCCAGGATAAAGATTCCATCGGGACGGCGAACCGTGAGACGAGTGATCTTCTTGGGATCGTCACGCAGCAAGTTGCGGCTCCGAAATCCCACATGTCCGTAGGGCAACGTATCGAGGATTTTATCAGGGAGTGCAAGGATCATAGGATCGCCTGGGATCTGGGCGAAGATCGACTTTAGAAGTGCATCATCACGACCCAGGTAAATTGCCAGGTCGGGAGGGGTCTCAGGTCTGCCGATCCTTTGGGTTCCGTCTCGACCCGAAGTCCAGGCCTCAATCGCCCATCTGGGAGGATCGAGCCTCGGCTCTACGACTTTCTCGGGCTCAAGGACTTGAGATGCCGACGATTCGACAAGAGCTTCCACGAATTTTTCGATGTCTGCGGATTCGGCTGGTTCTTCGGTTGGCTCTTTAAAGACCCAACCACTTTTCGTGCGCTGGAGTAGTGAACGGTGACCCCCTTCGGTAATCTGCAGGAACTCGATCCGCTTAGCGGCGAAGTCTGCGAGCTTGAGACTTCGTAAAGTTGAGGGGTCAGTCCCGAGCTGCTTGAATCCTCCATTTCCGATCAAGATGACTTCATTCAGGTCGCCTCGACGCGCGTAGAATTCTTCCGATTTTGCTCCCTCGCGACGAGGTGCGGGCTTGCCGATGTAAACGGTTTGAGTCGGGCTGTTGGCAGTCTTGATTTCGATTGTGAGAGCAGGGGCATCAAGGCCATAAGGCGCAAAATCGCGGACGTCGTCGGCGACGTACCCGCTCTGGTTCGGAACCCGCATACTCAGCAGGTCGGCAACAATCGCCTCGGCCTTATTCTCCTCAACGAGAGCCCGGAAAGGGAGAATCATCCGCCAGCGACCGGAGAGGTGTTCAAGCTCAAGTGGCCTGCCGGGCCTACTTATCTTGACTTTCTCGACCTGGAACGTCGACCCCTGAAAAAGGGTCGTCTCTCGCCAGGCCTTCGCCGATGCGTCGGCTAGCCCCACAAGTTTCGAGTCGACGATCATGATGGCCTTGTCCGAGCCTCGTCGAACATAACGGCCATCCTTGATCGACTTACCAAGCTCCAGACTGGCTAGTGGTTGGGAGGAATCTGCCCCGAACAGTCGGATCGTTCGTTCGGGCTTATCGAGTCCAAATGACTCAGGGGGGCCATCCAGAGTTCCGGACATGGGAAGTCGCTTGAGGAGTCCTAGGCCAGTCACCATCGCCTCAGCAGAGACCCGGCTCGCGGCCGTTTTCACAGGCTTGAGGAGTTGCCAGGAACCGCCTTCCCCACGCTGCATTAGAATCGGATCAGGCCCTCCCGTGATTTCAATCTGGCGGATCTCCTGGACCTTGACCTTATCGAGTTCAGGTAGGACAACATCGGACAGCTTAATACGATCGACACGAGTCAGTTGATTCGAATTGTCTGCAAACCAGACAAGTCCGATCCCACCGAAGAACAGGACGAGCAGAAAAATGGTCGAGGTCCGTTTCATGGCGCATTACACCCGTCGAGCTAGATAGGTTCCAACGCCAAGGCCAATGATGACGACGACGGACATGATTGTGGGGACGATCACTAGACGAGCCCGCATGCCGGGATTGACCGAAAGTGTCAATGCGACATGCGTCTTGGGAGTGATGCCGATCAGGTCCGGTCGACCACGCAGCCAGGTCGCTGCGTTCATCACCAGATCGAGATTTGTCGGGGCGATCTCAATGAACGGATTGTCGATCAGATAGGGAGACGAAAAAACCACGAGTTTCGGTTTTACAGGATCGCGTGCCGTTTTACCTGGCTCGCTGATAGCGACTCCCACGAAGACAGGCCCCGCGCTATCGTCCTTGGGATCCAGAACCGGCGGCAAACTCTGCGGATTTGATTCTGCCCAAGACTCAGAACCGGTTGCGAGAATTGTCTCGACCTTCAAGGGGATCGTAACTTGGGGTGCTGGGGCCATCAAACGGAGCGGTCCTGCCATCGGCACAAGAACGCGTCGATTTGAAATGGGATCCACAATCGGGTGGCGAAAGGGGCCTCCAACCTGGGCGATCACCAAACGAGACTGTCCCTCGTAATTGCTCCGCGGATCAACAACAACTCCCGCCCCTATCTCAACTTGATAGTTCTTCAAGAACCCCTCGAGCCCGGACTTCGCACTCGCATCGGCCAAGACCAGTAGCGGAATATTCTTCTCGAGGGCGGCGCTGAGCTTGACGAACTCCACAGGACGAAATGGAGACTTGGGACCTATGATAATGATCAGCTTTGTCTCAGGGTCGATTTGGCTCGCGTTCAGGTCGATATCGACAAGCTTTGAGCCGACTGCCTCCAGCCGGTGACGAAAGATTCCCACGCCGGGTTGCCGTGGGTCGGAATTCGCGGAGGTCTCGCCGTGGCCCGTCGTAAAGACGATTAGCGAACGCTTCCCTTCACGAAGCCGAATCAGTGCCGACGTGATGGCATCTTCACCATGAAACTCGGAAATATATTCGTTTCCGACAGGGCGAGAGCTGCTCGCTGATAGGTTGAACATATCACTATTACGGACAAGCATGCGATCTGGCGACTCGCCCTCACCATACGTGAACACGACCCCTCCGTCTGGGATCAGGGCCACGTCTGGGACCTGTTTGGTCAGGTTCTCGTATCGGTCGGGCTCGTTGAAGCGGTCGAGAAGCTCAACCTTCACCAGCTTCGAATTCGCGGATTTGTAAAGTTCCAGCAGTTGGTTGACTCGATCGAGTTGCTGGATTGATTGGGAGCCTCGATTATGAAAGACGGTCAGGGTCAGTGGTCGGTCAAGCTCGGCGAGCTGCTTGAGGGTTGTGGTTGAGAGGCTGAACGATCGCTCACGCGTCATATCAATGGGCATCCCACCGTATTTGAACGCGAGGAGGTTTCCTACGATCAAAATGCCCCCCAATAGCGAGGCATTCAGTGCAGAGTCGGCCAGGTTGACAATCCGGCGAAGACCTGAACTCTCGTGCCGCCGACGTCCGTTTGAGCGAACTAACCGCAACCAGAGCCCAAACCCTGATGCGAAGAGGGGCATTGACCACGCGACATGATCACTGACCACAGCGTACGCGCCTGCGACCACCGCAACTAGACCAAGAACTGCTCGTATGATTAATCCACGCAGGTAGCGATCCGGAATCTCTCCATCATCGACTAACGATGAGGGTGGCGTTCGCATTGCCCAGAGTAAGATCACTCCGGCCATCAACGCAAAGCTGCTAAAGGAGAAGGCGGGACGGTGAAGAAGATCGTTGAGGCCCATTATCCACGATCCTCTCGTGACTGAAGCACCTTGACCGCGAGGTAGAGCATGAAGATCGCCACAGAAAGGTGCATTGCTAGTACGCGAAGATCGAGCTGGCCGACGCCGAATCCATAAGCCTGATAAAGAATTGAGCAAAATTTCAAGGCTTCGGCCCAAACCGCTCCTCGCCCAGCAACATATCGATAGCCCAGGAAGGTCAGCATGAGCATTAAGAACATGACGACGAAGGTACCGATCGCCGCAACAATCTGGTTGCGTGTCAAAGCGCTAAAGAAGACCCCAATGGAGATGAACATCATTCCCATGGTCGTCAAACCAATCGAGAGGGCGGCGATTGGACCAAGATCGAAGTGGAACTCAGCCTGGTAATACAAGAACGGCAAATACAAGGCATAAGGGATCAGAAGGACGAGATACATGATCACGCCTGCAGCCCATTTGGCGGTGACGACTTCTGTCTCGCTGATGGGGACCGTCAAGAGGGTCTCGATCGTCCCCGAGCGTTTCTCTTCAGCGAGGAGTCGCATCGTCAATGCAGGGATGGCGACCATCATAGCAATCCAGAAGGGCATGCTTCCGGAGATGTAGGTGACCATCGGATCGGAGAGTTGAGACAGACCGACTTGGGGACGTGCGAGAACCTCGACGAGGTCCCAGAAGTTGAGCCAGGCAATCGCCTGGAAACCCAACAAGATGAGCCAGGCCATTGGTCCAAGAAAGTAGGCCCCGAGTTCGCGGCGCACCAGGGTGGGAACATGTCGCATGATCAGGCCGCCCCAGAACTATTGTCGAGATCGGAGGAAAGATTGGCCTGGCCAACCGCCTCAATAAATCGGTCTTCGAGTGAGGATCTACGGGGCTGGAGTCGACGAAGGCCGACCCCCAGTCGGACCAGTTGATTGGCAATTTGTTCGGCTGGATCGCACTCCGCCTCGAGCTCGACTTCAAGAGTTACGGTTGTCTCGTCGTGGTCCACGACCCGGGCCCGAACCACGCCCTTGACCGACTGGATGATCGACTTCGCTGGTTCGCCATCGCCACGAACTTCGACCATCAACGTCCGGGCAGACTGAAGGCGGTCGAGTGACTCGTCGACTTGAAGCTGACCCCGAGCGATGATGATCACCCGACTACATACAGCTTCCACTTCGGTCATGATATGTGTCGAGAGGATAATCGTGTGGCGATCCCCAAGCTCGCGGATCAGGGCACGAACCTCGCGGACTTGGACGGGATCTAGCCCAGCGGTCGGCTCGTCGAGAATCAGAATGTCAGGCTCGTGCACCATGGCATCCGCGAGCCCGACTCGCTGGCGATAGCCCTTTGAGAGTTGACCTAAGATGCGGTGCTGAACGTCCTCAATGCCACAACGACTGAGGACGTAGTCGATCGCGACTCGCCTCCGCCGGCCTGGTACGTCGCGGAGTTTCGCTCGATAGGTGAGGTACTCGCGAACTCGCATCTCCAAATAAAGCGGAACGCTTTCGGGGAGGTAGCCCACGCGCCGCCGAACCTCGATCGGAGCATCAAGGACGTCATATCCTGCAAGGCGGGCACGACCGCTGCTAGGTGGGATGAAGGTTGTCAACATCCTCATGGTCGTCGTTTTCCCAGCCCCGTTGGGGCCAAGGAGCCCGACGATCTCACCCCGACCGACGGTAAACGCCAGCCGGTCGACAGCCGTGATCGATCCATATTGCTTGGTAAGTCGATCAACCTCGATCATGGCTCTCTTTCCAACCGCGTCGAATAGCTTGGGGATATGCTTCAGTATCATACGGAGCGGACTAGCTTAGGGCCATATCCCCAGTGACCAAACGATACCATCTCGCTTGTTGGGGTCGCCGCTTGAGCTTCGACGTTGTGGCCGAGGGCGTCATGGTCGTACAATTCTTTGCTCGACTGCCCGAATCCCAAGTTCCAAGTTCCCAAAGGCCAGTGTCATGAGCGCCGCCGAATCGGAGGACCGCCAATCCCCAACTTCTGTCCCTTCGTCCGGGCGCCTGGTGATCGAACATCGTGAGCCGCGCCGTCCTCGCTCAATCCTTTGGCTACTCGTCGCCTCAGTCTTCTTGAACATGGTCTTGTTCGCAGGTCGTTCGGGGGTTGGACTCACTCGCCTGGATGAACGCTACGTCGCCGGATCGACGCTACCGACCAAGTCGAAGATCGCGATCGTGGAAGTACACGGGGCAATCAACGAGACATCCACCGCGCATATTCTCAAGCAGATTCGCCAGGCACGTGATGATGGATCGGTCCTCGGCGTGATTCTTCGGGTCGACTCGCCGGGCGGCACTGTGAGCGGATCAGACCAGATCTGGCGTGAGGTCTCCAGCCTCAAAGCTCTTAACAAGCCCGTGATTGCCTCGTTTGGTGGGATCGCCGCGTCCGGGGGCTACTACGTCTCAGCCCCGGTTGACCTGATCTTCGCGGAACCGACATCAATGACTGGCTCGATCGGCGTGAAGATGGAATTGCCCCAACTCGAAGGTCTGCTCAACAAACTAGGTGTCGACTTCGCCACAATCACGACGGGTGAGTGGAAGGATTCTGGCTCGATGTACAGGACGATTAGCGATATCGAGCGGGCCCGGTGGAAGCAGTTGCTGGACGTCGCCCACGCTCGATTTGTCCGTGTCGTCGCCCAAGGTCGAAAGTTAACCCTTGAAGCTGCAGAAGCGCTTGCCAATGGAAAAGTACTAAGTGTCGACGAAGCGATCGCCCTCAAGCTAGTCGATCGTGTCGGATACCTTGATGATGCGATTGCTCACCTGCAGACCAAGCTCGGCCTCGAAACCCCGCGAGTGGTCCAGTACGCCAAGCCTGCAACTCTAGCAGACACACTTTTTCCAGGCATGCTTAAGGCTCCAGCGGTTCAGGAACAAATCCTTGACCGGCTCCAGACTCCCGTAATGATGTATCTCGCCTACTGAGGGGAATGGGAACGAGGACAAACCACGATTGACCGTGGTTTATCCTCGTTGAATTCCAGCATTCATTCCTTCATGTTCAAGAACCAACACGTCTCGCAGATGCCGTGACCCAAATGAGGACGGTGTGCTCGGGCGAGGACCGCTTTGGATCCTTGGGCCCGTCTGGCACTCGGGGGTCATTGTTTAGCCTCAGCCGATTCATGGGGTGAGGACCGCTCTGCTGCTGTTCGAGGGTCGGAAAATCGTCAGTCCTTGTGGCGAGAGTCTTTTGGCCAGCATCTCCAAGCGGTTGAAGCGTCGCTGGAGGCGTCCCACGAAGAATCAAGATGCTCCCGACTTCGGCGAGCTGTGTTGTGACCTCGACGGGGGGGGAATCCTCGACAATCGCAGTGACTTGATCGACTTTGGAGACTTGATCACGAAAGAATGATAACTCGGCGTCGGTCATGATCACGGTAAAGACGATGGCTTCGCTCGGATAATCAGGATCAACAACAATGCCGAGACTGACCGTGGTCCGACCGAAGTTGGAATGATGGCGAGGATTTTCTGCAATCAGCTTCTCGATCTTATCGGACGCAGGCCCATTCAGCACATCGGTGACGATGAGAACCCGCTGCGTTTCCTTCCGTTCCATAAGCGAGCGAATATGTTGCCGATCCCGCTCCTCCTGCATGTTGCCTAATTCTTGGTCGACATCCATCGGACTGGACCCGGCACTTGGTCGATGTTCGACAACTTGAATCGGCAGAGGTTCCGGATCAGGCGAGAGTGAAGACGGCTCATCACTTCTCTGCCTCTCCGTCAGCTCATTCATCTGAACGAGCACAGTGGATTGAGGACTCGGGAATCTTAGAGCCACAGCCAGGAGAAGGCTCGCGGCGATCGAAGCGCCGACGAGGGAGAAGCTCAGCCGACGGTAATAGGTCGTCTGTCGGATTCTCAAGAGACGACCAACACTCGTCACTAGCCCAGCAGGTGCGGGTGGTCGAGGCAAGGCTGCGACGAACTCGCGAGTCTGCCGGAGATTCTCCAATGCCAGACCCAGTTCGGGCCGGGCAAGGATCGCCTGCTCGATGTCGGACCGCTCCTCTTGAGCGAGCTCATCGTCGAGGAAGGCGGAGAGCAGGGACTCGGAATCTTCAGAATTCATGATTACTCCGATTGGGTCGGGGCCGGTTGGGGCCTCTTGCCTCCCGGTCGGGATTTGGAAAAAGTCTCAGACTGCATCTTCGCGGGACGCTCGCTCGGGTGCGGACAAGTCGAATTCTGCCAGGCCTTTGAGTCGCTCGCGGAGCTCGGAGCGGGCTCGATGTAAACGACTGCGAACGGTTCCGATCGGCAGATTCAGGATCGTTGCGATCTCCTCGTAGCGAAGTCCGTCGAACTCCTTCATCACAACGACTGCGCGATGTTCAGGGGCGAGAGCGTTCAAAGCCAACTGCACAAGTGCGTCACGTTCCGAATCCTCCAGGGGTCGGCTCGGGTCACTCCGGGTCGGTTCGTCAGCAGGGTCGCCGAGTTCGCCAGCCTGTCGCCCCGCAACGTGTTTCTTGCGTCGTTGAGAAAGCGCGAGATTGACCGTAATCCGATAGACCCAGGTATAAAACGAACTCTCTCCGTGGAACGTATTGAGCTTCTCGAAGGAACGTAGGAACGCGTCTTGGAGGAGGTCGGCTGCATCTTCAGGCCGTCCGGTTAACCGGAGTGCTGTCGGATAGAGCCGGTCCTGATAACGAGCGACGAGAATTCCAAACGCGTCAATTTTGCCAGCGCGGCACGCCTTGATAAGTTCGTGTTCGTCGTCGCTAACGGTCATCGTCTCTATTCGACGCGGGGGGCGTCGTCCTGGTTCCCGACTTGAAGTCGCTTTCCCCACAATCGTACAGTAAGACAGGAGAAGTCGCCTCACCTGACCCCACAGGGTCCGGGACGGCATCTGATTGTTATCTGGAACAACGTATGAAGCTCGTGGTCTCCTTCGCCTCCGATCTCCTGGAACTTGAAGTCGCAGATGATCGCCTCGCTGCGCATTGGTCTGGTCCAGAGCCAATTGCACCAGAGCAGGTTGCGAATGAGGTCCGACGCGCGCTCGAGTCTCCCGCAGGATTTCCTGGTCTCGGCCAAGTGGTGGTGCCAGGCGACCGGATCGCCCTCCCCTTCGATGCCGACCTCCCTGGATCAGAGATTGTCCTAGGAGAAATTGTCGCGATCCTGCTCGCGGCAGGAGTCGAATCCATCCATGCAATTAAGGTCGGTGAAGGGCCAGCCCAGGCACCCGCCGGTACAACCCTCGTCGTTCATGACCCTGGTGACCGTGACCAGCTTGGTTATCTGGCCAATACCTCAACTGAACAGCGAATCTATCTCAATCGAGCCCTGACTGATGCCGATTGCGTGATACCGATTGGAACGCTTGGTTTCGACCCAGTCCAGGGTTTCCGAGGACCTTGGTCGACCTTATACCCCGGTCTTGCCGATTCGCCCGCACAACTTGCCCTCCTGGCCAAACCCGACCACCTGCCCCCCAATCCCGATGTCCCTAATGCCGCGATGGTCGAGTCAGGTGAAGTTGCCTGGCTGTTGGGTAGCCAGTTCGCGATCGGAGTGATGGCGGGCACGACCGGCATCGGTCGGGTTGTGACCGGCCTGGAATCCGTTGTTCGGGCGGAGGGCTGTCGCTTAGTTGATGATTCATGGACCTTTCGGACGCCGGAACGGGCAGACCTCGTCGTTGTGGGTGTCGGTAGTCCCGGAGTTTCGACCTCGCTCGCGGTTCTCGCAGACGCATTGCTCACTGGGATGAACTTGGTCCGGCATGGAGGGAAAATCGTGGCGATATCGCATGCTTCAGGGCCGGTCGGACCATCGCTCAAGCGGCTGGCACAGGCAGGTGATCCACGCCGGGCGGTGAATGCCCTCAAAGGGCGAGAGGCCGACGCGGACTATCAAGTCGCGAGTTCACTCGCCAAGGTAGGGTCCTGGGCCGACCTCTACATCCTAAGTGACATGCCGGCTGAGGCTCTTGAAGATTGGTCGATGATTCCGCTCGGAAAGCCAGAGGAGGTCCGTCGGCTGGTCGCCACTGCCATGAGTGTCATTGTCGTGAATCATGCGGACCGAACCCGGGCCGTCGCTGCGGAGGACGAGTCATGAATCATTCCTACCATCAGGCCAGGACCTCAATTGTTCTGTTCAATCGCTCCGATCGGGGACGACTCGAAATCCTCGGTCCCGATCGGGCCAAGTTCCTCCACAATCTGACAACCAACGA
The DNA here is from genome assembly GCA_025356475.1 of Isosphaeraceae bacterium. Lineage (GTDB taxonomy): Bacteria > Planctomycetota > Planctomycetia > Isosphaerales > Isosphaeraceae > JANXSX01. The sequence goes on along the minus strand of JANXSX010000226.1, from coordinate 12,174 downwards.
CATCAAGCGGATGGTCAGAGGAACAGGCTGCGAAGCGTTTATCACGAATCTTCAAGGCAAAACACTCGGCTACATTACTGTCCTGGCAGACGATCCTCAACTCCTAGTCCGCACAGATCCAGGTGCCCTCGCCGGCGTGCTTCCGCATCTTCAGAAGTACGGCGTGTTTGACGATGTGACGCTCGAGGATGTTGGTCCGTCCACCTTCGAGTTCCACATCGTTGGCCCAAAGCTCAGTGAGATCTCGGTTGGACTGATCGGGGACCTGCCAGAAAAGGACCTCTCGCACACGCGCGGTTTGGTTGGCGATCGACAGGTCTGGTTTATCCGCGAGGCTCCGGCGGGCCTTCCTGGTTTGACCCTCATTGGTCGGATCGAAGACCGAGATGAGGTCCTGAGAGAGATCCACGCCCTGGGAATCGAGGATGGGGACCTTTCCGCCTTCGACGCGCTTCGGATTGAGGCAGGGACACCGGTCTATGGTCGGGACGTCAACCCCGAGAACCTACCACAAGAGATCGGACGCGATCTCCAAGCGATCAGCTTCACAAAGGGATGCTACTTAGGCCAGGAAACCGTCGCCCGGCTTGATGCGTTGGGCCATGTGAATAAGCTTCTCAAAGGGCTTGTCTTCGACCAAGGGGCAGTCCCCTTACTAGGGAGCCCGCTTCGTTTCGAAGGCAAGCCGGTCGGGCACGTCACTTCGGCGGCGACTTCACCAGGACGCGGGACCGGGGTTGGCCTGGGGATCATCCGGATTGCCCATATCCAGCCGGGCACCGTGCTGAGTCTCGACGTCGAAGGGGTCGAGAGGAACGCAACTGTCTGTAACTTGCCGTTCCGATGAGCCGAGGACCAATTATCTTCAAACGATTTCATTGATTCGAACTACGCGATTCTCGTCAACGGCCATCCGGACGAGGAGGCCGACCTTGGTCGCGTCTCGAGCCTCACGGAGACTTGTCATTGATGTCGAGGCCTCCTCACCGTCGCGAACTGCCTTGAGGAACGAAGCCAGGGCCAGCTTGGTATCAGGCTGGTTGCCAGGGTGGAGGGGCTGGCGAGGTCGGGACCGATCACGAAAGGTGACCGATCCTCCAGCGAGATCCAAGCCACCAAGTTCGCCTATGACACGAAGTGAATTTCCGGTAAATGCGTCGTCCGAAGGTGCAATCCAGCTCTGCAAGAATGTCGTCGAGAACCCGTTCGCCCAGTCAAGCTGGACGCTGTAATGATCGGTGACGTTGCGACCTACCGGATTGCCCGCAAAGAGTTCGCGTCGCCCACGACCAAAAGCTTGTTCCGGTAGACCGCCAGCCAGCCAGCAGACCACATCCCAGACGTGGGCGGCTTGCTCAACCATCCAGTCTCCCGACCGTTCGCGGCTCCCGAGCCAACCGCCATGACCGAGCATCGGCCCGTTCGAGCTGATCCAGGCGGAGTCGGCCTGGAGCAATCGGCCAATCTCACCCCGACGTGCCAGCGCCACTCCTTCAACGTAGCGGGGATTCCAACGCCTCTGGAATCCGACCCGGGTCACAAGTTGCGATTGATTTTGAGCTTCATCGAGAACCCGGTCGCACTCATGAAGCGACAGTGCCAGCGGCTTCTCTCCATAAAGATGCTTGCCGGAACGCAGGACATCGACGTACACGTCGGCGTGTAAGTCGCACGGCAGAGCAACGGCGACGGCCTCGATATCCTTCCTAGCGAGCAAAGCGTCGATCCGATCGAGCTGATCGGGCCTTCGTCCGCCAGCCTTCTCAATGATCCCCGTGGCGCGAACACTGTGTTTGAGCTCGGAATCACAGACCGCTACAATCTGAGTGCCGGGAAGCTCGAGCAGTGTACGCGCGAGCGTCGTCCCCCGGTTACCAAGTCCGATAATGCCAAGTTTGACGACCCGAGGTTCGGGCTCGACCGCCCCTTCAAGGACCTGGCCCTGGCTGAGAGCAAGCCCAGCGGCGGCAGCAGCACCATGGAGGAAACGTCGACGATTCACCTCAACTGGCGGCATCGGTCCACCTCAAGATCGGGAGGGTCGTTCCCATTCTACGATTGTACCGTCGATTTCAGACCAGGCCCAGTTGTGACTATGGGAATGGGGGATCAACCTGAGATCGACGCCAGTCTCCCTCTCTCCAGGGAGTCGTGCTACAATATGTATTGGTTTGGACGACGGCGGCGCGTCCTTGGTGGGGGCATGCGCGCCACGTCCGCATTGCCGACGGGATTCGTGATGGCCAAGCATATTTTCGTGACGGGCGGCGTGGTTAGCTCACTTGGCAAGGGGCTAACGTGTGCCTCGATCGGGATGATTCTGGAGATGCGTGGCCTGAGTGTCCGACTCCAAAAGTTCGATCCCTACATCAATGTTGACCCCGGGACGATGAGCCCGTACCAACACGGCGAGGTCTACGTTCTCGACGATGGTGCCGAGACTGACCTGGATCTCGGCCATTACGAACGATTTACCAACGCCCCGCTCACGAGAGACTGTAACTATACGACCGGCAAGATTTACCTCTCCGTCATTCAAAAAGAGCGAGAGGGAAGCTACTACGAAGGGCGAACCGTCCAGGTCATTCCGCACGTTACCGATGAAATTAAGGCTGCGGTCCGAAGCCTCGCAACCGACGATGTCGATGTCGTTATCACCGAAGTCGGTGGCACCGTCGGTGATATCGAAAGTCTCCCATTCTTGGAGGCAATCCGCCAGTTCGCACTCGACGTGGGACGCGAAAATTGCCTCTATGTGCATCTTACACTTGTTCCCTACCTCAAGGCTGCGGCCGAACTGAAGACCAAACCAACTCAGCATTCGGTAGGAGCACTCCGGCAGATCGGTATCCAGCCCGATATTTTGATCTGTCGGACCGAGCACGCGATCAGCGCAGAAGACCGGGACAAGATCGGCCTTTTTTGCAATATCGACCGCCGACATGTCATCGAAGAACGTGATAAAGAGTTCACCATCTACGAGGTCCCACTGAGTCTGGTGAATAACGGGCTCGATGAGTTGATCGTCAAGCGACTCCAGCTCAAGGCAGGCCCTCTCCACTTCGATGCCTGGCGGGAGTTGGTCAATCAGGTCAAGTACCCTGACCACGAAATCACCATCGCCGTCGTCGGGAAGTACATGAAGCTCCGAGATGCCTACAAATCGGTTTATGAGTCACTCGACCATGCCGGGATCGCCCATAAGACCCGAGTCCTAGTTCGCAGGGTTGAGGCGGAAGAAGTCAGCCAGGTGGGTGCGGCGGCCATCCTCTCAGGTGTCGACGGTATTCTCGTTCCGGGTGGGTTTGGGATGCGGGGAATCGAAGGCAAGATCGAAGCAATTCGGTTTGCTCGCGAGAAGAAGATCCCCTTCTTCGGGATCTGTCTGGGTATGCAGTGCGCCTCGATCGACTATGCGCGGAGTATCCTTGGCCTTGAAGATGCGAACAGCACCGAGTTCGACACGCTCACTCAGAACCCGGTCATCGCCCTGATGGAGGATCAGTCGAACGTCCGCCAGCGCGGGGGCACGATGCGACTTGGTTCTTACCCCTGCGTCCTGACAGAAGGAAGTCTGGCAAAACGTGCTTATGGCTCAGAGCTGATCCATGAACGGCACCGCCATCGCTACGAGTTCAATAACCACTACCGCCGACAGTTCGAGTCGAGTGGCTATGTCGTCACCGGCCAGAGCCCAGACGGCAATCTCGTCGAGATCGTCGAGCTTGCCGGTCATCCTTGGTTCCTCGCGGTGCAGTTTCATCCTGAATTCAAGTCGAAGCCGACTAAAGCACATCCGCTGTTCCGCGACTTTGTCGCTGCAGCATTGACTCGCCATGAAAATGCAATTGGACGGGGTGAACCAGAAGCTCGATAGCGGGTCAACCGTTCCTAGAGCCCGAAGACTTGGGACGAGTATGGCCACCGATCGACCACAGTCAGACCGGGAAGGCAATTCGATCGCATTCTTACAAACTGACATGAACCCAATCCACGCTTACCACTATCATTCGGGCCAGCCGATCAAGATGACGATCGGCGGGGGTTTGGTCAAGTCGATCGAGCCTTCAGAACGGCCTGACATCGAGTCGTACATCGCTCCCGCGTTCTGGGACATCCAGACGAACGGCCGATGGGGGCTATCGTTCTCCGATTCGAGCATTACGGTTGATCAGGTGGCTGAGATTGTCCGGGCACATGCGGCTCTCGGCACAGCCAGACTCTTGCCTACCTTAATCACGGCTCCGCAGAGTTCGATGATCCACGGTGTCGAGATGATCGCCCAAGCCTGCGAGCAATATCCGGACGTCAATCGGATTGTCGCGGGCATTCATCTTGAGGGGCCTGCAATCTCGGAGCTTGAAGGATACCGAGGCGCGCATCCGGTGGATGCTGTACGTGACCCAAGTTGGTTTGAGTTTGAACAGCTTCAGCGGGCGTCTGGAGGACGAATTCGACTCGTGACGCTGGCCCCAGAACGGCGGGGTGCCATCGAGTTCATCGCGAAAGCCTTTGCCAACCGAGTGACTATCGCGCTCGGTCATACCGCATGTTGTGACCTTGAGACATATAAACTGGCCTATGCGGCTGGTGCTCGTCTCTCAACCCATCTGGGGAATGGAGTGGCGCAGTTACTTCCTCGCCACCCGAACCCAATCTGGTGTCAACTCGGCCTGGATGATCTCTTCGCATCGTTTATCGCCGATATTCATCATGTGGACCTATCCACACTTCAATCAATGATTCGGGTTAAAGGCTGGGAACGGACGATCCTTGTCAGTGATTTTAGCCCACTCGCGGGATGCGCACCGGGACGATATGGCGAGTGGGAGGTTGAGCCATCGGGCAAGATCGTAGTCGCGGGAACTCCCTATCTTGCAGGTGCAAATGCGGACCTGACCCGTGGACTCAGCAATCTCCAGAGAGGGCTTGCTTGGCTCGACTCCCGAATTTTTGCGACTGTGACCACGAATCCAGCGAAGTTGTTAGGGTTCGCCGAGCCGAGGCTAGAACCCGGGCAACCAGCCGACCTGGTTCTTTTCCGTCGAAGTGAGTCCAGCCTTAGCTCATCAATTGAACTGATTGCGACATGTGTGAGCGGTGAATGGCACCCTGCAAGTCAACATAGCTCAGCGGATTAAACGACAACGCCCGGGAGGTTTCTCCCAGGCGTTGTCGGCATTGGTCAAAGAGCTGAGAAGCCTCAGGCCTTCCCGGCCGGATCGACGCCGTTGACCCAGTCGCCTTCCAGCTTCTGGTAATCTTTGGGCTCAAGGAGCGAGCCGGTCAAGTCGGCCTGCCAGCCGGCGACCTGGTTGGGCTTGCCACGTTCCTTGGAACGCTTCTCCCATGCGGCCGCCCAACCTGGATCTTTATCGGTGACCGCGCCGGTCTTGGGATCAAAGAAGAAGGCTTTGCCTTCCCGGTAGGACTTGACGCCGAGGTTAACCGTCGCGATCGCGGCGTAGCCCGTCTCGGGCGTACACATCGTTTCGGGGTTCTCGGAGCGGACGCAGCCGAGGAAGTGCTCCCAAAGAGCACGGGTATCGTCGCGTGGCTGGTCGGGAGTAAAGCGATCGCCACCGTCACCAGCGTTGGCTCCGGGAGGGGCGGGACGGCCATCGATCTTCTGCTGGACGACGCTGAACCCTTCTTTGGGGCTTCCACCGAACTTGATCGTGGCGGTCCTGCCGCGAATCATCTCGCCGAGCTGAACATCGTTGCACATCGTCGCCGAGATCAAGACCTGAGCACCTTCCTCGTAATCGGCGACAACCGTGGCGACATCGGGGACGTCACGACCATCATATTCAAGGTAGAGACCGCCACCGCCGACCACGCGTCGGGGGAACTTCACGCCCATCGCCTGGATCAGGTGCGTGAGCTGGTGGACGAAAAGATCCGTGTACATCCCGCCACCGAAATCCCAGTAACAGCGCCACTGGGCGTACTTGGCTCGATCGAACGGCATCTCTGGTGCAAGTCCAAAATCCGTGCCGAGGAACATCTTCCAGTCGACCGTTTTGGGAGTCATGTCCTGGGAAAGCGGATAGTAACGCCACTGACCCATCTGACTGTTGCGATAATAACTCGTCTGGCCCTGCATCACGTGGCCGATTTTGCCGGCTGTGATCAGCTCATTGGCCATCTTCCAGCGTGGGTCGGCAGTTGATTGCACACCGACGGTCATCACGCGCTTGGTCTTCTTCTGGGTCTCATAGACCTGGCGAGCTTCTTCGATCGTGTGCGTCATCGGCTTTTCGCAGTAGACGTCTTTGCCGGCGAGCATGGCATCGATCGTCTGCTTGGCATGCCAGTGGTCGGGTGTGCCGATGACGACGGCATCGATATCCTTGCGGTCGAGAAGCTTGCGGTAATCCTTGGTAACGGCGTTGGCGTCGTCCGCCTTGAGACCGCACTTTTCCGCCGAAGGGTAGAGGCCACGACCGACCTGCTTGTTGCCGTCCCAAACATCGGCCACACCGACGATGTCGACAGCCTTACCTTCGGCCTTCATGTCGGTAAGGATCTTGATGTGGGCCTGAGCACGACCACCAGGGCCGATGATCGCAAAGTTGATCCTCTCGTTTGCCCCTTTGACAGCGCCGATCGCGGGATGGGCGAACGTGCCGGCGGCCGCAATGGCCCCTGTGGCGACGCCTGTCGTCTGCAAGAAGCCACGACGGCTCAGTGACTGCGGTTCATGCATCGCGGTACTCCTGATGGCAAGTACAAATAGATCGCACGGCGGCACCTCCTCCCCCATGATCGAGACCCAGGAGGTAGGGAAGCGAGCCTCCATACTGCACTCCTCAGACTCGACTCGCAACCCTCTACCCCCGCTGATTGTCATGAATTCGTTCGGCCTCTTGACGTCAACGAGAAAATTGAACGCCTGTCCACATTCATAGGACAAGATTAATGGGAAAATCGACACTCTTGGCCTCGTAAAGCCATTGGGGGCAGTGAGTTGTAGTCGATCGTCCGCATTCTCCCTATCCGCCCTAGATTGCCACTCGGGACTTTTGTCGGAAACGTCTATCTTAAATTAAGAGCCGGTGGGTCCTCTAAAGTTGCCATAGTCGTTCCCAGTAGTTGATACACGAATGTTGATAAGAGAGTAGTTTGACGACATACGTTCTCATCCGCCAAGAACTCGATGTCCAATGGATTCTGCGGAATACCGAGAAATCCGTCGGCATGTCCCCGAGTATCGCGGTTTTGATCTGCCTCCTCGTTCACGACATCGCGGAGCCCACTATAAATTTGCACTCCGCATACATATTATCGTAAGTGAGTGATCAGCCGATCAACAGTCGGGCATGTTCATGGTGCCAGAATCTTGTGAAGGGTCTCCATGCAACTGACCCAGTTTTCGGACTACAGCTTACGGCTGGTCATTTACCTTGCGTGCCATCCCGAGCGGGTGGTCTCAGTCAGCGAGGTCAGCCAGTCGTTCGGGATCTCCAGGCACCACCTGGTCAAAGTTGTTCAAAAGCTGACCGAGCTCGGGGTCGTCGACACGCAACGAGGACGCAGCGGAGGAATGCAACTCGCCAAGAGTCCGTCACAGATCAATGTGGGCTGGTTGATCCGTCATACCGAGCCCAATTTCAACCTGGTCGAGTGCTTCGACCTCGCGACCAATACGTGCCCAATCGCCCCCGCCTGCGGCTTAAAGGGAGCGCTGCATCGCGCCCAGCAAGCCTTCCTACACGTTCTGGATGAGTATTGCCTTGACCAGATGCTGACCCAAAAAAAAGAGCTGATCAACCTATTGCAGGGTTCTACAGAGCGAGGAGCGACGAGCGATTGAGACTGCGATTTGTGAAACACTCGACTTTCAAGCTCGGCCTCTCGGCGGCAGGACAGGCTCGAACCTTTGGTGGCGCATCAAAGCGTCGGCGGGGCGGGTCTCGTCGATCCGTTTCCCTTCCGCTTGCCATCGGCCTTTGCGAAACTCAAAAATGGCGGTCGAATACCTCGGTGGGTCGAGGTAAGGTTCGCCCGACTCAAAGGTAATCGCGACCAGCGCCAGTAGACAACGCGACCGACGGTCGCGGGCCCAATGAACCTCATCTTGCCAGTGGCCATCCTCCCACAGGAGGGCGAGCAGAGGTTCTTTCTTGGCGAGCTCGCTCAAAAACCGAGCTTCCAGCCATTCACGCCGGATGCGAAACAGGTCTCGAGCGCCGTTCGCATTGAGCTCTTCCAGAAACAGCCGCAGGGGCCGATGGAAAATGAGCCAGGTGGCCAGCACACACGCCGGCAAGACTCCTCCGCCGATGATCCAGCCCATGCGGTCATTCTCCCATCCTGGCGGCCCCTATCCTGATGTGAAGATGCTCGTGAGAATGCTCAGCGATTGTCTGGGAGCAAGAAGCCCGAGACGATCGCCGCTCGATCCTCATCGCACCAAACATAGGACCTGAGATCGGGTTCGGAAGCGAACTTGACAAAATTGATTTTAAAGCGGACCTTGCGCAATCGGCAAGACGCTGCTCAAGGAGTTCTTGATGGATCGGCAGTTTGGGTCCCATCTCTCCATGGCTGGAGGCTATGACAAAGCCGTTCGCGCAGCAGGCATCCTCGGCCTGGCGACCGTCCAGCTCTTCACCAAGAACAATAACCAGTGGAAGGGTAAGGGGTTAGAGCCAGGGCACATCCAGGCGTTTCGTACCTCGCTGGCCGAAACGAACGTCACGAACCCCATCTCCCACAACTCCTACCTCATCAACCTCGCCAGCCCCGATGATGTTCTCTGGAACAAGTCGATCGACGCGATGGTTGACGAACTCCAGCGCGCCGAGGCCCTGGGTATCCTCCACGTCGTCGCCCATCCAGGTGCCCACATGGGGCAGGGGGAGGACGCGGGGCTCACACGAATTGCCGCAGGAATCGACGAGGTTCACCGCCGAACGCCTACGATCGTGGCACGCATTGCCCTAGAAACAACAGCCGGGCAGGGGACCTGCCTCGGGCATCGGTTCGAACATCTCGGAACAATCATCAATCGCGTCCAAGCCCCTGACCGGCTCGCGATTTGCGGTGACACCTGTCATATTTTCGCCGCAGGGTATCCGATCGGGACTTCGGCGGAGTACGATGCAACCATTGAGGAACTCCACAATGCGGTCGGTCTCGATCGCGTCAAGGTTTGGCACGTCAACGATAGCGTGCGCGAACTCGGCAGTCGTGTTGACCGCCATGCAGGAATTGGGCGTGGCAAAATCGGCATTGAGCCGTTTGGGCACCTCGTGAACGACCCTCGATTTGATGGGGTGCCGCTGATCCTCGAAACGCCCAAGGGACTCGACGACGCAACAGGAATCGACCTCGACTCCCTGAACGTGGGCCTGCTCCGTGGGCTCTTAAATTCTTAAAACTCCTTTCGCAGCGCGGTCTCCGATGGCGAATTCTCCCACACTCAACGGCGTCTCGACAGGTCCTGGGCCAGCTCGGCTGCACCATGCCGACCCAAGCAACTTCATCAATCGCGAACTCTCGTGGCTGAACTTTAACGAGCGAGTCCTGGCCGAAGCCCGCGACCCCTCGGTTCCACTCCTAGAGCGGTTGCGGTTCCTGGCGATCTCCGCCTCCAATCTCGACGAGTTCTTCGAGGTCCGCGTTGCAGGGCTCCAGGCCCAGCTCTACGATAGCCTCGAACCGCAGGATCTCCCCCCCGACGGCATGTCGCCTCTCGAACAGCTCAACGAAATCGCCAACCTCGCTCGCGATTTCGTTGCCCGCCAGTACGATGTTTGGCGCGATGAACTTCGGCCCGAGCTGGCCAAACATGGGATCGTTGTCTGCGATCATGAAGATGTCGAAACACCTTCGCGATCCGCATTTCTTGATGATTACTTTACCAAACAGGTCTACCCAGTGCTTACTCCACTGGCCATTGACCCGATGCACCCATTCCCGCATCTTCATAATAAAAGCTTGAACCTGATCCTTCGGGTTGCGACGGTCAATCAGGACCCGCCGCGCTCTTTGTTCGCCGTCCTGCAAGTCCCATCGGTACTCAGCAGGCTCGTTCCACTTCCCGATGAAGGGGATGGCAAGAAGCGGTTCGTTCCGCTCGAAAAAGTGATCGGACCCCGGCTCGACGTGTTGTTCGGCGGCTTCAAGGTCTCCGACCGTGCGGCCTTTCGGGTGACTCGCAATAGCGACCTGACGATTCAAGAGAGCGACATCAAGACGTCGCTCTTGTCAACAATCCAGGAGAATCTCAGGCTCCGCAAGAAGGGGGCTGCCGTTCGACTTGAGATCTCCGACCTGGCGGACGACAACTTCCTCTCCCAGCTCCAGACCGCTCCCGCACTCGAACTTGACGACCGCGACGTCTATAAGGTCCGTGGTCCAGTTGACCTCACTGCGCTGGTGGCTCTCTGCAAGATCGAAGGCTTTCGCGATCTGAAAGAGACCCCCTACGAGCCGCAGATGCCGTCCATGCTCTCGAACCGAGGGAGCATCTTCACTGCGATCCGCGAGCAAGATATCCTGGTACACCACCCTTACGAATCCTTTGGCGCAGTCATCCAGTTTATCGAGCAAGCCGCCGAAGATCCGCAAGTTCTCGCCATCAAACAAACCCTTTATCGCACTGCGGAAGACAACCCGATCATCAACGCGCTTGCTCGTGCTGCCGAGAATGGTAAGCAGGTAACCGCACTCGTTGAGCTGCAAGCTCGGCTCGACGAAGAGAACAATATCGTCAAGGCAACGATGCTCCAGAAGGCGGGTGTCCATGTTGTCTACGGCATGGTTGGCCTCAAGACCCATTGCAAAGCCGCGCTCGTAGTAAGACGTGAACAAGACGGCTACCGTCGATACGTTCACTTCGGCACCGGGAACTATAACCCATCAACCGCACGCATCTATACCGACCTGAGCTTATTCACGTGCCGGCCTGAGTTCGGTGAGGACGCAAGCGCACTCTTCAATCTCTTGACAGGATATTCGCAAGGTCATTCGTGGGAGCGACTCCACGTCGCGCCGATGAAACTTGCCGAGCATATCATCCACATGATCGATCGCGAACGTGAGCATGCCCTTGCCGGTCGACCTGCCCGAATCATCGCCAAGATGAACTCGCTGGTCGATCCGGGCGCGATCGAAGCAATGTACGCCGCGTCGCAAGCGGGGGTCCGCATCGATCTGATCGTCCGTGGAATTTGTTGCCTTCGGCCCGGTGTGCCAGGGATCTCCGATAACATTCGTGTCATCTCCATCATCGATAAGTTCTTAGAACACTCGCGGATCTCCTACTTCCAGAATAACGATCAGCCCGAGGTCTTCCTCGCCTCCGCAGACTGGATGCCCCGCAACTTCCGTCGACGGGTCGAGATCATGTTCCCGATCGAGGACCCCAGGCTCCAAAATCGGATCACCGACGGCATCCTTGGCGTCGCCCTCATGGACAACGTCAAGGCCCACCTCCTCCAAGCCGACGGCACTTACACCCGAGTCCGTGCCACGAAACCGCTCATTCGATCACAGATCGAGTTCCAGAACATGGCCCGCGAACTCTCGGAATCCGACCCAATCCGGTCGGGATCTCCGTCCCTCGGACCCGTCCTGAGCATGCGCGATCTGATCCACTAATCCACCCATCCCTCATTGTCACCCCGAAGTAAAAGGGTGGCCCAAGACCGGGCTTGGGACAGGATTGAATGCTACGATCCTCCCGACCACGCACTTTGCGGATGATTTTCCGTTTACGCAGTGCATGCGATCAATTCGTGTGGTATCTCTTTCGTATTGGTTGTGTCTGCGGGCCGACGTTGACTGTCGGACGTAGGACACAACCCCAACGGAAGGGAACCTCCCATGGCCACCGAAAAGCAGATTGAAGCCAACCGGCGCAATGCCCAAAAGAGCTGCGGTCCGATCACGGAAGAAGGCAAAGCCCAGTCGAGGCGCAATGCACTCGACCACGGCCTGACCTCCAAAATGCTGTTGCCCAAAGACCTTGAGGCAAAGAAGGAAACGCGACTCGCCGACTGGCGAGGGGTCCTCGCTCCTCCGGACTCAATCCTCGAATTCGAGCTTGATCTGGCGGTCTCCGCCTCGCTCAAGATCGAACACAGCCAGAGCTGCGAGACCATCCGCCGGATCGAACTTGCCGAGATCGCCTCGGACCCAAGTGATACGTGGGATCAGGATCGC
>JANXSX010000220.1 GCA_025356475.1 Isosphaeraceae bacterium | reverse complement strand
ACGGAGGGATTAGACGGGCTTAATCTGGCCTATTTATTCCCTCCGTCCGCTTTTTCTCGGTCCACGAAGCCACTGGTCGAGTACGGCCAGTGCCACCCAATCCACAGGAATTCGGCCTAACATAAGGTTGAGTGCCCGAGGAAGAACTCAAGGCCGTGACTTTGGCTCTTCTTTAGTCCTGGCCCGGCGCATCAGGAGTTCGGCTGCTCCCCGCATCGCCCCGCGTTTCAAAAGGGTCTTGGCGAGATCTTTCATATGAATTGCAAGCACTTCTCGATCGATCTCTGGTTGAGAGAGTGTGCCTCGCAGCGGGACCTTGACCGTCGTTCCTGCGGCGATGTCCGCTAAGAGCATCTGGTTCCCAAGGAGTGCCGAGGTCACTGGCAAACTTGCCGTTAACGCCATCGTTCGATCAAATCCGACCCAGCCTTCGAGCTCGATTCTCGATAGCCCGCCAATCGGTATGGCCAATCCCCGCTGGTGAACTTTGCCATCGCGGATTGAGAGGTAGACCGGCTCATCAAGGGTGATCCTCGGGATACGATTGGGCGCGACTATCACGAGTAACTCGTCGGCAAAGGGACCAGGCCCGAACGCGACGTCGCGGAACACAACCGACCCCTCAAAAATCACATTCAACTCGGGGTGATTGCTGAGTGGGAACCAACCATCACGAACACCAACATCAACCAATCCCTTGACGCGTGTGGCATCGGCGAGGATCGGAGCGGCGAACGCCAGAAATGTTCGTGAGACATCGTCGTTGATATTGGCATCTCTGACGTAAGAATCAGGCTTCACCCGTATCGCTGCCCGACCCTTGCTGTCAATTTCGAGCCCAGCCTCAACCCGCAGCTTGCCTCCGTTAACCGTTGTATCAATGGGGATCAACTCAATCCCACCTGCGCGTGCTCTCAGCCCGAGCGGCATCGGCCCCAGTGTCAGACCGTAAAGTTTCGCAGTCGTCAAATCGACACCAATCTCACCATCAAGCTGCTTGGCAAGCTGCGTTATGGAATCGGTCGCAAGCGATCCGCTCAGTCGGAATGAGCGAGACTTGCCTTCAATATGAGCATCCGCACCTGCCCGGGCCGTCAACATCTTGTTGAGAACTTCCCAATCGGGAGCAACCGACCCGCGAAGATCCAGGCGGCGACTCCCCCACAAATCGTCAAGACGCCCCGAAGCAGACACGTTCCCAACCGGCCCGGAGATGACGAACTCAGAGAGGTCCAACCGGTCGGCTCCTGGGGCTCGCTCCATTTGCCAGGCAAGGGCTGCGCGAGGCTTCTTGTCTTGCGACCAATCGAACTTGCCTCCAAATCGGTCACCATGCTCACGATCCCCCCGGGCCAGGACTTGAGCGGACCAGGTCCCGTCGATCCCTTGAGGACTTGAACCAAGAAGGTTGCTTGATACGACTCGATCAAGCTCGGACATATCTCCACTTAGACCCAACTCAACAACCCAAGGCCCTCCTCCAACCAGCCCCGACACTCGTAGCCCATCGCCTGTAAGCGTCAAACTCGAATTTGAGCCGACGGGCTGTAACTCGAAGGTTCCCAGCTTCGTGTCCAACCGGCCTTTACCCTGGAGACGCAGATTTTTTCGATCCGCAGACATGATTTCAATCGTGGCACTTGCCAGGTCGAGCACACGGTTCGACCATCGTCCCGAGAGGGTTGAAGTTGCAACGGTTGCATCAGGACTCGTCGTAGAGAGGGATGTGCTCGCCAACCCAGAAATGGCGATTCCACCCCCCTTCCCCTCTTGGCTGGCCTGGAGGGAGAGGGTTGTCCCCCGAGCCCCACTCCCCTTGAGGGTCAGGAGATTCCAATCTGTCGGCCAACCTGAAGAGGTCGCAGGCCCATTGCACCCAACCTCAAACTGAAACTCGGACGGACGGATTCCTTGGACGTTCAAGTTCGCAATCGAGGCCTGGAGCTTGCTCGAAAACAGGTTCGCTTTGGGCTGATACGTCCCCTCAAGATGCCCGACCCCTGCGAGTTCAACCCCATCGAGTCGAAGCCATTCCGAAAATGCGGCTTTGATACCCGCAAGATCAAGATCGCCAGACATCGTGATGAGTTGCTCGGGCCCACCGCGTGCGGTCGCCTTCAGGAATGGGGAGACCACACTCACACTCTCAACTCGGGAGGAACCGTCGGGATCGGTGGCGAAGTTTGCGGAAAACTCGGCGGGTGAGTCCATCCGCAAAGCCTGAGCGTCGACATGTGCGAGCAGGTCACTCACTTTCGCGGACGCTTGCCACGCGGAATCGCGCCCAGGATTGGGATGGATTGCGAACTTGAGCGAGCCCTTCTCGAGAACCAAGCCGTCACGAACGAAGAGGGTCTTAGGCAATAAATTGAGGACCGATGCCAGGTCGAGCTGACCTTCCAGGTGAGCATTTCGAGCCGATAGATTCGTCAGATCCCCACTGGCTTCGAAGTGTCCCAGAGCGGATTTGATCGACACTCGTCGCGCAGATAATCCGGACACATTCCTTCGAACATCCCAGGAGGCATCGATACGATCGAGGTGAGGATGGTCTCCCTGCAACGAGGGGCCCACGGCATCAAGGTTCAGGAGAGCCGCCTCACCACGCGATGACCATTGACCGGCAGTCCGCTCAATGCGCGCAGTCCCATCGTATTGAGTGTGGTACACCAGGTCGGATCGCGAGAGTGCGATCGGCCAGTGGCGACCATCCAACGAAACCTCTAACCTGGGAAGTTCGCCAGGTTGTGCTCTCCAGCGGTCAAAGCTGCCCCCGACTTCAAGTCGCCGAGGTGTGATCTCGGCAGCCTGCTTGTTGAGGTCGATTCGCCACGTGATCGCATCGGGCGCAGGGGGAACCTCCAAGGTGATGTCGGCGAGGTCGGATGTCAGAGGTTCAGCCAGCCCATCAGAACGGAATCGCAACATCCCTCGTTCGATCTTGATCGTCAACGCGAACTCTGGATTTGGCTTGAGGATCGCTCGAACTGCCTCGTGCAAGTCGATTGAGCCGTCTGGAAGCCGTTCGACATCGAGCTGGGCTCCCAAAAGGGTTAGGGTCCCATATCGGGGCCGGTCGAAGAGGATTCGCCCGAGTGGTCGATCCCAGACGGCTCGGACCGCTTTGAGGACCGTATCACCCTGGGGGTCGATCAACGTGAAGTTGGTCATCTCGACTGGGCCGAACCACGACGATGAGAAGCTCGTGAAATGCAAGCCGCCGGGAGCGAGGGCCTCGTTGGCTCTCCTCAGCAGGAATCGCTGAGCCGGTGAAGTCGCCAGCCACCAAGGTAATCCCAAGACCGCGAAGAGCAGGAACCCACCGAGGCTCAAAGCACTCCATTTCAAGAAGCGGCGTCGTCGTCGTCGTCGTCGTGAGCGATCAGGTCGAGCCTGGGTCATTCGTTCGCTCTCAACGTGGTTCGTTGTTCAGATCTCGAAGCGATTGTTTATCCTACCCAGTTCTCGCCCCGGGAGAGTTACCCCAGAGAGATTCGTCGACCGACACAAACAATTCATCACGATTCGACTTCGAGGAAATGGGAGGCGGGGCTACAATAAAGGATAGGAAGGTTTCGCCAGCTCGGGGGTTCCTGATGAACGCGGTTGGTGGTAGTACTTTTGGCCGGCTCGCTACCATGATGGCGGTGCTCTACGCGATCCAAGGTGCGATTTGGCCACTCATGGCCGTCCACTTGAGCGACCTCGGTTTAACTGGGCCGCAGCGAGGCTGGATCTTCGCGACCCTCGCGATGGCATCGGTCGCCATGCCTCTCGGGGCAGGAACTCTCGTTGATCGGTCGATGCCGACCCAGCGCTACCTTGCTCTCGCCTGTGCCCTAGGAACGGGTTTCTTGGTCGCGATGGGACTTGGGGTCGTCACGAATCCCCTCCCACTCTTTCTATTATTTCTCGCCTTCTGGTTAATCCTCGCCCCATGTTACGGGCTCTCAAATTCGCTCGCACTCCGGAATCTCCCTCGACCCGCCGAACAGTTTGCAAGCGTGCGGCTCTGGGGAACGGTCGGCTGGATGGTTGTCGGATACGTCGTCACCATCGTGATGACCTTGACCGGAACAGGTCGAACGGGACACGGGGCCTATGAGGCATTCTGGATCGGGGCGGCCTGCTCGGCATTCATGGCCGTTTTCGCCCTGAGACTGCCGAATACCCCCCCGCTCGTGAAACGTGAGGATCCCACGGGGGGATTGAGCTCGACCTTTGAGCTCGCTCGCGATCCAGCGGTCGCCGTCTTCCTGGTCGCTGCGTTCTTCCTGAGTCTCACAACCCCATTCGTCTTCCAAGTCATGCCAACCTACCTGGAATCGGTGGGATTGCCCCGAGCATGGATGGCAACGGCACTGACTCTCGGTCAGTGGCCGGAGATCCTTGGGCTGGCGATGTTGCCTCGACTGGTCAACCGACTCGGCTACAAGGGGACGATCCTGCTTGGTCTCCTGGCCTGGTTTGTCCGCTACGCGACGCTGGCGCTAAACCCCCCCTTGTGGGTTGCTGTTGGGGGAATTCCATTGCACGGGTTAGGGATTGCATTTGCCACAGTCGGTGGCCAGATGTTCATAGACAGCCGTGCTCACCCGACGCGAAGGGCGGGAGCACAATCTCTGCATATGGTTGTGACATCGGGACTTGGGTCGTTTTTTGGGAGTCTGCTTTCGGGGTCGATTGTCGGCGTGTTCGGAGCGGATGGACCGAGCGGGTACTCAAGGGTATTTCTCGTCCCTTGCCTGATCAATGGGCTGCTGCTACCCTACGTCTATCTATGGTTCCATCCGAAATCGCATGCGCCGGGATGGGAGCCGCCCCAATCCAGTCCCGCTCGCCCGGCGGTGCGCCATGTCACTCGGGGATCGGTCATGTGTGTAGGCCACCTCGCGACGGAGTCAGCCGATGGGTGACTACCTTCGCCTGCTGACCCTCAGTGACCGCGAGATTCCGCTGGCGGATGTCCAGCGTGGTGCTCGCGTCGGGTCCGTTTGGCCAGTGGATCACCCTGACTTGCTTGGTAACTATCTGGCCATCGGGCCAATGATGGACGACCTGTCCATACTCTGGGCGACCGTAGAACGTAACCCGGTTGCTCCGAATACATTAGGGGCGGAAGAAGTTGCCGAGTTCCTCGATAGTCTCGAATCCGGTGGGCCCCCTTCGGCGGTCCGCTGGCTGAGCGACTACCTTGAGAGCGTTCGAGCCATTTACGCAATCCGGGTCTATCCCGACGCCGTCGCTGAGAATCCCGACGCATTTGACGCCGTTTTCGGTGTTCGAACCGCCTTGCGGGGAGCCATCGGTGGCATCGGTCAGTGGGATGGTCAAGGCTTCACCAATGAAGATGATCGCCTGATCTGGTGCAATCCCGCTGCAAATCCGACGGGGAAAACGGCGGCAGCAATTCTCGACGAGATGACGGGCGAGTTCATCCCCTTCGAACTCGACCTCGGCGATCTCGACGAACGATCGGCGTTCCTCCGAGGTGAGATCCCCAAGTCCGCCCGGTCCCGCCATCGCTAGAAGCCTCCTTCGCTTGCGGTTCAACGTCGAACCGCCAATTGAACCCTACGATCCTCCCGACCACGCACTTTGCGGATAATTTTCCGTATACGCAATTCGTATGGTCAATTTGTGTGGTATCTCTTCCGTATTGGTTGTGCCTGCGAGCCGACGTCGAACGTCGGACGTAGAACACAACCCCAACGGAAGGGAACCTCCCATGGCCACCGAAAAGCAGATTGAAGCCAATCGCCGCAATGCCCAAAAGAGTTGCGGTCCGATCACGGAAGAAGGCAAAGCCCAGTCGAGGCGCAATGCACTCGACCACGGCCTGACCTCCAAAATGCTGTTGCCCAAAGACCTTGAGACAAAGAAGGAAACGCGACTCGCCGACTGGCGAGGGGTCCTCGCTCCTCCAGACTCAATCCTCGAATTCGAGCTTGATCTGGCGGTCTCCGCCTCGCTCAAGATCGAACACAGCCAGAGCTGCGAGACCATCCGCCGGATCGAACTTGCCGAGATCGCCTCGGACCCAAGTGATACGTGGGATCAGGATCGC
>JANXSX010000185.1 GCA_025356475.1 Isosphaeraceae bacterium | reverse complement strand
ACTTCGCGTGCGCGGTCGGGGGAGTGTGTTCCGAGTGATTTTGCACAAACTTGCCGGTTGGAACGTGCTGCGAGCTGCGGCTTCGAAGAAGCTCCGCGCGTGGGTCACGGAGCGGGTGGCCAGGACGCTCGGCGCGGGGGTTTCTGGGCAGTTTGGGCAGGTTTTTGTTGGTGTATTGAGGCTTATCGAGGCTCAGAGGAGCGTTTGGAGGGATGTGCGATTGAAAATTGATCAAAGAGTGCTTACGCGAGCGGCTTGAGCGGAAAAACGAGGTCGCGAACAATTGGTTTTGTCGGAGACGTCAACGATGAGTCTATACGGCTTTCTCGCCCTTTCCAATCACCCTGTCGCACGGTTCGCACGCAGAGGTCGGCGAGCGTTGACTCATTTTTCGATCCCCGCACCGCGGGTCGTGGTTCGTTCGATGCTGGGGGTCTACCTTTTATTAAGGGAGGGGCACTACTTTCTCGCTCGCGTTTTCGTCTGCGAGCCGCTTTTCAAGGCCTACTGCACCCGGTATGGGCAGCGACTGACCACCGGGGTATTTGTCCACTGGATTCAGGGGAAGGGGGATATCCTCCTTGGCAACGATGTCAGCTTCGACGGAAAGATTAGTATCAGATTCGCTATGCGATTTGCGGATCGGCCGGCGCTGGTGGTAGGAGATCGAACGGGAATAAGCCATGCGTGCTCCTTCACGATCGGAAAGCGGATCACGATCGGCAGCGACTGCCGGATCGCGGGCGATGTCCACATGTTCGATTCGAGCGGACACCCAAGTGACGCGGTAAAGCGCGCGGCGGGAGCTCCGCCCGAGACGGATGATGTCAAGCCGATCGTGATTCACGATCATGTCTGGATCGGCCGCAGAGTTTTGATATTCCCCGGTGTCACGATCGGGCAAGGGAGTATCATTTCGGCAGGATCCGTCGTGCTTGCCGACGTTGCCCCGTACACGGTGGTCGCAGGCAACCCGGCCCGCAAGATCGCCACGCTGTCGAGCCCCCAACCCCCCATACCGACCCCGACTTGACCCAGAGGTTCACCATGTCCCTATGGCCGAAATGGATCCGGAAACTCGGGCGGTCTGCCCGGAACTTGGCCTTCGATCTGCGCTACGGTGGCTTCGTCGGCGGGTATCGCCGCAACATACATCCGGGGGCTACGGGAACCGGGGCTACCGACTACGCCTTGATGCCCCAGATGTTCGACGGGAGGATTCGCCCCGGAGATGTGCTTGTCGATGTCGGTTGCGGGTACGGTCGGGTCATCAACTGGTGGCTCGATCAGGGGCACAGTGGGCCGATCTACGGGCTGGAACTGATGGAGGATGTCGCAGCGCACACAAAGCACCGGCTCCGAAAGTTCAAAAACGTCCACATCTTGCCCGGCGACGCGTTAGCTAACATGCCCCCGAATCCCAACGTCATCTACCTGGCCAATCCATTCGACTGGCCAGAGAAGTTCAAAGGTTTCCTTGACGAACTACACCCCCTCATCGCGCACCGCGCTGATGTCACGGTCGTCTACTTCGCCTGTGTTCACGTTGGTGTCGCCAAGGTAGACCCGCGGTGGGCGGTCGAGGAGGTGACGCTGACCTTGCCGGATGTCGGTTTCTTCGAGGAGCGGCACCGCCACCTCGCAATCATCCGCCCACGACCCGTGCATCCGGCACCCTGAGTTATAGACGGAGAACGTTGTATGGATTCTGTTGAACCTCCCTGGGGCCGGGATGCGGTTGCGGCTGAAGTCCGCAACTTTATCTCGGACAGCTACCACTATCGACAGGCAATTCAAGATCTTACCGAGGTGGATCTGTTCGTCGAGTCGGGCGTCATGGACTCGTTTGGGTTCTTGAACCTGGTTACGTTCCTTGAGGACCGGTTCGGAATCCAGGTGTCGGATGACGAGGTGCTTCTCGATAACCTCGGGTCGATCGCCCGGGTCGCTGACTACGTTACGGCCAAACTTCACCCCTAACCCACGGCAACGATGAGACTCGACGAATTACTGCGGGAGTCCGCCGCCCGGTATGCTGCGAAGACGGCCGTTGTCGCGGGCGGGTGCCGAGTCAGTTACGCCGAACTCGACCGACTCGCCGACCAACTGGCCGGGGTGCTGCACGAACGCGGAGTGCGCCGCGGGGACCGTGTGGTGGTTTACCACCGGAACGCGGTGGAGGTTGTCGCCGCGGTGTTCGGGGTCAGCCGCATGGGCGGGGTGTTCAGCCTGGTCAACCCGAAGGTCAAGCACGAGAAGTTAGCACTCATTGTGGGCGGACTCCGCGCGTCGGTCGTGCTCACCGAGTCATCGCTGATGCCGTCGGTTCGCCGAGCCGCGGTCGCAACGGGTTCCCCGATCATGATATTCGTCACCGACCAAGTCGGGCCCCTGCTCGCGGATGCCACCGGGCTCCGCGACGCCCTGATCGCCGCGCCAAACCCTCCGCCTGCCCCGGCGGTTGATCTGGACCTCGCTTACGTCGCCTACACGTCGGGATCCACCGGCGTTCCGAAAGGCGTGATGATGACGCACCAGAGTTCGGTGTCTGGGGCCGCTTCGATGGTCCGCTACCTCGGACTTGCCTCCGAGGACGTTAACTTTTGCGTGATCCCACTGGCGTTCGATTATGGACTCTACCAAGCAATTATGGCCGTCATGACTGGCGGCACGCTCGTCCTGGAGGAGGGGTTCGCACTGCCGCCGGTCGCAATCCGGAAGATGGTCGCGGAAGGGGCGACCGTCTTTCCGCTCGTCCCAACGATCGCGGCCATGTTGCTCCAGTTCCGCGGCCTAGCATCCAACAGCGTCCCCTCGCTACGGATTCTTACGAGTACCGGCGCGCCCCTGCCGCCCGCGCACAGCGCCCGCCTCTGCGAGATCTTCCCCTCGGCCCGACTCTTCTCGAACTACGGACTGACCGAGATCGTCCGCGGGACGTACCTCCCGCCCGACCAACTCGTCGCCCGGCCCGAGTCTGTGGGCAAGGCCATGCCGAACTCGGAAGCGCACGTCGTCGATGAGAACGGCCAACCGGTCGGTCCTGGCGTTGTAGGCGAGTTGGTGTTCCGCGGGGCAAGCGTGCTGAAGGGGTATTGGGAGAATGCGGAGGCGACGGACGCCGCGCTCCGGGCTGGCCCGTACCCGTGGGAGAAGGTCTTCTACACGGGTGACCACTTCCGCACGGACGATGAGGGCTATCTCTATTACGTCGGGCGCAAAGACGACATGATTAAGTCGCGGGGGGAAAAGGTCAGTCCGAAGGAAATCGAGAACGCTTTGTACGCGCTCCCCTCGATCCGCGAAGCGGCCGTCGTCGGCGTTCCGCACCCCCTGTTCGGCACTGCGATCAAAGCCGTTCTCGTCCTGGCGGACGGGGCCGTGGCGAGTGATCGGGAAGTCATCGCGCACTGCGCCGCGCACCTGGAAGAGCATCTCGTCCCGCAGATTGTCGAGTTCCGCGACGAATTGCCGAAGACGGAATCGGGAAAGATACGACGCCGAGAGCTGGAGGGCCGGTAACCTCCGTGAATGTGGCTACAGCCGAACTGACCAACTACGGCTGTAAGGGTAATGGCCCTATGAGCGGCAGTTCATCATCTGTTCGGATGAGCTTTCTCGAACCGAATTCCGTCGTCGCGGCTTCCTGCGCTCGCTGCAACGGCTGGGACTTGTTGCTGCTCGACGGCAATCCCGAGTTCGTGAATGGCTATTCCAACCAGTCGAAGCACAAGTATCGCATCGCCAGCGATTAGAAGCCGACGCCCGGAAAGCATACCATTACCTTCGACTTCTAGTACGACGGCGGCGGCATCGGCAAGGGTGCCCAAGGCACCCTCGGCGTGGACGGGAAGAAGGTGCCCCCAAGGCACCCTCGGCGTGGACGGGAAGAAGGTGGCCGAGGGCAGGATCGAGCGCACTATCTCCATTCGCTTCTCGGCCGATGATACGTTCGATGTGGGCGAGGACACCGGGACTTCGGTCGTCGACGACTACGACGAAAAGATGCCGTTCAAGTTCACCGGCAAGCCAGGGCCAGCGCTCACTAAATCGTTGCTCCGGTAAGGACTTCCATCATGACGCTTTCACTCCAGCCACAACTGCGTCGCTTCATGGCGATGCTCTGACGACCGCGATGTTGCTTCAGAAGCGACAACGTGATGCGATTGAGCCATGCAAAGTTCTCGCGTAGATGCCGTTGCCGAA
>JANXSX010000153.1 GCA_025356475.1 Isosphaeraceae bacterium | reverse complement strand
CGGCAGTTGGTGCGCGCGTTTGGATTCGTCCGGAGTTGCTCAAGGCCCCCAGGACACCCCGAACTACCAGTTCAGGCCATAGATTGCCTTTCCAGACAGCGATCTTTACCCAAATTCGCGCACCAACTGCCGATCGCTCAGCAATAAACAGTAAGAAAAAGACTGTCCGGCGTACTCAACTGGGATTATCAGGCCTTGAGGATCGCAGCCAGTGAAAGTCTTGATTGCGGAAGACGACCTGACTTCCGCCCACATCCTCACCCGAGCTGTCAGCGATCTCGGATACGAGTCCGACCTCGCCAGGGATGGGGCTGAGGCATGGGCCAAGATCGAGCGAGATGACCCTTCCCTGGTCATTTCGGACTGGATGATGCCCCAGGTCGATGGGCCCGAACTCTGTCGGATGATCCGGAGGCGACCCTCCGCCAAGCCTTACATTTACACGATCTTGTTGACGTCGAAGACGTATCGCGAAGATCGCTTGGAAGCACTCCAGGCCGGGGCGGACGACTTTCTCACCAAGCCACTCGACCTCGTCGAGTTGGCCGCCCGGCTCACCGTCGCCCAGCGCATCCTCTCGATTCAGCAGGAGCTTCGCGACCGTGCCGTCCAACTTGAACTCCTCAAGGCTGAACTCGAACGTCGCAACCTACAACTCTCCGAACTTGCGACCACCGACGGACTGACGGGGCTCAAGAATCACCGGCACTTCCGCGAGGTTCTCGAAGGGAACTTCGCCCTGGCGGTCCGTCGCGGTCTGCCGCTCTCGGTGATCTTGCTCGACGTCGATCAGTTCAAGTCGTTCAATGACACGTTCGGACATCCTGCCGGCGATGAAGTCTTGATCGGGGTTGCCCGAGCGCTCGATGGGAATGCTCGCAGCCACGACCTGGTCGCCCGCTACGGCGGCGAAGAATTCATTCTGCTCTTGCCCGCTACCGATTCCCTGGCCGCCCAGGCGCTCGGTGAACGGCTTCGGGAAGCGATTATGGCCGGCCCGTGGACTCATCGACCGATCACCGCCAGCTTTGGGATCGCTACCACCGGACAAGCGACTCTCGCCCCGTCTCAACTCGTTGACGAAGCCGACAGAGCACTCTATTTCTCAAAACAGAATGGGCGGAACCAGGTCAATCACCACGTGGGATTAGGAATGCTTGTTTGATTCAATGTCAATATTAAGGGTCAGTTCCTGAGTTGAAGTTGCCAGATCCCCGCCGCGAATTGCATTCGCCTCAGTGAACCTTTGTTCCAAATCAACCGGCGACAACCTGTCTGGTTCTTCGTATAATACGGGTCATTGAGGAATCACCTGCCAGAACGCCGGATATGCTGACCATGGATAGCGCACCAATAGCGTCGATTCGCAACATTGGGATCATCGCCCACATCGACGCAGGGAAGACGACGACCACCGAACGGATCTTGTATTACACCGGTGAAATCCACCGTATGGGGGATGTCGACAAGGGGAATACCTCCACGGATTTCGACCCGGAAGAGCGAGAACGCGGGATCACGATCCGGGCGGCTGCAATCTCGTGCAAGTGGAAAGATGTGTCGATCAACATCATCGATACCCCCGGTCACGTCGATTTCACGGCTGAGGTCGAGCGGTCGCTTCGCGTACTTGATGGCGCTGTGGTCATTTTCTCGGCGGTCGAAGGCGTTGAAGCCCAAAGCGAGACGGTCTGGCGGCAAGCGACCAAGTACGACGTCCCAAGACTCTGCTTCATCAACAAGATGGACAGGATCGGCGCTGAATTCGATCGAGTGTTCCACGAGATCAGCGAGCGGCTCGAAAGCCACCCGATTCCGATCCAGATCCCGATCGGGGCCGGTCCGGAAGGGACCATGGGCGAGTTTCTCGGCATCATCGACCTGATCACGATGAAGGCGCTTTATTCGAAGGCCGAGGACCTCGGCACCAATGTGATCGAGGCCGAGATTCCCGCCGATGTTCGGCCCGATGCCGAACTCTGGCGAGAGCGGATGGTCAACGCACTGGCCGACTTCGATGAGACTTTCACAGAAGTCTTCATGGCCCACCTCGAAGGGAGTCCCTTGGAGGAGGCGGACATCGTCGCCGCGCTGCGACGAGCGACTCTCACTGGCCGGGCCCAGCCCGTGCTCTGCGGTTCCAGCTTCAAGTATGTCGGTGTCCAGCGGCTGCTCGACGCCGTATCGACCCTGCTGCCCAGCCCCCTCGACCGGCCTCCGATCATCGGCCACCACCCCAAAAAGGGGACCGAGCTGACCAGAAATGCCGATACGGATGCACCGTTCTGTGGGTTGGTCTTCAAGATCCAGAACGATGACCACGGCGACCTCTCGTTTGTCCGGATCTACTCGGGGACTCTCAAGAGTGGCACCCGGGTTTATAACCCGGGACGTGACAAAAAGGAAATTTGTTCACGTCTTTTCCACATTGCGGCTGATGAGCGTGTGCGAGTCGAAGAGACCTCGGCGGGCGACATCGTTGGCGTGGTTGGGCTCAAGGATTCGGTCACGGGCGACACCCTCTGCGACGCCTCACATCCGATCCTCTTGGAACCGATTGAGTTCCCCGAGACCGTCATCAGCATGTCAATCGAGCCGGTCAGCTCTGCCGATAAAGGGAAGCTGGCCGACACTTTGATGGCGCTGGCGCGCGAGGACCCAACGTTCACCTACAAGGTGAACGAAGAGACCGGCCAGACGTTGATCTCAGGGATGGGCGAACTCCACCTGGAGATCCTCAAGAATCGCATGGTCCGCGACTTCAAGCTCAAGGTCCATGTCGGTCGGCCCCGCGTCAGTTATCGCGAGACGATTCGAAAGCCCGTCAAACGAATTGTCGGAAGTTGCATCCGTCAGACAGGGGGAACGGGCCTGTTCGCCAAGGTCTCGATCGACCTCGAGCGCGAAACCCAGCCTAAAGGGGGGCCGACCATGGTCTTCGTCAACAAGCTTAAAGGAGGTGTCATCCCCGCCGAGTTCCTCTCATCGATTGAGGCTGGGCTCCGCGAAGAGGCGAAGTCGGGCGGTCGGACTGGCTATCCACTTGTCGATCTCAAGGTGACCCTCACGGATGGCGACACCCACGACGTCGATAGCAACGAGCTTGCATTCCGATTCGCAGCCAGCGACGCGCTGCGTAAGGCTGTGGCCGAGGCAGGTTCGGTCCTGTTGGAACCGATCATGAAGGTGGAAGTCGTCACGCCCGAGGACTACCTTGGCAACGTTACCGCCGACCTTTCAAGTCGTCGCGCTTTGATCGACAAGACGCATACACGTGGGAAGCTAATGGTGATCGAGGCACGTGCTCCACTTGAGAAAATGTTCGGATACTCAAACGCGGTCAGGAGTCTCAGCCAAGGCCGGGCCAGCTACTCAATGGAGCCGCTCGAATATGCGGACGCGCCCGACAGCCTTCTTGAAAGCCTGGCAGGTGGTTGAGCGAGCACACTCCCGCAGGCAGGGGGTAGACCCAAGCGACTCGACGCTGACTACGATCGCTGCTTGCGACTGGCAAAGATGCAAGATAGCCTAGAAGTGGATTGCACATCGTGAAAGGTCTACCCTTCTCGGGTTGTTCCACCATTACTGCGAGAGACGACCATGTCGCTGGCCGCTGGATTGTTTCGTCGTCTGGCCATCACACTCTCTCTGACGCTCGGGGTTGGGATTCTCAACCACACCCAGGCGCAGACCACAACCACCACAAAGTCGGCTACCGATTCGAAAGTCTTAGCGCCAAAGGCCAAGGCCAAAGGTGACAAGAAGCTCGATCTCAACACCGCCTCCGCCGACGAACTCGCCGAACTCCCAGGGGTCGGACCGGTCACTCTCAAGAAGATCATTGACGGTCGCCCATATCAAGTGATCGCCGACCTTGAGAAGGCGGGCGTCCCCGTACGGACCGTCGAGGAGATCACCCCGCTGGTCACTGTTAGTGCGACTCCCAAAACCAAGGCTGCGGCGATCGTTGATCTCAACAAGGCCAGTCTTGAGGAACTCGAGACCTTACCTGGGGTAGGTCCGACAGTGGCGAAGGAGATCATCGCCGCCCGCCCGTTCAAGTCGGTCGACGAGCTTGAGAAGATCAAGGGGCTGGGCGAGACGAGAATCGCCGCCCTTAAGCCCAAGGTCAAGGTCACAACCGCTGCCCCGGCGACTCCCAAAGTCGCTTCGCCCAACATGACCAAGGCTGAGACGAAGAAAGACCAGCCTACGGCAAAGGCCAAGACCAAGACCAAGACCAAGGCCAAGGAAGTTGTCGAGAACGAGAACGAAGTCTCCTCGAAGGCCAAAAGTCTGGTTGCCTCGGGGAAGAAGATCAACATCAATACCGCGAGTCACGAAGCCCTGATGGAATTGCCCGGGATCGGTCCCGTCAAGTCAAAAGCGATCGTCGCGGCACGCCCGTTCAAGACCCTTGAAGACATCAAAGGAGTGAACGGGATCGGCGACGCCACGTTCGGACACTTGAAGGATTTCATCACTATTAAGTGACTCAGTCGTTCGGCTCCCTCGCTTTTCATAGATAATAGGGAGGGAGTCCCTCTGTCCGAACTTAAAGATATCCACAAAGGTTACGTTCATGAAACGAAGTCGTTGGATCTCCCTGTTCCTGATCCTCAGCTTGTGTAGCCCGTCGTTTGGTTGGGGAGCGCGAGGCCACCGGATCGCCACCAAGATTGCCGAGGCAAGACTCACGCCTTCGGCGGCCAGGGCTGTCCGCGAGTTACTCCTTGATGGCGACACCTTGGTCGATGTCTGTAGCTGGGCCGATCATGAAGGCCGTGACGTCGTGCCAGGTAGTGCAAACTGGCACTACGTCAATGTGCCGATCGATGCAGCTCACTTTGATGCCAAGTACTGCGGGCGAGGCGGAAACTGTGTCGTCGCCAAGATCTACACGTATCGCAAGATCCTGGCCGACAAGCAGGCCCCGATCGTGGAGCGCCGTCGGGCACTATTGTTTCTGATGCACTTCATCGAAGACATCCATCAGCCGCTCCACGTTGGCGATAACAACGACCGAGGAGGCAACAACACCCAGATCCAGTTCCTCGGTAAAGGTAACAATATGCATCGAGTATGGGATTCGGGAGTGATCGAGGTCGAGCGGACCACCGACCGGGTCTGGGTCGAACGCATTGGCAAACTGCTCACTCCTGCAAATCTCGATGCTTGGTCCAAGGACAAGACCCCCGAATCATGGGCCGACGAGAGCCTGCAAGCCGCCAAACTGGCTTACTTGTACCCCAAGGGCGCGACAAAGCCGATCGCGACCGGAGCGACACTGGGGAAAGACTACGTCCAGTACGCCGAACCGATCATCGAGCTTCAACTCGCCAAGGCCGGCGTCCGGCTCGCGGATGAACTCAACACAATCTTCCCGTAAGGATCATGATCGACGTCCCTTCACATCTAACGACACAATTCTCCGTCCGGTTGGATCGAGAAACTCAGCCCCTCGGCACCTGGCCACTATCAGCCAGCCGACGAATCTCGTAAGATCATTTTCTCAGGGAAGAAGCCCGCCTCGATTGCCCTCATCCCGGTTTGTTGAGGACAATAACATCCCTTGCCTAAGATGTGTATTAAGCACGTCTCGGGCTGGTGGGAGATGGGCGGTCCTCAGGGACTCGACGACCGTCCGATCCTTTTCACATCCGATCTGACCGACTGAATACTGCACGTGCCGATCCGACTCGACCAACTTGTCGCTCAGAAGTTTAGCCTCTCAAGGCGCGCAGCCCAGGATGCGGTCCGCAATGGCCGAATCGACCTAAAGGGCGAGCGATGCGACGAACCTGGCCTCATCATCGAGCCTGACGCTGAGATCGCCTTCTTTCCGAACCGCCCTAAAGCGCGTAAGGTCGCAGGGCGGCTCAAGGTCCTCTATGAAGATCGACACGCGATCATCGTGAATAAGCCGGCGGGTTTGCTCACTCTGCCAACCCCCGATCGCGAGCGCGATACCCTGATCGAGCGGGTCGGCAAGTATCTGACACTCCGGCATGGGACGCTCCGGCCATTCGTCGGCGTGGTCCATCGGCTCGACAAAGATACCTCAGGCGCGCTCTGTCTGGCCAAGACTGGCGAAGCGGTCCGCGCGTTTCAGGAACTGTTCCGAGCCCACGACATCGAGAGGCAGTACCTCGCTGTTGTCGAAGGGATTCCGCACAACGAAGAGGGGACGATCGACTTACCCCTGATCACAGATCGAGGGGACCTGCGGCGCGGCGTTGGCCGTCACCCGGGGGAAGGTCGGAAAGCGATCACCCACTATCGGCTCCTCGAACGCTTTGGACCGGTCGCCAGCTTGATGGCCCTCTGGCTCGAAACCGGCAGAACCCACCAGATCCGGATCCACATGGCCGAAATGGGGCACCCGGTCGTGGGCGAGAAGGTTTACCGACCGAAAACCCAGCCCAAGACCAAGGCCCATTTCACTCGCCAGGCGCTCCACGCCCAAACTTTAGGATTTATCCATCCGCTGACCTCGGAATCCGTCCGAGTGGAAGCGCCCCTTCCCGAAGATTTAAGCGCTTTGATCGTGGATCTGCGGAACCGTTACGGGATCTGGGGGGCAGGAGGTTAGCGATCTCAGTCGCTATTTCTCGTCCGTAGATGCTTTCGGCTCGGCAACAACCGATGTGAACGTCAAGATATATTGCCAAGGCAGGAAGTCTTGCGACTCCTTGAGCTTGAAGCCGTTGGCCTCAAGTTCCTTCTTCGCCTGAGCGACCGTCATCGTATGCTCCGGCTTGATGGGGACGTTGGGGTCGTCACCCTTGAACTCGATCAGGACGAGTTTCCCCCCCGGTTTGAGCGCCTTCTTCATCTGGTTGAGAACGAGTTCAGGGTCGGGGCACTCGTGGTAGACGTCCACCATGAGGATCAGGTCGATCTTGCCGTCGGGAAGCTTGGAATTGGCGGCAGTGCATAAGATCGGCTGAACATTGGTGATGCCAGCCTCCTGCAAATTCGACTTCATCATCGCGATCATCTGCGGCTGCAAGTCGGTCGCGTAAACCTTACCGGTCGGGCCGACTCGCTTTGCCAGTCGAACGCTGGTGTAGCCGACCCCTGCCCCGACATCCGCCACGCTCAAACCCGGCTCAATCTTGAGGGCGTCGAGCATCTTATCGGGCTGCTCCTCTTGCTCCCGCTCGGGACGGACCAGCCACTCGGCCCCTTCATAGGTCATGATGGGCGCGATCCGCCTCCCCATGTAGACGCCTCGCTGTTTTGAAGCAGCCTTCGCCTTCGTCCTCGACGGGGCTTCGGTCTGAGCCCAGGTGGCGGAACCAATCAAGCTCGCCGAGATGACAAGGATCAAAATTCGAAGCTGGAACATGGTCGGTCACCCCTTCCTGCGGCATGGTTTAGATTAACAGAATGGAATCGTACGCGAAGAGAAGTCGATCAACCACCTCGACAGATGCAAGACGTCCCCTCGGTTCATGCGAGTCTCACCATGAGCATGCCTCAGTCCTTGACCGCAACCTGGGTCGGCGAGTACCGCCAACACGACCACTCCTATTCGATCACGGCAGAACTTGTTGAGGAAAACGAACTCGTAACCGGCTCAATGCGGGATGGGGAACCAGACCATGACGTCTCCGTCACCGAAGCCACCGCAACAAAAGCCCCAGGGACCGACGAGAGGATCGTTGGGTTTCTTCGATCACTCTTCCCCGAGGAGTCCGCATCACCCGTTCGGTTCGTCTCGCACCTGCCTGAGACCTCGAGGTTGCAAGGCTGGGTCCGCGGGGGTCGTGTC
The DNA here is from genome assembly GCA_025356475.1 of Isosphaeraceae bacterium. Lineage (GTDB taxonomy): Bacteria > Planctomycetota > Planctomycetia > Isosphaerales > Isosphaeraceae > JANXSX01. The sequence continues at coordinate 5,230 of JANXSX010000153.1, read as the reverse complement.
TACTTCCTGAAATCGTATCAGGGGGCGCACATTGGTGGTTACAAAGTCGGCGATAAGATCTTCAGTCACCAGTTCGATGACCACACCGTCCACTACAGCGGTAGCCTTTCAAGCGATCAGAATGAGATTGAGGGCCAGTGGTCGATCGGCCCCAGTACCGCAAACGGCGGCCACCGATCGGAAGGGTCCTTTACGCTTCGACGCCATCGTGACCTACCCACATGATCATCATTAGGAATGGTCGAGCTGCATGGCATCATGCAAAGAGCGGGTCGTTTCAAGGACCGGCTTGACAGTGGGGTGGGGAATGGTATGCTAAGTGCTTCGACGCGGTCCAACCAGGGTTGGGTTGTGATCTCGTGACGAGTTTGTGGCGCGAACGACTGCAATCAGAATCTCTGCGGCTTGGCTATCCAGGGCTGAGTGACCGTAGTGAATGGAACCGCTTTTTTATGCCCACGATCAATCAGCTCGTTCGCAAACCCCGCCGTCCGGTGGTCTACAAGACCAAGAGCCCGGTGTTGGAAGGTTGCCCGTTCAAGCGTGGTGTTTGCCTCCAGGTCAAGACGATGACACCGAAGAAGCCGAATTCGGCTCTTCGTAAAGTCGCTCGTGTTCGGCTCTCCAACGGCAAGGAAGTCACAGCATACATCGGTGGCGAAGGTCACAACCTTCAGGAACACTCGATCGTGCTCGTGCGTGGCGGTCGTGTTCGCGACTTGCCAGGTGTTCGATACCACATCGTCCGCGGCGTGCTCGATAGCTTGGGCGTGGCCGATCGTAAGCAGGCCCGTTCTAAGTACGGGACCTCTTCGAAGGTGGTCGCCCCAGTTAAGGGCAAGAAGAAATAATTCCGTTCGGATGGATTGATTGATTCGATCACCTAGCACGCTTTTTCAGGACCGTTGAAGCATGGCCCGCAAGTTCACCAAAAGTAAGGAGCAACTTCGCCCCGATCCGAAGTTCGGCTCGAAGCTTGCCAGCAAATTCATCAATTGCCTCATGTATGACGGCAAAAAGTCGGTCGCCCAGGCTGTGTTTTACAACGCCCTGGAAATGATCGAACGCCGGATCCCCAACGAGAACCCAATTGAGGTCTTCAGCCGAGCGGTTGAGAACGTCAAGCCGGTTGTCGAAGTTCGCTCCAAGCGCGTTGGTGGTGCGACCTACCAGGTTCCGATGCAGGTGAACAAGGTCCGTCAGCAGACCTTGTCGATCCGCTGGATCCTGCTCGCCGCCCGTGAGAAGAAGGGGCGTCCTATGGCCGTAAAGCTCGCGGACGAACTGGTCGCCGCTTACAACCGTGAAGGCGTTGCTATCAGCAAACGCGAGAACGTCCACCGCATGGCCGATGCCAACAAGGCCTTCTCGCACTTCGCCTGGTAATTTATTCGACGCTCGTTCAATCTGGAATCCTGCAAAAAAGCCCCGGCCAAATGGTCGGGGCTTTTTTTGTGGCCGACCCATTCTGTGCGTTGGCTTGTTCAGCAAGAGGTCCACAGAGGACATGAAATCATGAGACTCTGGTATGTCCTGGGGTCCGTCGTGGTTGTGGCGGGGGCGTTTACGTTGGCGCTCACTGCGCCTCTGGTGTTACCACTCGTGATGGTGCTGATGTTGGTCGCAGGTGGTGTAGTCCTCGCGGGTGTGAGTGTTCTCGATCAACAACGAGAGGCCCTACATAATCAAAATAGGCCTTACACCGCAGCGGATTTCCCATGCCCGGACCCCTTCCCAGGCCGAGAAGCACCAACTCGCACGGGAGCGTTCGCTATCGTCTGGCCTAATGTGGCTGCCTCCGAGGCGGAGCTTCGTGAGTTGGGCCAGTTGCTCACGGCATGGAACCAACGCTCCCCTGACGTCGCGACGATCGAAGGGCTTGAACTTCTCTTGAGCGGGAGGCCTCCGAAGTCTGCGCTCACGATGTCGGGTCCACTTTCCTTCGACAGTAAACAAGAGGTTAGCGATCCCCTCCCCTGTTTTGCGACCGTGAGCCTCACCCAAGGGACCGATGCAAAGCGGCTAGGAGAAGAGCTCGTCCATCTCATCGAATCCCGACGGATGGGCAAGGTCGAGAGTGCCGATTATTATGAGTTCATGCAACGATAGCGAAGTCTGACGTGGTTGATGCACTTTCCGACCTGCGAGTCCGATGATAGGCTCCTATCATCAGAGCCTGCTCCATCGCAGGCGTCCTCCTCCTCCCTTTCACGGGTCTGTCCGATGCCAGAAGATCCGTTGCATGTGGTCTGGGTCGAGCCGAGATTCCCAGGCAGGCTCGGGGCGATTGCTGATTGGTTCACCCGAAAGCGTGGCTATCGGTCGACCTTTTACTGCCAGAACGCCGATTCTCCCGAACATTGGCCGAGTTCGGTTGGTCGGGGACTAGATTTGCGTGCCTATGTCGTGGGTGGAGCAGCGCTCGAAAGTTCGGTGACCTGGCCACGCGCCCTCGAACGCGGACTTTGCCACGCCTTTGGGTTCTACGAGGCCTTGGAACGGGACAAAATCAGGCCGATCGACGTGATCGTCGGTCGGTCGATGGGGATCGGATCTGGACTGTTTGCCTCCGTACATGCGCCTGGCGTGCCTGTTGTGCAGTGGTTTGATGGATTTTTGCACGCCCGTGAGCACGACCTGGCCGATGAGGCCCTAGCCGACATGCCTGAAGCCTATTTCCGTTGGCGGCAATCGGCAGGGGCGATGGACCTGCTCGACCTAGAGAACGCCCAAGCCTGCTTCACTCCCTCCGAGTGGCAGCGATCGACCTATCCGGTCGAGTACCACGACACGCTGCAAGTCCTCCATGAAGGGGTCGACTTGCGGACATTTCGACCTCGGTCCGATCGGCCCAAGATCCTAAAGGGTAATCCTCTCGCGCCCGGCACCAAATTGGTCACCTTCGTGGCCCGTTCCCTCGACCGACTCCGAGGGCTCGATCGATTCGTTGCGATCGCCGAGCGAATCGCCTCAGCTCGGAATGATGTTGTGTTCGCACTGGCGGGAGATCCCAAGGTCGATCGCCCTCTCGATGTCCAGTGGCATAACCATGTCTATTTAGACGCGTTGCAACTTTGTCATCCGCGTTTTGACTGGTCGAAGTTCCAGGTCCTGGGGCACTTGAGGAGCGATGAGCTTGCCGAGTTGATGGCAATGTCAAATCTGCATCTAGCTCCGGGTCGAATCTATCCACTTTGTCGCTCGACATTGCAGGCCATGGCCTGTGGTGCCCCGGTTCTGGCGAGCGATACACCACCCCACCGCGCAGTGTTCGGAAACGGTGTGATCCCTGGTGCGGACATTGACGCATGGGTCGCCCAGAGTCTCGCGGTTCTCGACGATCAGGAATTCGCTGAGTCCATCAATTCAACCAATCGACAAACGATCGCCTCTCGATTCGATCGCGATCGGAACCTCGTGCAGTTAGCTTGCCAATTTGATCGACTCGTGTCCGGCTCCGAGGTGTTCAAATAATGAACATTCTGTTCATCCATGAGGCGTTCCCTGCTCAGTTTGGCAGGATCGGCCTGGCGCTGGCGGAGCGGCACGGCTGGAATTGTCGCTTCCTGGTCCGGAACGTGTCGAGCTGCCCTACCCCTTCAGCGCGAATGCTCGAACGTCTAGAACTGCGGCGAATCCCGCTTCCCGACAACTTTGGGGCTGAGCCGACTCCATGGCCTCTGATTTATGGAGACTATCTTACGCTCTGTGAAGCGGTCGCCGAAGCGATCAAAATTGATCCTGGCCCCAAACCCGACTTGATCGTTGCGCATGGGGGCCGAGGTGCCCCGACGATTTTCCTACGAGATCACATTGATTGCCCGATCGCTGTCTATTGTGAATACTACTTTGCGCAGGCACGTCGCGATATTTCTTATCGAATCGACCTCCCTCCCGCCGAGCCTGCCCAATTCTTTCCTCGCACGATCAATGCACCGACACTCATGAGTCTCGTCGGAGCCGACTCGGGCTACTCAGCGACCGAGTGGCAGAAGGCCTCGTTCCCAGACCGATTTCATTCCAAGATCGAAGTTCATTTTGATGGAATTGACACCGAACTCTATCGACCCGGGCCAGCCCCTCGGCAAGTCCTGGGCAAGTCCCTTCCCGCCGGGACCAAGGTCGTCACCTTCGTTTCACGTGGTCTCGAATCGATCCGTGGATTCGACATCTTTCTAGAGGTTGCCGCCCGGATTTCTCGCGAGCGGAGCGATGTTCTCTTTGTAATCGCGGGTCAGGATCGAGCTTTTTATGGCTGGGATACTCTTCATACAGGCCAGGCGAGTTTTAAGGATTGGGGGATCACTCAGCTAGGGTCGAGGTTCGACCCGTCGCGATTTGTGTTCCTCGGGCACGTCGAGCCTGAGGTCTTAGCGGATCTCTTACGGATCACGGACTTGCATTTTTATTTGACCGTTCCGTTCGTCCTCTCCTGGTCTTTTTTGAGCGCGATGGCATGTGGAGCAGTCGTCCTGGCCTCAGACGTTGGGCCGGTCCGGGAGGTCATCGACTCTGGAATACACGGGCTATTGGAGCCCCTCTTCGACGTCGACCGCCTCACCGAAACCGCTCTAGCCGTCCTTGCCGACCCTGCCCAGTTCGCCCCGCTTGGGAAGGCCGCTCAGGTACGAGTTGCTGAGAAGTACAGTCTAGAGGTCGCCATCCCTGCACTCAAAGACTACTACGAACGGGCTGCGTCGTTTTGAGTAATTTCCGCCTCAGGGGACGAGGCCATTTATCCGCCCCGGCCTTGTCCCGCACGGGTCGGAATGATGGTCGGCACGCTTCCAATAGAAATCCTGGATATATGCTAAGAGGAGATCGCCTCGAGGCCCTACGCCTATGTGGTCAACCCGGTAGTAGTAGATTCGAAGAGGGATCTTGGTAATTGACCAATACTGATTGAAACCTATCGTTCTTCGATCATGGGCAACGTAATCGATTACCATCGGTCGATGTTGTACACAGTCGCGACCGGGATCCTGCTCCAGCAAATCAACCATCTTATACCTCACGCGGTCATGAGTAAGACGTCGTCGAATTGTTGAAACTTCATAGTCATCAACGTTTTTAATGAATCAGCATGGGGGGTGGGAAGTCTGTCGATCGTTTCTTCGAGGCAGCTCGAAACCCTGCGAACGTGGCGTGGTAGCGACCATAGAGGGAACGACGCTTGATGAACTTCCAGAGTCGCTCGATCAAGTTCAGGTTCGGCGAATACGAGGGCAAG
>JANXSX010000131.1 GCA_025356475.1 Isosphaeraceae bacterium | reverse complement strand
CCAGAAGTGGAATCCCCCGATAACACGAGAAAGTTAGCTCGTGGCAATCGCCGGGCTCATGAAATCTCTTGACGGTCTTGGGATCGCTGTTCATGGACAACAAGCGTAACGCGGCAAGTGTCTTTGAGCAAGGAACGAGGTTTGTCGATCGCTCTGCGGAAATCACTGGTCGGGTACGACCAGTGCCACCCAGAAATGTTCACCTGTGCCAATTGCTGCCATTCGTCGTTACTCAGGAGCGGAATCCCTTCTTTGGATCGCCGTTTGGGAACGACAAGCGTAACGCGGTAATCGCCTTGGAGCAAGGAACGAGGTCTTTCGATCGCTCCGTTGAAAGCACTGGTCGGGTACGACCAGTGCCACCCAGAAATGTTCACCAGTGCCACCCGCGGCCAGGAGGAGCCGGTTCATTTTAGAGGAGAAGTCATTCTCGAAGGCGAGAACAGGAATAGTTCCTAAGCGCTCGGCAGTTGGTGCGCGAATTTGGGTAAAGATCGCTGTCTGGAAAGGCAATCTACGGCCTCAACTGGTAGTTCGGGGTGTCCGGGAGGCCTTGAGCAACTCCCGACGAATCCGGAGTCGCGCACGAACTGTCGAGCGCTGACAAAGGGTTAGCAGGGTTCGTATTTGAGGAAGACGACCCCAAGTGGCGGCAGTGTCACCTGGATATGGAAGGGACGCCCCGCGTGGCTTTCAGGGTGGGCCCAGACGCCGCCATAGTTGCCACTATTGGAGCCGGCATAGATCTCGGAATCTGTGTTCAAGATCTCACGGTAAAATCCGGCGGCGGGAACGCCGATCCGATAACCCTGTCGAACCACCGGTGTGAAGTTGCAGATGACAACAACCATGTCGTTGGAGTCGCGTGCGCGTCGAAGGAAGGCCAGTACGCTGTTCTCCCAGTCGTGGAGTTCGAGCCAGTCAAACCCCTGCCAGTCGAAGTCAACTTCGTGGAGAGCGGGTTCGTCCTTATAGATCCTGTTCAAGTCTGAGACAAGCTTGAGCATCCCTTGATGATCACGCCACTGGAGCAAGTGCCAATCAAGACTGGCGTCGTGCGTCCATTCGCGCCACTGCGCGAACTCATCCCCCATGAACAAAAGCTTCTTACCCGGGTGGCCGTACATGTACGCGTAGAGGAGGCGCAGGTTGGCGAACTTCTGCCAGATGTCGCCAGGCATCTTGTCGAGCAGCGAGCCCTTGCCGTGGACCACTTCATCATGCGAAAGCGGTAGCAAAAAGTTTTCGGTAAAGGCATAGATCAGGCTGAACGTAAGACCCCCGTGCGAGTACTTGCGATAGATGGCATCTTTCGCCATATAAACGAGCGTGTCGTTCATCCAGCCCATGTTCCACTTGAGGCTGAACCCGAGACCCCCTAGGTAAGTTGGTCGGGAAACGCCACCAAAGCTCGTCGATTCTTCGGCGATCGTCAGGATACCTGGGTACTGAGCATGGCAGAGTTCATTGAGCTTCTTCAGAAAATCGATAGCCTCAAGATTCTCATTGCCCCCGTAGATGTTGGGGAGCCACTCACCCGCCTCGCGTGAGTAATCGAGGTAGAGCATTGAGGCGACGGCATCAACTCGCAAGCCATCAATGTGGTATCGCTCGAGCCAGAACAGGGCATTCCCATGCAGGAAGTTCCGGACCTCCGCGCGGCCATAGTTGAAGATCTTCGTCCCCCAGTCACGATGCTCGCCCATTCGTGGGTCGGCATGTTCATAGAGGTGGGTGCCATCGAAGAACCCGAGACCATGGACGTCGCGAGGGAAGTGGGCTGGGACCCAGTCGAGAATCACTCCATAACCATGCCGGTGCAAGGTGTCAACGAAATAGACAAAGTCGTCTGGAGTTCCAAACCGTGAGGTTGGCGCGAAGTAGCCAACAGGTTGGTATCCCCAGCTTCCATCGAATGGAAACTCACTGATCGGCATCAATTCAATGTGGGTGAAGCCCAGGCCATCAAGATACTCAACCAAATCCTCCGCAAGCTCACGATAGGTCAAGAATCGATCGCCATCTTCCGGCCTTCGCTTCCATGAGCCGAGGTGGATCTCGTAGATGGAGATCGGCGCATCAAGGCCTTGAGTCTCAACGCGATCTCTCATCCACTTTTGATCGGTCCAGGCGAAGTTCATCACATCCCAGACAACGGAGGCGGTCTTGGGGCGAAGTTCCGCCGCGAAGCCGTAGGGGTCGGACTTCTGGACCATATAGCCGCCCTGACGGCTCTTGATCTCGTACTTATAGAACTCGCCTTGTGTGAGGTCGGGGATAAAGATCTCCCACACACCTGACGGCCCGCGACTCCGCATCGTGTGCCGGCGACCATCCCAGTGATTGAAGTTGCCGATCACGCTCACTCGGGCTGCGTTTGGTGCCCAGACCGTGAACATGACACCGCGAATCCCCTCATGGACGATGAGGTGAGCGCCGAGCCGTTCATAATTCTTGAAATGGGTCCCTTCACCCAGGAGGTGGAGGTCATAGTCCGTCAGGATGGGCCCAAACTGGTAGGCATCGACAAACTCCCAGGTATGGCCTTCGTGGTTCTCGACCTCGAGTCGATAAGGAAACGCCTCGTCAACTCCCGGAAAGGCGCATTCGAAGAGACCATCGGAGTGGATGTGACTCATGGCGACTCGGACGCCAGGCTCGCCCTTGCGGAGATCGACGACCCAAGCCGCCCTACCTTCGGGAAGAAACGCGCGCACCACCCGCCCAGTTCCATGCTTGTGTTGGCCGAGCACGGTGAAGGGATCCCAGTGATCCGCGTGGATGATGCGGTCGATATCTTCCTGGGATACGCTTTGCGATGATCTAAGACTCAAGGGCATCGGTGTCCACTCAATCAAGAAGCCGCGAATTGCCATCCGATGGGATAGCGGGCGGCGAGTCTCATATCCCCAACCTTAACATGCCGGACGCGGGTTGCAATCAGCGCGGCATTTCTTGCGCCGGGGCAAGGACCGCCTCAGCGATTACCGGAAGGTGATCGGAGCCGAGATCTGGACCGACCCAACATCGCGTAAAAGTCCACTCAGGACTGGCCAGAACATGGTCGATCCTAACCCATGATCGCCGGGCCGGTCGGGTGTAACCATAGCCAAAACCAGCCTCGTCGAAAGCAAGCGAAACCGTGTCTGCGTGGGCTCGAAATCGGGGATGTTCGGTCGGCATATTCCAATCCCCTCCGGCGAGGAAAGGTAGTTCGGGGGTCTCCTTCAGGTGGTCGAGCACCCGCCCCATCTGACGATCCCACCAAGGCCAGATCATGTCGATCGCATCAGCCTGCTTTTCGAGCAGTCCTTCAAAACCAGGACGCATGGTAGGAAGATGGACAGAGGCCAACAAGATCTCTCGACCGTTGGGAAGAGCCACCCGAACTCGCGTGAACTGGCCGACAAAGCGACCGGCGTCCAAGGATTCTTGGACCATTCCCCCATACTCTGCACGAATCGGGAACCGGGACGCGACATTACCCGTCCGCGACACATGCCAACCTTCCGCGAGATAAGCGAGCAGAATCGGGTCTGCGGCAAGCTCCTGAAAACAAAGAACGTCAATCCGTTCCTGGGCCACAACCTGCCTGAGCCTCTCGACGTTGCTGGCGTGCGATGCCCCGTTGAAGGTCATGATTCGCACAACTTGGCCCACCGGTGGAGCATATACCCAGCGTTTCCAAGGAACCCTCAAATCCATCAAGGGACCAGCTACGATCGCCAACCCCAACATCGAGATCAGAAGCGGCTTTCCGCGACGCATGACGAGGGATAGCAGACCGATCGCGCCAGGAACCGCTAGCCAGGGCCATCGTGGAGCGAACATGAGCGGGGCGACAATCCAAACCGGACCAACCGAGCCTCGGATCACCACGAGAACGACAGTTACGACCGCGACTGAGAGCATCGCGAAGGCCAAGAGCCAACGCGGAGTTCTCGTCCTGATCTTTTTCTTGACAGGTGCGTCCTGCGCGGGTTCAGGAACACTTTTGTTCGCTGGCCGTTTCTGACCGCAGCTCACACATTGGGTCAGATAGGCTGCAGCGGGGTTTGGGGTTCCGCACTGGGTGCAACGCCAGAAGGCCGAGCTTGTTGACATCACTCGTCCCAGTAGGAATAAAGCCGTCTCGTCGCCAAACCGTCTCGGTCAATGAACTTCTAGCATACGTTTGAGAGCCACTCGCGCCCAATGGGCGGTTTCCTCAGGGACCTGAACCCGATTCACGATGGTGCCACGCTCTAGGTTCTCGAGGGTCCAAGCCAGGTGGGGAAGGTCGATCCGATACATCGTCGAGCACATACAAACCATTGGCGACAAGAAATGGACCGTTTTGTCGGGGTGTTCCTTCGCCAGCCGATTGACCAAGTGCAGCTCAGTCCCGATCGCCCATACCGACCCCGCCGGCGCTTCCGCAACTGTCTTCAGAATGAATTCAGTCGAGCCTACCAGATCCGCCGCCTCAACGACGGACATCATGCACTCGGGATGGACGAGAACCTTGATCTCAGGGTGCCGACGACGAAATTCTGCCACGTGAGCCGGCTTAAACATCTGATGAACCGAGCAATGCCCACGCCAGAGGAGAACCTTTGCGTTCTGGACCGAACTCGGTGCATTTCCTCCCAACGGCTGGCGAGGGTCCCATACCACCATCTGGTCGAGCGGGATTCCCATCGCTCGGGCCGTGTTGCGGCCGAGATGCTGATCGGGGAAGAAGAGGACCCGCTGGCGTCGAGCGAAGGACCATTCTAGGACAGCTCGTGCGTTCGAGCTTGTACAGACGATCCCACCATGTTCAGCGCAGAAAGCTTTCAGTTCAGCGGTCGAGTTGATGTAAGTCACCGGCATGAGTTGGTCGGTATCGACCACCTCGCCAAGATCGGACCAGGCGGCTTCGACACTATCGAGGTCCGCCATGTCGGCCATACTGCAACCCGCCGACATGTCCGGCAGAAGGACCGGAACATCGGGCGCAGTCAGGACGTCGGCGGTCTCGGCCATGAAGTGGACACCGCAGAACACGATCGCGCGGGCGTCCTGCCGTTGCGAGGCGAGTTGTGCGAGTTTGTAGCTATCACCACGCAGATCGGCGAAGGCAATCACTTCATCTTGTTGATAGTGGTGCCCGAGGATCAGTAACTCGTGCCCCATCCGAGCTTTGACAGCCGAGACCCGCGCTTCGAGTTCCGTCGCGGCCAGGTCGCGATAGGGCTCGAAGGGAAGGCTCAGCGTTTCTGGCTCGGTGCTAAGGAGTGTCATCTCGATGACGCTTTCTTGGGGTGTCGCATTGGGGGAAAGAGCGAGCACTCTGTCGTTAAGATTCGACATCACACGTATTATATCGTAAGTGGCAAATCCGTGAAACGCGAACGCCCTTTCCGTCCGCGTCGCACTCGACCAGGCGAGAACCGATGAGCACAGTTTTGCTCGTGGACGATAGCCCCCTGGACCGAGTACGGATGCGGACAATCCTCACACGGACCGGATACGAAGTCGTCGAACTCTCCCGTGGCGCAGAAGCTGTAGCGAGAGCCCGAGAGATTCGTCCTCACCTGGTCATTCTCGACATCAATCTCCCGGATACGGACGGGCACACGCTGTGCCGAGCCATTCGTGCAGACCCCGAATGCTCAGGAATCCCAGTGCTGATGCTGACCATTCAAGGGCAGGCCGCAGACGTCATCGCGGGTCTTGAAGCAGGAGCAGATGATTATGTCGCCAAGGATGAGGCTCATGAAGTCATCCTGGCGCGGATCCGCAAACTGATCGAGTATCGCCAAATGGCGACCTCTTGGGTGCTCAACGAGCAGCTCGCTCAGGTCGGTCGCCTCCTGGCAGGAATCGTCCATGAGATCCGCTCGCCGCTTTCAGTCATCCGAGGTAACGCGGAACTCCTTAAACTCATCAATGGAACGGATCAGCCAACTACCCCTTACGTGGACGCGATCCTGCGTGGAACCCAACTCCTCCAGGTCCGACTCGAACATCTCATGTCCACCGTTCGACGCGGAGGGAATAATCGGGTCGCCTCCGAGATCGGAACCCTCGTTCGGGAAGCGACCGACCTATTCTTCCGCGGGACGGATGTCAGACGGTCGCAACCGAAGCTCGTCGTGGATGTGCCACATCGGAATTTGGGAGCGCTGGTCGACCCTGGTCGGGTGATCCAAGTCTTGTTGAACCTTATCGGCAATTCCTTTGACGCGTTGGGACAGGAGGGCCAGGTCACGATTCGAGCCGACCTCGATCCGATCGAACCGACTCTCGTCGCGATCTCTGTTGAGGATAACGGGCCAGGTGTCCCCCCCCACCTACTCTCACGCGTTTTCGAGCCATTCTTCACGACGAAGACGAACGGGAGCGGCTATGGTCTCTACCTGGCGTCCGAGATCGTTCGCGAGCAAGGGGGAACCCTTCGCGTCGAAAATCGCGATGAGGGCGGCGCTCGATTTACAGTCCGATTTCCGACCGTCGCCCTCTCGCACCACATGAGCCTACCGCATGGATAAGCCCTTTGATAAATACCTTAGGCCTGCCATCGGAACCACTCATCAGCGGTATGCCCTGCTGGTCGGCCAGGGGGTTTGTTGGATTGCTGTTGTTGTGACAGCAATCGAGACTAACCCCAGCCGGCACGCAACGTACCTGGCCTGCCTGGCCGTTTTCGGTCAGTGCCTCTTCGCCCTCAGTCTGTGGTTAAGCGATCGACGTAGCCAAGCCGAGCAAGCTAGACAGATCGCGGGACGAGTGAACGCGATCTTGGACAAAAGAGGGACGCCGACGACCCGGAGTACGGGCAACTTATTTCTGGACGAATCGCTCGCGCGTGCGGAGCAAACGATCTCAGCCCTCCGTGTTAGTTCCAGCAATCGCTACATCGAACCGATCGGGTTCGGTGATAGCGTTGAGATTGATCTGCGAGGCCACCTCCAAAACGCCATGACCAAGAGTGGGATGTATGACCCTACATCGGCGCTCGATGGACTGGCAGATGATTCGATCGTCGTCGGCGAGAAGTCGACCAGCGACATGGTCAACCGACTTGATCCTCGGACCCTGCACTGGATCGAGTCGAGTCCGGCCGAACAACTCTTTCTCGGCTGGTCACTCAAGCAACTGCGTGACAAGTCGTTTCTGGAGATCATTCATCCTGACGACCGTGACTTGGCCCGCGAGCAACTCCGAACGGCACTCGCGAAGGGTGAAGCTCATGGACTGATCTATCGCGTCAAGAACTCGCGCGGGGAATCGAAGGCAATCCAGGTCAATGTCGGAGTGCGAACTGGACCGAATCGCTCGGGGGTGACCCACCTCCGCTGTCATATCACTGACGTGACCGCCAAGGTTAGAGCCTCGCGAGAGCTACGCCGCCGGACCCGAGAACTCACCTTGGTGAACCAGCAACTCCGGGCCGCGAACCGCGAGCTTGAAGAGTTGAAGGACCGATACAGCGATCTTTACCAGAACGCCCCTGCTCTCTATTTTAGCTTGGACGCTGAGGGCCGAATCAGTGAGTGCAATAACACCTTACTAAGCTCGTTGGGATACCGACGCGACGAGTTGATCGGGAAATCGTATGCCGAACTTTTACCTCCCGATCACCGTCCTAATTTTCGAGAGCGATTCGCTGAGTACCGCAAAGAAGGTCAAGTCGAGGTCGAGGGACTCTGGATCAAGGCTAACGGCGAGGTTATCAATGTCTTTGTTACAGGAACGGCAGTCTTGAAGCCTGACGGTACGATCCTGCGGTCGCGAAGTGTGGCTCAGGACGTCACTGCGCGACATGCACTCGAAGCGGCATTCCGCGACAAGAACCAACGCCTGGGTGTCGCGAATGCCGAACTCTCACGTAAGATTAAGGAGCTTGATGAGTTCTCGCACGTCGTGTCGCACGACCTTAAAGAACCTCTCCGAACTTTGACTTCCTTCAGCGACTTTCTCATTAGCGATTATGGGGATCGTCTCGATTCGGTCGGCAAGGAGTACGTTCAATACATTGTCGAAGCCTCGCGCAGGATGCGAACTTTGATCGAAGACCTTCTGGAACTCTCCCGAGCCGGCAAAGTGACTGCGGACCTTAGGTGTGTGAAACTGGACAAGGTCCTTGGCGTCGTCAAAGCGGACCTCGGCGAGTTGGTCCGTTCAACGGGCGCGGAGATCGAGATTGAGGTGGCCTTGCCCGAAGTTTGGGGAGATCGCGACCGACTCGTACAGCTTTTTATGAATCTTGTCTCCAATGGGCTGAAGTACAATAGGGACAAGGCTCCCAAAGTGTCGGTCCGAGAGGTGCCCTCTACGCTAGCTGGTATGGTGACCATCGTTGTTCAGGATAACGGAATTGGGATCGACCCCCAGTTCCACTCCCGGGTCTTTCAGTTATTCCGGAGGCTGCACACGCGCGAGGAATATGAGGGGACCGGTGCCGGCCTCGCAATCTGTCAAAAGATTGTTCAAGCCCATGGGGGAAACCTCTGGGTCGAGAGTGAACTTAACCACGGATCGAAGTTTTTTGTCCAGTTGTCACGACCACAAGATGGCCGCGAATCATGAGCGAAGAGTTTCACATTCTGCTCGTCGAAGACAGTCCGACGGACGTCAAGATTCTCGAACGCGCGCTTCGGGAGGCGGGCGTGCATCATCGTCTCACGGTGATTCACGACGGTAGCCACGCTCTTGAATTTCTCGCGAATGTCCGAGACTCCGAGACGTTTGACCAAGAGGTCCCCGACCTGATCCTTCTGGACCTGAACTTACCCGGCCTCGACGGGGGCCAGGTCCTCGCTGGGATCAAGTCCGATGTCTATTTGAGGTCAATCCCCGTCGTTGTACTCACAACGTCCCGGCGCGAAGATGATGTGGCCATGATGTATGCCACAGGGGCGAACACCTTCATCGAAAAACCATCGGAATATCCCAGATACTGCGACCTCGTTGCAACCCTCGAACTCTACTGGCGAGAAGTGGCCGTCCCACCGCCGAGGAGACGACCGAAAAGCTAATGCTTAGAGAACTTCGATCATAGTAAGATGCTCATTATTGATGAGATCCCCGACTGGATTCAACGCAGAAAGCGGTTGGCAACGGTCTCGATGTAGGCTTCAAGGACCTTGTCTCTCACGACTTGGATGCAGAGATGCCTGACAAGCGTGTTCAATCAGTGTTGGTTCTAGGTTCGGGTCGGTCATCGCAGCGTGTTGGCCGAGTTGTTTGACGCCAAGGTCTTGCCTTTCCTGCTCAGAAAGAAGAAGACCATCAAATTGGTGACATGAGCTGAGGGTCTTTGGGTTCTCAAATCGTCGAGCGACGGAATAACTAGCATGAAACTACGTTCTTACACACTCTGGCGGTTGCTGATCTCGACTCTGGTGATCCATCAACTCTTGGCGATAAATTCCGTCGCCGGAGATGCATTTAAGCCAAATCCCGCCGTCCAACCAGGGACACTGGGGAACGACGTGGATCCCTTCATCGGGACCGGCGGATTGACCTATCTGTGCGGCAATAACTTTCCGGGGGCCACAGTGCCGTTCGGAATGGTCAGGCTCAGTCCGGATACGGTTTCGCTATTGGGCAATCGAGCCTCCAACTCGTCGGGCTATTATTACTCGGACCCGCGGATCCTGGGGTTCAGCCACACGAGACTGGCGGGGACCGGCGCCACGGACGGCGGGAATTTCCTGGTAATTCCCTCGACCTCAGAGACAGCAAAATCACACCGTCGCGGACTCAATAGCATCTATTCCCACGAGCAGGAGCGTGCCTTCCCGGGCTACTATGGGGTGAGGTTGCCGAGCCTCGGCATCACCGCCGAACTGACGGCAACCCGCCGCGTGGGGGTACATCGCTACACGTTTTCAGAAGGGCAAGTCCCGCACATTATGTTGCTCGTCACGAGCGCTCTGGGCAAAGGAAACTCGACATCCGGGGAAGTGCGGATTCTGCCCGAAACTCGGGAAATCGAAGGGGCTGTGCGGACGTTCGGCACTTTTTCAAAACGTTACGGGGGCTTAAAAGTCCATTTTGTCGCCCGATTCAATCGACCGTTTCATGATTTCGCGATCAGAACAGGAGCAACGGAAACGCTGGGATTGGCGGTCGCCACCGGTGATGACCTCGGCGTCAATCTGAGCTTCGCACCCGAAGACTCCTCACGACCTGTAGAGCTCAAACTTGCGATCTCCTATGTGAGCATAGAGAATGCACGTGCCAACCTTGAACACGAAGCCGGCAAGACGAATTTCGACCAAGTCTTGACTGAAGCCGTGGCACAGTGGGAGGAGAAGCTCGCCCGGATTCAGGTTTCCGGTGGGTCGGATCGAGAGCGGAAGATCTTCCGGACCGCGCTTTACCACTCGTTCCAGATGCCGACAGCCTTTCAGGACGTCAATGGTGAGTATCTCGGATTTGATCGCAAAACCCATCAAGTTCACGGATTCGACTACTACACGGACATGTCTCTATGGGACACGTTTCGAACGGTCCACCCATTGTTTAATTTGATCGCACCGCGTGAGCAACGCGACATGCTCGTCTCGCTGGTGAAGATGGCTGAGCAGGGAGGTTACCTGCCGCGCTGGCCTTCGGGGGGTGGTTACACCGGTTCCATGTTCGGCAGTCCTGCGGACATTGTGATCGCGGAATCCTACCTGAAGGGTATTCAAGATTTCGACGTCCAGGCCGCTTATGGGTTTATGCGGAAAACGGCTTTAGGACCGGTTCCCGTCGGCTCCCCGTTCTCCGGCCGCGTCGGCGTCGAACATTATCTGAAGCATGAATACTGCCCTGCCGATCTCATGAAGAAGTCGGTCGCCAGTACCATCGAATACTGTTACGCCGATCAATCGATCGCTCGATTTGCGGAAGCGCTCGGTCATCGAGACGACGCCATTACACTTCAGAAACACGGACGTTTCTATCGAAATCTTTGGAATCCTGAGACGCAGTTCTTTCATCCCCGCGATTCTCAAGGGAACTTCTCGGCGGAATTCAAGCCTGAAATGCTAACCTATGTGGACATCGGAGGAAAATACACGCACTCGTATGTCGAAGGGAGCGCCTGGCAGTGGCGTTGGGGCGTCGCTTCGGATGCTGCGGAATTGGTGTCATTATTCAAGAGTCGCGAGTTCTTCGTCCAGGAACTTGAGCAGTTCTTCGCCCGCTCGCCTGCTGGCGTCGGTGTGACGCCGAATGCCTTCTATTGGCAAGGAAACCAACCCGACATTTACGCTGCGTATCTCTTCAATTACGCGAACCGTCCCGACCTGACCCAGAAGTGGGTCCGGTGGATTCTGGAGACGAAGTACGGAGATCGGGAAAACGGCCTTGATGGGAACGACGACGGCGGCACCCTCTCAGCATGGTATGTGCTAAGTTCGCTGGGTCTGTTTCCCACGGCTGGTACCGATCGCTACGAGATAACCGGGCCACTCTGGGATCGCGCCGAGATTCAGTTACAGGACCATAAGCTGACGATCCTTGCCGACAATGCGGCCCCGAATCATCCCTATATTCAAAAAATGTGGCTGAACGATAAGCTGCTCGATCGGTACTGGATCCAACACGCCGAAATCGCCAGAGGGGGAACGCTCCGATTCGAGATGGGCCCCGACCCGGCAAAAGGCCGTTAACGCATGAACGCTTCTTCTTGGATGTCTTGACTTGATTCCTTCATGCTATGAGAACGTGCGTAAGCCAAGGTCCCTATCGCTGGCAGGGTGCTTGAATGATCGTGGAGGGGTCGGCGTCTAGGCGGCAGAACGAAAGATTCTTGCAGCGGAAGCCTACCATCGGCCCACGAGTCCATTGCGACCCCGCAATTTACTCTTAAGACTCATAGCCAATTATAAAAGCAAAGGGGTCACGACTTTCGCCGTAACCCCTGATGCTCTAACCAGTACCCCCACGGGGGTTCGAACCCCGGTCCCTAGGCTGAGAACCTAGTATCCTAGGCCACTAGACGATGGGGGCTAAGATGATTCAATAGTACCTTCACTGTGAGAAGAGTCAACCCACCGCACCCGCCGAATTGCCCAGGAGCGTCCAGATATCATGCCTACGGTCGATTTGAAGGACCATCAACTCTTCTATGACGACCGAGGCGCGGGTACTCCAGTCGTCCTCTTGAGTGGCCTTGGGGGAGACCATCGAGCGTTTACAATCACTGCTCGGCACTTGGCCAAGACCCATCGCGTCTTGACGATCGATCACCGCGACGCTGGTCAATCGAGCCGGGCCAATGCAGACTACTCGACCCGTGACCTGGCCCAGGATGTGGCAAGTTGGCTCGAAAAACTTGACATTCCTGCTGCACACGTCGTAGGTCATTCGCTAGGTGGTTTGGTGGCCCAGGAATTGGCGCTGGCCTTTCGCGCGAGGGTCAGGACTCTGATCCTCGCATCAACACACGCAGGGGCAAATTCGTGGCGGAAAGCAGTGATCCAATCCTGGATGATGGCGCGAACTCAGAACGAACCGGGCGCGTTCACAATCATGACCTTGCCCTGGCTCGTCGCCCCCACGTTTTACGAAAATCCAAGCCAGGTTGCGGGGATGGTGCGATTCGCCGAGACGAATCGCTTCGCTCAGGACTCGAGCGCGTTCATCCGTCAGGCGAAGGCTGCGGCCGAGCATGATGCGCGGGATCGCCTCAAGTCCCTCCTTGTTCCAACTCTCATCTTGGTGGGTGAACTCGATCTTGTGAATCCTCCGCCAATTTCCGAGGAACTCACCCGACTGATCCAAGGCGCGGAACTCGTCGTGTTGCCAAGGGTTGGGCATTTGCCTCATATTGAGGATGGGATCAACTTCAGACGTCTCGTCAGTGACTTCATCGCACGATACGATTCGAGTCACTGAATTGGTGAATCCAACTCCCTCGCTCAGAGTCTACGTCCCGGAGCCCCAGCCATGGCGACTGAAGAAGAACTCAAGAGAGCCTATAAGGCGTTCAAGAAGCGGATCAAACTGACCCGGCTCGACGAAGAATCGGGCCTGACTCGGGGCAATAACCGGAAGTCGGGGATTACCGGGATCACTCCTCCTAGCGGCCACCCACCTGGGATCTGGGACGAACTCGTCACCCAAGGGAAGCTGAAGCGCGACGGTTTGGGGATCTACGCCCTAGTCAATGAGTTGTGAGGCTCCGGCTTTACCGAGCCGTGCTTTGTCTTGGTACTGCGCTGATGTTGGTCCAGAGCTGGCCGCTTTGGGTGGCAAGCTCTGAGATCGCTCGCGTTCCTTGGATCTCGAACCTGGTGCAACCCCCGAGTTGGATCGAGCGGGTGGGGATCATTCTTGCACTCTCCGGGTTAGTCCTCGCGGGGGCCGGGGTCCGACCGAGACGGTGTTTGGCAGCGACGATCTGCTTGCTAATTGGGTTCGTTCTGTTCGATCAGGAGCGATTCCAGCCCTGGTTGTATCAGTACTTGGTCGTCGGACTGGGTCTCGCATCGCTAACGGATCGCGCGGGGTTAACGTTCGCAAGGCTTTATCTTGTAGGGTTATACGTCCATTCCGGGCTCTCGAAGCTTGACGTCAGCTTCCTCAACCAGCTTGGGCCGGTGATGCTGGACACACTCTTGTCTGGGCTGGGTCTGCATCCACAAGGTTGGACTCAATCGGATCGGACGCTGCTCATTCTGGCGATGCCTCTGAGCGAAATTTCGATCGGCCTGGGATTCTTGAGCCGTTCGTTTGTGCGAGTTGCGCTGGCTGGATCAATTGTACTGCATGTGACGCTGATCGGGATTTTGGGACCTTGGGGGCTCGATCACAGCACCAACGTGCTCGTCTGGAATGGCTTGATCCTGGTAGGGAACGTCGTCCTTACAAGTGGCAAACCTCTTTGGGGCTGGCCAGAATTTGCCACCTTGTGGGCGTGTCCTACACTTGGTGTATTGATCGCCGTTAGCCTTTTACCTTTTCTGGAACCTTGGGGATGGTTTGATACTTGGCCGTCGCATGCCCTTTATGCGAGTCATGCCGAACGAACGGAACTTTACTTCTATGCCGATGATGTCGACCATTTACCAGCCTCGATCCGGTCGCATCTCGTACGTTCGACGCTCCCGAATTGGGTTCGTTTGGACCTCACAGCGCTGAGCCGTTACCAACATGGAACCCCTCTCTACCCGCAATCTCGGTCGACAAACGGTGTGGCCGAAGATCTGACACTTCGGTATGGTGGGCTGCACCCCACCCGTGTGTTGCAGTGGGGACGGGCCGACCGCTGGACTGGACGTCGATCGCGTCTGGAAATGATCGGCATCGAAGCGATTCGCCAGCACGGCGACACCTACTGGCTGAACGCTCATCCCTCAAGAGGACGTGACGATGCGGCTGACCCGGGCTAGTGGTGTGTTGCTCCACCCGACGTCGCTTCCCAGCCGCTTCGGGGTCGGCGACCTCGGGCCTGGTTCGGATGCTTTTATCCGATTCTTGAGAGACACAGGGCAAACCTGGTGGCAAATGCTCCCTGTCGGGCCGACCGGGTATGGCAACTCTCCCTACCAGTCTACGTCGTCTTATGCGGGAAATCCGCTGCTCATCAGCCCCGAGCTCTTGGCGATTGACGGTTTGTTGACTGCCAACGACTGGTCGGATTACCCCGATTTTTCCATCGATAACGCCCAATTCGAAGAGCTTGAGCCACTCAAGGAGCGGTTACTTCGCAAAGCATTTACCAAATTCGATGCCAGGAATCCTTCGTTCTTAGAATATCGGGTCGCCAACGCGCACTGGCTCGATGACTTCTCGCTCTACCGCGCCCTCAAAGATGAGAACGGAGGAGCGCCCTGGTATGACTGGGAGCGTCGCTACGCCAGTCGCGATTCAAAAGCTTTGGCATCGTCGCGAACCTGGCTTCGTGGTGAAATTCAGTTTCACGAGTTCGTCCAATACCAATTCGATAAGCAGTGGAAGCGGCTACGTGCGACTTGTGAACAACATCAGATCCGCTTGATTGGTGATGTGCCGATCTTCGTGGCTCATGACAGCGCTGATGTCTGGGCACGTCCGGATCTCTTCTTTTTGGATGAGCACGGTAAGCCCACGGTCGTCGCCGGTGTTCCGCCCGACCTTTTTAGTAAAACGGGACAACTCTGGGGGAATCCCCTCTACGACTGGAAAGCCCAAGCCGAGGAGGGATTCGCCTGGTGGATCGCTCGCATGAAAGGGGTCACCGCGCGTGTCGACCTCGTTCGTCTCGACCACTTTCGCGGGTTCCAGGCGTATTGGGAAGTTCCCGGCGACGCTGAAACCGCAGTAGGTGGGCGCTGGATTCTTGGCCCTGGTTCCGCGTTCCTGGACGCACTTCGCGATGGGCTGGGAGGCTTGCCCCTGATCGCGGAAGATCTCGGACTGATCACGCCAGAAGTCGAGGTGCTTCGAGACGAGTTTGATCTTCCCGGCATGCGGATCCTCCAGTTCGCCTTCGGAAACGACGCGAAGACAAGCCACTATCTACCACATAACTACGTGCCGAATTCAGTCGCTTACACAGGGAGCCACGATAACGATACGGCAGTCGGTTGGTATCACACGCGTGTTGAAGACGCAGCCACCACCCAGAATGTCGATCAAATGGTTGCAGAACGAAACTTCGCGACGGATTACCTGGCAAGCGATCGTCGCGAGATCCACTGGGATATGATCCGCGCCGTTGCCAAGTCGGTCGCCGACACGATGGTGATTCCTCTTCAGGATTTACTCGGCTTGGGAAGTGAAGCTCGAATGAATGTTCCAGGACGCGCTGAAGGGAACTGGCGATGGCGGTTTACTACGGATGCGATCGGACCGGACGTCGTTTCTCTGTTCGCAGTGACCACATCCGTCAGCGGACGTTGGAATGGTGTTCCACCCACTTCACTGCGTTACCCCAGGTTCGAGACCACGGAGCTTTCCGAAGAACCTGCCCCGGCTGAGGTCGAAGAACGACCCAAGACTGAGGACGAGACTTCCGATATTTCACCTGATCGGGTGAATGACTTGCAGTCTGGGCCGTAAACTGCGATAATCAGTGGACAAACATTCATCGAATAAGTTCTGTCGATAGTCCGGGGGCATCTGACCGGTGATTAACCAAGTTCGCGGGATTTTACGACATGTGGCCGAGGAAGAGCTAACGCTCGGGGTCGATCCCTTTGAACTCGAAATTCTCATCCCGGAATATACTCGGCGTCAGTTACAAACCCAACTTGGCGAGCTTGTGGCGCTCCAGACGATTTTCTATATCGAAGGGAACACGATGGGGGGGCGGATGACTCCCCGATTGGTGGGCTTTCTGACGGCGATCGACCGTGAATTCTTTGAAGTTTTCTGTTCGGTTGATGGGGTCGGCGTCCGCAAGGCTCTCCGCGCGATGGTCAGGCCGGTCCGCGAGTTCGCTCGAACGATTCAGGATCAGGATGTGAAGATGCTTGCGACCTATCCTGGAATCGGCGAGGCTACTGCCGAACGGATCGTCGCCAAGCTTCGTCGCAAGGTTGGCAAGTTCGCACTCATGGTCGAGAAGCCAATCGATTCCACAGTCTCCGTTGAGGTCAACGGCGTCCCCGACAATGCCGAACCCGACGTGATCCGCGACACGTTCGCCGCCTTGATGTCGGTCGGTCATACCGAAAGTCAAGCAAGGCTGGCAATCGATCGGGCATTGACCGGCAAAAAGAAATATAAGAGCGTCGCGGACCTGATCGAGGCGATTTACTACCAAGACAAATGACTCGAGCGGCGGATTATCAGGACGCTAAGTTATGTCCACAGGCAGTACAGCTTTGGGTAAGCCTCAAGCACCAGCCGCGATGAATGCGCCCCACGCGTCGACTTGCCCGCAGTGCTCGGGGCCAATCGAAGATAAGGACCGGTTCTGCACAGGTTGCGGCTGGAAGCGTCCCAACCAGACCATGCTCTCACAGAGCACGTTGGTCGATGGGTTTATGTGCAAAAACTGTGGTGCCCAGGTCCGTTGCGAGCAGGGCTCCCGAGCGACGACCTGCCCCTTCTGTGCCTCGACGTTCGTCGTCGACCTACCCAGCCAGCCCGATCGCCAAGATCCTGAATTCGTCTTAGGCTTTGAGTGTCCAGCCGATCGTGCGGAGCAAATCTACCGTGACTGGTTGGCATCGGGGGGCCTGTTTCGGCCAAGAAACTTGTTCCGAGACGCAAAGGCGGAGGGACTTCGTGGGATCTACCTGCCGTTCTGGTCCTTCAGTGTCAGGGCGGATTCTCGCTGGTCGGCGCAGATCGGTGAACACTGGTATCGCACCGAGACGTATACCACTCGCGATAATAACGGCAAGACCGTGACGATGACCCGTCGGGTCCAAGAGACGGAGTGGTATCCACTTGCGGGTCAGCTCGACGCGTATCACACCTTCTACCTCTTGAGTGCCTCGAAGGGACTTCCTCAAGATGTCGCCGAATGGGTTGAGCCTTACGAACTCGCAGCGCTCAAACGGTACGAACCCAAGTACCTTGCAGGCTGGTTGAGCGAGGAATACTCGATCGACAAAGAGGCAGCCTACACTCAGGTCAGTCAAGAGTATGAACGCCGCCAGCACGCCGCAATCGCCTCGTTCTTACCTGGTGACACTTCGCAAAGCCTTCAAGTCGAAACGAACTTCTCGCATCAAGGCTCCGACTTGATTCTGTTACCATTTTATGTTCGTTCTTATAAGTACAAGGATAAGCTCTATCGAATTTTGATCAATGGTCAGACCGGCAAAATTGAAGGGAATCAGCCGGTCGACAAGACGATGATCGCCACGGTTGTCGCCTTGGTCATTGTCCTTGGGTTGATCATCGGACTGCTAGTGTCGGGGGTGGGACGATGAGTTCCACACAGCTTGACCGCTGCATGGTCTGCGGCGCGCTCGTGGACCTCAACGATCTCTTTTGCTCGAACTGTGGTCGCGAGGTATCCGACCATCGGGCGACTCGGCCCAAGACCCTGGCACTTAAGGCTCTCAACTTCGAGTGTCACGGCTGCGGAGCGTCGATGAATTACGACGCGTCCGTCAAAGCCCTGAAATGTCCGTTCTGCGGGTCGGTTGATCTCCAGGAAGATGGAAGCAAGGGGATTCTTGAACCCGAGGCTGTGATCCCATTCGCGATCGATCATGTCCGAGCAGAAACAATGCTGATGGCCTGGCTTGGATCGAGCTTCTGGCACCCGAGCGACATCCGCTCGGCCGCCCGTCTGACCGAGCTTCGACCCGTGTTTGTCCCATACTGGATCTTTACGACCTTAGTGAAAACACACTGGACGGCGGATTCAGGCAAGGTCCCCTGGAACGCTCGGGCCTCGTGGGCACCTGTCTCAGGAAGTTGGGAACGGACGTATCCTGACCTGTGGATTCCGGCGAGCGAAGGGGTGACAACCGGCGAATTGGTGGGGATCGAGCCTTTCGATATCAGCACGGCTGTGCCCCCCCAGGAGGTTGACCTCGAAAAGGTGACAGTCGAGCAGTTTTCGGTCGCTCGGCGCTATGCTCGTCCGTTAGCCCAAAATCGGCTTGAAGCACTCGAAGCGGCGGCTGTCTCCGGAGAGCTCGGCGGTTCCGCGAGGAATATTCATGTGAATGTCCTGATGCAAGATGCAACCTCACAGGCGGCACTTGCGCCCGTCTTCATCATGGCGTATCGCTACCGATCGAAGCTGTATCGATTCATCCTCAATGGGCAGAATGGCCGTTCGATCGGTCGTGCCCCAATCTCGATCACTAAGATACTGATGCTGGTCGCCCTGATTGTCTCGATCGTCCTGATGATTGGGATCGTGATCGCCACCAAATCGAACTGAACCAAGGGAGTGACCGACCGATGCGCGAAAAAATCATTCAAGGTCCACATCCGGACGATGACGATCATGAGAGCGAGCCCTCGCGATCTACAAAGCCAACGGACGCTGTTGAGGAGAAACTTCGACCCCAACGCCTGAGTGAAGTTATCGGTCAACGCTCGGTCGCTGAGCGACTTTCGATCGCACTGGCGGCGGCTCGGAAGCGCAATGAGCCGCTCCCCCATATTCTATTTGACGGCCCGCCGGGTCTGGGGAAAACGACGTTTGCGACTGTGCTTCACAATGAGCTTGGTGTTGAATTGAATATTACGAGTGGACCTGCACTCGATAAAAAAATGGATGTGATGCCTTATCTGACGAATGCTGTCGAAGGCTCGATCCTCTTCATCGACGAAATTCACCGGATGCCCAAGACCGTCGAAGAGTTTATCTACCCCGTCATGGAAGATTTTCGAGTCGATGTGGTTCTCGGCGAGGGGATGTCCGCTCGAACGATCAACCTTCCTCTCAAGAAATTCACGATCATTGGCGCAACGACACGAAGCGGCATGCTCTCAGCGCCGCTCCGCGATCGTTTCCACATGCACGAGCACCTCGAATTTTACGACGTCCCCGACCTGGCCCGGATCGTCACAATCAACGCCGAGAAGCTCAAGACGACCATTACTGAAGACGCAGCCTGGGAGCTGGCCCGACGTAGCCGAGGGACGCCTCGGTTAGCAAACGCACGACTTCGTTGGGTGCGTGACTTCGCAACAGCGCGGGCTGACGGTCAGATTACTCTGCCAATTGCTCAGGCCGCTCTCGCAATGCAAGAGATCGATGCCGAAGGGATGGATAAGCAAGACCGACGCTACTTGGAAACTCTGATCAGAGTCTTCGGCGGTGGTCCCACGGGTGTTGAAGCACTGGCGGCAACCATGAATCTGGCGGTCGATACACTCGATGAAGAGGTCGAACCTTATCTCTTGCGTCGCCACTACATTGTCCGCACTCCGCGCGGTCGCAAGGCAACTGCAGCAGGTTATGCTCATTTAGGCATGGTGCCTCCCGCCCCTATCCTCGAGACCGAAATCACGCTTTTAGATCAGCGGCGACTTTTCGACTGAATGGAGTCGAAGCTCGTGTCACCCGGTCCCGCACCGCGACCCACTCGGGGCCTTCGGGTGGAGTTACGATGAGAATCATTCGGACATGAGCTTGGTCGCACAGGTGGAGCGTCGCGTAAAGTTCTCGCCCCGCCTGGCAATGATCAAGCAAGTGAAAATTCAAGCCCACCTTGCCAACGGTTTCTGCCTGCCCAGGTCCAAATTGAATCAAGGCACAATTACTTAAGTCAATTTGCGGGAGTTCTGACGGTTTGATCAAAATGCATGGGGTGTGAGGTGCGTAGTGGATAGGCAGGTTTCCGGGACTGACCGGTCGAGCTGATTCGCGATTGGGGTCGAATTCTTCGATTTCGATCCCAAGCGTTTCACAAATCTGATCGCGCAGAACCGATCCAGGTCTGAGGATTCGAGGCCGGTCGGAAACCAGGTCGAGCACGGTCGACTCCAGGCCGACAGTGGTTGGTCCGCTATCAAGAATCAAGTCGATCCGGCCATTAAGATCGTCGTGAACATGGCTCGCCTGGGTCGGCGAAATTCGGTTCGATCGATTCGCGCTCGGGGCGGCAATCGGACAATCTGCCGCGTTGATCAAGGCGCGAGCGATCGCTGGGGCTGGGATCCGAACACCGACAGTCGACAAACCACCCGCTGTGAGGTCGGGGATTAACTTAGACCTGGGTAGAACCAGTGTCAAAGGCCCGGGCCAGAACTTGGTGGCGAGTCTTTCGGCCCGATCATCCCAGTCGATCACACAGGACCGAGCTCGTTCGATCGTGTCGGTGTGAACGATCAGAGGGTTGAATGCTGGACGCCCCTTAGCCGCGTAAATCTTGGCGACTGCCGACGGGTCGGTGGCATTGGCTCCCAGACCGTACACTGTCTCCGTGGCGAAGGCGACGAGTCCACCCTGCCGGATTACAAACGCAGCATCGGCCACGATCTCCGGGTCAGGGTGATCGCGGTCGACGAGGATGATACGTGTGTGCGAGGACATTATGCCGAGTTCCCAACAGGGCTTGGGACCCATCCGGACTCGATTACGCGAGGAGGACCGCCGCTGCGATGACCGTGGTCCAATGTCCATCCTTGTGGCCAACAGCGCTGATGGTCACATTCTTGGTCGAGGTGATCACGTCAGCGATCTTCCACAGCTCGCGTTTTTCGTCCCAAGAGCTTTCCGGGTTGAATTCAACCCCCAGAACGGTCGCGAGCATTTCGGCGGCGAGGTCCTCAGCGTAATCGGCCGCATACTTTGCGGTCTGACCGTACGAGTGATGCTCGGAGAGGTAACCGAAGAGCTCGCGGTTCTTGGGGATAGCAACTCCCACGCTCGCTGCGATCAAACGGTTAGGCTCCGCAGTGGCACTTTCGCTCATGACCACATGCACGATCTGGCCAGGAGAAAGTTGCTTCACCCCGTCTTCGATCGAGACTTCCTCGCAACGGGGCGGGAAGATGCTCGAAACACGCACGAGGTTGTAGCACGCGATGCTCGCGTCTCGGAGCGCCATCTCGAAGCTAGTCAGCTTCTCACGATGGACACCAACACCTGCTGTGAAAAAAAGCTGCTTGGGTACGTACATTGCGGTGGTGGGCACCTCCTGAACCGGTCGATAATCAAGCTCGAGACTTCTGCGAGACACGCCTCGACCGGCGCGACAACCTGGAACACTTCGCGGGCCTGGCAACGATCGAACGATCGACCGTCACACACTAAGTCAAAACCAGTTGAGATTCAAGGTCAGGCGACTATTGACCCCAAAGCCGTTTCGACGTCGGCTAATTGAGTTCCTGACGAAAACTACAAACGGAAAACCGGGGTGGATCTCTTCAGAACCGAGCCAAAATGGTCGGAAGAAGGGAGGACTCGCAGGGTCGGGAACTCCCCTCGCCGGCACACACATTCGGAATTCGCGAAAAAAAGAACCCTGGAACGAATCCAGGGTTCATATATTCAACGAGGATGATGGGGCTCGAACCCACAACCTCCGCCGTGACAGGGCGGTGCTCTAACCAATTGAGCTACATCCCCATCGCTGAGGACACGATTAGTATTTCGTCCAGCATGCCTATTGTCAAGAGATTGCCCCTTTTGTTTTCGATTCTGCTTCGCTACCTTAGATCCTTCTTGGTCCTGTCGCAGTTTGATCTTCGAGGCGGTTTCGTGCAGATTACGAAAGCAGTGATCACGGCAGCAGGACGCGGTGCCCGTCAGTACCCAGCCTCCGATACCGTCCAAAAGGCGATGTTGCCACTGGTCGACCGAGACGGTCTCACCAAGCCTGTCCTTCAGATCATCGCTGAGGAAGCACTCGACAGTGGGATCGAGAAAATCTGTGTCGTGGTCGCTCCTGGAGACGAAGATTATTATCGCCGCCATTTCCACTCCTATGCCCAGCAACTCGCTGGTGGATTCAAGGGTGTCGAATGGGCCGATGAGCAAGCTCGCCGACTCGCCGAGCTTGAATCCCGTTTGAGTTTCGCCGTTCAGCCGGACCCGCATGGATACGGTCACGCCGTCTGGTCGGCTCGCGAGTTCGCCGCTGGAGAGCCCGTGCTCCTCCTTCTAGGCGACCATGTTTATATCTCAAGTGAAAGACGTCGCTGTGCGCGTCAATTGCTTGAGCTTGCCGCAATGAAAGAGTGTGCTGTCTCCGCAGTACAAGCGACACGTGAGCATCTCATTCATCAGTATGGAACCCTGACTGGGAAGCGGCTTCGCGATCGGCCCGATGTCTATGCAATCGACGAAATCATTGAGAAGCCAACCCCTACCTTGGCCGAACTTCGCCTCCAGGTCCCGGGCCTCCGATCCGCCCACTATCTTTGTTTCTTTGGGATGCACGTTCTGACGCCTGGGGTCTTTGAGTTGCTCGACCAGATGGTTCGCGACGACGTCCGTGAGGCTGGACAGATCCAATTGACCGGTGCGCTCGATGCTCTGGCCCGACGTGAGCCCTATCTCGCGCTCGAGACGCGAGGGAGTCGGCATAATCTTGGGGTCAAGTTTGGATTCGTCGATGCTCAGATTGCTCTCTCTTTGGCTGGAGTCGACCGCCAGCACATGCTCGGCTCGCTCTTGGAATCGATCTTGAGAATCGAACAGAACGCGGGCGAAATCCGGTAGCCGCTGTTCCACGTCGAATTCAGGAGCTCCTTAGTGTCCGCCACGACCGCCTCGACCCGACCGATCCTTGACACGATTCGAAGCCTCGACCCCTCAGTTCGTGATCGGTCGTTACGCGACATGGTCGGGCCACTCTCCACGACCGAACTGCTTGTGGCTTGTGAGGAATTAGAAGCGTTCCGTCAACGCGCGGAGAACCTCTACGAACGGGTTCGCGCGTCAATGTTCCTCCATGCGATCTATCGTTACGCCATTCAAGATGCTCTTGATGTCCCGTCGGGCGGCCAGATTCCGTTCGATGGTTTTACAGACTTGCTCGATCGTCGGTTCGAGCCAGCGATCGCCACGTTCCGCAATGCTCTGGAACATGACGGGCCTAACGGCGCGATCGCGAGTGCCCTGGCCCAAGCCTACGAGCAGGTCACGTATCAAACACTCGCCGATCAAGTCCGCCGATCCGTGCGAAGTTGTCGGGGAAACCGTTGGATGTTCCGGGTCGGGCAGACGTCCGAGCACCCCATCCGGATTCATCCAAGGCTACTTGAACGAGATGATGATGGCCTTTTCCCAATCCTGATTGAACGCACCCCCGTCCGGCTCGACCTGACCCATAGTGCTTGGTCCGACATTTTCTTCCTCGGTATGGACTACCCCGAGGGTGCGCGCGTTCTGAACATCTCCGTGGACCTCGGGGTCCATGGTCGCGACACAGCCCCCCTGCCCCCGATTGAGACTCGCCTCCGGATCATCACGGAACCCGTCTTGCGATTAACCTCGATCGACTTGAACGCATGCAAGGATGTCCAAACGCTTGAAGAATTGTTCAATTTTGGAAATGATTACTTGGGACTTGTGAAAGCAGGTGTGATTGCTTCCGGGTTAATCCCGCCGTCCCTGGAGGGGACGTCGGCCAAGCTCGATGAGTTGTTGGCACAGATTGTTCGCCCTGGGCATGGGATTGAGATCGTTAGCAAGGTGAACGATATTCCGAAGGGGTCTCGTCTTGCAGTCTCAACGAATCTCCTAGCCTCCTTGATCAGTCTGATGATGCGAGCCACTTCCCAGGCGAGAAACCTGGTCGGGGCTTTGGAGATGGACGAGGCGAGGGTCGTCGTCTCACGCGCAATTCTCGGCGAGTGGCTTGGGGGATCGGGCGGGGGTTGGCAAGATTCGGGGGGTGTCTTCCCCGGAGTGAAGCTGATTCAAGGGGAGACGACCGGAGACGAAGATCCTGAGTGGAACGTAAGCCAAGGAAGGCTTCTGCCCTCACATACTTTGTTGGATACTTCCACAACAGGCTTCAATTCCGCACTCGCGGACAGCTTGGTTCTTGTACATGGCGGCATGGCTCAGAATGTTGGACCCATCCTGAACATGGTGACAGAGAAATATCTTCTCCGCTCGAAATCGGAATGGAATGCCCGTTCTGAGGCTTTGGAGATCTATCGACAGATCGTCGAGGCGGTTCAAGCGGCAGACATCCGTCGTCTCGGTTCGCTCACCATGCAAAACTGGCAAGGGCCACTCAAAGCGATCATCCCCTGGGTCAGTAACCGATTCACCGAGGCCATCATTGAAGGGGCAAAGGCCGAGCTTGGTGAAGATTTCTGGGGGTTCTTGATGCTGGGAGGGATGTCGGGGGGTGGGATGGGTTTCTTTGTGGCCCCGCACCGCCGCGAGGCGTTCCGCGACACGATTCGCAAGATCATGCACAAGGTCAAGTCGGACCTTGACGATGCGCTCCCCTTCGCGATGGAACCTGTCGTCTACGACTTCAAGATCAATCCCAACGGAACCTATTCGGAGCTCGCAGTCGGGTCGGCGGCACTCATGCCTCCTCGCTACTATACGATCCAAGTTCCGACCATGATCGCCGCACCTGCCGGGACGGTCGACCCTCTGAGGATGGCGGATGTTGACCACTTCGCCAACGGGTCAAAAGATACGGGTGAGCTACTCCGCGTCTTCAGGACGATGATTAACAACCTGTTTCCAGTGATGCGATCGGCAGGCGGAGCCACTTCGAATTGGGATCAGGAAACCGAGCGTCAAAAGCGTGAAAACGGCTTTGATCCTGTACAGCATGCCCAACTCCGAGACGATTTGCAGCGCGGCAGAATCGGCCTCGCTCGTAACCGTCTTCCGGTCGACACCGATATTCGCGACGTTGAAGATTCCGACCTGATCCAGGCTCAATCGGCCCATCCTTCAGAGGCCGCAACTCGTCGTGGGGAGGACGCGATCCGGGCGGGGAAGGTTGCCGTGGTTTCGTTGGCGGCAGGGGTCGGCAGTCGCTGGACAACGGGGGCTGGGGTCGTCAAGGCGATCAATCCGTTCTTGATGCTCGATGGAAAGCATCGTAGCTTCCTAGAAATGCACCTGGCGAAGACGCAACGGACGCAAGATACTTATGATGCGACGATTCCCCATGTGGTGACCACCAGTTTTTTGACACATAACGCGATCGAGCGCCACTTGGATCGCACCAAGAATTACGGGCATCAGGGGCCGACCTATCTCTCGCCAGGTCAGTCGATCGGGCAGCGTCTCGTACCGATGGCGCGTGACTTGACGTTTCTTTGGGAAGAGCAAATTCACGAGACTCTGGACGAGAATAAGCAGAAGGTTCGCGAAGCGGGGCGACGCGCGATCCTCGACTGGGCTCGTTCAAAAGGGGAAGGTTCAGACTATAATGATAATGTGCCGATCCAGCGGTTTAATCCCCCTGGACACTTTTATGAAGTTCCCAACATGCTTCGTAACGGCGTGTTGGCGAGACTCCTGGCTGACCAACCGAGTGTCGAATGGTTGATGGTCCATAACATCGATACGCTCGGGGCCAATCTTGATCCAAGTGTGTTCGGTGAAGTTCTCGATCGGGGGGCGGTTCTCAGCTTTGAGGTCATTCCTCGGCGGATTGAGGATCGTGGCGGAGGCCTCGCCCGAGTTGCTGGTCGATTGCGTCTCCTGGAGGGATTGGCCCAACCTCGCGAAGACACTGAGTTCAAACTTCGCTATTATAATACTTTGACTACGTGGGTGAATATCGATGCATTCCTTGCTTCGATGAGACTCTCTCGTGTCGACCTGGCTTCCAGCCCAGAGAAGGTTTCGGCGGCGGTGCGGAGCTTGGCAGCACGGGTGCCAACCTACGTGACGATCAAGGATGTCAAGCGACGCTGGGGCCATGCTCAGGAAGATGTGTTTCCCGTTGCCCAGTTCGAGAAGCTCTGGGGAGATTTGACGTCACTTTCCGACGTCTCATCGTCATTCCTCGCGGTCGATCGACGTCGCGGCCAACAGCTCAAGGATGCAGCCCAGCTCGACGGTTGGGCTAATGACGGCAGTTGTGAGTATGTCCGCTCGCTCTGTCAATTCTCAGTATGAATCCCTTTTCTAACGCACTTGAGAGTCGATTGAACATGAATTCGCATGGACGAGTCTTGGTAACAGGCGGCGCAGGTTTTATTGGGTCGCACCTCACCGAGGCATTGCTCGCTCAGGGTCGCCCGGTTCGCGTTGTCGATAACCTCGCGACGGGTTACCGGCGCAACCTCGACCACCTCCAAGGTTATGAGTGGCTCGATGGCGATGTCTCCGACTTCGATGTCTGTCAACGAGCTGTGGAGGGCGTAGATTGCATCTTCCATCTCGCGGCAATTCCGAGCGTACCCCGATCAGTTCGCGAGCCTATTGAGTCGCATCGTAGTGGACCGACCGCAACTTTGAATCTTCTGGAGGCAGGACGGCTCGCTGGAGTGAAGCGTTTCGTCTTTTCAGCGTCGAGTAGCGCCTACGGAGACACGGAAGAATTGCCGAAGCACGAGGGCATCATGCCGCATCCGCTCAGTCCCTACGCGGCGAGCAAGCTGGCGGGTGAACACTACGTCGAAGTTTACGCGAAGACGATGGGGCTCGATGGAATCAGTCTTCGCTACTTCAATATCTTCGGGCCCAGACAGGACCCAACGAGCCCTTACAGTGGCGTCATCTCGCTCTTCATCAACCAGATGAGCACGGGAAAGCGACCGACGATCCTGGGGGACGGGTTGCAGACTCGCGACTTCACCTACGTCGCCAACGTCGTGGCCGCCAACTTAATGGCAATGGGCTCGACCACGCCTCTTCAAGGGACTGTCGTCAATGTGGGCACTGGCGAGCGGATCAGCCTGATCGATCTCGTCACCACGATCAACTCGATTCTGGGAACGTCGCTCGAACCAGAATTCAAGCCAGCCCGGGCTGGGGACGTCCTGCACTCGCTAGCCGACCTGAATCGGGTTCAAAAAGTGCTCGGTTATGAGCCTAGAGTGAATTTCGCGGATGGGTTGAATTTGACGGTGAAATCGTTCCTACCGGCCTTGGAATAATCGCCTCGCCGTCTAAGTCCATTTTACAAAGCCCACTCGGTCGCGAGACCGATTGGGCTTGAGAAAATCTTGGAAAATTCTCCCCGAATTTCGGCCCGTCGGCGAAACGGCGTGTAGACTTGAGTCGATTGCGAGAAGATTGGGCCTCATCGTTGAGCCTCCAGTGATCGTCTTCGGCACAGCCGTTGCATCTGCTAGGTTCCGCACCCCACGAACTCGCCGCCGAGATCACGAACTATTCGATCTGGAGACGTCTCATGGCTCATTCATTAATGACCTCGTCCGTGGTCCGCGCTCGCTGGGGCATTGTGCTACCGATTGCTGTGCTACTTCTCTGTCAGACTGGCTGCAGGCAGGGTCGCTCATCAATGAGGCCGGTGTATTTGTCAGAACCGCTAATGCCAGCCGCAGTTAGCCCGGCCCCTAGCATGCTTGAGCCGAGTACGCCGACGTTCGGCGATTCGATCCAACCTTCCACTCCGTCTCTTCCGGATGAGGTTCCTCCCAGAGCGACTCCCATGCCCCGTCGCCCGAGTGGCAGTGATGAGCCGGGTCTGAAGTCGATCGAATCCGAAGCTGGTCCCGGCTTGACCCGTCCCAGTGCGTCGCGAACGGCTCCGAAGGCCAAACTGGCCGCCCTTCGAGGCGAGGTTCGTCCCTTCATCATTAACCCGGACGATCTCTTTTTGCCTCCCAAAGCGGATAAGCCATGGAAGTATGTGGTCGTCCACCATAGCGCGCATGCTGAGGGAAGCTACGCTCAGATCGATCGAGAACATCGTAAGGCCCTCGGTATCGACGGCTGCGGCTACCACTTTGTGATCGGTAATGGCACCGAGAGTCCCGACGGACAGATCGAAGTTGCGCGTCGCTGGATGAACCAGAAGGCTGGGGTCCATTGCCGCGACGCCAAGAACCCTGACGCCAATGAATATGGGATTGGGATCTGCTTGGTCGGTGACCTCAACCAGTCTCCGCCCACAGAGAAACAGGTTGAATCGGCCCGCGCCCTCGTTGCTTACCTTGAAGATCGCTACCGGATCCCGACCGATCGTGTCGAGACTCACAACCACGTCGCGTCGGGTCCGACCACGTGCCCAGGCGAACTCTTCCCTCGCGAGGCGATCTTTCACGCTAAGCCGAAGTCACGGAATGTTGCAGCCCGCGTCAGCTTCGATCGCTGATCGACGCATAGACTCATAAAGAAGTGCGATTACGCTGAGGGCATCGGTGATCTGCCCGACCGCTAACATCGAGATGGCTTCAGCCCACGAGACTCTGCGGACAAGAAGTCGTTCCGTCCCTTCGGGATCACTTAGGCCGGCGGTCAGACCCGACGCCCGGAACAGCAAGCCCGATTCATTCGAGACCGAGTTGGAGAGGTGGAGCAATCCGCCAAGGGGCTCAATCCTGTCTGCAGTCAGGCCGGTCTCCTCACGAAGTTCCCGACGGGCCGCGTCAATGGGCTCTTCACCGTCAGGACAGCCTCCCTCGGGGATTTCCCAGGAGTAGATTCCAAGCGTGTACCGGTACTGGCCGACCAGCCAGATACTGCCGTCCGACTCGACCGGCAGAACGCCGATCGCCCTATTTTTGAACTCGACGACTCCATAGATGCCCGGCTGGCCATCGGGTCGGATGACCTGATCCTCGCGAACCGAAATCCAGGGGTTCTGATAGGTGACTCGACCTGAAAGCCTTATCCACGGGTTCGTTGGATTGGGCATGGGCACCTTAGCGAAGGACTGCTTTTAAGGTTGCCCCCATGTCGGCTGGGCTCTTGGCGACCCGGATTCCAGCAGCTTCAAGGGCATCGATCTTATCGGAGGCCTTGCCCGAACCGCCCGAGATGATCGCGCCGGCATGTCCCATCCGCTTGCCGGGCGGTGCTGTCTGACCGGCAATGAACGCAGCCATCGGTTTGGTAATCTTGCCCGACGCTTTGAGTCCAGCGGCAAGTTCTTCGGCGTTGCCGCCGATCTCGCCCATCATCAGGATGGCATCAGTGTCAGGGTCATCCTCAAACATCATCAGAACTTCGCTAAAGGATGTTCCATTCACAGGGTCGCCACCGATCCCAACGCAGGTACTCTGGCCAATGCCAAGACTCGTAAGTTGCCAGACCCCTTCGTAGGTCAGGGTGCCTGAACGGCTGACAAGCCCAACTCGTCCCGGCTTATGGATGTAACCTGGCATGATGCCGATCTTGCAAGCACCCGGAGTAATTACCCCGGGGCAGTTGGGACCGATCAAGCGAGCACGCGGGTGATGGGCTCGCAAGTAATCGACCGCTCGGGCCATGTCAAGGACGGGAATGCCCTCAGTAATCGCCACGATCAACTCAATTCCAGCGTCGGCCGCCTCCAGAATCGCGTCGGCCGCGCCCGGCGGCGGGACGAAGATCATCGTGGCGTTGCAACCGGTCTTCTCAACTGCCTCGTGGCATGTGTCAAAAACGGGGACACCCAAGGTTGTCTGGCCGCCGCGACCTGGGGTCACTCCACCGACAAGACTGGTACCGTAGTCGCGACACTGCTCGGAGTGGAACGCCCCCGCCTTACCGGTGATTCCCTGGCAGATCAAACGTGTTTCTTTGCCAACCAAGATGCTCATCAGGCAATCCTCAGAACGTGGCTTATGCGATTTGCAGCATGGTCGGTTTGGGTCTATGGATCGAAATCGGTGTTGGCCAAGGGTCGATCCGAAGTTAAGAGCATGTTAGGCTCTCAACTCGAATGTTTCCCCTTAGGCAGCACCCTTGGCAGCGGCGACAACCTTTTTCGCGGCGTCGGTCAGGCCAACGGCGGTGATGATCTTGCGACCGCTCTCGTCGAGTAGCTTCTTCCCAGCCTCGACGTTGGTCCCTTCAAGTCGGACAACGAGCGGAATGGTGAAATCGATCTCGTCGTATGCAGCCAAGATCGCAGCAGCGATCGTGTCGCACCTCATGATTCCGCCGAAAATATTGACGAGCACCGCTTTGACGTTCGGGTCACCCAGGAGGATCCGGAACGCTTCGAGAACTTGATCCTTGTTGGCTCCGCCACCGACATCGAGAAAGTTGGCAGGCTCGCCGCCGTGATACTTGATCAAGTCCATGGTGCTCATCGCCAGTCCAGCCCCGTTGACCAGGCAAGCGATATCACCGTCGAGGCTGACGTAGGAGAGGCCTGATTGACCGGCCCGAAGCTCGTTGGGATCCTCTTCCGCGACATCGATTAGCGCAGCAATGTCCTTGTGTCGGAACATTGCATTATCATCAAAGTTGAGCTTGGCGTCGAGCGCCAGAACCTCACCCTTGTCGGTGACAATCAGCGGGTTGATCTCGGCGAGCGAGGCATCCGTATCCAGGAAGAACTTCACGAAGTTCTTGAGGAACTTCGCGCCGTTAACTGCGGTCGGGCCTGAAAGACCTAGAGCCTTACAAATCTTGCGAGCCTGGAAATCCTGGAGGCCGAGCCCAACATCAATTGGCTCGCGATGGATCTTCTCAGGGGTTTCGTGGGCAACTTGTTCGATGTCGACGCCACCTTCGGTCGTCGCCATCAAAACCGGCATTTGGAGTGCCCGATCCACCGCCAAACCGAGGTAGAGTTCCTTGACGATATCATGGCCAACCGTGATCAAAACCTTGGTGATCGCTTGTCCGACGGCACCAGTCTGATATGTAACCAGGGTCTTGCCGAGTAGGCTCGCCGCTGCGTGGGTGGCCGCTTCTGCGGTCTTGACGAGTTGCACCCCTTTGGCCATCCCGTCCGGACGAGGCTTCACACCAGACGCGATTTCGAGAGCCAGGGCACGATCGACTTCAGGCCCAATCGCGACCCCTTTTCCGCGACCACCGGCATGAACTTGAGCCTTCACCACAATCAAACCGCCGCCCAGTTTCGTGAAGGCGGCTGCCGCTTCGTCTGGGGAGGTGATCACAATCCCGTCGGGAACGGCCACACCGGCGGCTCGAAGGAGGTCCTTGGCCTGGTACTCATGAACTTTCATCGTCGGGCGAGCCTTGGGTGGGAGTTCGCAGGTCAAGATCGGAGGGCGGAGCCCGACAGTCTCACGTCGAGACCCGTTTGTACCATAGCGATTGTGGCGGCTTCTAGACCCCACCGCTCGCCTAAAGCTCTTGCTCGATCTCTCGTTCGAGCTGAGCGATCTCCTCGTCGGTCAGGAATACGGTCTCTTGGTTGAGAGCCTGTCGGACCTCGGGCATGTCGGTCACGTCGGCAAACTGCTTCTGCCAATATCGAGATTCCTGCTCATTGAGGCCATGTTGACGGGCGGGAGGCTCGACTGGCGGCGATTTGGGATGAGCAAGGATTTGTTTGCGCGTTGCAAGGTCGACCCAAAACTGGTCCGCAGTCATGAGCTTTGTCTTCCGCCGCGATGCCGCCGTCCGAACCCTGAGATCTGAGGAGACGACAGTCAGGAGTTTGGGGCTGGAATGCTTGGAGATCAACTCCTCAATCCGAGCGTCAGCATTCTCGTCATTCACAGCATAAATGACCTCGATCCCGTTGTGTCTCGTGACGGTAGGTCGATCGTCATGCGCGACCGAGGCGTCAAAGACAACGGTCGTGAGATACGCTTCAACTGGTCCAAGTGTCCCAGCCACATCTGCGAGGAACCGACTTCGAGCCTTCCGAAACCCGTCCGGGCCGAACCTCTTACCGAGCAGGCCGCCGGCATACATCACGTTGTAGCCGTCGATCAGCAATCGCATGCACGGGTCTCGATTATCGCGGTTGGGCCTTCGTTAAGGGTACGCAATTGGGTTCGTTTCGGCAAATTGGGCGATCAGGCAGTGGGATTCGACCGGTTACGATGTTCAACCCCGGGCATGGTGTAGCGGATCTCGCCGTTGACGATCACCGTGTGGGCTCGCCCTTTGACATCCCAGCCACCGTAAGGGGTATTTCGACTCTTGGAGACAAACTTGGTCGGGTCGATCTTCCACTTAATGTTCGGGTCGATGATCGTGACGTCGGCATCGGCACCCGGTTTGAGCGTCCCCTTGGGAATTCCCAAGAGCTCGGCGGGGGCGATCGTTAGCTTGCGGATCACTTCGGGCCAGGTCAGGTGGCCTGGTTCGACCAGCCCATGAACCGTGATCGGAATCAAGGTCTCCAAGCCGACGATTCCGAAGGGAGCCTGGTCAATCTCGCGAAGCTTCTTCTCGCGAGCATGAGGGGCGTGGTCGGTCGCCAGCAATTCCAAGGTCCCGTCCCGCAAGCCGTCGATGACAGCGGCCACATCGTCGGCAGTCCGCAGCGGCGGATTCATCTTAAAGTTGGTATCGAAGTCCTTGAGGCATTCATCCGTGAGCGTGAAGTGGTGCGGACACGCTTCGCCTGAGACTCGAATTCCGCGTCTACGTCCCTCACTAATCAACTCAACAGCGCGGGAGGTCGAGACGTGCTGGATATGGACCCTTCCGCCCGTGATCTCAGCCAACCTGATATCGCGCGCGACCATGATGTCCTCAGCGGCGGCCGGCATGCCTGGAAGGCCTAACCGAGCAGACTCGAAGCCCTCGTTCATCACCCCACCTACGGTCAGTTCCATGACCTGGCAGTGCTGCATGATCACCTTGTCGAACATCAACGCATATTGCAAAGCTCGGCGCATCAACGACGCCGACGACACGGGTGCCCCATCATCGGTAAATGCAACCGCTCCCCCTTCGACGAGTCCACCAAGTTCCGCCAACTCCAGCCCCTCCCGCCCCTTGCTCACGGCTCCAACAGGATAGACATTGGCCTTACCCGCGCGTTGGGCTTGGAGGACGACAAACTCTGCAGCACCTTTGTTATCGATTGCGGGACGCGTGTTTGGCATGCAAGCAACGCTAGTGACACCCCCTGCCAGGGCGGATGCAGCCCCCGTGGCGATCGTCTCGTCGGGCTCGTCGCCCGGCTCGCGGAGGTGAACGTGGACATCGATCAAGCCGGGGCAAACGATCAAGCCCGTCGCATCAATGACAATGTCCGCAGTTTCGGAACTTCCGCCAATCGCCAGGACCCGGCCACGACCAAGCCAGACGTCGGTGATCATGTCAATATTCTGGCTTGGATCGATGACCCGACCACCTTGGATTTGAATCGTTTGCACCGCTTGCCCCAAGGAAAAAATGACGATTTTGACGTAGAGTGTAGATGCAGAAAATCACCTCAGAGGCCCATTTCGCTAGGCTTTTGGTCGAATTTTCCGCTAAGTAGGTGGAGGACCGCCATGCGGACCGCCAGTCCATTGGTGACCTGTTCGAGGATTGCGGAATTCGGGCCGTCAGCAACTTCGGGGGTCAACTCGACCCCACGATTGATTGGCCCTGGGGCCAACAGCAAGAGGTCGCTCCTGGCCATATCAATGCGTGCCTGAGTCATTCCGTAAAAGTGAGAATACTCGGCAACGGAAGGAAACTGACCGCCTGCCGCTCTCTCGAACTGGATACGAAGCACATTCACCACATCGAGCCGATGCATTACGTCGTCGAGCCTATGAGCGACCTCACAGCCTAGTTTTTCCAAACACTTGGGAACGAGGGTTGGAGGTCCGCAAAGGATGACGTGAGCACCGAGTTTGGTGAGCCCCCAGATGTTAGACCTCGCGACCCGCGAGTGGCTAATATCGCCCACAAGCCCGACGGTAAGCCCTTCGATTTTCTTCTTCTTCTTTCGGATCGTCAACAAATCGAGCAGGCCTTGAGTGGGATGCTCGTGAGCGCCGTCGCCCGCATTAATAATTGATGAGGAGACGTGCCGAGCGAGAAGGTGAGGGGCTCCCGGTGTGGGGTGCCGGACCACCATGACATCAGCGCCCATTGCTTCTATGTTCTTAGCAGTATCAATGAATGTCTCGCCTTTCGAGAGGCTTGAGACACTGGCAGTGAAGTCCTGAGTATCGGCGGAGAGTCGCTTGGCCGCGAGACTAAAGCTGGTTCGGGTTCGTGTGGAGTTTTCGAAGAAAAGGTTGAAAACGATCCGACCCTGAAGCGCAGGTACTTTCTTCCGACTCCGCTTCGAGACTTCGCCAAAAGACTCGGCAGTGTCAAGAATCGCGGTAATCTCTTGAATGGAAAGCTCTTCGAGCCCCAGGAGGTGCTTGAGCTTCCATGGGGTCGGCGGGGGTAGTGGGGTCGGCGGCGGAGCGATCGACATCAATCAGAACTCCCAAGTCGCGAGGTCATTTTCGTGCTTGCTTCGGGCGTTCGATTTGGAAAATACCTTCGTCAATATCGTGTGGCGCGACATGAACTCGGACGATCGCCGTCGGGGAGACCTCAACTCGCATCCCTACGTAATCGGGATGGATTGGCAATTCCCGACCGCCACGATCGACCAAGACCGCCAACTTGACCGAGGCTGGGCGACCAAGGTCGCAGACAGCATTCATTGCTGCGCGAATTGTTCTTCCAGTGTAGAGGACATCGTCAACAAGCACGATCTCAGCATCCTCGACATCGAACGGCACATCGGTCCCACGGAGGACCGGCCAGCGTCCACTTCCCGTCAGATCATCACGATATAGCGTGATGTCGACAGCACCCACCGGAATCGCGATACCCAGCCGGGTCGTCAATTCATGGGCGATTCGCTCGGCGATCGGAACACCCCGGCTGCGGACCCCGATCAGCCGCAAAGGAATGTCCGAGTGGTGAGCGGACGCAATCTGATCTGCAAGGCTCGTAATGTGAGCAGTGAGTCGAGCGGCGTCGCAGAGAATCCGATCCGGCTGTGTCATCCATGCCCTCCGATTTCTACCATGAATTCTAGCACTCCCGACCATTGATCGCAACCAAGTGCGGCACGAGGCAAGACCGCGTCATCCAGAGGGGGGACCGGCCTTATCGAACCGAGCCGCCTTTTCGATCCAATGCGGGCTGTTGCTCATTGGTCTTCTCAGAAAGCACAGTATCGTATGGGATTGGTTCCACTCGGTTTCATTGCAACGTTCCAGAGAAGGAGGGAATGGCTGTCCGGTGTTGTCACAAGTTGCTCCGAAGTCCTCCTTGCTCTTGGATCGTGATCGTGGTCAGGAAGCTCGTATGATGAATGCCTAGCGGACTATAGGTAGGGACAGGTTGAGGTAGTCAAGATGATGCATCTGGAGTTTGTGGTTCTTGGACCGCCTATCTCGAATCAGTCGCCTAATTCAGATCACCCTGAATCGATGGAAAGCTTCCGTACGCGGCGAGGCTGAGAAACAATGGACGACTGCTCCATTGAAGGGAAAGCTAAAGGCCATTGTCATCAACTTCCACCTAGGCGATAAACCACCCCTTGACGTGGACAACATGTCGAAGCCGGTTCACGATGTAATGAACAAGTTAATTTATGATGACGATTGCCAGATTCGACAGGCAGAGATAAGTCATGTGCGGATCGATGAACCCATGATTATCGCAGGGGCATCCAAAGTACTTGTTGACGCTGTGCAAACAGGACAGCAATTCATATACATCCGCATCGAGGATGCGGCCAATCCACACCCACTCCCCAGGTGAACCCTATGCACTTTCAACAAGAATTGGATCGCATCGCGGCGCATTACACTGGCCAAGGGTATCAAGTCGTCCTTGATCCAAATGCGGTAAACCTTCCCCCGTTTGCTCACGATTTCAAGGTTGAGCTTGTCGGCAGAAGAGCAGCCGAGGGTGTGTTGGTCGCGGTTAAGAAAAACCGCGAGGAATTGGCTGCCGATACGAACATTTCGCGGTATGCCGAGATCACGAGCAAGCAACCTCACTGGAGATTCGACTTCGTCATTTTGGAAGCTGAGGAATCAGGATCGAGAGAACTTCGAGGAGCCCAGGAATTTTCTGACGAAGATCTCACTAAGGTCCTCGCCGAAGCTGAAGAGATGGTACGAGCTGGATTTATTCGTCCTGCCCTGATCACCGCATGGGCTGGTTTCGAGGCCGCAATGCGGATGAGGCTTCGTGCGGCGGGAGAAACCGCCGGTTGGGGAACAGAGCCTCGCGGGATGCTCAATGAACTCTACTCGTCGGGTGTTCTGGACACGGATGAGTTTCATCAGATGGAAGCGATGTTTCGTCTGCGAAATCAGATTGCTCATGGATTCTCTTCACCGTCCTTCGACGCGACAGATGTGCAGTTTCTCAACGATGTCGCTCGCCAATTGCTTGAGGACTCGCAGAGCGCGAAGCAACACGCCTGATTGAAGCGGTGACCACTCGCTTCGCTCTCAACAACAACTTGTCCCGATCCCTTGAGGATGGTCGCTTCCCCAAGAAGATTCCGCTAGAGTTGGGTGTTCACGCTTCCTACCAGCGGAACGAGGGTGCAGATCCCCTGACGCCTTCGTTCCACTACCTTTCCCGGAGCACGTTCATGCCTTTCCATTCGAATGCCGTTTCCCGTCGAACTTTCCTCGGTGGAGTGGCTTCGGTCGCGGCGGGGCTCTCCGTAGGGTCCTCGCACCTGTTTGGTCAAGAGAGTGGGTCAGCTCACGATCTGGGTGGACTTCCGCTCGGCATCCAGAGCTATACACTGCGAGATCGCAGCTTCGAGAAGGCTCTGGAAGGTCTGACCAAAGATCTGAAGCTCAACCACATCGAACTGTACCCAGGCCACATCACCGGTCGGTCGCCCGCCCAGGTCAAGGAGCTGCTCCGGGAGCACAAGGTAAAACTGTCAGGCTGGGGCGTCGTCCCGTTTGGCAAAGATGCGGACAAGAATCGCGAGTTGTTTGAACAAGCGAAGGCACTTGGCGTTCCTCACATCACGTGCGATCCCGATCCAGCATCCTTCGATAGCCTCGACAAACTCACGGAAGAGTACGGGATCACCGCCGACATCCACGATCATGGACCCGGCCACCGCTGGGCCAAGATCGACGTGATCTGGGCTGCGATCAAGGACCACAGCAAGAACATCGGCCTATGCAACGACACAGGCCACTTCATACGTGCCGGGGAAGATCCCCTTCGCGCATGCGAAGTCTTCGGCGATCGCGTCCACGCCATGCACGTCAAGGATTTCAAGAAGAACGAGAAGGGCGAGTGGGAAGACTGCGGTTTGGGCGAAGGCGGTCTGGATCTCACCGCTTTGACGAAATGGCTCCTGGACCACAAATTCCAGGGAGACCTCTCCCTCGAATACGAAGGCAAGAACCCCATAGAGGTCTGCCAGGCCGACCTCGGTCGTATCGCCAAAGCTGTCGCTACGGCTAAGAAGCGATAAGATTCTCACGGAGAATTCGTCGAGGACAAGTTCCTCTGCCGGGGGGATCAAACCGATCGTCCCCCGGCTCGTATCCTCATGTGAAGTTTGCGGAGGCGGTCAGGATCGCACACTCGTGAGTACGCATCGGGACTCGGGCTCACCTTCCAGTCGGGCGGTCAATTGCCTAGAATCCTTCAAGACTAGCCCAAGCGACCGGCGAGGACTTTGAGCGACGATGAAAATCCTACTGGCAAACCCGCGTGGCTTCTGTGCGGGAGTGAATATGGCCATCGAGAGCCTTGAGAGGTCGCTCGACTTCTTCGGATCGCCGGTCTACGTCTACCATGAGATCGTTCACAACAAATATGTGGTCGAGCGATTCAAGCGTCGAGGGGCCGTTTTCGTCGAGACATTGAGCGAGGTGCCGCCCGGTTCTGCCCTCCTTTACAGCGCACATGGAGTATCCCCACAGGTCCGTGAGGAGGCGACCGCCCGCAAACTCCGAGCAATCGACGCAACTTGCCCACTCGTCACAAAGGTCCACCTCGAAGCCGTCAGGTATGCGAACGAGGGTTACACGATCGTTTTGATCGGCCACGAGGGCCACGATGAGGTGATCGGCACGATGGGGGAAGCCCCCGAAAAGATGGTCTTGGTCGAGACGGCCCAAGATGTCGAAGCTCTCCAGATCGACAATCCGCAGAAGGTCGCCTACCTGACCCAGACGACCTTGAGTGTTGATGATGCAAACGTCGTGATTGCGGCCCTTAGGAAGAAGTTCCCCGCGATTGCCAACCCACCCAAAGACGACATTTGCTACGCGACCCAGAACCGTCAAGAAGCTGTGCGCGAGATGGCCACACGCGCTGACCTCGTTTTGGTTCTAGGAAGTCAAAACAGCTCGAACAGCCTCCGGCTCGCTGAGATCGCGGGATCGCTCGGTCCCAAGGCTCATCTCATCGACGGTGTTTCTGAGATGAAGGCCGACTGGTTCGACGGTGTAGACACCGTGATGATCACAGCCGGCGCGAGTGCCCCTGAGGATGTCGTGCAAGAAGTGATCGAGTCGATCCAGCAGACATACGATGCGACGATCGAGGAA
Source organism: Isosphaeraceae bacterium (assembly GCA_025356475.1). Taxonomy (GTDB): domain Bacteria; phylum Planctomycetota; class Planctomycetia; order Isosphaerales; family Isosphaeraceae; genus JANXSX01. Next base: position 2,275 of record JANXSX010000131.1, on the reverse strand, counting down.
GAGTGGATTAGGGAAGAGAATGTTCACTTCCCCTTGCCAAAGTCGCTTCGGGAACTACTACCGATCACGATCCGAAGCTAACTCATCCAGTTAGCTAGAACTGTCCAGCGTAAGACTCGGAACGCGAGATCAAGAGGTCATTGGAACGTTCGTGACGATCGATCTCTTGAACCGTCTCGCGACAAACCTTGCCGGCTCCAAACAAGAGAACGATTGTTTGAAGGATCGTCATCGTTCGAAAGGCCGCGACACCGGTTAAGAAGATGACCGTCGAGAGGTCAAACATCGGCCTGACGACGAGCGGCCAACCTTGCTCCCAGGCTGTGCGGTGACAGAACGTAAGCATCCAGAAGATCGCCGCCGAAGCGACCATCTTGCGGGTTGCCAGCCCAGCCTCGGCGGCCCGGTTTGATCCTAAATGGGTCCACAAATCCGCGGCCAGGCCCGCCAGGAGGGCAATATCCGCCCACTCCAAGGCCCGAGTGAGGTTCCGGACAAACCACTCGTGGCCCAAGTAGGGTGCACCAAAATCGAGATAGTCCGCATGTCGAGTCGTCCAGAGCACAACCTTAACCAGGTTGATGACGACCAGAAGCCCCGCCCTCCGTTGCCAACTGGACTGAGTCCAACGGCCCCAGAGACAATAGGCCCCAGCCAAGCCGAGAACGTTCATGGGAGCCTTGATCGCCACATCCCACCAGACCGATTCGAAGATCGCCATCCAAAGTGGGGGCATCCGCTTCACGACCAGGATGGTTCCCATGAACACCCCCTGGGTGGCGGAGTCCAAAGCGAACAGGATCATCGACAGGCCGCTCAGGACCATGCCAACCTGACAGAGTCGATAGGTTCGGCGTTGTTGTTCGAGGTCCAGGTCCATCGTAAGTCGCTCTTTTCCGGGGCGTCAAACCACGATTCAGACGATTCGATTATAGTTCGACCTCCGCAATGTCGCTAGCATTGGCTTCCGATGAAGCCACGACGATCGCTACTCGCCCCCAGAGGAAACACTCGGGAATCGCAAGACGATCAACCTCAAGCGTCAAGAGAGCTCGATCCAGCGACGGTACGATCGGTATCACCAACGCCTCGACCATCGCGATTTCAACGACTCGATCATTGAGTTGAACGCTGAGAAGTCCTGGGACTCCTTGAATCAGCAGAAAGAGCTGTTCGGACCCCATTTCGATCTTCGGCCAATGGAATGGACGTTCGAGGCGAAGCACACTTGGGCCTTCACACTGCCAGATGATTGGCAGGGTCAAAAGTGCATCTTGGTGAGGATTCAAGAGTGTCCAACCGGCCCGGAGTCGAATGAGATGAGGTTTCATGTGGCACTTGAAGTTTGCGAAGCCCGTCCATAGGGAAGACCCCTGACGAGGAGGGAGTTAAGAAGGTGCAGCCTTTTCTAGAAGTCGCACACGGTGCTTTGGTCTGGCCAGGTAGGTTCCGTTGGATTATATTCGGTCCTTGCAAGAAATCCCTGACCATTTTCCGGTGACTCGCGATCGAGGACTTCTCGGCGATCGGATTCCGTTTCCCTATCGACTCGGAGCGGGGTCGGAGAACGGCGGGTCGGAGCTGCTCGCGAGCGTCGCGGAACGCCAATGAATAACGGCCAAGCCCTTCTCGAGCCACGGACGCGCTCGCTGACTGGGGTTCAGATTCTGGGGACGGGGCGTTATTTGCCCGAACAAGTCGTCACCAATCTGGACCTCCAGCGCACCCATGGATTTGATCCCGATTGGATCGTGAACCGAACGGGAATTCATGAGCGCCGCTTCGCGCCGCCCCACCAGGCCACCAGTGATCTCGCCTATCATGCCGCAGTCCGCTGCCTGAAAGCGGCTGGCTGCGAGCCCGAGGACGTGGACCTCCTCGTGGTTGGTACCTTCACACCCGACATGTGTTTTCCGTCGGCTGCGTGTCTGGTCCAGGATCGGCTCAAGCTCAACTGCCCGGCATTCGATGTTCAAGCGGCTTGCGCAGGTTTCGCTTATGCCATCGCGACCGCTGCCCAATTTGTCGGAGCAGGTACGAGTCAACGAGCCTTGGTGATCGGGGCTGACTGCAATAGCCGAATCATTAACCCCAACGACCAAAAGAGCTTTCCACTCTTCGGCGATGGGGCAGGAGCCGTCCTTCTCGGTCCCGGCGACTCTCATCAAGGTATGGTGGCCTATCAGCTAGGTTCGGACGGCTCGGGGGGAGACCTCCTCAACCGACCGGCGTGCGGAAGCCGAATGCCTCCATCGCCTGAGGCGCTCGCGGCCGG
>JANXSX010000110.1 GCA_025356475.1 Isosphaeraceae bacterium | reverse complement strand
GCAGCCCTGGAAGCCGCGCGGCGCAACGGTGAACTCGACGAATGGCGTGGCGATCGAGCACTACCGAAGCGACTGCTGCCAAAACCAGTTCGCAAGGTCGCTTGATCGCCAGATCGGCGCACCAACTGCCGAGCGCTAGGCAAAAATCGACAGCGAAATGTGTTCGGCCTTTCACACGCTATTCGTTCCAATGCTCAAGTTATTACTCCACAGTAGCGTCAACTCCGTTCCGCGAGAGTGCTTTGACTTTATTCATCAAACCAACGTAAACATTATAGCATTTGTCGACATCGAGTTGCTGGGCAGGATTTTTGATTTTAAATGGAACAGCACCTTTTTCTTCAGTGAATTTCATACGAAGCACCTCACCTACCTGCCAAGCGTCCCCCAGAACTGAAAGTAGTTTATTAAGGGGACGGTCGTCACCAATCGGCTCGTCTAAAGGTGCAAGAAATCGGTCGTCTCCGAGCAATTCTTGAATTTTCTCCAGCCAATCCAGGTCGTTCTGAGTCAAGAAGGGCAAGCATGACTCTTCCTTGATAAATGCGGGGTAGTCTCTAACCCTATCCACGAAAACCCTTGTCGCGTTTAAAACTGGCGTCGGTTTGTTGTATCCCGTGAGAGTGTCGGGAAGTTTATCCGCAATCTTGCTAAGCTCAATCACTTCAACAATCACTCGATGAAGACGCTGTCGAAACTTAAGCCAATTCTGAGGCGATTGGTCGACCCAGACCCAATCGGGGATTAGTCCACTTAGATCGTCATTGCTCTTGTGGGTCAGAAACGCGAGATGTTTGAATTGTGCTGTCGGCTGATTTGCATCTTCGACGACCTCTTTCACTCGCTTCAAACTCATCAAGTTAGAGAGTTCGGAAGTGACCGTCCCGGAGTCGCCTGTTGATTTGGCCAGCGTGCTCAGCTCCTCGCGTGCCTTTTCCTCGGAAATCGTTTTTGGAATCCCCCATCTCTCTAGCGCCGTAGCAAACGTGTCCTCCAAATTTTTCTTGCTGGTCAATGTTTCCGGCCGATTGTGACCCTTCTCCTTCACAATAGTAGGCCGATTCGTCTTTGAATCACCGTTTGGTGGTAGACTGTGTTTAGGTGCCGACGAAAAAAACTTGCGAGCCTTATCCGCGTATCGTCGCATCCATTCATATTCATCGTCGCCTAAGGCAAGACCAAAACCCACAACGATGATGATTAGGACCCCGACCATTGAAGCGAGAAGTCGCCACTGCTCCTTTCCTTTGTCGAGAGACGAGGCATGCATTCTCGTTGTTGCCGCCTCAACTCTTGGCGCAGCCAACGAGACAGTCGGCAGATTACATCCAATCAAAAATTCCGAAAGAAGCGGGCACGCATATACCATCCCTTGATGGGGGATTTCGTTCCAATCCGATTGTGCAACCACCCATCGTCCCAACTCGCGGTGCCACTGCTCAAGTCGTGAACGGAGCTGCTGCTCGTCCTGCGGAGAATGGCGCAAAGCTTCCACGTCCACGCCAATCAACGCAAGCTGCTCATCTCCAGTGCGATCACGCCCTTTTTGCGACACCTCGTCCCAGACGGAAAGATCGGCATCTCGCAGATACTCTCGGATCTCACTGCTCGTGAGGGTAACTCCCGGGGGAGCTAGGTAAACACCATTTAAATCCCCTGCTCTAGGCGTGAACGCAATGAGCATCGGCTGTGTCACTTCGGAGCCCTCCAGGCGGGCAGAGGTGGCTTGTCAGGAATCCCGCCAACCACCCGAAAGGTTACCTCCGTGGCGGGGGAAAAATCACCCTCAAGTACCACTGTTTTTCCGTCCATTTCTAGCGGCGACGCAACGAAGGTCTTGGTTCCGTTGTTACCGTGCTTAGCCCCAGTCCTCCAGAAGACGTCGATGTTGACGTGAAACGAGACACGGTCCTCAAGCTTTTTCTTCGCTAGGGTCTTGCGAGCCACATCCTTGTATGCGTAGCCGTTGTTCATCTCAGGAGCATGCGACCAATCCGTTTCGATCCATTTACTCCCGTCACCTGTGACCTCAATCATCGCCCATCCCGAGTAGCCATTCTTGACGTTGACTTCAGCTATCTGGATGTCGAAGTCAGTCACTTCAATCTTCTTCTCAAAGTACTGACGCCATTTCTCGGCTTCCGCTCGCATCGGTTGGGATTCTCCATCGCGGGCGGCCTTGCGATAGCGGTCCAAGTTTGGAGGCGTCTGAGCTTCTCGGAATCTACCCCAGAGGTAGTCGTCCTGGCCAAGACGAATCTTCGTGATCGAACCCCGAATTCGGTCCTGTTGTCCAGGATCGAGCAGTGGATAGAGCTTGGAAGCCTCGCCCCGACTGGGGTCAACTACGGATATAGCCGTCTCCCAGTTATCTCCTTTACTAGCAAAGCCTTCGGCTCTATCAAGCAGCTTGCTCAAGGCATCCGTGCAAAACATCGCACGCCAGGTCTTGAACTCGTCGGCGATTGGCGGCACAGGTTTAAAGTCAACCACCCGCTGGGCGGCCCTTCCAATGCTGGTAGTATCACGAGACAGCAAGTCCTGGGTTGTCTTCTCCTTGAGGTCGACTAAGGGAAGCCGGTCGCGCACCCGTTCGAACAACCTCTGCGCCCGATCCTTTTGTTCAAAACTTGCTGAAGGGCTCTTGGAGATTCGGTCCACATCATCTTGAAGCGAGTGAAGCAGATTCGCCTCATCAGATTCGGCGATCCGCTTCTGATGTGATATCAATGCGTTGTCGATCGCCTTTCGTTTCTCGGTCAGGTCTTTAATGTCGCTTTCGGTTCGACGACCTGCGATCAGCGATTTTGCGCCGGTGTAAGCGTCTCGGACTCCATTCAGGAGCCTGGCTTCCGTGCTAACTCCATCGAGCCTCGCACCAAGTTCATCGAACTGAGCTTGAGTCGGCTGTTCGTTTGCCTTGAGCGACCTGAGAACCGAGTCGATGAGCGAACGAGCTTCGGCTTCGAGTTTCTCCAACTTGGCAGTTTCTACGATCTTCGCCGCCTGACTTCGGTATGGACTGCTTTCAAACAACTCCAAATGTGCCTGGGCTAATTTGGGTTGGACGTTTGGTTCAGCAGCAAGAACGGTCTTCCAATCAGCGTCGACACGCTGGTCGAGCCAGTCAGTTCGGGCCTTCGTTGCGTCGGTTGAACTAAGAACAAGGCGATAGAAGAGGTGTCGGTATGGAGGAGACTTGGCGTAGTTGGCCATCCACTCAAGCGCGTCTGCTTGTTTCTTGCGATTAGTGTTGGGATCACGGAGCGCTGCGAATGCGTCGTGGCTCTCGGATCTCGCGATCAAGCTATCAACTGATAAGCCTAGACAAATCACAAGAGATGCAGCCAAAACGGTGCGCTGCACAAGAATCGAAAAACACCGAGTCATCCCCCGAGAGACTTTGTTTGCTTCTTCGGAACTAGGTCGAAGTCTCTTCAACAGGGTCCGACCGGCCTTGATCGCGGCGACATTTGACTTCGGCCCATCGTGTCTCCTGATGACGAAGAGTTTATGTTGCGAACACCTCTCCGCGAAAGCCTCGGCATCGGCAATGTCTCGTTCTTGGACAGCCCACAGAAAGGGATCTTCAAGCCCGAAAGACTGGAGGGGCGAAAACTGACAAGGTCGCTCTCTTCGTACCTTTTTGTTTTGTTCATCGACGATTTCTTCGGACTCCGAGCGGCCAAAAGCGCTGAGTCCGAACGTTTCCTCTGTCACTTTCTCACTGCGGATGGAGTCGCGGAGCGCCCGGTGGTAGGGTTCAGGCTTGCTGTGGAGAAAGCCCTCTACGTCAGCTTTTGACGGTGCTTGTGCTGGCGATCCGTGAGGAATTCGCCTGTCATACTTGTTCAAGAGAAGGCCGACGATACGTTGGCGGTGATTCCCACCTGGCTCGTTTTGAAGCAGAGCAAACGCTCTTTGGAGCCGTGCCAGATCCTTGGTAAGTTCCGACTCATTTCCAGGCGCTGGAACCTCCGCTAGGACTAATAACGCATCTGAATCGCGTTGATATCTCTTCAAGATATCGGTATCTGCTTCTTCCCTCAGTCGGTTGGGGTCGACCCATTCCCCTGAATAGTCGATGAACTCGATGAGTACCGTGCGTGGCACAGGCAACTGAACCGTAAACGTGAATACCAACCGAAGAACTGTCGGTGGGGTTTGTTTCGGAACCTTCTGGTTCGCCAAAGCCGTGCAGGCTTTGTCGAGGAAGTCGGCACCCGCTGCATAACTGTACGCCAACGAGTTCGGCGGCCAAGTCTCCCATTTGCCAGCGGGGCGCGCAATCCAAGGCGGGAATTCGATCCAGGTCGCGCTAAGGCCGTCGGGATGCGCCTCGCGAGCCATCGCCAACGCTGCGAGAATGCACGTCTTGCCTGAACCCGATCTACCAATCAAGGCAATCCGTCGTATTTGATCGACCTTAAAGGAGTCAAGGACCGACGCCTGATCCATCTCGTTACCTCTAGACGGTTGGAGAAAAGCGACGCGGTCAATCCCAAGGCTTCGTGACGGATTCCGTGTATCGCCCCCGATGATCGTCAATGCGACGAGCCAGATGCCAAATTCCGATACCACCACGTCGAGACGTTCCGCCTCCATGCCTCCTCGTGGTCCAGGGAGGGTGAGGGAACACTCGGCCGAGGGTCAGCGTGGGGCGCGAATAAGCCTGAGACGGTGCCATTGAGGTATTTGTCAAGAGCGTCACGGACAAACCTCTCATCGAGATGGACAAAGGCCATCGATTGAAATTTCCCCAAGACTGAGAAGCGCACTCCCTCCTTGCTAATGGCATCGTAGGTGGCTTGCGCCGAACCCGTGGTAAACAGCGAGAGGCGGAGGGGGCCAGTGATCTCGAACGAAACTTGATGTTGGAAGTTACGGCCGATCGTGGCCGCCGAATCTTTGAGTGACTTGTTAAGCAGATCACTGAAGCTCCACCCCTTGGCCGCCTCTCCTTGCACCTTCACAAACGCACCGCCGGGGAGAGATACCTGCGTCTCAGTAGGCGGCGCGGGGTTCGGCTTTGCGTCTTTTGCTTTTGGGTCTTCTGACTTCGATTTCTGCTCTTTTTCGGAGTCTGAGTTATTTGAGAGGGAGACGGCGTAGTTAAAGGAGGCCGCGGCAACTCGAAGGTAATCCTCAGAGCGAAGTTCTCGGCCTTCGATCTTCCTCTTAGCGACGACGCCAACTTCGTAGACAATCCACACGGCCGCAGGAGCACCCGATGCGTTGGCAACCACTTCAACCAGAAATCGGATTGGGTTCGCCCCCTCCTTACCCACCATTGCACGAAGATCCTCGTGGAGCGCTGAGCGCGGAAGTCCGACGAAGTATGTCGCGCGACCTTCGCGTTTTTCAGGTGGGTATCTCAAGAGATCACCCATTGCGACCGGAAGTAGATCATCATCGACTTTTCCGGCGAACAACTCATCAATCTGCGATCGATGCACATTTTGATGGTCAGCTCGAAGCGACCAAAGTGCAGCCACCATTGATTCTCTTCCCGGTTGGGTCAGAGCATCGGTCACAATGCGATGGACATCCTTGTGGTAGGCGAAGCGTCCAAAAAGCAGATCTACACCAATCGGTCCCCAGTTGTTAAGTATCGGCACTCCTTTGTTATGGTCGAGCGCTAGAACGTCCCAGATGTAAGGATTAAGAATAATCCACTGGAAGGATTGTGGTTGTGCCTGTTCGACCTCTTTCAGCCGTCGCCAGAGCGGCTCATTAAGCTCGTCGGCGAACGACGGATTGGCCAAACAACGTCCGAGAATCGACGTCTTCTGGCTCATTGCGAGTAACAAATAGCGTGTGGCGCGATCACCGTCGGCAGTTCCGAGAGCGTCGTCAACGAGTTGGTAAAGCCAATCGAGGTATGGATCGGCCACGCTCTGGGGAAGATCAACGAGGAACAACCCTTCCATTCCACGGTAGCCATGCGACTCCAACTCAACGAGCCGCTTCCGACTTCCATCTCTCTGGAGAGCTTGCGTGAGGAGGATCCGGTCGTCGGGATCGACCAATCGAGTATAGATAGAAAACAGTGGAACATAGCCTTCGCCGTCAAGCACCTTGAGAACATCGATTTGTTCGTTCGACTGAGCCAGAAGAAGCGCGGCCTCTGGATGTTCATGAAGGAAACGGAAGAGATCGGGATCGCTTTTGCCGATAGGCCCCAGTCGTTCTAATCTGGACCACAGGTCGTGATCATCGAGAGCGGATGCCTTGGCGGCCTGTGAGGGAGCATCGAGAAGGTCGCAGACGAGACCTGCAACTTCCACATCCCAACCGGCGGCGATCAACGCCTTGCGATGCACTTCGATGGGGTCTTGACGCACCGTTTGGGGCTCGGGCAATCGTGTAAGCGGATCTTGTTTCTCGCTCGTCGATGAAACGACCGCCGCAACCTTCTGTACGGACGACGTCGGCTTCGACGGAGAAGTCGAGTGCTCGCACGCCGGAAGCATGATGGCGAGTAGGGCGAGAGACCCGATCGAGGACTTTGTGACGCGACAATGTGCATGCACGCTGGTAGTCCTTAAACTGGATCGAGATGACCTTCATTCGCCCGTAGCCGTTCACAGCCTGGTATTGAAATTTGTCGATGAGGTCACTGTACCTTCATTAATGCCGAATCCGCTACCCATCTCTGATGAACTGTGGTCGCAGGTGCCGCGCGAGGCTCAGGCGGCGATCGCTGCCGTGTTCGTT
>JANXSX010000099.1 GCA_025356475.1 Isosphaeraceae bacterium | reverse complement strand
CAATGATACGACGTATGGGCTTGCGGCCGCGATTTGGACCAAGGATCTCGACAAGGCCCACACCTACGCCAAAAACGTCAAAGCCGGCACCGTCTGGGTGAATTGCTATCACGTGGTCGACACCACGACTCCGTTCGGCGGCTTCAAGATGTCGGGCCAGGGCCGCGAAAACGGCGAGGCTGCCATCGACCACTACACCGAGCTGAAGACCGTCACGATTAAGATTAATAGTTAACTGCAAGCCCGAGGCACTCGATTTCGGTCGAGTGCCCAACTCTCTCCCCGGTATCCTCAACCCCACCCGCCTGCCGATCGACCGGACCCCGCCCCCCCCGTTCGCTGCGCCTCTGCTGGGAGCATTTGTGAAACCATTTCTGAACGCCTGTCTCGCAGCGGTCCTACTGATGAACTCCATGCAGAACTCGTCCTCAGCGGTTGAACCTGGGGCTCGTCCTGTGGATCTCGACGCCGTCGCCAGGCAGCCTTCCCCTGGCACGACCGTGCCCGGCTCCTTCGCGTTCAGCCAGGATGGGAAATCGGTTTCGTACCTCAAGTCGGAAAATGCAAGTTTAAGTCGTGTACTGTGGCGTGTGGATCTGGCTGATGGAAAACCGAGAGTCATTGCTCGACCACCGGGCGCGGGCGATACCGACAAATCCGTGTCACTCGAAGAGGCGCTCCGACGCGAGCGGCAGCGGCTTCGCGACACCGGCATCACTCAGGTTGTCCGAGCATCGAAAGCCGACGTGAGCATCATTCCGCTATCCGGAGATCTCTACCTCCAGCGCGGCGAAGGGCCACTCGAGCGCCTTACTGAGACAAAGACCCCTGAGATCGATCCCAAGCCAAACGATGATGGTTCCAAAGTTGCCTTCGTCCGTGACAATGAGTTACATGTTCTGGACATCATGACCAAGGTTGAAGTTGCGCTGAGCAAGGGAGCGACGGAAGGAGTGAGTCACGGACTCGCGGAGTTCATGGCACAGGAAGAAATGGATCGGACCACCGGGTTCTGGTGGTCACCCGATGGGTCGAAGATCGCCTACCAAGAGACCGATGAACGTCACATTCCGCTCTACTCAATCGTCCACCAAGGGGGAGCTGATCCCCAGGTTGAAACTCACCGGTATCCATTTCCTGGTCAGGCGAACGCCAAGGTTCGGATCGGGGTCGTCTCAACTCAAGGGGGTGAGACCACCTGGTTGAAACTCGATCCCCCCAGCCCGGATTTTTATCTCGCTCGCGTCGATTGGGATGGAAATGACTCACTGCTTGTTCAACTGTTGAGTCGGGAACAGAAAACGCTTCGACTGTCACGAATTGACGTCGCTTCGGGGATGTCGACAACCTTGCTCGATGATTCAGCGGTCGATTGGGTCAACTTGCATCAAGACCTGCGTGTGGTTGGTAAGGAGTCGGATCTGCTCTGGACCACGGAACGAAGCGGGTTTCGTCACCTGAGGCTCTTGAATAGCAACGGGGTGGTCCTGCACTCGCTCACTTCGGGCGAGTGGGCTGTCGATTCGGTGGTTGGTTTGGATGTCAAACGCCGTGAGGTCTACTTCATTGCGGGTAAAGACTCAGTGCTGGAGGCCCATCTCTACCGAGTCTCATTGGACGGCGGTGAGCCGGTCAAGTTGACCACTGAGCCCGGCACTCATCGCGTCGTCGTGGCGAGCGATGGCGAGCATTGGGTTGATACCTGGTCAGATCGGAAGTCGCCCCCCCGGACCGTGGTCAGGACTCGAGAAGGCAAGGCGCTCTTCACTCTGGATGATGCCTCGAGTGATCCACGCGTGACCGAGTATCGTCTGACACCTCCTGAATTCGTCAGCTTCCCCAACCGTGAGGGGACCCTCCTTCATGGCGCTTATTACGCTCCCAAGACGAAGCCGAAGCCGAAGGAGGGAGAAAAAGCTCCCCTTGTTGTGATGCTCTACGGCGGGCCTCATGTTCAATATGTCAGCGAATCCTGGGCGATGACGGCTGACATGACCGCACAATATTTGACCGAACGGGGCTTTGCCGTTTGGAAGATGGACAACCGAGGCTCCTCGCGTCGAGGTCACGCGTTTGAGGCGGCCATCCATCTCCACATGGGAGAGGCAGAAGTTCGCGACCAGGTTGATGGCGTCAAATTCGCCGCTTCACACTGGCCCCAGATCGACGCTTCCCGAGTTGGCGTGACGGGGGGCAGTTATGGCGGCTAT
>JANXSX010000095.1 GCA_025356475.1 Isosphaeraceae bacterium | reverse complement strand
GCGATCGTGGGCAACCGTGCCGATAGTCGCGCTGAGATCGAAGGGCTCGACATCCCCGAGATGGGCGTCCTTGGATATGTGAACGAAGACCCCATCGAAGTGAAAAACGCGGGGAAGAGCATCCTCGGAGGTTGACGGATTGAGCAGCCTCTACCGATGATCGATCATCAACCACGGACTTAAAAGAGCCAACGGCGAGCCGATCTCACGCAGCGTGAACCGGCTCGCCGACAGTCCCAGCCCGTGTGAACCACCTCGACCAGGCAAAGAATTCAAGGAATCGACAGCGAGGAGAATCTCCATGAAACTGATTATTGCGATCATCCAGCCATCCAAGCTGGAAGCCGTCAAAATGTGTCTTCAGGCGGTCGAAGTCTTCCGCCTGACTGTGATCGATGCCCAGGGCTTCGGTCGCCAGAAGGGCTTCACCGAGGTTTATCGTGGACACGAGTTCACCGTGAACTTGCTCAAGAAGGTTGAGCTGCAGATTGCCGTCAACGAGCCGTTTGTCGAGCCGACCATCGCCGCAATCATCAAGGCCTGCCGATCTGGTGACAGTGGTGAGCTCGGCGACGGTAAGATCTTCGTGATGCCGATCGAAGAGTGCATTCGGATTCGCACCGGGGAACGTGGTGGCGAAGCCATCTAAGGTTTGGTCAGTCTGATCAGTTTGTCAGAATTCTCGACATGCTCACGAATTCCGTGAGCATGTTTTCGTTTGTAGGGGCGAGAGAGATGCCGCAATTTACAAGTCTTTCTCGGTCGATCTTGCTCTTCGTTCTCGCCGGACTTTGCGAGATCGGCGGCGGCTGGCTGGTCTGGAAATGGTTGAGGGATGGCCGACCAGGCTGGTGGGGGCTGTTAGGCGGGCTTGTCCTGATGCTCTATGGGATCATTCCAACTTTCCAGACTAGCCATTTTGGGAGAATCTACGCGGTTTACGGCGGATTTTTTATCGTCCTGTCACTGCTCTGGGGTTGGGCTCTCGACGGCGATCGACCAGATATGGCCGATGTGGTAGGATCTACGATTGCCCTGATCGGAGTTGGACTCATGATGTGGTGGCCAAGAGGTGGTTAGATTCTCATCCAAAACCAACCAACAACCGAGCATTCATGGATTTTCAAGCACACTGGGAACGGGTCTATTCGACAAAATCGACAACCGAAGTTAGCTGGTTTCAGGAGCATGCTGAGCAATCTCTTCGCCTCGTCCGCGAAACAGGAGTCCCTCTGACAGCCTCGATCCTTGATGTCGGAGGTGGAGCCTCAACGCTGGTGGATGACCTTTTGATCGATGGCTACTCGAACCTCACGGTGCTGGATATCTCTGCTGCGGCACTTTCCGCGGCCAAGACTCGTTTGGGAGCCAGGAGTCGAGACGTGAAATGGTTGGAAGCGAGTATTACCGACTCAACCCTCCTCCCTTACTTCTACGACGTGTGGCACGACCGAGCCGTTTTTCACTTCCTCACGCAGCAGCATGAACGCGACGCTTATGTCAAGAACGTCCTGAATACAGTGAGGCCAGGCGGTCATGTCATTGTTTCGACCTTCGCTGAAGATGGACCGGAACACTGCTCTGGGCTTCCGGTGATGCGATATCGCGCCGACCAACTGCATGCAGAATTTGGCGAGCCATTCGTATTGATTCGGCACCATAAAGAAGAGCATCACACTCCCTCTGGTTTGATCCAAAAATTTGTTTATTGCTACTGCCGGAAGATGGAATGATCATTTGTGAACGAAATCTTGGCCTCAGCACCATCTCATCTTTTCCGGAAAACGAGACCTTTTATTGACGCGAGCTTCGATTCGCTATTTTTCGCTCGATGAGGGTTGCTCGCTTCGAACTCACTGAGACGATACGACTGTCGACTCAGTCTTCAATTCCCCTGGGCGAGTTCGTTGAGCCATCGCGCGGAGAGGATGAGTGCTCGTCCGCTGTGATACGCCCCTTGCCAGGGAGAACTGCGAGCGTCGTCCTTTGAAGTACCATCGGCATTCCGCGTTGCGAACCATCCACCCCCAGGGGCAACTTGGTGAGCCTCGACGAAGTCGAGTGTGCGAGCAAAGGCTTCATAATAGGCGGGGTCGCCCGTGAGTCGGTAAAGGCTGAGCATTGACGGGAGGGCCTCGGCCTGGACCCACCATTCCTTCTTGGTGTCGTCGGCAGGTTGGCCGGGAGGGCCGGTATTGTAGAACCCGCCATGCTGGCGATCAAAGCCATACTTGAGGCTGTTGCCACAAAGCGAGATCGCCCACTCGCGAAGAGTCGCCTCGGGCTGCTCCAACGCACGAGACGCGTCCAGAACAAGCCAGGTACACTCGATGTCGTGCCCGTAGCTTGCCTTCAAGTTCGAGGGTGCTTGGATCATCCGCCAGTCGGGCCTCCAGCCGTCGATATTGCAGAAGACTTCAGGGTGGCGGACCGTCTGCACATTGATCAGAACCATTTCCTCAAGTCGTCGACGGACTGAAGGGTCAGGCCAGACACGATATAGCTCGGCTAGGGCTTCCAGAACATGAAGATGCGTATTGTATGTTTTTGTGCCAATCGCACCGACAAAACCCGGAGTGGCCTGATCCTCAATCGCTTGCCAATCCTCAGTGAAGAACTCCAGATATCCACCATTTTTCCGATCATAGGCCCGAAGGTCAAGCGTCTGATAGAGTGCCTTCGCAGCATCGAGCGCGGCGGGGTCATGACTCGCTTTGTGATAGGCAACCAGTGCATACAACGAAAACGCGTTCAGATAAACATGCTTGCGACGGTCTTTAGGCTCGCCTGAATCGGTGACTTTCGCGAAATAGCCGCCGTGTTTCCGGTCCAGCATCTTCGCCTCCAGAAACTCGAACCCCACCTTGGCCGCAGCGAGTGACTTTTCCTTCTCGATCCCCTCTCGCGCGAGTGTACTGAAGAACCAAAGTTCGCGAGCCTGCATCACGAGGAACTTCTCACCAGAAGGGACGAACTTGCCCCCTCTCCAAACCTCAAGGTAACCCCCGTTCTCGCGATCGACACAGGCTGGCAGATAGAAGTCGACAACACTCGACTTCAACAGCCGTTCGCATCTTAAAGCCTGGGCCTGGAGAATCTCTGCCGAGGGAGCTGCGGGGAGTGTTGCCACCAGCGACGCGATCGAAACAACAAGGGCGTGCATCGTTCTGGCCCCGACGGAATTTCAGGAAGGGAGTGAGGTCATTATCGTAGCGAAGCCATTCGCCGAGTCCAATGGGCTCGGAGATCGAGTTGACGACTCTCCATAGAACAAGGGGCCGGGACGGGTAAAGTACCCATCCCGGACCCCTTGATCTGTGAACACACACACGTTACTGATCAGTGTCGATGCATTACTTGATGAACAGCATTTCCTGATACGTCGGTAGCGGCCAGAGGTCGTCGGGGACGAGCCCTTCGAGCTTATCGCCGATGACTCGGACGGCGTTCATCGCGGGGATGACGATATCTCGGGAATACGTGGCGTGGGCCAAGCTGTCGCCATCGGAATGCTCGTCGCTCGCCTTGATGAGGACGGCGGTCTTCGACTGGAGATCGGTGATGGTCGAGACCAGCTCCGCAAGCAGTTCAGCCTGCGACGGGGGGATCATGACACCAGCGGACTTGAGCGCACCGATCGAGGTGGCGAGCTCGGCCTGGTAGCGAAGCGCGGCGGGCAAGATCTGACGACGAGCAATCTGAGCTGTCAGTTGGCTCTCGATGTTGATCGTCTTCTTGTACGATTCGAGCAAGATCTCATAGCGCGAGTGCAATTCTCGCTCGCTGAGAACGCCGTACTTGCCGAAGAGGGCGATCGATTTCGGTGTGATCAGGTCAGGCAAGCTGTCAATCGTGTTCCGTTTGTTGGGCAGACCACGCTTGGCCGCCTCAGCGTGCCACTCGTCGGAGTAGCCGTCACCATTGAAGATCACATGCTTGGAAGCTTTGATCAACTTGGGCAACAACGCCTGGATCTCGGTATTCAGATCCTTACCGGCAGCGACGGCAGTTTCGAGAACCGTAGCGATCTCATCAACGGCTTCGCAAACGATCGTGTTGAGCACGACGTTGGGGCCGGCGATTGACTGGCTTGAACCGACAGCGCGGAACTCGAACTTGTTGCCGGTGAAGGCAAACGGACTCGTACGGTTCCGGTCGCCCGCGTCGCGAGGAAGGGTCGGCAGGGCGGTCACGCCAACGGTCATCGTGCCGCCGGCCTTGGTGCTCTTCGCGCCACCAGCCTCGATCTGCTCGACGATGTCCTGCAGCATGTCGCCCAGGAAGATCGAGATGATGGCCGGAGGAGCTTCGTTTGCACCCAGTCGGTGATCATTACCCGCGTGAGCGATCGCCACGCGGAGGAGGTCGCCATGCTTTGCAACGGCGGAGATCACAGCGGCCAGGAAGATCAAGAACTGGGCGTTCTCGTGGGGAGTATCGCCGGGCTTGAGAAGGTTATTGCCTTGGTCGTCGGCCATCGACCAGTTGACGTGCTTGCCGGAGCCATTGACCCCTGCGAACGGCTTCTCATGGAGCAGGAGTTGAAGGCCATGGCGATCGGCCACGCGCTTCATGGTCTCCATGACAAGCATGTTGTGGTCGGTCGCGACGTTGGCGTTCTCGAAGATCGGGGCGAGTTCGTACTGCGCCGGTGCAACTTCGTTGTGCCGCGTCTTGACCGGAACCCCGAGCTTATAGAGTTCGGTCTCGGATTCGAGCATGAAGGCGAGCACGCGGTCAGGGATCGCGCCGAAGTAGTGGTCTTCGAGTTCCTGACCCTTGGGGGGCTTGGCACCGAAGAGTGTTCGGCCCGCGTTCAAGAGGTCGGGGCGGGCGTAGTAGAAATTTTTGTCGATCAGGAAGTATTCCTGCTCGGGGCCAGCGGTCGTGAAGACCTTCTGGGCGCTGGAGCCGAAAAGCTTAAGGATGCGGAGGGCCTGCTTGGAGAGTGCCTCCATCGAACGGAGCAGTGGGGTCTTCTTGTCGAGAGCCTCACCGGTCCAGCTACAGAAGGCGGTCGGAATACAAAGAGTGGTGCCGCCGGGAGCCTCGAGAACGAAGGCCGGGCTGGTCGGATCCCACGCGGTGTAACCACGGGCCTCGAAGGTGGCGCGGATGCCACCCGAGGGGAAGCTTGACGCGTCGGGCTCGCCTCGGACAAGTTCTTTACCGGAAAACTCAGTCAGGGCACCACCACCCTCGTCGGGGACGAGGAAAGAGTCATGCTTTTCGGCGGTCAAACCGGTGAGAGGCTGGAACCAGTGGGTGTAGTGTGTTGCACCCTTCTCCATCGCCCATTCCTTCATCGCGGTCGCGACGACATCGGCGACGGTTGGGTCGAGCGGGGCACCCTTTTTGAGGGTCTTCTGAAGGGCTTTGTATGTTCCTTCGGGAAGACGTGCGCGCATGACGTCGTCGGAGAAGACATTGAGTCCAAAGAGCTCGCGGAGTGATCTGGGCTTCGCTGATCCGATAGGCTGTCCGTGGGACGCAGCCGAGGCGGCGGTCAGCGCGGCGACGGCGGATTGCCGTACGGACGACTTCGTTGACATGGACGTTCAGCTCCAGCAAGGCAAGAGACTTGACACACGTGTCGGCCGCGATAGGACTGGCTCCGACCCCTCGTTACAATCCGAACAGGCTCACGCCGAGGCGCGAGATTGGCAGAGCTGTCGACGATCGTGAGGGAGAGGGTGGGGTCAGAAGCCGGTCTTTTTGACAGTCGCCTCGCCTCATGGCTCAGCCCGACACAAAAAGTACGCCCGCCCGCGCGAGGGCAACATGAAGAATCTTAACGCACTTGTCCGTCGTATGCCAGCGCCTCAACTCCCAAATTCGAACGCCCTTCCCTGGCTTTATTCTGGTAACGGAGCAGTCAGGCAAAGTAAGAACGACTCGAGTTGCCGACGCTCCCTCGACGAGAGGCCTCGATAACGAGTCGCAGACTCCTCCCCCTGCCCTGTATGGAGTCGGATCGCCTCTGCAATTGTCTCGGCACGACCATCGTGCCAGTAGGGGCCGCTATCTCGAAGACCCCAAAGGGGGGGCGTTCGCCATTCCATGAGACCCGGCTCGTCTCCCTTTTGAGGAGTAGGCCTTGCCTCTCGACCCTGTGGTTGCTGCAGGTTTGCGCCGTTGAGAAATGCCAGATAAGGATTCGTGCCCGGTGATGTGACTCGCGGAGTCATGTCGTGGAGCAAGAGATCACTATATAACCCGTCGACTGGTCCGAGGTTGGGTGTATGGCAGGTGGCGCAACCAGACCCCCTGAACAAGCGCTTGCCCTCACGAAATTCGATATCTTCGCGATTTCCGTTACCGAGTTGCAACATTGGAGCAGGAAGGCTCCGAACGAAGTCGACCAGGGCGGCTGTCGATTCCTCACTCAGATCCAGACCGGGATCCACAAATCGGGGTACTCGGGGATCGGTGGCTTGATGGTGGCCGGGAACCTCCAGACCTAGCTCCATGGCAGCCGCAGCTCGGACAAATCCATCGAGAGTCGCCAATTGAGCTTTCCATCCAAATCGACCGACCCTCCCATCCGCCAGGCGGCGGACACGACCTCTGACCTGGGGGAATCCCGTGTGGCGCTTGCGGGCGGCAGCCTCAATGGCCGAGTCGGGTATCGAGTCGATCAAGCCTGTCCCAAATAACGGCGTCGGGTTTCGGGGAGTGACCATGATGGTGATCGGGCCGTGAATCCCAGGAACCTTTTCACGCCAACCCCGGTACCCTTGATCCGTCCCCAACGCATGGAGCATCACCGACTTGCCCGACTTCAAACTGGGATGGATCGCGGCGAGGGCTACCGGGTCGAGTCGCACGTCTCGGGGCGTAGGCTGAAGCGAATTGCCCACACTCGGCTCGAAGCCATTATCACCGAACCGAAATGAGTAGCTGAAGCCGCCGAATCCAGAATTCCCTCCGACAGGCGTGGCCGTGGGTGTCATGACTTCAACATTGCGCTCAAAGCCCCCCGATCCCCCAGCCCCTCCTAGATTGTGGCAGTCGAGACACGATCGGGCGTTGAAGACGGGACCAAGTCCATCCCCCCCTTGGCTTCGAGTATCGCCGGGAACCCACACTCGCTCAAAGAGTTCGCGCCCACTGACGATAGCCCCGTCCTGGGCGAACGCGTGGGGGGCCAGGCTCCCTCCCGCCAGGAGAACTAACCACAATCCAAAGGTTTTCAAGCCCGGCATGTTGAGTCCTCCTGGGAGTTCTGACTGGCGATGTCTCACTGGACACGGTAGAAATCAGTCTTGATCTTTCCCGACTCTCCCGGAGTTACCTCGCCATGAGAATGATCGCGTGTCTCTCAGTCCTGGTCGCATCGACAACACTTCAGGCAGCGGACGACTATAAGTTGGGACCCGATTCCGAAGTCCACGCCGGGGTGCCCAAGGGGAAGGTTACCAAACACGAGTGGAACACAAGCAAAGTGTTTGGAGACACAACTCGCAATTACTGGATCTATGTCCCAGACCAATATGACGAGAAGACTCCTGCTTGTCTCATGGTCTTCCAGGACGGCGGTAATTACATGAATGAGAAGGGACAGTTCCGGGTGCCGATCGTGTTCGACAACCTGATCCATAAGAAGGAGATGCCTGTCACCATCGGATTATTCATTGATCCGGGTGTTTTCCCGACGAAGGACACAACAGCAAAGCCTCGTTCGAACCGAAGTTTCGAGTATGACACGCTTTCCGATCAGTATGCCAAGTTCCTCGAACTCGAGATGATCCCCGAACTTGCCAAGACTTACAACCTCCGAACCGATGCGGCCAGTCGAGCGATTGGTGGCATCAGCAGTGGGGGAATCTGTGCCTTTACAGCCGCTTGGGAACGTCCCGACCTTTTCAGCAAGGTTCTCTCTCATGTGGGGAGCTTCACGAATATCCGTGGCGGCGATACCTACCCAGGGATCATTCGCAAGGCGAAAAAGCGACCGATTCGAGTGTTCCTCCAAGATGGCTCGAATGACCTCAATAACGCGGCTGGACACTGGCCGCTCGCCAATCAGTCGATGGCGGAAGCGCTCAAGTTCGCCAAGTATGATTATGAATTTGTCTATGGTGATGGCGGCCACAATGGGAAGCATGGTGGCGCTATCCTGCCAGACTCACTCCGCTGGCTCTGGAAAGATGAGTTGGGTAAGAAGGCGGACGTAAAGTAAGCGTCAGAGCTAACTTGGGAGGCCTGGGTAGATCGCCCGAGAAATCCGGTAGGCCGAAGCGAGTTCAACTCGCTTTCGCCTTCCAACACCATTGAAAAGCCGGTTCTCTCCAAACAGAATGAATAGACTCGTTCTCAGGTGCGTCTAGAATCGATCGACATGTGGAGTTCCACCCTCTGCCCTTCATCTCAAACCCAGGGCGATTCCGATGCGATCGAGCAGGGCTCCATGGCGTCGTCGAATACGGGTCGGCGGTCGGCGAGTGGTGCGCTCCCTCGACCGAAGAGCCCCTGGGTGGGATAAGTGGCTTCCGACCTGGGGCGTGAGCCTCGCCTTGCACGGAAGCCTCTTGCTGATTCTGGCCTTGATCGTGCTCAATTCTGAGAGAACAGAGCCCTCCGACATCATAGGCGGTCGTTTCGGCCAACTTACCGAGGATCTAACCTCGCTGTTTCCGGCGGATCGGGCCGGCGACCCATTTACCAACGATTCATCCGATCAGACGCCTTCGCTGTCGTTGGAACCTGCGGACTCCAGCGAACTGACGATCAGCCAACCGAAGTTGCCTGAAAATGTTCGCTATGCCCCAGAACTCGCCAGCCCGAATCTGCCTCCGAATGCAGTTGGGGTCGGCGGGCTGCCTCGGGGGAACTTTGCGATTCTCGACACCGGCGCGCTGAAACCAGTCGCGATCTCGGGCCGTGAGATTGCGGACGATCTGACCGCTCCGTTCTCGGGTCGGAGTGGACCGACGAAAGCTGCCCTTGTCCGACGTGAAGGGGGGACCGTCAAGTCGGAGGCAGCGGTTCTGGTCGGGCTAGAGTGGTTGGCACGACATCAGAAGGGGGATGGTGGCTGGAGTCTCAACTATCATCCCGCCTGCGCTGGTGCCGGCTGCCCGATTGACGATAGTACGATGATGGAAAGCGATACCGCAGCGACAGGTTTGGCTTTGCTCCCGTTGCTCGGTGCGGGACATCTGCATAATAAGGATGGCAAGTATCAATCAACCTTGAAGCGTGGACTTCAGTGGTTGACTGACCGGCAAGGCAAGGATGGGGAACTCTGGGTCGGTGGTGGGCGAACAACCCGCTTTTACAGCCACGCGATTGCGACCATGGCTCTCTGCGAGGCCTATGGGTTATCCAACGATGAAAAACTAGGCATTCCTGCCCAACGTGCGATTCACTGGATTGTCAGGATGCAAGGGGCGAGCGATGGTGGATGGCGATACTTTGCCGATGAGGCTGGTGATACGTCCGTCTTCGGCTGGCAGATCATGGCATTGCGTTGCGGCAAACTCGCCGGTCTGAATGTCCCCAAGAAGGCACTGGCCCGATGTGTCCAATACTTGGATTATGCGAGCGCGGATCCGAACAAAGTTACCTATTCGTACATGCCTGGGCGTCGCTCATCGCCGATCATGACTGCCGAAGCCCTCCTGTCGCGACAGATTCTCGGCTGGCAGAAGAAACACCCGTCGTTAATCAAGGGAGTTGCTCTGGTGGCGAGCGACCTCAACGAATCGACCGATCGGAATATCTACTATTGGTATTATGCTACCCAGTTGTTGCATAATATGCGAGGTCCGCTTTGGGACCTTTGGAACGTCAAGGTGCGTGACGGGTTGGTGGGGATTCAAATCAAGGGGGAGGGCTGCGACCGGGGGAGTTGGTCGCCCGTTGAGCCTCAGCCGGACAAGTGGGGAGATGTCGGCGGACGTCTTTATGTCACCTCGATGTCGATCCTGACACTCGAAGTCTACTATCGGTATTTGCCGATGTATCGTGAGGACACACCGGTTGAAGCCAAGCCTGGTTCGCCGATCCCCACGATGGAGAATGAGCCCAGAGTCGCCGAACCAGTCAAGCCTTGACGGACTCCCGTAGCGACTTCGACCTCGTCGATTTGAGAAATCAATTTACGGAAACGGGCCAGCCATCAAGGCTGACCCGGATCGTCCAGAACGTGCCTGGACCGGTCGATGATTCGGTATCACCGAAGGATCAATAGCGGCTTCCGCCACCACTTCCGCCACCGCTACCACCACCGTAGCCGCCGCGACCTCCGCCGCCACCGCCACCGTAGCCACCCCGACCACCACCACTGCTTCCGCCGCCGCTACCACCACCGTAGCCGCCGCCACCACCACTACTTCCACCACCGTAGCCGCCGCTGCTTCCGCCGCCGCTGCCACCACCATAACCGCCGCCGCCACTACCACCGCCGCCGTAGCCACCGCGGCCACCGCCGCCGCCGCCACCGCCGCCACGGGGTCCACGATCCTCACGCGGGCGGGCTTCATTTACGGTCAGGTTCCGGCCCCGGAAGTCCTGACCATTCAGAGCTTCGGCTGCCTGATCGGCACCTTCAGCCATCTCCACGAAGCCGAATCCCTTGGACCGATTCGTATCGCGGTCGATGATGATCTGCGCCGATAGGACCTCGCCGAACTCGCTGAACAATTCCACCAGGTTGTCTTCGGTCGTGTCGTACGTCAAATTTCCGACATAGAGCTTCTTGGCCACTGTCAATCCTCTTGCAAAAAGCGTTCTGGCGAGGCTAGCGTCCTAACGGCTAATCGTGGACCCGCCAAGAGCGGCTATCAGTTAGACTACCGTTTTTCGTCCGTTTGAACAGCGCAACATCGGCAATTTTGCGATTTTTTTCTCGCACTTTCGGGACTAGACCGTTGACTTCGGTGCAACCGATGCAGCTTCTCGACTAGGCTCGATCCACGCTGAGGCTGCGATCAGGGCAAGCGCAGGTACGATTGGTGCTCGCATACGCAGGTCAGTCCAATAAAACGCATGCACAACCATCAGTCCAAAAACCATACAAATTCCGCTGATATTCGGCCATTCCCAGGTTGTTCGACGCGACAAACCAACCCCGACAGCGAGCCAGAATGGGATCGTCCAGAGGCAAGTTGCCACGCGCATTGGCCATGGGTAGACTTCACCCGAAGGGGCGAGCCCCCAGAATCGTCCCAGGCGAGCGAGACTTGCTCTCAAGAAGTCGAAGGGCCGAGAAACCGCCAACCTGAGAGCCGAATTCCGCAAGAACCGATCGGCTTCAGGTTCGCTCATGCCTTGGGTTCGCTCATTCACGTCATTCCACCATGCCTGTTGATTTGGGCCTGACCAAACCGCGTTTGGAGGGCCATCAAGCACGTCGGCATAGTAGGCAGGGTTGTTGGCCAAGGCTAAGGTGTAACCCCCGTGAGTGGTAGTCACGATTGGTCCTCCGACCACCATGAAATTGCGAATAGACCAGGGACTCAGTGTGATACCCACTCCCAAAGCGAGCGCAGTGAGGCTCGACCAACCAAATCTTGGAACGAATAAGCGAGCCAATAGAACACATCCCACGCCAGGCAATAGACTTGGTCTGCAGAGAACACACAGTCCGAAAGAGATCCCGGCCACGAAAAAATGGATCCCGGTCGAAGGGCCTGACCGGTCCCTTTTGTATGCCAAGACCGTCAAACTGAACGTGACCAAAGCGGCTGCCAAAGTCTCGGTCATGACCGATCGCGACTGTACGGCGAGGACCGGGTCGAACGCAACCAGGATCGACGCAAGCAGGCTCCCTAGATGCGAAATACCCCAAGATCGGGCGGAGATCCAGGTGAGGGCAATGGTCGCTCCCCCGAGCAGAATTTGAAATGTTGCAATTCCAATCGGCCAGAACTCGCCCGAGATCGCCAAGATCGGTGCAATGAGGATGGGATAGAGCGGAGGCCGGTAGGCCGTTAATCGACCATTAAAGGCTAACCCGTGTCCTTCAACAATCGACCGGGCCATCGGCAGGTAATTGTCCGGATCCTCCATCGATCGGATTCGAGGCGCGAGAAGTCCTGCCCGGAACAACATTCCAGTAAGGACGATCACCAGTAACCCAGCCCGCGACTGCTTAAACGTCACCAAACAAACGCCCCTGCTCCAGGGATCGGACTCTGGCAATGTATCCGTCGGAATCGAATTTCTTTCGCGTGCTCTGATAGCTCATGAATCGCACTGTGCCAAAAATCGGACGTTCGCCCCACGGTCTGTCATGCTTAGCGCCGATCGCCCAGGCCACTCCGGTGTAACCGTTTGGGTCGCGCCCGTCCATCTCATACCGATCATTGAGCAAGAGAGCGACGTTGAAGGCCGTCTCGGCGTCGGGTGACCATTCGAGGATCTTCTTCGCCCAATACATCCTCAAATAGTTGTGCATCCTGCCCGTGATCATCATCTCCTTCTGCGCCGCGTTCCAGAGTGGGTCGTGAGTTTCTGCGGCAACCAATTGTCGCTCGTCATAGAGAAAAGGGCGAGGGTCGCTAGCGTGCTTGGCCAGCGTTTTCAGAGCCCAGTCGGGGCAACCCAACAGCGTGTCATACCTGGGATTCCGGGCTACATAATTGATCGAGAGTTCGCGCCGAACGATCATCTCTTCAATATATGCCGCGATATCCTCGTCGGGTGCGGATGCGGATTGCACGGCGAGCGCAATAGTTAGGGGGTTGATGTGCCCGAAGTGGAGGTGAGCGGAGAGTTCGCTTGTCATATAAGGTGTTGGTTCATTGCGATCGTTTGCGTACTTACCGATCCGTTCTCCGAGGAAAAGCTTGAGCCGCTTGCCCGCTTCGACCCGCCCCCCCTTGTAGGTCGGAACGGCCCCCGCCCCTCCGAGCTTCAGTTTGCTCAGCAGGTGGTCGAGTTCAATGAGCTCACCCACCGGACAAGTGCCTTCCTTCCATGCAACTCGTGCGGTCGGATTGGGGATAGGCTTGAGAAAATCTGCGAGAACCCTATGCAGCTTGGGTCTTAAGGTTCGAGCGGCAAACTCCTCTTTGGGGAAAATCGAGCTGGGTACAACAACATCGGCATCGACGACCCGGTAAGGAACGGCCAACTCATTTACAAGTCGTTCCTGCCAGGTTTGAGCAAAATGGAGCGGGTTTTCATCACCAACCACGAAAGCGGCGTTCGACTCGTTGGCAAGCTTCAACGCAACTTGGTCGGGTGGGCCGATTCGTACGACGAGGGGTACTCCCTTAGCTTTCAGATCCGTTGAAGCATCCACCAGACCTTCGACTACGAAGCGTTTCTGTCGAATCTGGCTCCCTGGGAACTGATCAGTGAGGCCAAACCCGGTGAGAACCGGTAAATCCAGTGCGTTCCCGATCGCGATCGCCAGATTGAGAGCTGCGTTATCGTGTCCCCGCTGGGTGCGCTGCATCCAGTAGAGGACACATTGCCCCGATGTCGAGGGCAGGCCCTCTCTTAGGACCCGGACCCGGGGATGAGGTTCAAGCAACGTGTCGAGGGAAGCCGGCAATGGCAGTACTCCACTTCAAATGTTGGTCATGGATATTGGGGCAAACCTCGCCCACTGCATCAAGAAAAGTGAGACGCGAACATTCTTGTAATCTTCACGCCATTTTCTGACGTGTTAGGGTAGAATACTTTCGTCGCAGTGGACCATCCGAGGATGTGACCTCTGAGATCTGGAACAATCCTCGTTCGCTGTGAGAGCCTTCCGAGTGAAAAACGAATTGTATGACCAAACGCAAAAATCGACGAGTGGAGCAGTGGATCTCCGCAATGCTTCAGGCCATGGAGTTTGTCCATGAGCCCGAAGAGGGGTCGAGAATTCACTAGTATGTCACCAGCCTCTATACCAGCGACAGGTTCTCACTGTAAGATAATGATTCACACTCGTGATACAGCGTTCAGGAATCCCCAACCTGCATGTCATCATCCTTGATCGTACAAATCGAGTCCAACTTGACTGTGCGTTAGCGAGCCCTGCTCGACCTATTAGGTCTCCGCCATTATTGGCGTGTCCTTCGATTCCTGAAGACGCGTCAACCCCGCCAACGGTCCTACTCTTCCAGGGTGAAGGATCCTTCCTTCTCAGCGTAGAGCGATGATTTTTCCCTCTCCTTGTCGTTGATTTTCCTTCCTTACCCGTCGGATTCCTTCGTCGATCTCCGGCAACTCTGTTGCTTCCTATTTCGAGGTTCGATCCATGGTTCACGGTCACCGTTTGGCTCCCTCCCCGCGCCGTGGGTTTACGCTCATCGAGCTGCTGGTCGTCATCGCCATCATTGCGGTTCTCATCGCGCTTCTGCTCCCAGCGGTTCAGGCCGCTCGCGAGGCTGCCCGCCGAGTCCAGTGCGTTAACAACATGAAGCAAATTGCGCTAGCGGCCAACAATTACGAATCGACAAATATGTGTTATCCAGGTGGTTCGTACTCGAACTACAATGGCGGAGTTCCTAACAACACGTGTGGCGGAGCCGGTAGTGTTGCCAAATGCATCTACCCAGAGAACTTCAGTAGTTTCGTGCGAATGCTGCCTTACTTCGAGCAGAATCAAATTTTTAACGCGGTCAACTTCTCCCTCACTTCTGGTAATAACGAGAACATCACGATCGCGGGTGTCAAGCTGAACGCACTCACCTGCCCTTCCGATAGCAATATCGAGACGGTCCAAATTCAAGTTCCGAGCAAATTGGGGTCAGCGGGAAGCCCCGGGTATTCGTTCAATCAGTTGACCCCCTTGCCCCCGGGCAACTGGAAACAGTCATTCAGTAGCTATGCAGGTTCTACTGGAACCTTCGGCAGCGGCGGTTATATCACCAATTATGATCTTACGAACCCTGCCGGGTGTGCCCCCCAGCGTTCGGAATACAACGGGGTCATCTACAACGACAGTTCGACCCGCATCGCGGAAGTGACCGACGGTACGAGCAATACCATGATGTTCGGTGAACACTGCCACGCCAACCTGCTGATCTATGACGCGGCATTTGGGGCATCTGACAATTCCTGGCAGTCGGGTCGGTGGTACGACACGCTCTTCTCGACCATGTACCCTGTGAACATCAAGGTTCCCCCTTCGGCGACGGTTGGCACCTCTGTCCTCGGCGCAGGCAATTACTACTATCCAACCGTGGCGACCAGCCTTCACCCTGGTGGTGCAAATTTCGCATTCTGCGACGGTTCGGTGAAGTTCATCAAGAGTACGATCGCCTCCTGGGCCACGACAAACGCGACTGGTCCCCGCAGCAGCAGCTTGCCCGCCGGCTCGGTCTATAGCACTTCCTGCTTCACCTGGAGCCAGGGAACCGCAGTTCCAGGAGTTTACCAGGCACTCTCAAGCCGTAACGGTGGCGAAGTGATCAGCGCAGACTCATTCTAAGTCTCGAAGCCTGATCCGTCTGTTTGATCACCTGAGCCCTGGGCATGCAGTCGCCGTCCAGGGCTCTTACTCTGAATACACCTTTGAACCTTGGACTGGAATCTGGAGTACCTATGCGACACCGAAAATTCTTGACCGCCGGGATATTTCTAATCCCCTCACTTTTCACGCTAGGTTGTGGTTCATCTCCCCAGGCGATCAAGCCAAACACCGTTGCCGCCCATGGTGGGACTTTACTCCCGCTGGAGGGTGGGAAAGGCTTGGTCGAGTTTGTGGTCGAATCCGTTGGGGCCGCCTCGTCGAAGTCGAAGAAAAGCCTCGTTGTTGCCTATTTCCTCAAGGAAGATAGCTCCGGACCACTCGAGCCCGGTCCTTCGGACGTCAGCTTCACACCCGAACACGGTCAGAGCATCACCCTCAAACCCGAAGCATCAGGCCGATTTGCGTCCGAGCCCGGCGTGGCGATCGCCGCCGGTCGCGACATCGCGGGCGAACTCTCGGTAAAACTTGGCGGTGAGGCGATTAAGGTCGCAATTCTCGCCCGCTGAGAACAAGACACTCAAGGTCAGAAGCGCGGCACGGAGGCTCTCGCGTTCCAAGCGAGAGCCTCCAACCCAGCTCAATAGGAGTTCGCAACGGCAGACCGGTTCGACGCATTCGCTTTTGCCAGTGTGTAGGCGTGGTAATGCATCGCCATATGCTGGAGGAAATAGAGCGCCATTCCTGGGTTGAGTCGCTTGCGAAAGTAGCGAAAAAATCGGTCCCGATAGAGCTTGCGGAGTGACGCCTCAGTGACCATCGTCTGGAGTCGAAAGAAGAGGCCAACCGTCTGGGCGGCCCAGAGCGATTCCATCTTCAGTTGAGAGAACCGGTGACGTTTCCACCAACGTGACCGACCGCGACCAATGTCGAGCGGAACCTGGAGGAAGAGTTCCTCACACCGGTCGAGATACTTGGCGGGGTCGTAAAGCTCATTCATGACATGAATGTAGCCATCGCGCAGCTCTTCGCGACCGAGTTTGAGCGGGATGACATTTGTGCCGAACTCGGGTATGTCGGAAGGATCGAGCCGGCCTTCCGCCGCCAGCCGGTCGTGTAGGGGAGTCTTGCGAATTGCGTAAAGCATGCCGGTCATGCTGAACGCAATTCTGGATTTTTCAATGAATTCAATCTGTCGGTCGAAGATTGTCGAGTCGTCGTTATCGAACCCAACGATCATCCCGCACCAAACCTCCATTCCCGCTTCCTGGATCCGATGCACTTTTTCCAGCATCGTCCCCTTCGCGGTTCGGACATTCTGGAACTTCTTTGTTTCGCGGAGTGAATCTTCGTTAGGGCTCTCAATACCGACAAACACGCTGATGATGTTAGCAACGACCATCAACTCCATCAACTCGTCATCATCCGCCAAGTCGATCGATGCCTCGGTAAAGAAGGTCATCGCGTAATCATTCTTTTCTTGCCAGGCGATCACAGCCCTAAGCGTGTCCTTGATCGCTTTCTTGTTGCCGATCAAGTTGTCATCGACGATAAATACAACACGCATCCGTTGTGCCCAAAGTGCGTCAAGCTCCTTAATGATCTGTTCATCGGTCTTGATCCGAGGTTTGCGACCGAATGTGACGATGATGTCGCAAAACTCGCATTGAAACGGGCAACCTCGGGAGAATTGCAGACTTCCGAACGCATAATGATGCATCTTGAGCAAGTCGAACCGTGGGGTCGGAACGGTCGACATATCGGTCTTTTCGAGTTGCTCATAACGCAGTTGGTTGAGCCCCTGCTTCCACTCGGTCAAGAACTGAGGCCAGGTCTGTTCCGCCTCGCCTACGAAGATTACGTCGGCGAGGCCGTCGAAATAATCCTCATGGACTGTGACAAGAGGGCCGCCGATCACCACGAAGACTCCCCGTCGTTTCAACTCCGTGGCGATCTCCTTCATTCGGAACCGCTGAACGCTCATGCCGGTGATGCCGACGATATCCGCTCTGGCACAACGCTCGAAGTTAATCGCTTCGATGTTCTCATCTATCAGCGTGACAGTATGTTCAGCGGGGGTCAGAGCTGCGATCAGAGGTAAGCACGAGACTGGCAGATTTGCTCGTTTGCCCATCAACGGCAAGGCATGCTCCATGCCCCAATACGACACTTCGAATCTGGGGTTGATCAAAACAATGTCGGCCATGGGCGAGAAACTCCCACATCTAGACACCGAGCGGTGCTCCCGGACGCATTCAGGCCGGCGAGATGGCGTCGTGCTCGTTAGTCTAAGCACAAGCAAAGAGCGAGCCGAACTTCACGTCCAGTTCAATCGACCAGAATAACGTTGTCAATCCGACAGACAACGTCCTGGAAATCGTCGTTGGTCGAATACTCCCAGCCGATCAGATAAGAGTTAGGCACAAGTTTGCCCGTGGCTTTCTCTTTGTTTGGGTAAATCATCGCCTTGTAGGGTTGTTTCGCCAGCCTGGAATTGATCGCTTTCACCAACTTTGGCTCACTGAAAACGCCGCCATCTTTGAGTCCATCGTTGGCGACCCAGACACCAAACGCTGAGGTGCCTGGATCAAAGCGGGTAGTTGATCCCTCCGCGAGCGGTGGAGGCAACCTCTTTCCGGTTTCGAGATCATTTCCTGTATTCTTGAATGTGTAGGACCAGAGAGGCTTGGTATTAGGACTCGTATCATCATTGCCGGGCGTGTACCAACCACCCCGGTTCGTGGTCTCAAGCCCGAGCGCGAAGATCGGCGTGTAAATGACAGGACCTGGGCCAGCTTTCTGGAACTTACCGGGGACAGCAACCAGAGTCGTCTTGACCGGATTTGCCAGGTCACCGAACATCGAGAGGCCGAAGAAGCCATCAAGAATCGCGACCCAGTCGGGCTCGGCGGCCCCTGGAGTAACCTTGGGCTGGCTGCTGCTCTGGCCGGAAGCTTGACCGGTGATCAGGGCGATCACTGTGATCGTTGAGAGGAAACGCATTTCGGGTTGATTCCTGGAGGTGAGTCTGCCCGACTTCTTGGTATTCAACTTAACCGATCGTCCCAAACTGATCGAGGAGTCCGTCCGATGATTCTTTGGATTCTTGCTGTCCTGATCACGCAAGGCCCACTCGGAGATCGAATCGACATCGGTGACGAATCCACCCTCTTCATCCCTGCGGGTATCACATTCGATCAGGGACGAGTGAATATTCTGGTTCACCTCCATGGTGCGTCAGGGGTTGTCGAGGGGGCATTTGTTGGGGCAGGATGGCGCGGAGTCCTGATCGAGTTCAACCGTAAGGGGCTCTCGAGCGCTTACTCCAAGCCCTTTTCTGATCCAGCCCTCTTCCCTCGCCTTCTGGAGAATGGACTCGCCGCCCTCAAGGACAAGAAACTCGTTGTCGACCCGAAACTCGGAAAGGTGGTTCTAAGCACGTTTAGCGCCGGCTTCGGCGGTGCCCGAGAGATCCTCAAGACCCCCGCGAATTTCGAGCGGCTCGATACACTGATCCTGGCTGACTCACTCTATTGCGGCTACGTGGGTGATATCAAGGATCACCAAGTGGATCCCGCCTTAATGGAGGGATTCGTCAAGTTCGCGAAGCAGGCCGCAGAGGGGAAGAAAACGATGGTTGTCACCCATTCCGCACAGGTTCCCGACGGTTACGCGAGCACGACCGAGACGGCCCAGTATCTCATTAAAGCGGTCGGAGCGGACGAAATCGTTCCTAATGAAGATGCTCGGACCAGATACCAACTCGACACGGATGGCAAGCTCACGAATCTCGCCCGAATAGAAAAGTTCCTGGTTCTTGGCTACGCGGGCGAGGGTCCTGACGATCACATGAGACATCTTCGAAAGATCTGGGCGATCTGGAAGATCGCGACCCGTGAGTTTCCTTAACTCTGCAGAAGAGCAGAGATCGGTCTTCGCCAGATTCCGACGGATGTGGCCAGAAGGACAACAATCGAAGCCAGCGAGATCATTCCACCAACATAGAATGATCTCGGCTCGTAGGTATAGACGAGCGTATGCTCACCCGAAGGAAGAGCCGCCCCGCGCATGATTCTGTTCACAACGCGAATCGGAGCGGGCTTCCCATCAATTGCGAGCTTCCAGCCTGGGAAATTGACGTCGGCCAGAACCACGATCCCCGGACGCTTCATACTCGCCTGGATCTCGACACGTTGTGGCTCATACTTGAGAAATCGAACCGACTCATTTGCGTTGGGGGGCCCGCCCGTGAGGAAGGGGGCGAGTTCAAGGCGTTCGTCGCTCTTTGCTTCGATCCAAACAACGCGCCGAGGGTCATATGCTGTCTTGCTTGGGTCGTGCCAGAGGGGATCGTCCTGGTAAATCATGGCTTCCATCGGTTCCTTGCGAGGAGCCCGCGCCAGTCCCACAATCGGGTTCAGAAATTTTGCCTCATGAACGATCCAGGAACGAGGCATGACCTGCCTATTTCGGAAGATTTGCATATCTTCGTCTTCCACCCAGGCACGCTGCCGTTCGGTTCCACCCGGTCCGGTGAACGCATCCTTAGGTGGATAAATTTGATCGACATTGAAGAGGTAGGACGCATAACCTCGCAACTCGTTTTTCCACCCGCCAGGGAAGGCCGGGACTATGAAATACCTAGTATTCCAGAGGTCATAGCCGCGTCGGGCGTGGTACACGATCTCGTCGCCCGGCTTCAACGACAAGGCCCGTGCGGTTGGCTCATCAACATGTCTAAAAAATGATGCCATAAACATGTCGTAATCAAAAAGCTCGGCGACACCCATTGTGAAGGTATAGTTAATGCCGAACATGAGGCCATACTTGGGCTGGAGTGTGTCATGTTCCCATCGAACAAGGTCCCCCAATCGATTGATGGAACTCGTGTTATGCCAAGTCATGGGCTCCCAGCTTGGCATCCGATGGACGCGGAACGGCATTGTATCTGGGTCTAATTTTTCCGCATCCTCAATGAGTGCGACAGCCTTTGGCTTGGCATCCAGAAGCGACTGAGGCACTGTCACCAGGAATGGCTTGTTTGCAATCCATAAATCAGTGGCCGCAATCATAATTGCCAGTGTGCATGCGATCTTAGGTCTCTTGGGGGCGATCCGTACCAGCGTGAGAATCGCAACCATCCAAATCAATCCATGGATCAAAGAGCGAAAGATCGCCCACCACGCGTTCCGCGAATCCAGCGGTCCGAACGAACTACGGGGGCCGGTTGCAGCGAACGAATCGAGACTACGCAAGAGAGGCGATCGACCGATGACAAGCGCAACGAGGCAGATTGTAGTCAGACCCAAAACCACGTGTGTAAGTCGAATCACGCGGTTGGCTCGTCCAACCAAGAGCTGATCCCAACCCACGCCGGAGAGTGCGGCAAGCGTGAGAGCCGTAAAGGAGAGCAACTTTGCTGGGTATCGAAATTGGCCGAAGCCAGGCAGAGTCGTGGCTAGAAACCAGTAGAAGCTGCCATCGCCGTCGCGCAACTGGTCGTCGAAGCGGATGACTCCACCATCGAAGCTGTCGTGCGGGCCGATCAGTGCGTTGAACATGGGGATGCACCTCATCCACCAGAGTGGACCAGCGTATTCGCCGAGCGCCCCGAGAAACGTGATCACTCCCACGACACATAACCATTTACGCCATGATGGGGCTTCTTTGAAGCTCCAGCCTGCAAGTCCGAGTATCAGGGTAAAACCGCCGAGATAAAGCGAAGGAATCCATTCCTTAGCATGACTTAATGTCGGTGGGATCGCGAAGAACCAATGCGTGGTTTCGCCGTAGTTACTGCCGTAGAAACGTGGCCAAATCGCCTCGACTAACCGGGAGGGCTCTAGACTGAAAGGATAGATGTCATGTGGGCCTTCTTCAGCGGCACGGGCGGTTCGGGAAGTGTACTCAAACACAGGGATGAGTTGTGCCGATGTGAGTGCGCCGCCCATACCCCCGGCCGCAATCAGCCCCAGAAGCATCGTTCGAAGCCGAACGGATCGGCCTTTGGACTTCCAGATCCAGATCAGCCGGATTGCAAACAGACTCCAAGTCATCAGTACGACATACGGCACATACTTGACCCAGGGGAAAACCGGTTTTGGAAGACCTCGCTCGCGAAACTTGGGGAGGTAATACGCCCCAGCCAAAACCAGGATCATCCAGAGAGTGAAGAACCCAAGCGTGAGGAGAACGACAGACTTGCGACTCACTTTCGAAGTTGTTCGAATCTTAGAACGAGTCTCCCGCCCCAATCCAAAGGCGTACCCTGCTGAGCATATACCAATCACATAGGCCGATTGAGGTTCGCCTCCGAGCACTTGCATGGCCAGCACGACCGCCAGCTCGACAAGCCCCCAACGTTGCCCTTTTCGCAGCCAGCGATCGGCCGCATGGAAGCCTAACGGCGACCACGCGGCTCCAACCAGATAGATCACATTACAGTATTGGAATAAGACCGGCATCCCAAACGCATAGCCTAGTCCACTGAGCGTCGATCCGGTCCAGCTCACCTTCCAATGTCTCATGAGAATAACCATTGCGACAAACGCAAGAATCACATGAGCGATGATGTAGATCCTCGCACCCCAAGCATAAGGGATACCTGCGAACAGAATCTTGCCGGGATAGAGAACCGCTGCGGTCGGGTTGCCCAGTAGTGGCATCCCACTGTTCTCTTCGGGCTCCCAAAGTGGCCAACGTCCTGCGTTCCACTCCGCCTGAACGCGCTGATAGAGGGGATAGTAATAGTGGGCTGCATCGCGATAGGCGAACTGTCGATCGCGGAACAGGACATCGCCGAAGAACAGGAGCACTAACACGGTGAGCCCGCCGCCGAGTGCCAGCCCGGGGATAAATCGGCGCATGGGTCAGGAACTCCGAGAATGAATCGACGGATGGATGAAGTTGTCTATGGTAACGGCTCGACATGAAACTCGGGAGAGTCCACGAGACTGATCTTGGCGCATAAAAACACCCGGGCGAGTCCTGCTCGCTCCGGGCGTTCAATATCACGGTCGGATCTGTCTCAGCGAGTGAGGTGGAGCACGTCGGAGGCCGCGACCTTCTTCGTGGGGAGCTTGAGGGCCTCGGCAGGATCGGGAGCCGTGCCGTCCTTACCAGGTGGGAGTTTGGGGAGAGTGACCTTGATCTCCTCACCCGTGAGTGCCTTCATGAACTCGACGAGATCCTTCTTCTCTTGCTCGGTGAGCTTCAGGGCGACGATATCCTTATCGAGGGAGGGGTTGGCATTGCCCCCCTTGTCGTAGTGATTGATAACATCCTCGAGTGTTTTCTGCGTACCGTCATGCATGTAAGGGAACGTGCGGACGATGTCTCGAAGCGTTGGAGTCTTGAACGCGCCGAGTTCGGCGGGGTCCTTGGCACCCACGGGCGAGATCACAAATCGCCCGAGGTCCGCAAACTTGCCTGAGGCCGCGTCGAATCCGACGCCAAGGTTGTGGTACTTGTCATCCGTGAAGTTGAAACCGACATGGCAGGATGTGCAATTGGCCTTCTTACGGACCACATCCGTCCGGAATTCGTCGTCGGGGTTAAGGGTCAGGCCAAAGAGGACGAGGCCGCGCTTGGCACTCTCAGAGAGGGCCTTCAAGTCCTGGGGGGCGTCATCGCTGTTGGCCTTGTTGTATTTGTCGTAGGGCGAGTTACCCGAGAGGGCGGTCCGCTCGAACGACGCGATCGCCTTTGCCATTCCGTCCAGGGTCACGGCCGTACCGAATACGATCTTGAATTGCTCGACATACCCGGGGATCGTCCGAAGTCGTTCGATGATCTGCTGATGGCTTTGGTCACCCATTTCAACTGCATTTTGGGGTGGTCCCTGGCACTGTGCTTCGAGCGAAGGAGCGCGTCCATCCCAGAACTGGACCGCTTGATACGCGGTATTCAAAACGGTAGGTGCGTTTCGACCACCACGTTGGCCATTGATCCCAGCCGAAGTCGGCTCATTGTCGGTCCAGCCCTTTGAGGGATTGTGGCAGGTGGCACAACTCACAGTCCCGTTCTTGGAGACTCGTTGGTCAAAGTAAAGCTGTTTTCCGAGTTCAACCTTGGCTTTGGTCATCGGATTCGAGGCAGGAACGCGTGCGACAAGGACCGGGAGGCCGTTGGGGGCGACGACTTCGAGCGGCTCATCTTTGATCAGTTTGGAGTCCGAGGTCAGCCAGAGGAAGGATTCATCGATCGCAGGTCGATCCTTCACATCTTCCTTGACGACTTCGACAAGTTTTCCAGAGTCGGACTTCGGCACAGGAGCCGTCACCCCTGGTTGACCGTCCTCCTTCTGTACATTGCTCCCCTGAGGTGCGGCCACGACCGGTGTCGATTCCTTCTGAGCTTCTGAGCAGCCGATGACACCGAGAACGAAGAGCCCGAGCATGAATTTTAATCGCATCGAGTCGAATCTCCAGAGGAGGGAGTACGCCGAGGGCGGGCGGCTCTGAATGAGCGCAATACGGAACAACCGGTGGGCGAGCCGGTGTCAAAATCATCAAGAACCAACGAAACCGGCGTCTCTTTACTTCTTCTTAGCCGCGAGTGTCTCAGCGTTGCGATAGGCCGAGTCGACCAGGTCATCCCAGTGCTTCTCAACGTACGAGGGTGGGCCCCCCTTGATCGCCACGTATTGGGCAACTTCCAACGTATCCACCATATCGATCGCATCCCAGGGGCAAACCTGGGCACAATGCTTGCATCCAATGCAACGATCGAGATCAATATCACACCAAGTCTGTAGGCTGGGGTGCTCTTCGCCAGGAACTTTGTAGATGCAGTCGACGGGGCAAACCTCAACGCAGGCTTCACATCCTGTGCAGCCATCCGCGTGGATCACCGCGAGAATTCGGGGAACAACCTTGCGAGGCTTGCCGACGATCGTGGCCATAATCTACAGTCTCGCGAGTGTGGTCTTGAAGCGCCAGCTCACGTCTCATTCGTATCGACGCCAAGCCTATCAACCGTATCTTAGCCGACAAGCAGATTTGAAGGAATCGACTTCCCCCAGACGCCGAGCAGAAAAGGCTCCACTCGAACTTGGAGATAATAATGATTATTGTTAAGCAGCATCTTTTGGTCAAGCAGTGCTAATCGCAAAATTGGAGAGTCGAACGGATGAGGCAGCCAATTCGGGTAGGAATGGTCGCGGAAGAGCATCATTTGGTGGACGCAAGCAACAGCATTGTGTTCACAGATGCCCGGATGCCGGCGGTTCTGGCAACTCCATGGTTGGTTGCCTATCTGGAATACGCGGCACGGAATGCGATCGCCCCCTGTCTGACCGAGAACGAACGCAGTGTAGGCACCTACGTTGAGGTCGAGCACATTGCACCTGTTCCTCAAGGCATGACAGTCGTTTGCAGAGCGCGGGTGATCATGGTCGATGGCCCCGTCGTCACGTTCCAAGTTGAAGCGCACGACGAACAGGAACTGGTCTCGAAAGGCCTTCACCGCCGACGAGTGATCGACGTCGATCGCTTCAAGCGTCGCGTTGATAAGAAACGAGCATCGCAAAGCGACGGGCAATGAATCGACTCGTCAGGCCCAGAACACGACAATGCCTTCGGGGGGTACGGCTGCCACAATGGCGAGTGTCCCCAAGATTGTGGGGTCCTGAATTTCCTCAAGCAGCCGACCGTCGTCCGGGATTGGCAAGGAAGTGACGACGGCAATATCGACGTGAGGACAACCGAGGCCGGAGTTCAACACCTGATCCGGTCGGCTCTCGCAGATCATGACCTCAATCCGAGGGTGGAGCCGGAGGGCCCAGAGGTTCTCGCCATCAGACTCAGATCCATCAGAAATTTTGATTTCGTTAAAATAGATTCCGCTGGATGAGGCCCAGCCGACTTGATGCCCAACCTCCCGGAGTGTCTCGGCAATCCGCCTCGTGACCGAAGGTCGATCTCCCCCGCCCGTCACGATGATTGTTAGCACCCTGCCGTTTGAGTTGGACGGGAACAGTTGGTTGATGATCGCCTCACCCACCGGTTGAGGTGTGCCATGCAATGGGGCGACATGCATTCCCAACGATGGGCCAGCATTAACTTCGAGGATCGCCCCCCTTTGTTCATTGAGGGGGCGGCGAATGTCCTCGGCGATAAGATCGATGCCCGCGACGTCCAAACCGACGACCTTGGCGGCCAGAACTGCTTGTGCGACGGTCGTTGGGTGGACATTCGCTGTGCAATCGCTTGTGAGATCTCCAACGCGTTGGATCAAGATCCGGACCCCATCGGGAGGGATCGACTCCGGCTCAAAACTCTGACGGCGAAGTTCCATCAGGGCCGCAGCATCGAGCGCGACTAGACTCAGACGGTCCGCATAATTTTCACCTCGAAGTGGGTCGCTGTTCAGTTGCTCAACGAGTTCAGCGATCGTGAGCTGGCCATCTCCGACCACGTACTCCGGTTCACCACTGGCTGCGGCAATGAGTTGACCACCCACGACGAGGAGTCGATGGGGACTCCCCGGGATGTACTGCTCGACCAGAACACCGGTATTCTCGCCATCTTCCACGGCCCAGTCAAAGGCACTGAGAGTTTCTTCCCGCGTGTACAAGTCGAGTGAGATCCCTCGGGCATGATTGGCGCGACGAGGTTTGACCGTAATAGGCAGTCCCACTTCGGTTGCGGCTTGCCAGGCATCTTCCGCGTCGAGGACCGGGCGACCGCGTGGGACCGGCACACCGACGGCCTGTAATAGACGTTTGGTCAGGTCCTTATCTTGCGCGATGCTCTCAGCGATTGCGCTAGTGGCATCAGTCTCCGCTGTCCAGACCCGCCTCTGGTGGCACCCCTCGCCGAGCTGGACCAAGCTGCCGCGATTGAGCCTCATCGCGGGGATGCCTCGTGCCATCGCCGCCCGAACGATGGCGAGACTACTTGGTCCCAGGCGAACGTCATCGGCCAGCGTGATGAGGTCGCGAACGACACACATCAGGTCAAAGGGCTCTTCGTGTGCGGCGGAGAGACACAGATCACGCGCCGTCTTCAGGCAAGCACGGTCGAACTGTTGCTCTTCGGATTCGACTGCGACCAGATAAATATGAGCAACTTCGGTTTGACGTGTTTCGCCGAACTGAGCTCCTACCCCTGCCAGCGACTGGAGGAGCCGAGTGCAAAGTTCGAGGATCTCGGCAAGGTTGGCAGAACTGGCGAGTGCTTGCTCAAGCTGTGGAAGGAGGTGGGGTGGAGACCCAACGAACCCTTTTGCCAGGGGTGAGGTTTGGCCAACGAGCGTCGCAAAGACTGGAATCCACTCGCGCCAACGTTGCCGAAAGGGAGACGCCTGGTCCAGTTCGCTCTGAGCCCATTCTCGACAATCGACCCGAGATTCGAGGACGGGAACCGGAGCCCATCGATTCGGCCCGAGCAGAACTCGCGTCTCCAGTAGAATCACGACGTTCCTCGCTCACTACAGAACCCGCCTTTCCGCCGCATTCCTTTTCCTCCTCATGATGGAATCGACCCTACGCCCTGCTGATCCAGCTAGTTCGTGAGTATAAGGTCGGCCAAACACGATTGGGATGGGCGATTCAACCAGCCTGGGGGGGCACTCCGCAAGTAGGAAGTATCAAACCAGGTTTGTGACGACCGGTCGAGCGGAGTTTTCCCAGGTCTGGCCTTGAGGGAGCAGTTCTGGCATGATTCCCAGAGTATCCGGAAGCGAGGCGATAGGATTCGGGGGCTGGGCGATGATGAAGAAGGTGGCGATCTTCTGGCCAGGTGACTATCGAGCCAAGCCCAACGCATGGGCCCTGCCAACCTCCGGCAGAGCGACCGAGCAGCTTACCTCGGCGCTCAAGAAACTCGGTCGGACCCCGTATCTGGTCGAGGGCTACCTGACCAAACCAGACGAATCGATCCGCAAGCTCGGGCCGATCGACGACCCGATGATCGGGCTCTATGTCCACTGGGCGTATGCGCCGCACACGGTGGACGGAACCGTGGGCAAGGACAACCCGCTTCTGCTTGCGTCGAACTTCTCAGGCCAATGGCCAGGGCTCGTGGCATTGCTGAATACGGGTGCCTCGCTCGAAAGCGTGGGGCGGGCTTCGTCACGAATCTGGACGGATGGTGAAGACTGGACGGCGGATTCGACATTCATGGAGCGGCTCGACGAGTGGTGTACCACCGGAAAAATTGCCTATGGCACGGGCGAGCTTCACTCCGCAGCACCGGTCTCAGTCGATGCCGTGGCAACCGCCCAGGGCGTTCTCGATGAAATCCGACGCAAACGTATCCTTGCACTGATGCTTGGCGATACGTCGATGGGGATGATCAACGGGTACTTTGGGCCTCGGCTTCTCTACAAGATTGGCTTCAGCGAGCATAAAGTCGATCAAGCCTGGCTCGTAGAACGGGTTAGAGCGATTGACCAGAATCGGGTCGACGATGCCTTCCAATTTGTGGTCGATCGCGGTGTGACCTTCCATTGGGGAGAAGCCGACGCTGAGGACTTCAGCGCGGAATCGACTCGCGAACAACTCCGGTCGTATCTCACCGTTCTCGACCTGGTCGACGAGTTTCAGGCCGACTGTGTGGGTTGGCAGTATCAGCTTGGGCTCTTGAAACTACTTCCGCCCAGCGACTTCGGCGAGGGGTTGCTCAATTCGCATGCTCGTCCCGAAGGGAATGGCCACTCGCTGATCACCAGCACCGAGGCCGACCAAGGGAATCTCGTTCCAATGGAACTGATGAAACGGCTTCTGGAAGCGAAGGGTCTTCCTGGGGCGGTCATGTTCCATGACGTCCGTTGGGGGGCGAAGCACGATGGCCGTTGGCTTTGGGTCTTACTCAACTCGGGAAGCTGCGGTGCCTACGCCTTCAACCATGATGTGACGAGCCTGAAGGGAACTCACAGTTACCGCCAGCCTTCCGGTTATTTTCCAGTCCCTGGCGGTACGTTTGCCGGCGAAAGCTTGCCTGGGAAACTGACTTGGGCACGGTCGTGGATCGATCGTGAGGGCGATCTTGTCATGGATCTCGGTCGGGGTGAGAGTGTCACACTCCCAGAATCGGTGCGAGACTCTTGGTGGAATGGCACGACCCGACAATGGCCGTTCATGGCCGCCGATCTCGGCTGTTCGATGGAGACGATCATGGCCCATTATATGAGCAACCACATCGCTATTGCGTATGGCGATATCTACGGTGAGATGGTCGCCCTCAGCCGTTCGCTCGGCTTCAAGGTCCGCCTCTTGGCGAGTGGTTTACCGACATAACCTCAGCCGAGACCTTCAGAACGTAGAACGTAAGTAGGCTAGATCAATGCCTATCCCCAGAAGGCCATGCGGAGTACGATAGTTCACGGAGTTGTTCCCGAGTTTTGACCCGACCGCGGAAGGACCGGACTCCATGCGCGACCTCTGGGTGTTACCGTCGATTCGGCTCCTCCTCCTCGGCCTCTTCTGTCACCTGATCGGATTGCCTGCGAATTCCGCACTATCGCAAGTCACACCGCTGCGAAAGGCCGGATTCGCACCAGGCGGGCCCGCGCGACCCGATAGTCCCCCTCAACCTGCGATACTCCCCCCTTCCCCTCAACCCACTGGGCCGACCGAGAAAGTTCACCGCCAGTTGTTAGTGAATGATCTCAAGGGGCACCCTGTCGTTGCTAGGATTCATGGACGAGAGGAGGGGAAAACCCTTGTCATCCTCCCAGATGGGCAACTTGGCTTCCCCGACCGGTTGATCGAGACGCGTGTGCCGTTTGTTCCCGCGACCTTCGACGCCGTAGAAGCAGACCTCTCCAATGGAGAATTTTCCGGCTTCAAGGTGCTTCGTAAGTCCCACTATTTGATCTTCACCAAGGCAACCGACGCGTTCACCGCCGCGAGTGGTAGGTTGCTGGAAGACCTCTACGACGAACTCTTCACGAAGCTCGAGAAGAGCGGATTCGCCGTCCATCCTCCCGAGTTTCCCCTCGTGGCAGTCATTTTCCGAACGGAACGCGAGTTCCGCGCCCATCGTGCGGTCGACAAGGACATCCAAGCCTATTACGAGATTTTCACGAATCGGATCTATCTCTACGAACAAGCCGACCGTGAGAGCACAGCCCCGGAGGTCGCGGCGATGCGCAAGCCGCAGACGGTCGCCCATGAGGGAGCTCATCAGATCCTTCACAATATCGGAGTTCAACCTCGGCTCGCGCCTTGGCCGATCTGGCTGGTCGAGGGACTTGCCGAATACTGTTCGCCCCCCACGATCAAGAAGGGGCAAACCAACTGGGCTGGGCTCGGGATGGTGAACGCCCAGCATCTCGCGACGATTCGCGACATTGCCGGAGGGGCAAATGTCTCGAACAACGTCTTGGCGCGGCGGCCAGATTTACCAATGGTCCAAAGTCTGGTCTGCGCCCCACAACTGACCCCAACCGACTATGCACTCGCGTGGGGCCTCACTCACTATCTCGCCACCCGTAAGAACTCAGACTTTCTGAAATATCTCAAGAGTTTGGGTCGGCTCGAACCCGGTCAGCTTGTCTCACCTGAGCAGCACCTTGCTGATTTTGAGGCTGCGTTCGGACGGGATTTATTTGGAATCGACCGCCAGATTGTCAAACATATCAACAAGCTCAAGGTTAAGCCGGGTGAGTTTCTGCCTTACTATGCAGTGATGGTCGAACAGGTAGGAGGACGTGGCCAGGTCCGCCGCGTGGGGATTGTCAGTCAGTCACCCTCGTCGATCCGTGAATGGTTGACGAAGACGGGGGAAGGAACGATCCCCTCGCAGTGGAATCTAGTCCCACATACTACGAAGGGCAATGCCCAGACTATGATCGAGGCCTTTGTCCAGGGACGCTGAAGTCACCTGTTCAATGAGTCAAACCGAGCGGGAACACTGTCCCACTTGGTTTGATAAGAAGTGGTCGATTTGCTTATCCGCCGACAGTCGGTTTCACCAACGACAGGCCAGGGTCATCCGCAGGACCACCGACGATTTTGAACGTGAAGTGAGTTGCGTCGGTCCAATTGCAGTTGCCGACCATCACACTCCCCTGCTCCGAGCCGGCAAGCGTTAAAAGGTTTTTGCCCATGGATGTCTCGCCTGTGATCGTGTTCTTTTTACCATTTTGATCGACGACCCAGTTGAATTTGCCGTCGGCGGTGAACGTAATATTGATCGTCACCCCTTGTGCCGGTTTCGCCGTCCAGACCCCAACGAGGTCGGCATCGTTAGCATCGTAGACTGAGGCGGAAAGAGCTTGAGGCTGGACTGGATCATTCGCGGCGACTGCAGGTATCGGTTGGCCGGTAGGTCCCCCACCAAGTTTCTGGAAAAGTGTCGAGGCAAGCTTATCACTCGGCTGAAGTTTAGTGACTCGCTCGAACATAGGCTTGGCAGCCTCTGTCTGTCCCATCGTCAAGTACTGATAACCAAGAACAAAAATGGGTGCTGAATCGTTGCCGTGGGCTTTGCAGTAGGCTTCGAGGGCTCTAAGTTGTGCCGTGTAGGTTTCAACATCGGGGTAGAGCCCGATCATTGTAGACCAATCCCAACCTGGTCCGACCGATAGCACGCTGTATAGTGTCTCGGCCGCTTGGGCATACTTCTGGGTTGCAAACAAAACGAGGGCCCTAAATTCATGGGCGGTCGCGTCCGAAGGGGTTTGACTCAGGGCCATGTCGATCTTGACGAGGGCGCCGGGATAGTCGCCCGCCTTGAAGAGTGACCGAGCTTCGTCAAACGATTGCTCGGCACCATTCACGACCTCTTCCGGGGGTGGAGCGATCTCGGTATTGATCGGCTGTGAATAATCGTAAGTCGAGGCCACACCCTGTCCGGGAACCACGACCGTCTGCTGGACCAGGTAAGGGTTGACGTAAGGTGAATA
The DNA here is from genome assembly GCA_025356475.1 of Isosphaeraceae bacterium. Taxonomy (GTDB): domain Bacteria; phylum Planctomycetota; class Planctomycetia; order Isosphaerales; family Isosphaeraceae; genus JANXSX01. The sequence goes on along the minus strand of JANXSX010000095.1, from coordinate 4,680 downwards.
GCCCCAATTATAAATTGATGAACCGAGCGACCAACCCAGAAGTCCGGCACCGACTCCGACGGCAGCAATGCCACCCCAGTTATTGTTCCAGTATCCGTTCATCCAGCCCGAGTGGTTACCTCCCCAGTATCCTGGTCCGTATCGTCCTCCATAGGAACCAGGCCCCCACCCGCCTCCTGCGTGAGTCGGTCCCCAACCTCCTCCGTAGCCCCACCCTCCGTTTGAACCGGCGCGATAGTTGTTACCACCATTGATATTGCCGATATTGTTGCGATTCACGTTCACGTTCGTGAAATTGTTATTGCGATTGATATTGTTAATATTTCCCATATTCGTTCGATTGATGTTCGTATTTCCGACATTCGCTCGATTGATGTTCGAGTTGGCGGGAGGGCGATTGAAATTGCCCTGATTGGGACTTGGTCTCGGCCCAACTCCCCCCATATTAAATGACGGGCTGTGGGCCATTCCCCCACCATAGCCCCCTGCGGGTCGTCCTCCGGTGAAGCCCCCAGCAGGTCGTCCTCCTCCGGAGAAACTACCCCGACCACCTCCTCCTCCGCCACCGCCACCGCGGCCTCCTCGATATGCCATGGCGGGGCCGACCGGCAACGTGAGTATCAATGCGGCAGAAATCAGGGCTCGCAACGATCTGCAATGCAAGTATCTCATGATAAATCTCTTGTAGGTTGGGGACAGTCTCTTTGTATTCAAGGGCGCTTCGCGGTCGGAGGAGCCTTGACCATCACGTACTCGCCAAGCGAGTCAACGGACTTACCGTTGACGACTCCGTCTCGTTGAATCCAGAGACTTCGGTGTGCGTCGAGTTTGGTCACGACCCTTGTCATCGTCGCCGGAATGCCTGTATTGCTGACTCCGCTGGCATGGAGTGTCCAGGTGCTTGGGTCGGACTGGGCCCAGGTCGCTTCACCGAAGCCGCCCCCATTGTCGAACACCCATGAGCGGATCCGCTTGGTGAGAGGGTCCCAACCGACCCGTTCAGTCCCCTTGAGCATCGGCTTGCCCGCGAGTTCGACCTGGTACGTTCGCATCAAGAACCGCCCATCGTCGATCCACTCGCACTTCGTCTTGACGATTGCGTTTGTCCCCTCACTTACCCATTCTCCGACCATCCAGTCGAGTGCTTTGAGGTGTTCGTTATGGGCAGCAACCTGCTCGACAGCGTGGTCTCGGACGAAGGCGTGCAACCACTTTCCGTCCGTCTTCACGTAGTTGACGGTGTAGTGAGTCACTTCCGGCGGCTCCCCTGGTGCCGGGGTCAGTCGGGAGAGCCCCTCCTCGACCGCCACATCCGAGGTCAAAAACCACGTTGTTCCCGACTCAATCTCCAGCTTGGCCTTGGCAGGCAACTGAAAGGCCTGGCGAAAGTCTTCTTCGATCGCTGCTCGACCGCAGATGACCTCTCCATTCTCGTCAATGATTTGACCATCCACGGTGAAGGTCGCCGCCAGTTTCTTGGCATCACCCGCGTTGAAAGCGTCGAGAAATTCTTTGGTGATGGCGGAAATGGACGCCCGGTCGACGGGGCGGTCAAGCTTCGTGGGTTCCTGTGCGAACACTGGGAACACCGTACTTAATGTCACAAGAATCAGTCCGGCTCTCATGGAGATAAACCTTGGGGCTCGAGTTCCTAGATCAGAAAATCCGCAGAACGTCAACACGCTTTCGAGAGCGGCAAACTCAAAATCCTGGTTCGATTCCACACCAACTCCTGAGAGATCTCTAGCCGCTTACACGCGTGCTCAAGCATATTAGGACGAAATTCACTCGGAAGTCACAGAAATCTCATGCACGGAGCATGCCTTGCCCGAATTCTCGCCAAGATCGGTTCAAAACACCGGTTGGCAGTACGATGCTGAGTTGGTAGAATCAGTTAGTCGAGTTTGTTAACAGAGGTTAACGAACGGATTCGGGGACGTAGCTCAACTGGGAGAGCGCTGCCTTTGCAAGGCAGAGGTTAGGGGTTCGACCCCCCTCGTCTCCACTGACTTTAGGCATATGCAGTTTGAAAACGACGACGAACCTCACGACTTGGATGTCAGCTCGAACTGTGCATGGACGAGGTCGATGAGACGAAGGTGGCCGGAAACGACACCACTCACTCGTCGTAGGGCTTTAACTCGCTCAAGAACTGATGAGCACTCTTACGGATCTCCAGACGATCCGACTCGCTTATTCGCTTCAATCCCAAGACGGCTGGTCCAAACCTGGGGTTCGCGCGGAGCTTGGCTTCATTTTCGATCAAGAAGTTCCAATACAACCGGTTAAATGGGCACGCGTCGTCGCCGATCCGCTCATCCCTTTGATAGGAACAGCTTCCACAGAAATTGCTCATTTTGTGGATATATGCCGACGATGAGATATAAGGTTTTGTCGCTGTAATTCCCCCATCTGCATTCATGCCCATGCCGATGACGTTGGGAAGGACGACCCAGTCGTGGGAATCGGCATAAAACGTCAAGAACCAATCCGCGACTGAGGCGGGGTCGAGGCCGGCAAGCAGGGAGAAATTCGTCAGGATCATAAGCCTTTCAATGTGATGGGTGTAGCCGCTTTCGAGCAATCGACCAACAACAGAACGAATACACTCCATTTTTGTTATGCCATCCCACATCATTTGAGGAGTTGGCCTGGTCCCGTTCCAAGCGTTGGCCTCACGAAGTTCTGGCATCTGGCGGTGATACTGCCAGTACATGAATTCACGCCAGCCGATCACCTGGCGAATGAAGCCCTCAACCGAGTTCAATGGCGCACGACCCGCTCGGAACTCTGCCTCTGCGGCGCGGGCCATCGTCAAGGGGTCCAGGAGGCCGAGGTTCATCTGGGGTGAGAGGACCGAATGGAACAGAATCCCCTCAGTGCGGCTCATCGCGTCTTCATAAACACCGAATAGGGGCAAGCGATGCGCAAGGAAGTCGGCGAAAGCTTGCTCCGAGTCAGCCCGTGTCACAGGGAACTGAAAGCCGTCGGTGGTCCCAACTCCAAAGCTGGCACCATCGACCTCCTTGATCACCTGTTGGGTGATTTCGTCAGGGGCGAACGAGGGCAATTGCGGGACTCTGAGACCGCGCGGTAGAGACTTCCGGTTCTCGGCGTCAAGGTTCCAGGTGCCGCCTGTCGGCTTTCCATCAGGCTCGATCAAGATCTGAAAATGCTTTCGCATCGCTCGGTAAAAGTTCTCCATCACGTAGCGTTTGCCCGGCTCGGGATTGGGAATGGGATCGAATTGGCCGACCAAGAAAAATGTGTTAGGAAGGATTTCGACCTCAATACCGAGGTCGACACTCATCACTCCCTCTTGCCATCGCCGAGGCTGGTATTCGGATCCAGCCGTCATCAGCATCTGAGAAGATTTATGCTTCTTAATATGGGCGGCCAGCCCTTCACGACTATCTGACGCTGGCCTCAGATCGACCTTGTACCCCGCTTGGGCCAACTCAGCCGCAAAATGACGACCGGCACTAAGGTAGAGCACCTGGCGTTTGCGGTGGAACGGTAGCCGTCGCATCCAGGCGAGGCTCTCGACCATCACGATGCGAACGCGGTCCCGACCCACCTTCCTCTCGGCAGCGAGAAGGGCAGGATGGGCGGTTCGAAGTTGGTCCGCCATGATCCAGACGCTGATTGTCTTGGGCATTGCTACGCTCGATTTGAGAACTGTTCAGGTCTCAAGAGTGTAGGCAGGCGCGGGGTAACGACAAATTATTCTGAGAATCGGCCAGCCGCAAACTACTTTAGTCTGGACTCGGGGTTAGATGCGAGTAATCTGCCAGGAGCGAACCAGACGCGAATGGCCCCGTCTGGCCGTGTGGCTGCACCTGGGTCTCGACCCGTCTTCGAGGAGATGTTCCGATGAAGAATCGCCGCAAGTTCTTGTTCTCGCTAGTCGCAGGTATTGTTGCCTTGGGCGTGGTTGCCGGATCGGCACTCGCTGACGAGCTCTTTGGCGTTTTGACGAAGGTCGACATCGCCGGCAAGAAGGTCACCGTTGTCGAGAAGGACACCGACAAGGAAGTGGTCGTGACCATCACGGACGCTACTGAGTACGTTACCAAGAAGGGTAGCACCAAGATCGATCTCGAAAAGATCGAGAAGAACATCGAGAAGGCTAAGGAAAAGGGTGCCAAGGGCATCCCCGTGAAGGTCGAGCATGAGAAGGGTGTCGCCTCGAAGATCTCACCCGCCTTCAAGAAGAAGGAAGCCAGCCCAAATCCGTGACGCACGACGGATAACCGATCGCGAGCCGCTTGCTTGCATGCGACTCGCGATTACGCAAGAGAACGGGTTTCCGCCAGGCTGATCACAAGCACAAATCGTCCCTTGCGAGCCTCGCCTATCGGACATTGACTCCGAAACAAACAGCCACCACAAATCTTCGCAAGCATCTCTACCTTTGTTTTCCCTGACTTCACATCACGTGTACATGATAACGGCTGATGACCCGCCGGACAGGCAGTGATCACGCCGGTCCGCTCGTCAATCGCGAAATCATCGATCGAAGATGTGCGCGGCAGCATTGTCTTCGCGAAAGAGTTTCTGGTAGCGTTCGACGGTTCGGTCGGAGACTTCGGCACCTGGCTGCAAGTTGAGAGCGTACTGGACGTCGTTACGGAACATGTAAGCTTCGGCAGCCTCTTGCGCGGTCCAGTCCTGGAAGTC